>JAICQO010000141.1 GCA_025937835.1 Polyangiaceae bacterium
CGCGACGAGCTTCGAGCCCTCGCGGAAGATCGCCTGCGCGAGCACGGTGGCGGTGGTGGTGCCGTCACCCGCGACGGCGCTGGTCTTCGACGCGACTTCGCGCACCATCTGCGCGCCCATGTTCTCGAACTTGTTCTCGAGCTCGATTTCCTTGGCGACGGTGACGCCGTCCTTGGTGACGGTGGGAGAGCCGAAGCTCTTCTCGATCACGACGTTGCGGCCGCGCGGGCCGAGCGTGACCTTGACCGCGTCGGCCAGGGCGTTCACGCCGTTGAGGATCAGGTTACGAGCGCGCTCTTGATACGCAATTTCTTTGGCAGCCATGACTTAAACTCCTCTGCTCACTTCTCGATGACGCCGAGGATGTCGTCCTCGCGCAGAATCAAACGGTCTTCGCCGTCGATCTTCACTTCCGTGCCCGCGTACTTGCCGAACAGCACGCGATCGCCCTCTTTGACGTCGAGCTTGCGCACGCTGCCGTCGTCTTGAACCTTGCCGTTACCGACGGCGAGAACCTCGCCCTCGATCGGCTTCTCCTTGGCGGAGTCCGGGATGATGATCCCGCCCTTGGTCTTCTCTTCTTCTTGGACGCGCTTGACGATCACGCGGTCCTGCAGCGGTCGGATTTTCATTTGGTGCTCCTCCCTTTGGGGTTGGTTTCCGTGGGCTTCTAACAACCCTCGGGCAACGCCTCTAATTTCCGGTAAAAAAGGCCTGAAATGAGGCCGCCGAAAAGTTGATAACTTTGCGAATTCGCTAGATAATTCGACGTTGGCACTCACCAACGTAGAGTGCTAGCGAAGGACCGGGAACTTAACCGTCGTCCTCGGGCTGTCAAGGACCCCACCGCCACAAAGTTCGCTGGCGTTTCCCGGCGTCGTCGCTAGCTGCGACGGCGTTCAGGCAGCCCGCTGGCAGCGGCACCCCGAGATTGCTAGAGAAGCGCCACGAGCCTGCTCATCCGCTCAGCCCTGGGTAGGGGGGCTGTGGATAGACTGAACGGGTCTGTGACGCTTGCGACGAATTCGCGTGGCCAGCCAATCCAGACGCCCAGACCGACCGGTTCGGCGTCGCGGGGGAAGAATCGCCTCCAGGTACCGGAAACCGTCGGAAACAAACGGGGGAAAGAGGTCCGGCCATGAAGGACGACGGAGAAGATCTGCGTGTTGCCACCGAGGTGAGCCTCGACGGGTTCTTCCGAGAGGCGCTCAGCGTCGCGCTCGTGGAGCGCAAGGTCGCGGCGACCCCCCCCACCGAGCATTACCTGGTCGCGCTGCTCGCCGACTTCGCTCACCCCGACGAGCTCGCGCAGGAGACCTTCGAGCGCCCGCTGTCGGTGCTACTCGCTGAGGCGCTGAACCTGACGGGGCGAGAGCGCTTCGACCGGCTTCGCACGCTGGGCGACGCGGTGCTGTACACGAGCGGGTTCTTCCTCGAGCACCTGAAGAACCGCGGTGTCCGGCTCGGCTACGTGAGCTCGCTCGGCGCACGCGCTTACGACGGCGCGGCCAGCATGTTGCGAAAGGCCGATCGGGGCAGCGGTGAAGGCGCGCGCGCGCCCGAGCTCTTCGAGGAGCTGGCTGACAATTTCACGCCGTATGCCGAGGTGTTTGCGACGCTCGCGGACGGCTTGCTCGCGCGCTCGGCGCACGGCAGCTCGGGAGCGCTCAGGATCTACGAGAAGTGGTTGGAGACGGGCTCTCTGGAGCTGTCGCGCGCGCTGGCCGCGCGCGGCATCACTCCGGTTCGCGGCGGCGGGGGTGTTCACTGAGACCGGGCCCGTTGTTCGGCGGCCTCCGCGGCCCGGCCCTCCTGGTCTGGCTGCAGCAACGCATCGCGAGCTACTACGCGCTCGACGAGCTACCGGACGTCCGGGACTTCGTGCGTCCGGTCGATGACGCTCAGCGGGAGGCATTGCTCGTGCGACAGGGCGAGGACGCGATCGAGATCGCGCTCTTGTTACCCGAGAGGGTGCTCGCGGAAGCCGAGCGCGCGGTAGACCCCGACGTCGTGCTCCAGGCCGTCGAAGGGGTCAGCCACTTCGTGTTCCTGGCCGAGCGCGTGCGCACCGGCTTACCGACCACGCGGCTCGAGCTCGAGCTCCAGGCCGAGGTCGACAAGTTCGTGCTGCTCGCGCTGGCCGGCGATCCTACCGGACACGCCGAGCGCCTCGAGCTCCGGCGCTCGCTCTTCGAGAGCGTGCGCTTCCTGCACGACGAGAGCACGGAAGAAGGCGTGCGTTACCGGCTCGCGAACGAGCTCGCCGCCCGCTACGTGCGCCGCTTTCACCCCGAGGCACCGCACGGCGAAGTGCGCGCGGAGCTCTGCCGCTTTTATCGCGCCGGGCAGTCCGACAAGATCCGGATGGCGCGCGCGGCGTAGTCTCAGGGGCGGCGGGAGGGCGCCGCACTTCGCTCGAGCTCCGCTTGCTTTACAATCTGTACGAGTTGCGGCGCGGTTCACTGGTGGAGGCCTGAGGTGATTCGACGATTGCTGGCGGTGGTCGGCTTTTTCTGCCTTTCGTGCACCAAGAGCGCGAGCCCGACGCCAGCGGCGACGTCGGCCGTCGCGGAATCACCGCGAGTCGAAGCGCCGCTGCCAGCGCCGCCGGCAGAGCCCGAGGCAAACCCGCCGACGAGCCCGCTCGCCGCGGCATCTGGAGGAGCACGGCCCATGCCGGATACTTCACCCTGGGTCATCGAGTTTTCGGGAGCGGGGCGCGCCAAGCTCGTGAATCACTCCCGAGCAGCGGCGCTCGTCCTCCACGATGCGCTGCTGCAGCCGAGCCGGCTCGAGCTGTCGAGCGCCGACGGCAAGCCGCTCGCACCCAAGGACACGCGAGCGGTCAAGAAGTACGACCACGACGCCTACGAGGAGTCGTTTCAAAACGTTCCCGCCGGCGGTGAGCTCGAGCTGTTCGAGCTCGAAGTGACGGCGTCCGGCGACTCGTTCGAGCTCGCCTGGGGTCCGTTCCGCTTCCACGCCGTGCCGCGCGGGCGCTATCAGGCGCGCGTCTCGTTCGAGAGCGTGCGCAAAGAGTGCGTGGACCCGGAGACTCGGCGCTCGCGCGAGCTGCCCGGGGTCTGGGTCGGCAGCGCCAAGTCGAGCCTCGTCACGCTGTCGGTTCCGCGCTGAGGTGCGGCGCCGCGATCAGCGCTCCGGAAACGCGACGCGAACCGGGCTCGCGCGGTGCTCGGCCTTCCCGTCGCCCAGCTGATGCGATTGGCCCTGGCCCCAGCAGAACACGGCGTCCGAGGTCGAGCGCGCGCAAGCATGCGTGAGGCCTGCGGCAATCTCGACGACAGGCTCGAGCGGCTCGACGCGCGTGGGCGCGAGCAGCGGGCGCGGAGCGCTCGGCACCGGGCTCTTGCCGAAGGCCCAGACCGCTCCGCGCTCGTCGAGCACCAGGCTGAACGAGTAGCCGAGCGCGAGCGAGGACGGCCGCGTGGAGAGGCCGGCCACCAGCACTGGAACCGGCGATCCATAGGGCTGGCTGCGCCGCGGCTGGCCGTCGCCCAGCTGGCCTTCGTAATTTCGACCCCAGCACGCGACCTTTCCGCTCACGAGCGAGGCGCAGGCGTGCGACGGACCGCAGGCGAGGTCGACCGCCGCTTCCGGGAGGGCGATCGCGATCGGTAGTGGGCGGTCACTGCGGTCGCTCGCGTCAAGTAACCCTTCGGAGTTATTGCCCCAGCACGACACCCGCCCACCCCGAGTGAGCGCGCAGCTCGTGCCGTCGCCCACGCAGGCCTTTTCCACCGTCTGCCCGAGCGCTTCGACGCGGTGCACGGGGCGGGGATAGGGGGGGCCGGTGTTGCGATCCACCTGGCCGTTGCCGAGCTGACCGTGGTCGTTCAGCCCCCAACACCACAAGCCGTGATCGCCCGTGACCGCGCACGAGTGACCGCCTTTCATGCTCAGCGACAGCACGGCGCTGCCGAGCGCGCGCAGCTTCGGGACTGGACGATACGACTCGAGACGCGGGTCGCCGTCGTCAACGCCCCAGCACCAGAGCTGCCGATCCAGGGTGACGGCGCAGGTGTTCCCCGAGCCCGCCGCCACCTCTGCGACGCGGCCGTTCAGGCTCGGGACGCGGGCGGGGACGGCGCGCTCGTTCGCGGCTTGATCGGTGTCTTCGGCGCGACCGCGGAAGCCGTAGCTGCCATCACCGAGCTCACCCTGGTTGTTGTTTCCCCAGCACCACAGGTCGTGTGCGCGGTCGACGAAGCAAGTGTGCGCCTCCCCGGCTGCCAGGCGCCGAGCTGCGGCTCGAGCCGGAGCCTGGCCACCAGGTGCCGGCGCGGTGCTCGGCGGCGGCGCAGCGACGGCTGCGGAGTGGCTCGTGCTCGACTCGGGCGCCGGGGCCTTGCGGCACGAAACCGAGCTCGCGACCAAGCCGAGGACGAAGTACAGCGAGCGAGTCAGCGCCGGCGACCTGGCCTCAGCGCAACGCTGCGCAGCGCTTCACGAGCTCGCCGATGCTGAACGGGCCGTAGCCGGTCAGGCCGTCCAAGAGCTCGTCTGCCGGAGTGATGCCGCGCGAGACGAGGGCGATCAGCGGCTCGAGGTGAACGCGCTCGGTCTTGCCGCTCTGGTCGAGCAGCGCGCGCCGATCCAGGCCGTCGGCTGCGATTTGCAAGAGACGCTCGGCCAGGGCGCGTACGGGCAGAGCGCCGATGCTGGCGTCGAGGCCGCGCGTCACGAGCGCGGAGCGGGAGGCGAACAGCGCGTCGAGGTCGATCTCGCGCGCCAGATCTTCGGCGCGGGCGAGCGCGGTGTCGTCGTAGAAGAGGCCGACCCAGAGCGCGGGCACGGCCGTCGAGAGCTCGAGCTTCTGCGAGTCGGCACAGCGCGCTTCGAGCGTGTTCTTGAGCCGCACTTCCGGGAACAGCGTGTTCAGGTGCAGCTTCCAGTCCGCGAAGGTGGCGCGTTCGTTGCGGTAGCCGCTCTCGAGGTAATCGCGGAAGGGCTGGCCGGTGTTGGCGAGCGTTTCGCCGCCGCGCTTGATCAGGAACATGCCCGAATCGAGCGCCCACTCCACGTAGTCGGAGTAGCGCGGCTCACGAGCGCGGAGCACGCGCGCCACGAGGCCCGAGCGCGACGGATCCATGTGCAGCCAGACGTCGCCGCGCACGCTCTTCTTGCCGGCCACGCGGCGCTCGATGAACGGTGAGTTGGCGCTGAGCGCGTGCACCAGCGGCGAGAGCTTGAGGCCCACCACCAGCTTGCGCATCGCGTCCGCCTCGCTCGAGTAGTCGAGGTTCACCTGTACGGTGGCGGTGCGCCGCATCATGTCGTGCGCGGCGTCGCCCAGCGGCGGCAGGTACTCGCGCATGATCGCGTAGCGCTGCTTGGGGACCCAGCTGAGGTCGGCCTGGCTGGCGAGCGGCTGGAACCCGACGCCGAGCCAGGTCAGGCCCATCTCTTTGGCGATCGGCGCGAGCTCTGCGAAATGCGCGTCGAGCTCCGCGCGCACGGCGTGCAGATCGGTGAGCGGCGAACCGCTGAGCTCGAACTGCGACCCCGGCTCGAGCGTGATCGACTGGCTCGCGCGGCGCAGGGCGATCACGGGCCCCGCGGGGGACTCGCGCTCCGGCTCCCAGCCGCGCTCCATCAGCCACTGGAACAGACGCGTGACGCTGAACTCGCCGTCGTAGGCGAGCGGCGCGCCGGTCTCGGTACGAACACCGAATTTCTCGGACTCGGCGCCGATCCGGAACGCGGCCGGGGTTTTCTCCGCGCTGGAGAAGGCCTCGACCAGATCCGCTGCGCGCCGCACGGGTCGGTTGTCGTCGTCAGTTTGCGCGAGCATTCAGGCTTTTTTCTGGTTTCGGAGCCCGACGCTATAGCCAGCGCGCGCTCGATCAGCAAGCCCCGCCGAGCCGCGCGGGTGGTGAAGAGGGATGAAGGGCGCCGAGCGCCGCAGAAAGCGTGCGGGTATGCGACTCGGTGGTGCCAGCTCCGCCGCCGATCACACGCGCGCCCGCGTCCGCGAGGTCGAGCGCGTGCGCGACCCAACCCGCGAGATCCGTCGAATGTTCCGCGAAACCGCGCACGGCGCTTTTGCTGGCTGCCAACAGCACGCCGGCCTTGAGTCCGGCAGCGGCCAGTGCGGCCCGGCCGTTCGAAAGCTCGGTGAGCCCGACCTCGACCGACGGAACTTCGTAAAGCACGACGCTGGCTCCAGCGCCGGCGAGCTCCCGGGCGAGCTCTCCCGTGAGCGAGCTGCTCTTTGCATCCGGATCGTGCTCGACGACGGCCCAGGTCGGAATGCGCGTGCGGCTGGCGGCTGAGACCGCACACAAAAGTCCGAAGCGTGAACCTTGGCCGCGCGCGATGATGAGCTCCGCGGCGGCTGCATGGAGCCGCGCTGCGTGCTCCGCAAGCTCCGTCTCCAAGCGATCGCTCGCGACCGGCCCGACCATGTCCGATCCGAGCACGCCTGCGACTGCAATCGGTCGGGCCTGCTCCGCCGTGGCGTCGAACGCCAGCTCCAGCGAGAGCCCCGTGAGCGCGGCGGCTCGATGTTGCATGCCGACCTCCGCCAAGGCGCGCGGCGTCGTGTCGGCCGTGAGCGCCGTGAGCACGTCGACCTGGCTCGCGACCTCGGCCCGGTAATGCGCCGAGACCTGTCCGGAGCTCTCACGCAGGAGCTGGCCGAGGGCACCGGGAACGTCGAGCTCGACGCCTCGAGCCCGCAGGCTGGCCGCGTTGTCCGCGTCCATCACCAGCGGCCGCCCCGATTCCAGTCGGTGACGAATTCGTTCGAAACTCAAGGTCACGTAGCCCGTCTTGGCAGTCCCGCGCCCGTTCCAGGGTAGCGGCCGCCCGCAGAGCGCGCTAGTGACCGCCCGCAGGATGTTCCGGCGTGGGAAGGCCGTTTGGTTGCTGGCGATCTTCGCCGTGGGGTGCCCCGACGACCCGTCGAGGCGCGACGAGTGCAGCCCGGGGCCCGACTTCCTCGTGACCGTCCGCGCCGACCACGGCAGCCTGCCGGGCGATCTGAAGCTCGCGGTCGAATTCGGGGGAGGCAACGAAGAGGTCAGCATCGCCCGAGGCATCGACGGGCAGATCATCTTCTGCGACCTGCTCCCGTTCCAAGCGGGAGAAGGCGGGCGCTCCGGTGACGAAGGCGGAGCGGGCGGTACGGACGCCGCGAGCCATGGCGCGCTGCAATGCGAGCTGTGGACGGAAGGCCCGGCCACCGTCCAGATCACGGCGAGCGGCTTCGAACCGCTCGAGCGCGATCTGCGGATCGACGAAGACGAATGCACGACGCCGATCGAGCTCGAGCTCACGGCGAAGCGCCCGCCGATGTGAGCAGCTGCTTGCGAGCTAGCGGACCAAGACCACTTTGCGGCCTCGGGACTTGAGCTCCATCGACTCGGCCGCCTGACCCTCGTCCGAATCGGCTTCGCTCCGGCGTGAGACCATCCCAGTACCTGCGCAGAACACGCTGGTGGTGACGCGGCTCGCGGTGCCAGCGACCAGCGTCTCGACGGTCTCGAGGCAATCCGCGAACTCACCGGCCTCGACCCGGATCGTGAAACCCACGCGGGTGATACGCACGCGCCCGAAATTGCCCTGGTACTCGGCGCCGGCTTCGAGCGGTGCACGCAGCAGGAAACCGCCGGTCGCGA
The DNA here is from genome assembly GCA_025937835.1 of Polyangiaceae bacterium. GTDB lineage: Bacteria > Myxococcota_A > Polyangia > Polyangiales > Polyangiaceae > PMG-095. Next base: position 7,641 of record JAICQO010000141.1, read on the forward strand.
GCTCGAGCGCGTCGGGGCCGACGCTGAGGCGCTGAGCGCGACCCGCGACCCAGAGCTCGGCCGCGTCGGGCCGAGGGCGTCGCACCTCGAGCACCAATAGGCCGCGCTCGCCGCTCGGCTCCGTGAGCGTGGCGTACGAGTACACCGTCTCGTCTTCGAGGGGGAAGTAACGCTCGACACCCTGTTGGGTGATAACGGGCGCAGCCGCTCGCTTCGGCGCCGGCGCGGGCGAACAGGCGCCGAGGGCGAGCACCACTATCCCCCAACTCGCGCGCACGGCCTCAGTGCCCCAGGTAACCGTAGGCCACGACCACGAGCAGCAGCGCGATCGCCACCGAGAGGAACAACTTCATCAGCGGATCGGGCTCGATGCGGCGGAGCAGCTCTTCGGCGGCGCGGCGCACCTCCGGCGTCTGGCCGTCCTCCGACAATTTCTGCGCCGCTTCGCGGACCTCTGCATAGTTCCCGGCTTCGAACGCGGCGATCACGGGCTCGAGCGCGGTATCTTCCGGGAAGCGCAGCAAGAACGCCGGCCGCTCGAGACCCTTTGCGTCGAGCCTCGGCCGTTCGAACACCCGCAGCTCGGGCTCCGCGGTTTCTTCGAGCTTCTTCTTCTTTCGCCGGCGCTTCTTCGGGGCGCTCTCCTCGGCGATTGCGGATTCCGGCGCGGGCGCTGCTTCGGGGGCCGCGACCTCCGCGGGCGGAGCTTCTTCGGCCGGGGCGTCTTTGCCGGGAGTGGCTCGGGGGTCGTCGCTCATGGGCTTCGGAAGGGTATCAGGTCTCGGGTAGCCGGTATCGGGTCAGAACTGGAAGTAGACGAAGGGGACAGAGTCGGCGGTGGCGAAGCTCCTGACCACCAGCAGCGCGGCGAAGAGCAAGAGCGCCTGAACGGGGGCTCGCAGGCCGGCGAACGCCAGTTTTGCACGCTCGAACTGGGCGTGCGGTACGAAGTGACAGGCGAGCCCGATCAGGAGCACCCCCACCACGCGAGAGTCGAGGTTCGGGTGATACGTGGTGAGCGTCGCGAGGCGCTCGTAGAACAGGCTCGCCGCCGGAAAATCGGCGGATCGGAAAAAAATCCAGGCAGCGCTCACGAAGTGGAAGGTCACGACCACACCGAGCACCCGGCTCCAGCGCCGTCGGTTGGGGTCGAACCCGAAGCGATCGCGCAGCCAGCGGTTCAGCGCCAGACCGAGCCCGTGTAACCCACCCCAGACCACGAAGGTCCAGCTCGCGCCGTGCCACAGGCCGCCGAGCAGCATCGTGATCATCAGGTTCAGGTACGTGCGCAGGGGGCCGCGGCGGTTGCCGCCGAGCGGAACGTACAGATAGTCGCGCAGCCAGGTCGACAGCGAGATGTGCCAGCGCCGCCAGAAGTCGATCAGATCGCCCGCCGTGTACGGCGCCGCGAAGTTCAGCGGAAAGCGGATGCCGAGCAGCAGCGCCGAGCCGATCGCCATGTCGGTGTAGCCCGAAAAATCCCCGTAGATTTGCAGGGAATAGCCGACCACGGCCGCGTAGCACTCGAGCGCCGAATACTGCGCGGGCGCCTGGAACACGCGATCGACGAGGTTTAGCGCGAGGTAGTCGGCGAGCGCGACCTTCTTCAGCAACCCGACCGCGATCAGGAACAGGCCCGTCGAGCCGAGCTCGGGCGAAAACTTCGCGGTCGCGGCGAACTGCGGCAGCAAGTCGCGCGGGCGCACGATCGGTCCCGCGACGAGGTGGGGGAAGAACGCAACGAACGTGAGGTACTCGAGGTAGCTCGGGTGTGGCTCGATGTCCTTGCGGTAGACGTCGATCACGTAGCTCATCGACTCGAACGTGAAGAAGCTGATCCCGACCGGCAGCACGACCTCGAGCGTCATCGGCGGCGGCTCGTAGCCGAGGCTCGTCAGCAACGCGCGTGCGGACTCGATCCCGAAGTTATAGTACTTGAAGTAGCCGAGCAGCCCGAGGTTCGAGACCACGGTCACGATCAGCCACTGCTTGCGCAGCTTGGGATCTTCGGCGCGCGCGATGGCGTGCCCGAGCAAGTAGTCGACCGTCGAGGAGGCCCAGATCAGCGCGACGAACTCGTACTTCCAATGCGCGTAGAAGACGTAGCTCGCGACCAAGAGCAGCGCGGTGCGCAGGCGGCCTCGCCCTGCGAGCAGCCACGCCAGCACGAACACGACGGCGAAGAAGCGAGCGTAGGCGAGCGTATTGAACGGCACGGGGGCGAAACTCTAGGGCTCGGTGCCTATCACTACTTCGGCGGGCTTGGCAGCCGGAGAGCTGTCACTATCCTCCCCCCGCGTGTCGATGCCGAGCCCGTCCCGCCTGATTTTTGCGTGCCTGAGCCTCGGATCCGTGTTCTTGCTCGCGCGCGCGGCGCTGGGCCACGGCTTCGGCGCAACCGAGCTGGCGGTGCTCACGGTGTGGGTGGTGTTCTCGACTCTGGGTGTGTTTTTCCCGTGGCTCCAGATGTACGTGCCGGCGCTGTGCCAGCTGCCCACGGGGCGCTCCGAGCTGGCGCTCACCTTCGACGACGGTCCCCACCCGGAATCGACGCGGCGCGTGCTGGCGCTGCTTGCCCCGACCCGTCACCGCGCCACGTTCTTCGTGCTCGGCGACAAGGTGCGGCGCCATCCCGAGCTCGCGCGCGAGATCCGCGACGCGGGCCACACGCTCGGCATTCACGGCGACGTGCACGATCGCCTGCATTCGTTCCGGAGCCCGGCCCGTGTCGCGCGCGAGATCGCCCGCGCGAGGAGCAGCGTCGAGGCCGCCTGCGGCGTGCGCCCGAGCTGGTTTCGACCGCCGCTCGGGCACACGAGCCCTTTGACGGCGCTCGGGCTCTCGCGCTGCGACGTGACCGTCGTCGGCTGGTCCGCGCGCGGCTACGACGGATTGCCGGGGCGAGAACCGAGCGCGATCGCGGCCCGCGTCGCAGCGGACCTCGAGGACGGCGCGATCGTGTTGCTTCACGACGCCGCCGAGCGCGACGATTTCGAGCCGCCCGGCGTGCGCGCGCTCCCGGAAATTCTGGCCCTACTCGACGCCCGCGGTCTCACGAGCGTCGGGCTCTCTGCAGTAGCTACGCGTTAGCGCGCCTGTGTGAAGTAGACGGCGGCGGCGAGCACGAGCAACACGCCCACCACCAAGATCCACGGGAACCCGCTCTTCTCGGGCTCGGGCTTCTCCGGGCTGGGCCCTTTCCGAGGGCTCCTTGCGGGCAGTGACCGCATGTCCTTTTTCTCGGCCTTCTTCCCGGACTCACGTTTGGACTTCGGAGCTTCGGAAGTAGCGGCCTTGCGCTTGGCCTCGGCTTTGCGTTTGGCTTCGGCAGCGGCGGCTTCGTCGGCGTTGCGGGTGGCTTCGGCAGCGGCGGCGGCGTCGGCTTGGCGCTTGGCTTCAGCGGCGGCGGCTACGTCGGCGAAGCGCGGGGCTTC
>JAICQO010000195.1 GCA_025937835.1 Polyangiaceae bacterium
CGCGGGACACCTGCCGCCCTCGCTGTTCGGAGCGCTGATGAAGCGACCCGATCGCTGGGACGACGTGATCTCGCTGCTCGGAAGCGTGGGCATGTCCGGCAACGGGCGGAGCCCCCGCTCGCGCCGACCGCGCTCGATGCGTCCGGCGCGCGCCTGAGTAGAGCGACACGGACGAGAGCTCGAGTCAGGCTGTGTCTCGGGGCGGATAGGCGTTGCTCGCACTCCGACGATGGACCCCGTAACGGGGGCGGCACGCAGGGACCAGCCTGGATTCCCGAGAGACAGAGAGCAGGCCCAACACGAGTGGCATCAACGAGGCGGAGGATCGGTCGGCCCCCTGTCTCTCGTCGCAATCGGACTCGAACACGTCGACATAAGAACTGGGTGGGGCCCCGATGTCCGGCAATCCGCGCGTCATCGGGGCAGGGGGTGTGTATCTGTCGCCCGACGATAGCTTCGAGGAAACCGGCGCGCGCGGCGTCCGAAGAGGAGGGGCGCGGTCGTCCGCGCGCCCCATGGCCACTGCCACCCGCTCCCGCTCCCGCTCCCGCTGCTCGCAGATCGTCGATCTCGACATCGACGGCGCGCGCACGCTGTTCGAGTTCGATCCCGCGGAAGACAGAGCCTTCAGCGTCGGTGCGTCGGCGAACTGCGATTTGTGCGTGCAACGCGCGGGCACGCCGCAGGTCGCGTTTTACCTGGAGCGCAGAGCGGGCGCGATCTGGCTCGTGCCCGCTTACCGCCGCGGCGGGCTGCGGGTGAACGGCGTTGCCACGGCAGCGCCACGTCGCATCGGCCGCGCCGCGGTGGTCGGCTTCGGTGACGTGCACGCGCTGCTCACGGTCCGCTCCACCGGCTCGCCTCGCGACGCGAGCGATCCGGCGACGGAAGTCAGCGTGGGAGCACGAAGGTCCGGGCTCTCGTACCTCGAGAGCTTGCCCGATTCGGAAGATCGCACCGTGTTCGATCCTCCGGGGTTCGCCGAAGCCCCATCCAGGCCGCCCGAGCGCACTAGCGTGATCCGCGCGACGAGGCCCGCCGCAAGATCTGCGCGTCGAGCGCAAGCTTCCGCGCCGCATCTCTGGGAGTGGCTCGGGGAACGGCCGTTCGAGGCGCTCGCGTTCGTGCTCGTGATCGGGCTCTGGATCACGGGCGTTGCGCTGGCGATGGCGTTCTTGCTGCGGTCCGGCGCTCCGTGATGGCACCCCCCTTGCTTGAGGCATTTCGGGACTTACTTTGCGTCCCGTCGCCATGAGAATGGACCGCCTCACAACCAAGAGCCAAGACGCCCTGCGTGCCGCGGTGAGTGCCGCTACCCAGCGCGGAAACCCCGAAGTCATCCCCGAGCACCTGCTGGTGGCGCTGCTGGAGCAGGAAGGCGGCGTCGCGGCTCCACTCGTGCAGCGAGCGGGCGCCGACCCCAAGGCGCTGGTGCGGGATCTTTCGGAGCGGATCGAGAAGCTGCCGCGCGTCTCCGGAGGGGCGGAGCCGAGCTTCGGACGGCGCACGGTGCCGCTCCTGAATCAGGCGGAAGCCGAGGCCAAGCAGCTCAAGGACGACTACATCTCCGTCGAGCACTACCTGCTCGCCGCGTCGAAGAGCGACAAGGACATCCAGGCCATCTTCGATCGCCACGGCTTGTCTCACGACAAGCTGATCCGCGCGCTCGCCGAGATCCGCGGGAGCCAGCGCGTGACCGATCAAGATCCCGAGGGCAAGTTCCAGGCGCTCGAGAAGTACACGCGTGACCTGACGGCGCTCGCGCAACGCGGGAAGATCGATCCCGTCGTGGGGCGCGACGAGGAGATCCGGCGTGTGATGCAGGTGCTCTCGCGCCGCACCAAGAACAACCCCGTGCTGATCGGGGAGCCCGGCGTCGGCAAGACGGCGATCGCGGAAGGTATCGCGCACCGAATCGCCAGCGGGGATGTCCCCGAATCGCTGAAGGACAAGCGCATCTTGGCGCTGGATCTGGCGAGCATGGTCGCGGGCGCGAAGTTCCGTGGTGAGTTCGAGGACCGGCTGAAGGCCGTGCTGAAAGAGGTGGAGGCCTCGGCGGGCGGCGTCATTCTGTTCATCGACGAGCTGCACACGCTGGTCGGCGCGGGCGCGGCCGAAGGCGCGATGGACGCGGCCAACATGTTGAAGCCGGCGCTGGCTCGCGGCGAGCTGCGCGCGATCGGCGCGACCACGCTCGACGAGTACAGAAAGCACATCGAGAAGGACGCCGCGCTCGAGCGCCGCTTCCAGCCGGTGATGGTGAACCAGCCGAGCGTCGAGGACACGATCGCGATCTTGCGCGGTCTGAAAGAGCGCTACGAAGTCCACCACGGCATTCACATCACGGACTCGGCGCTGGTGGCCGCCGCCACGCTCAGCAACCGCTACATCACCGATCGCTTCTTGCCCGACAAGGCCATCGACCTGGTCGACGAGGCCGCGAGCAAGATCAAGATGGAAATCGACAGCCTGCCGTTCCCGATCGACCAGATCGAGCGGCGGCTCCTGCAGCTCCGCATCGAAGAGCAGGCGCTGAAGAAAGAGCGCGACAAGGCCAGCCAGGCCCGCCTGGCAGAGCTGCGGCAGGAGCTCGCCGAGCAGTCGGCGGAGCGAGATCGGATGCGCGCGCAGTGGTTGCGCGAAAAAGAGATGATCGAACACCTGCGCGACCGCCAGGCGCAGCTCGAAGAGCTCCGGTTGGAAGAAGAGCGCGCGCGGCGTGCGGGCGACCTCGGCAAGGCCGCCGAGATCCACTACGGCAAGCTGCCCGAGCTCGAGCGCGGGCTCGAGTCCGAGCGCCAGAAGCTGAACGAGCTGCAGAAGGACGGCGCGTACCTGAAGGAGGAGGTCGCGGAAGAAGACATCGCGGCCATCGTCTCCAAGTGGACCGGCGTGCCCGTCTCCAAGATGCTCGAAGGCGAGATGCAGAAGCTGCTCCACATGGAGGAGAACCTGCGCGCTCGCGTGGTCGGGCAAGACGCGGCGCTCACCGCCGTGGCCAACGCCGTGCGCCGTTCGCGCGCGGGGCTCGGGGACACGCGCCGTCCGATCGGGTCGTTCCTGTTCCTCGGCCCGACGGGCGTCGGCAAGACGGAGACCGCGCGCGCCCTCGCAGAGTTCTTGTTCGACGACGAAAAGGCCATGATCCGCATCGACATGAGCGAGTACATGGAGCGCCACGCGGTCTCGCGGCTGATCGGCGCGCCTCCCGGCTACATCGGTTACGACGAGGGCGGGCAGCTCACCGAGCCGGTGCGTCGCAGGCCGTACAGCGTGCTCTTGTTCGACGAGGTCGAGAAGGCGCATCCGGACGTGTTCAACACGCTGCTGCAATTGCTCGACGACGGGCGCCTGACGGACGGACAGGGCCGCACGGTGGATTTCAAGAACACCGTGATCATCCTGACCAGCAACATCGGCTCGTCCGAGCTGTCGGCGCTCGAAGAGCGGCGCGACCTCAGCGACGCCGATCGCATCGAGACCTCACGCAAGGTCGCGATGGAAGCGCTGCGAGACCACTTCCGCCCCGAGTTCATCAACCGGCTCGACGAAATCGTGGTTTACCAGCGGCTCGGCCGCGAGAATCTGCGGCGGATCGTCGATATTCAGCTCGCCTCGCTGGCGGCGCGGCTCAAGAACCGCGAGCTCGGTTTGGAGCTCACCGACGCGGCCAAGGACTTCATCGCCGAGGTCGGCTGGGATCCTCAGTTCGGCGCGCGCCCG
>JAICQO010000100.1 GCA_025937835.1 Polyangiaceae bacterium
ATCGCCCGGCCCGCTCATTGGCCTGCCTACGCTTCGCCCGGCGTGTCGCCACGCCGGGCGCAAGGCTGGGCTTCCCAGGGGTGGACTCCTCCTGGGGTAGGACTTGCTCGCTTCCATGGTGTCATCTCGTCTCGCTCACCTACATCCTCATGCCGGCTTTGACCGGCGCTGCTTCCCGTCTTCTTGTCTTCCTGTTGCGCCCCGTAAAGAGACGCGATCTGGGTTTATAGTGGGGCGCTGATGGGCTTCGTCGATTTGCATAGCCATTACGTGCCTGGGATCGACGATGGGGTGCGGGATGTGAACGAAGGGGTGGCGTTGTTGAAGGAGCTCGGGCAGCTCGGCTTCGAGCGGGTGATCGCGACGCCGCACATGCGGCCGGGCTTGTTCGACAACCAGAGGGAGGATCTGGAGCGTGCGTTCGAGGCGCTGCGGCCGCACTTCGACCAACCGGGGTTGCCGGAGACGGCGCTCTCGAGCGAGCACTACTTCGACGACGTCGTGTACCAGCGCTTGCTCGAGGGCCGCGGGTTGCCGTATCCGGGCGGCAAGGCGGTGCTGCTCGAGTTCTACGAGATCGATTTCCCGCCGATGATCGACCGCTGCTTTTCGGAGCTGCGCCGGCGCGGGCTGCTGCCGGTGATCGCGCACCCCGAGCGCTATCGCTGTTTGTGGGGCTCCACGGACGCCCTCGAGCGGCTGGTGGACGGCGGCGCGGCCGCCTTGCTCGATACGGCGGCGTTGGTCGGCAAGTACGGCCGCAAGCCGCAAGAGGCGGCGGAGGCGATCCTCGAGCTCGGCCTGTATCACGCGGCCTGCAGCGACGCGCACCGACCGGCGGACGCCGCCCAGGTGGAGCGCGGCATGCGGCGCATCGAAGAGCTGTACGGACCGGACGAGCTCGCGTTCCTGTTCGACGAGGGCCCGCGCGCGCTGCTCGGCGGCGAGCTACCCGCCTGAAACTTGGCCCAGCGGGCCGCGCCGCGTCAGCTCTCCGGCATGCTCGCGCGCCTGACCGCCAGCGGTCTCCTGCTGTCCACCATTCTGCTCGCGTCGAACGCGGACGGCCGCGTCGAAGCGCGCTCGGGCTACACGAAAGCGCAAACCTTCAACGGCGCGCTGCGCTTCTTGCGTGTCGACAAGGGTTACGACGTGGTCGAGAAAGACCCCGACGCGGCGTACGTGCTCTTCCGCTATCCGCTCCAGCAGGGCAAGGCCACCGCCAACGGCTCGGTCGAAGTGGTCGAGACCAGCTCCGGCATCAAGCTGGTCGTTCAATTGCCGCAGCTGCCCGAGTACCACGAGGTCGTCCTGCGCGACGCGCTGATGAAGAAGCTGCGCGACGAATACGGCTCTCCGCCCCCGAAGGCGAAAGAAAAATCCAAAGACACGCCCACCGGCGGCGCCGGCGGAACGGGCGGCTCGGACTCCGGCTCCTGATACCGATACCCGGGATCCCGCTGTGCTAAACCGGGTGCTGGAAAATGCAGCCCGATCGCCCCGCAGTGCCCGCGACACCCGCGTTGCCCGCGCGGCCCGCGCGGATAGGGCGCTACGAGATCGAGCGCCTGCTCGGGCAGGGCGCGATGGGCCGCGTCTTTTTGGGACGCGATCCGGTGCTGGACCGCGCCGTCGCGGTCAAGCTGCCGCGTAACGATCCGAGCCTCGAGCCCGACCAACGCCGTGCGCTGCTCGAGCGCATGCGCCACGAGGCCCGCGCCTCGGCGCGCGTGAGCCACCCGAACATCGTCGCCCTGTTCGACATGGGTGAAGATCCGACGCTCGGGTTGTATCTGGTGTTCGAGTACGTCGAGGGCCAGACGCTCAAGGAGCGGCTCGCCGAGAAGCGGCTCGGGCCGATCGCGGCGGCGCGGCTCTCGCGCGAGATGGGCGACGCGCTGTCCACGGCGCACGCGGCGGGCGTGCTCCACCGAGACATCAAGCCCGAGAACGTGATCCTCGCGCCCACGGGCAGCAAGATCGCCGACTTCGGGATCGCGCGCGTTCCAGACTCGACGCTCACGCGCGAGGGCGGGTTGCTCGGGACCCCCGCCTACAGCGCCCCGGAGGGCATCGTGAGCGGCACCTTCTCGCCGCTGAGCGATCAGTTCTCGATGGCGGCGACTCTGTACGAGGCGCTGTCGGGCGAGCGCGCTTTCCCAGGCGAGGACACGGTTCGCGTGGCGTCTCGCATCACCAACGAGCAGGTGGCGCCAATCGCGTTCGCTACCGGGCTGAACCCTCGCGTCGATGAGGTGCTCGGCCGCGCCTTCGCCAAGGCCGCGAACGAGCGCTACCCGAGCGCCAAAGACTTCGGCGATGCGCTGGCAGAAGCACTCGAGAACGCGCCGCGCAGCCAGCTCCCGACGCTGCCCGACGAACACCACATCGTCTCGGCGAACCGGCACAAGCAGCGGATCGTGATCGGCAGCGGCGTGCTCGGCGGAGCGATCGGGATCGGCTTGTTCGCGCTCGGCAGCGAGCTCATCGCGAGCCAACCGGTCCCGGTCTTGCAACCGAGCCCCGCGCCGGCCGCGACCAACAGCGTCATCGTCGGCTGGCTCGCCCCCGCCGCGCGACCGCGGCCCCGGCCCCGCGCCGCCGCGTCGGCGAGAGAAAAGCCCGCTCCCGCGGCGTCGGCATCCGCGTCGACCTCCACGCCGACACCTGCGCCATCGCTTTCTGCCCCGAAGCCCGACCCCAGCGCCCGCGCCGCGGTCGAACCGGAACGGCCATGACGGCGTGGCCGCTCGCGCTCGCGCTCGGCCTGCTACCGAACCGGGTCGCGGCACCGACAGCCGATGAAGAGCTGCTGCCTGGTTCCGAGCGGATCGTGACGCTGCGCTCACCGGGAACGCCGATGGTGAAGATCCCGGGCGGCGCCTTCGTGATGGGCTCGACCCCGGACGAGGTCGTGGCTGCGTTGGCCCAGTGCGCGCGCGAGCCGCTCGGCCACCGCTGCACGGAAGAGACCTTCGCCAACGAGCTGTGGCGCCGGCGCGTCCGGCTCCCCTCTTTCTACATCGACCGCACCGAGGTCTCGGTCGCCGCATACGCGCGCTGCGTCGCCGCCGGGCGCTGCGACCCCGCGGGCTACGAGAACGGCGCCGGGCGCTTCGCTCGGCCGGACCTGCCGGTCACGTTCGTGAACCACGACGACGCCGAAGCCTTCTGCCGCTTTCGGAACGCGCGCTTGCCGAGCGAGGCCGAGTTCGAGCGCGCGGCGCGCGGGCGCTCGGGGCGCACCTTCCCGTGGGGCAACCTCTACAATTCGCGCGCCTCGAACCACGGACGCCTGGCCCTGATGCCGAACGAGCCGGACGACGGCTACGCCGAGCTCGCCCCGGTGGGACGCTTTCCCGCCGGCCGTACCCCCGAGGGAGTGCTCGATTTGGCCGGAAATGTCGCGGAATGGACGGCCGAGCGCTACCGCGAACGCTACGACGACAAGAACCCGAGGGGCGCCGATGTCTGGGTCGTGCGCGGCGGCAGCTTCGAGAGCGCAGCGCCGTTCTTGCGTGGAGCCGCTCGGCGCGGCGTGTCGCGCGGCACGGTGAGCCCCAGCATCGGCTTTCGCTGCGCGCGCTCGAGCTCGGAGCCGGAGCGCGAGCCACGATGAGCTCCGTAAGGGACCTCGGCAGCCCGAACCGCGTGGTGCTGCCGGCTCACGCTCGGATCCGCTTCGTGCTGGTGCGACCGCACTACCCCGAGAACCTCGGCGCCTCCGCGCGGGCGCTGAAGACGATGGGCTTCTCACGGCTCACGCTCGTCAAGCCCTCGCGCCTGTGCGTCCCCGAGCACGAGATGGCCTTCAAGATGGCCGTGAAGTCGTGGGATGTGCTCGACGGTGTCACGATCGCACCGGATCTCGAGACGGCGGTGGCCGGCGCGGGTGAGGTCGTGGTCACGACCGGGCGTCGCGGCGTGAGCTACGTCCGCACCCCGCGCGAGCACGCCCCCGAGCTCGTCCACGCCGCCACGGAGGGCACGGAAATCGCGATTCTCTTCGGTAACGAGAAGACTGGCCTGTCCGAGGACGAACAGCGGCTCGCGACGCGATATGTTCGGATCCCGATGGCCGCGAGCCAGCCCTCGATCAACCTCGCCCAGGCCGTCCAGCTCCTCGCCTACGAGCTCTTCACCGCCGCCCTCGAACGCCGCGCAGGAGACCCATGATCGACCTCCGCTCCGACACCGTGACCCGACCCACGCCGCCGATGCGCGAAGCCATGGCGCGCGCCGAGGTCGGCGACGACGTTTACGGCGAGGATCCAACGGTCACGCGGCTGGAGCACGAGGTGGCCTCGCTGCTCGGCAAGGAGGCCGCGCTGTTCGTGCCGTCGGGCTCGATGGGCAACCAGATCGCGTTGCTCGTTCAGACGCGGCCCGGCGACGAGGTGATCGCGGGAGAAGGCGCGCACATCGCCTGGTACGAATCGGGAGCGGGCGCCGCCATCGCGGGCGTGCAATTCATGAGCGTCGGCCAGGGCGGTACGTTCGGCGCGGCGGAGCTCCGCGCCGCCGTGAAGCCGCTCCGCGACTATCACCCGCGCACCAGCCTGGTGGCGCTCGAGAACACGCACAACCGCGGCGGCGGCAAATTGTTCCCGGAGCGCGACGTGGCGGAAATTGCGCTCGCCGCGCGCGAGCTCTGCCTCGGCTTGCACCTCGACGGCGCGCGGCTCTGGAACGCCTCGATCGCGAGCGGCCGTTCCCTCGCCGAGCTCGCGGCTCCGTTCGACACGGTGAGCGTTTGTTTTTCGAAGGGACTCGGCGCGCCCGTCGGCTCGGCTTTGTGCAGCACGCGCGAGGCCGTGGCGCGCGCGCGGCGCTTCCGAAAGATGCTCGGCGGCGGCATGCGCCAGGCCGGCATCCTGGCGGCTGCAGCGCTGTACGCGCTCGAGCACCACCGTCAGCGCCTCGCTCAGGATCACGAGCACGCGGCGCTGCTGGCTCGCGAGCTGGAGCGCTCCGGCTACCCGCTCGATCCCGCGGCGGTCGAGACCAACGTCGTGATCGTGCGCCTGCGCGCGGGCAACGCCGAGCGCCTCGCCGCCTACGCCGCGAAATCCGGGGTGCTCGCGGGCGCGCTCGATGCCTCGACGCTGCGCCTCGTCACGCACCTCGACGTCGATCGCCGCGGCGTGCTCGAGGCGGCTCGCGTGCTCGGACAGGCCTTGAAAGACGGGGTGGGTTGAGCCGGTTCGCCGCGCTGCTGGCGCTGGTGTGCGCGGTGGGCTGCGCCGCCGCCCAGACGCCGTACACGCGAGAGCGCGCGCTCGCCGAGGCCGCCTACTCGAAGGGTGACTTCGCGCGAGCCGTGGAACATTGGTCGCGCGCGCGGGCCCGCGCCGACAACCCGCACGACGCGAGCGAAGCCGACTACCGCCGCGCTGCGACGCTGGAGCGCGCAGGTGAGCTCGACGCCGCCGCAGCCGCGTACCGCGCGATCGAGCGCAGCCGGTCCGAGCGCGCCGATCGCGCCGCCTTCGCGCGCGCCGAGCTCTCGCTCCGACGCGGTGAGCTCCAGACCGGCTACGACCTGCTACGCGCGGCCTTCCTTCGATTTCCGAACTCGGGCATGGCGCGGCGCGCGGCCCGAACGACCCTGGCGCGCACAGCGGAGACGCGGGGTGAGCCCGCTGCGCTCGCCGAGGCCAGGGCGCTGGCCGAGCGCCTGCGCGGCACCGAGCTCGAAGAGACGCTGTGGTGGGAGCACGCGACCCGCGTCGAGCAGGCCGAACAGGGGGAAAAGGCGCTAACGGCGTACCTGGAGCTCGCACGGCGCTTCCCCTACCCGCGCGGCGCCTATTGGGACGACGCGCTGCTCGCAGCGGCGCGGCTCGAGCTCGAATTCGCCCGGCCCGAGCGAGCCATCGCGCACCTCGAGCGGCTGCTCCGCGAACGCGAGAGCGCGCGCATCAGCGGCAGCTACGAACGCAAGACCTTCGCCGAGGCGCGCTTCCTGATCGCCGAGATCGCGCGCGACCGGCTGCGCGACCCGGTGCGAGCCCGGGCCGAGTTCCGGCGTGTATTCGTCGATCACCCGACGACACGCCTCGGTGACGACGCGCTGTTCGAAGCGGCGCTGATCGCCTTGGCCGAACGGGACCAGCGCGGGGCGTGCGAAACCGCCCGGCTGATCGTGGATCGAGCGGCCGAGTCTCGGTACGCGCGTTGCGGGAGCGAGCTCTGTGCCTCGCTCCCTCGAAGAGCCGGCCGCCCCTGTCCGGGCTACGCCGTCGAGCGCATCCAGCGGGCCGCGCGCCTGCCCAAATGAACGGCCGCCGCGCTGGTTTTCGCGGGCGGCCGGCGCGGCCCGAGGCTCACTCGTCCTCTTCTTCTTCCTCTTCCTCTTCGCCGTCTTCGTCTTCGTCTTCGAGGAAGTCCTCGTCTTCGTCGTCGTCGTCGTCCTCGTCGTCGTCTTCTTCGGGCTCTTCCCCGCTCTCGTCGTCCGTCTTGGGCTCGGTCTTCAGGTCGACCCCGACCTCACCCAGTTGGGTCTCGAGCAATTCGAAGAGCTCGTCGACGTCGTCCCCGCTCCACTCGTCGAGGACATCGGTCAAGAACTCGAAAAAGTCGCCATTATCGAGGCGGCGCTCGATCTCTTCGACCTGATCCTCCTTGAAGGCCTCCAGGATGTCTTCGCGAAGTGACTCGGTGTCGTCCTCCTCGATGGCTTCCTGGGCCGATAGGCGGATCTGGCGAACGGCGCGTCTGTCGAGGTAGATTTCCATGAAAGCGGCTTCCTCTGAACCCGACCCGGCATTAAACGAAGGCCGTTGCCTGAGTCAAGGCCGCACCTCAAACCAATGCGCTCTCCCACCGTCCCGCGCTGTTTCGTGATGCTCGGGATGCCGATCCTGGCGCTGTCGGTCACGGAACCGGCGGCCGCCGAGTCGGGGCGCGCCCGCAGCAGCCTCGACTACTTTCAGTACGGCGTTGCGCTCGCCGCCGAGGTTTCGGCGCATGGCGGGGATGTTTGCCCGTCGGACTCACCCACGCCGTGCATCCTCGGCTCGGGGGGCGGGCTCGCCTTGCGCGCCGCATTTCGCAGCAGCGGCCCCTGGCTCGCGGGCGGGGCGTACGAGTTTTCCCGACACGATTCGTCCAATCTGTTGCGGCTCGCGATCCTCCAGCAGCTCCGAGGCGAGGTTCGTTACTACCTCGACCGGGGTACTCGGACGACGCCCTACGGAGCGCTCGGGGCCGGGCTCACCGCTTACGGCCCCGAGTGGGGCATGGATACGGGCGGCCTGGTCGTGGCCGCGGGCGGCGGACTCGAGTTTCAGATCAGCCAGTCGACCGTGGTAGGCTGCGCCGCCATGTATCGCGCCCTGCTGCTGCGCGGCTTCACGGACAGCGCCGGCCAGAACCGCTCCGACCGTTATCTCGGCTTCGGTCTGGCTCATTTCGTGGGGCTCGAGTTGGTTTTCGAAGTCCGCGAGCCGTTGCCTCGCTGGTAGCGCAGGAGCCAAATCGCTTGACCAATGCCGGCGCCAAGGGCTCTGGTTCCACCGTGCGATGCCAGCGCTGTGGGCGAGAGAATCCTCCGGGCCTGCGCTTCTGCCAGGACTGCGGGCAGCGGCTCTCCCACGCACCGCCTCCGGCGGCGCCGACGCCCGCGCGTGGTCTGGTCGAGCTCGCCGAGTACGCGAACCGCAACGCCCCCTCTCCGCAAGCGCTCCCCCCTCAGCCAATCCCGGAGGGAGGCGCCGCGCCCGCGACCACCGCGTGCGCCGACTGCGGCACGCCGAACCCGATCGGAGCGCGCTTCTGCGTCGCCTGCGGCAAGCCGGTGAACACGGCGATGCTGCCGGCGATCCAACCCGGTGCAGCCGCCGCGCCGGGCACACCCGCTCCGGCTCGCGCGCTGCCTGCGCGCACTCCTCCGGCTCCCAGGCCCGAGGACGCCGCGGCCTACCTTCAGCCCCGCGGCGCACCACAACCAAACCCCAGCGCGGCCGCGATCGCCTACTGCTGGCGCTGCCGCGGCGCGAACACGGGTCAGCCCTTCTGCCAGTTCTGCGGCGCGCGCCTCGACAGCCCCGAGAACAGCCCCGGCGCGCAGGGCCGCGAGCAGCCCGCCGCAGGGCGGCTCGTCGTCATCGCTCAGGACGGGACGCCGGGCCGAGACTACGCGCTCGCACACGAACAGACCGACATCGGCCGTGAAGAGGGAACCATCCTCCTCCCCAGCGACCCCTACGTGTCCCCCCGCCACGCCCGGATCCTGCTGCGAGAAGGCCGAATTTTCGTCCGGGACCTGTCCTCCGTCAACGGCGTTTATGTACGAATTCGGGCCGCCGAGCGCCTTCAACACGCGGACTTGGTGTTGATGGGCCTCGAGGTGTTAAGGTTCGAGGTCGTGAGCGACGCGGAGAAAGGGCTCGGCCCCGCCACCGAAAACGGAACGCGCGTGTTCGGATCGCCGGCTCTGCCCCGTTACGCACGGCTTTCCCAGCGCACGGTCGAGGGGGTCAGCAGGGACGTGTTCTATCTGTGCCGTGACGAGAGCGTCATCGGACGCGAATCGGGCGACGTAGTATTCACCAACGACCCGTTCATGAGCCGGCGCCACGCAGTGTTCGCCAGGGACCCGGTCAGCAACGCGTTCTGGTTGCACGACCTCGGTTCTTCGAACGGGACGTACCTCGCCATTCGGGGCGAGCGCGAGCTCATCCACGGTGACTACCTGCGGATCGGGCAGCACCTGTTCCGGCTCGACGTGGAGATGGGCGGGGCGCGATCATGACGGCGGAGTCACGGGGAGAAGTCCGCTTACGCGTCTTCGGACGCACCGACGTCGGGCAAATCCGCGAGCACAACGAAGACAACTTTCTGGTCGCGGATCTGACGCGCAAGAGCCGCAGCCTGATGGAGACCGACCGCGAGCAGCTCGTGGGCGACCGCGGGACCGTGCTCGGCGTGTGCGACGGCATGGGCGGCGCCGCCGCGGGCGAAGTCGCCAGCCAGCTGGCGGTGGACATCATCTACGAGCGGCTCAGCGACGCCGAGCCCCCGACCAGCCACAACGACATCGCCCGGCGCCTGGTGCGGGCGGTGGAAGAGGCCGGGGTTCGCATTTTCAACGAGGCCCGGGCGGACCGGACGCGCCGCGGCATGGGGACCACGGCCACGGTGGCGGCCCTGATGGACGCCCGTCTGTTCGTGGCCCAAGTCGGTGACAGCCGCGCCTACGTGCTGCGCGGCGACAAGCTGGTGCAGATCAGCCGCGACCAGTCGCTCGTGAATCAGCTGATCGAAGCCGGACAGCTGACTGAAGAAGAAGCCGAAACCTTCGAGCACAACAACATCATCCTGCAGGCTCTCGGCACCGCCGAGACGGTACAGGTGGATCTCACCTACGTGGATCTGTGCCAGGGCGACCTGCTCATGCTCTGCTCGGACGGGCTGTCCGGCATGATCCGCGCGGACGAGATCCGCGAGGTGTTGATCAACGTCCGCGAACCGCTCGAGGCTTGCCGGGAGCTCACCGAACGCGCCAACCGCGTGGGCGGCCACGACAACATCACGGTGATCATCGCGGTCTTCGACGGCCCGGGCCTGCCGCCCGTAGACGCCTCCACCCCGGAGCTCGCCTACAAGAAGTACCCTCTGCCGGAGCGAAGCGCCGCGGACTACCCGTTGCTCCAGGTCTCGCCGCCCGAGCCGCGCCTCGAAGAGCCGACCGTGAACGAGGACCTCTTGCGCGAGCCGCGACGGCTCCGGGTCGGGCACACGGTGATGGGGCTGACCAACCCGCTCGCGGGGCTGGCGGTCGAGACCGGCGGTGCCGATCCCGGGGCGCGGGTCGTGCGCGCCGACGAGCCGCTGAACGACGACCCGATCGAGCTGCCGACCACCGGGCTCGCGCCCTCGCTGGTCGGCTTCATGGTGCTCGGCGCCATGGTGCTGGTCGCGGTCGCCGGCTTCCTGCTCCTGCGCTGAGCCCGGCCCCGTGCGTCGCGCGCTCCGACGGCTCGGTAGCCTCCTACTGACCCTGTTCGTCACCTCGCTGTGCGCGCTGTGGGCGCTCTCGGCGCTGGAGCGGCACGAGCCCGTCTCTCGCGCGCTCCCGAACTTCTTCAACCCCGCGCCGCGCAACGCCCGCTCGCTCTCCGAAGCCGCGCTCGCCGCGCTCGCGAGGCGGGACGATCGAGCGGCGGCGCGAGAGCTGTCGAGGCTCGGCGGCGCCGCCCTCCCCCACCTCTTGCCGCGCTTGGATTCGCTGCCGGTGGCCACACGCGAACGCGTGGCGAACGCGCTGATCCCCGTCGCGCACCGGATGGGCATCGCAGCGCCCGGCGAGCTCACGAGCCCGGCTCGCGCCGTGCAATTCTGGAATCGCTTCTGGCAGGACCGCGCCATGGACTTCCGGCCGCAGCTCGTGCGCCGGCTGGTCACGCGCCTCGCCGAAAAATCCTCGGTGCTGCGCCACGAGGACGTGATCCAGCTCGACACCTACGCGCTGCCCGAGCTCGTGGGCCTGCTCGAGCCCGCGAAGGACGACGCGGGCGTGCAGCGCGCGCGCCGGCTCACCACCGTGCTCGCCCACGTCTCCGGGCAACCGTGGCGCGTCGAGGCCGGAGCCACGCCCGCGATCGCCACCGAGATCGTGGCTCGCTGGAAGCGCTTCTGGCTCGAGTCCGGCGCCGATTTCACGAGCCCCGAGGGTGCGCACCAGGTCGCGGCCATGTTCATGGAGACGCGCTACGCCCGCTGGCTCCGCGGCTTTGCGACGCCCGCGGAGGGCGGCGCGCTCGGCCTGACTCCGCTCGCGCTGCGGCGCAGCTTGCTGGTCGCGCTGTTCGCGGCGCTGCTCTCGCTCGGCCTCGGCGCGCTCCTCACCCGAGCCTCGCTCGGGCGGAATCCGCGCGGTGCGCTGCTGGCGCAAGCCGCCGGCGTGTTCTTCGCCAGCGCGCCCGTGCTGTCGTGGATCGCGGTGTTCGGGGTGCCCGTCTCCGTCTTCGGGCGCGAGCTGCTCTCGGTCTGGGTCGCCTCGGTTCCCTGCGCAGCCGCGCTATCGATCCTGGCCCTTCGGGCGCTGACGCGTGACGACGCGCGGCAGTGGTCGGTGTTGCTCGCCTACCTCGCGCTGGCTCTGCCTTCGATCCTGCCCTGGCTGTTCACGGGCCTGTTCTCGCTCGACGTGGTGCTCGGGCTCGAATCAGCCGGGCGCACCGCGCTGAACGGCGCGCGGCTCGGCGATCTCCGGCCCGGAATGAGCCTCGCCCTCGGCGCCGCGCTCGCGGTCGCGCTGTTCAGCGCCAACGCCGCGCGCATCGCCGCGCACTGCAACTCGACGCGCAGCGCCCCGGCGCTGGTCGAGGTCGGAGGCGCGCGCGAGCGCCGCGCCCGGATCGCGCGCCTCGCCTGGTGCGGAGTGCTGCTCGCGCTCGCCGCCCTGTCGCTCCGCGCGAGCGGCTCGGGCAACCCCGTGCTGCTGCTGGCGCGCTCGCTGGTCGTGTTCGCGGTGATCACGACCGCGGTCGCAGCAGCGCTCGGACTCGCGCTCGGTGCGCTGCGCGTCAGCCCTTCCCGCGCGCTCGACTCCTTCCTATCGCGGGCCGTCGAAGTCCGCTCCGCATTGCCCGCAGTCGTGTGGGCTGCCGCTGCCGGCGCGCTCTGGGGCGGCGGGGTCTGGCTCGCGATCGCGCTCGGTGCGCTGCGCGCGCTCGACGTGGCCTGGATGTATCGCACCGAGCTCGTGCGCAGCTCACCCGACCTGGAGAACCTCGCGCTCACCGGCCGTCCCACGCCCGAGCCGCTGTCCTTTCGCACGCGCCGCTCCCTCGCAGGCACCGCCCGCGCCACCCTGGCCCTCACGCCGGCCTGGGGCGCAGCGCTCGGCGTCGCCGCCACTCTGCTCGGGTTGAGCCCCGAGCGCGCGGACTGGCGAATGCTCTCGCTCTCGCCCTTCGCGAGCGCCGTCGGCATCCCGCTCTCGCTCGGCTTGCTCGCCGTCACGAGCGCCGTCTTGCTCGGTTGGATGGCGCCCGTAGCGCGCCAACTCGGCGCGATCCGCGCGTCGTGGCCGCCGCCGATCGCCGGCGAGCCCCCGCCCTCGTCCCGGCGCTGGAAGCCCCCCGAATAGCCGCCCTTTCCTGCGCCTTTCGCGTGTTTCGCGCAGACTACACGCCTGGTTGATCGAGGGGCTTGCGCCAGCGTCGCGGATGACCGACATACGCCTGTCAGAATGGCACTTCCGACAGTCAGCGAGCGCGATTTCGAGCAGCAGGTCATGACCAGCGAGCTGCCCGTGCTGGTCGAGTTTTCCGCCGAGTGGTGCGGCCCGTGCAAAGTCGTCGAGCCCGAGCTCGTCGCGCTCTCGCACGAGCTCCAAGGCAAGGCCAAGATCGTCAAGATCGACATCGACCGCTCACCGAACCTCTCCCGCCAGCTCGGCGTCCAGTCGGTACCCACCTTCGTCGTCTTCCACCAGGGCCGCCCCGCCGCGGGCCGCGTCGGCGCGCTCAAGCGTCAGCAGCTCAGAGAAATGCTCGACCCCTTCCTGCCCCGCGCCGAAGGCGCGCTCAAGCCGGAAGAAGTCGCCGAGCTCCTGCGCCAGGGCCGCATCAGCGTGGTCGACACCCGCGAGCCAGCCGTCTTCAACCGCGCCCACATCGCCTCCGCGGTCAACATCCCTTTCGAAGAAATCGAGACCCGCCTAGCCGAGCTCCACATGCTCCCCGGCCCCCCCGTCCTCTACGACCGCGCCGGCGACCGCACCAAAGACCTAGCCGCCAAGCTCGCCGAACAAGGCATGCCCGTCGCTTTCCTGGAGGGCGGAGTGCTGGGGTGGGAAGCGAGCGGGTTTGAGTTGGAACGGCCGGATTGAGTTGCCCCCACCCGTCTCGCTTCGCTCGCCGACCTGTCGACGTGACAGCTCCGTGACGAATCCGAATGCCGTTCTCAAGGGTGGAGATCCCATCCTGACGTGACCGGCGGCGGGACTCCCTGGGACCGACGGTGGTTGAAGGGCCATGAGCCAACCCACCGACGCCCGTTACCGCGCCGTCCGCGCGTCCTGACGTTGTCGCCGTCCTAAGCGCCACGGAGGCCCGCCGGGGCTTGCACGATCGCAGCTTCGATTGACGGCGTCCTGGCCCCCATCGACGGCGGCAATCGCCCAAGCGATGTTCGCGCCGACGCCGCCGACCAGGGCCGGTTGTGCAAAGGGCGGTCGGCTACCGCGAGATAGGTTGCGCGACGCTGGCCTTCTGCGACGCAAAGGGAGATCTGATTTCGGCCATCCGCTTCGGGCGCGGTCCCGACCCGAAGAAGCTCAGCCTCAAGGAGACGCTGCGCAAGGATCTGGCCCACATCTGGGCCCAGCATCCCGAGTTGCGACTCGCCAAGGTCACCGACGCTGACAGCGACAACTGGGAATACCTGGCAACGCTGCCCGACGGCCCAGAAATACTCGACTTCTTCCACGCGACGGACCACTTGGCTGACGCCCTCGCCGCTGTGCACGTGGACGGCACCTTCGCGACATGAATCGCCCCGGAAATCCCGGAGGCTGTTCTAGTTGAGTCCGACCACCATGCGCGGCTGGGATCAGAGCGATCGCTTCGACGAAGCCTGGTCTCTCGTGGCCGCAACCTACCAGCGCCACGTTCACGTTCACGTCCTCGCCAACGTCGTCGACATCACGCCGATGCCCGAGAAAAAGCCACGGAAGCGTTCGCGTCCCGCGTCAGGATGAGAACTGCACCGAGACGTCAGATAACCTCGATCCAGCGAAGTTCGGGTACCCGGAAAGGGAGGGTGTAACGCGGCATTGAACCTGAGTGGCCCTCGGCTGCGTTCCGGACCACGCGGGTCAGCCCTAGACGTTAGCCGGGCGAACATAGGTGCTCGAAGCGCCTTTGTGCTGGCATCCCATACGTAGCGTCTTCTTGACGGTTGACGAACTGTTAGAGACACTTTCGTGATGCCGCCTGCGCGTTCCTTGACGAACTCGGGTCCCGCCGGAGTCTTGATTGCCTCGCTGCTGTTTGCGGGCTGCGGCGGCTCTGCGTATCAGCGTTGTCGCGTTGGCGCATCGTTCCAGCAGGACCCAGTCGCTCGCGAACTCGCGCTGAGCCGGTGCGAGCAGGTCGCGAACCGCGAGTACTTCGAGAAGATACACCGAGAGGAAGTTCGCCGCGAGAGGGTCGCCCGCGAAGCCCAAGAGGCGGACTCCGCGCGCGAGCATGACCTGCGGCTCGGGCGCGAGCGGGACTCTCGATACCGTGACGTGCGCGCGCACCCGCGCGCAGTAGAGTTGGGTGGCACTCCGAAAGAGAGTGCAGCAATCTGTAGTCGACAAGGCGGGCAACAGCACGCGAGGCGCCTGTCTGACGGGAGCGGCGTCCGTCTGGTGTGTACGGTCGGCGGAACCTCCATCTACGTCGCTCTCGTTCGAAACATGGAAACCGTCTTCGCGGTCAAAACCTTCTACGAAGATGGCGATCTCCCGTCCCTCCGAAGGAAGCTCGAGTCCGAGCTTGGGCCGGCGCAATACTCCCACTTGGAAAACGGCTATCGCGTCTGGATCTGGGAAACCACGACCCCTCAAGTCGATCTTCGCTCCTACGATT
The DNA here is from genome assembly GCA_025937835.1 of Polyangiaceae bacterium. Lineage (GTDB taxonomy): Bacteria > Myxococcota_A > Polyangia > Polyangiales > Polyangiaceae > PMG-095. The sequence continues at coordinate 14,589 of JAICQO010000100.1, forward strand.
CGGGCGTAGCCGTTACGCTTCGAAATGGCGACGACGTTCCACGGCCGCAGCCGTCTGGCGACGGTTCAGGCGAGCCGACTACAGTGGTTCGCGATAATCCCTTTGATACGCTGTAACCCCAATCGGTCGTCAGCCGGACCGGGAGGTGAAGGCAGTGTGGACCAGTGAAGTGAAGGTCGCGATCGTTCGCGCGGACCGCGAAGATGCGCCCTGGCCGGCCGCGGGCGACTCCTCACCGCGTCCAACCGCCTGCGTCGCTTTTTCCACTTCACTCTTGACAGCGTTTCACGCACTCCGCGCTCGCGACCGGTGCTCACCGAATTATCGCCACGCCCGCGCCCTGTACGCCAGTTGGCAGCGCGTTCGAGAGACTCGATGACTGCGACGGCGTTCGTGGCGCCGTTCGCGCGCTAGCGCTCGAATACGGAGGCTCGAAAAGCAGGGTGTATCGTGCAGCGCATGAACGCTGTCGATTCGCTGTGTCCGATCGCATTGCCCACTGAGCTGTCGGATGGGGAGTTGCTCGCTGCCACGCGGCGGCTCGTCGGGCGGTCGAACCAGTTGTTGGCGAGTCTGCTCGCGCACCTGGCCGAGGTGGAAGCGCGCGGGGTTCACCGGACGCGGGCCTGCGCGAGTCTCTACACGTATTGCATTTATGAGCTGCGGTTCTCGGAGGACGAGGCGTTTCGGCGGGTGTCGGCGGCGCGGCTGGTGCAGCGGTTTCCGGCGCTTCTGGATGCTGTGGCCGCGGGCGAGCTCCACCTGACCGGGTTGTTGATGCTCGGGCCGCACTTGACCGCGGAGAATCTGGTGGAGGTGCTCGCCCGGGCGAAACATCGGACGAAGAAGGAGCTCGCGCGGCTGGTGCGGCAGCTGGATCCGCTGCCTCGCGTTGCGCCGCGGATCGAGCCGCTCGGGCCGGAGCAGCCGCACCTGGTTCCTCCGGCACCGACCTGGGATCAGTTCGTGAGCTCGCTGAATCCGGTTCGGGAGTTGGAGGCTGGGGATCGGCCGCGGGACTGGGCGGAAGAGAGGAACGAGACGGTGAGCGCGGCCGCGAACGACGCGGCGGAAGCGGCACTGGACGCGCCCGCGCCGGCGCGGGTGGAACCGGAGCGGTACCGGGTGCAGTTCGAGGCGAGCGAGGAGTACGTGGCGCTCGTGGAGAGAGCGAAGGCGTTGCTTTCGCACGCGGCGCCCGGGGCGGGTCTCGCGGAGCTGCACGTGCGCGCGATGCGAGCCCTGGTGGCGGAGCTGGAACGGGAGAGGTACGCGGTGACGGAGCGAGCGCGCTCGACGGTCGGCGAGGAGCGAGACGCCGAGGACGGATCCGAACTTCCGCGCCGGCGCGGGAGGCGGGTGCCGGCCGCGATCCGCCGCGCGGTGTTCGAGCGCGATCGAGCGCGTTGCACTTTTCTGAGCGACTCGGGTGAGCGCTGTCGGGAAACGGAGCGGCTGGAGCTGCATCACAAGCAGCCGTTCGCGCGGGGCGGCGAGCATCGGCCCGAGAACGTGACGCTGTATTGCCGCGCCCATAATGCATTGGCGGCAGAGGAGGACTTCGGGATGGAGCGGGTGGCGCGGGCTCGGGAATCGCGTCCGCACGAGTCGTGGGGTCGGGTGCCCTGAGGTTCCGGGACGACCCGGATCGGGCTGGGCGACAAAGACGTGGTCGGCAGCACCGCCTCGACGACGTCACCCTTTACTGCAGCGCCCCCCATGCGCTCGAGCAGCGAAGGCTCGGCGCTTCTCGCCGGGGCGGCCAGCAAACCCGCCAGGAACCTGAAACCGGCTCGGGGCGCTCCGCGTAGCTCCGACTGCATTTTGAGCGCTCCTCCCGAGATTTCCTCAGAGCGTCCGAGCCCGAGTCGGTGGTCGCGGGTTCGGCGCTGGGCCGTTCAGGGACTGCTCGGCTTGGTCGCAACCCTGGTGTTGCTCGGTGGCGTGGGGCTTGCCGACGCCTGGAGCGCGCTCGGGACGACGCCAGAGGGAGCGCGGCTCGAGCGGATTGCGCGGTCGAAGCAGTATCGCGATGGAAAGTTCGTGGACACGATTCCGCGCGTGGAGCCGGATCTGTGGGAGGCGACGCGGCGCTGGCTCGCGGGAGAGAAGTTCAGCCAGCCGACGGCGCCGCTGCCGATCGTGATGCGGGGCGCTGCTGACTTTGCGACGCCACTCGCGAGCGGGGTTCGAATCACCTGGTTCGGGCACTCGACGCTGCTGGTGGAGCTCGAGGGGTGGCGGGTGTTGTTCGATCCGGTGTGGAGCGAGCGCTGCTCGCCGTCGCGCTTCGTCGGGCCGAGGCGTTTTCATGCGCCGCCGCTGGCGTTCGACGACCTGCCCCCGATCGACGTGGTCGCGATTTCGCACGACCACTATGATCACCTCGATTACGCGACGATTCAGGCCCTGAAGGAGAAGGCAGCCGCGTTCGTGGTGCCGCTCGGCGTGGGGGCGCACCTCGAATATTGGGGGGTGGATCCGAAGCGGATCCGCGAGCTGGATTGGTGGGAAGAGACGCGGGTGGCAGGGCTGACGCTGGTCGCGACTCCGGCGCGGCACTTTTCGGGGCGCGGGCTCGGGGCCGATCGCACGCTGTGGGCAGGCTGGGCGGTGATTGGTGAAGCGCGCCGCGTGTTCTACAGCGGGGACACGGCGATGTTCGAGGGGTTCCGGCAGATCGGGGAGCGGCTCGGGCCGTTCGACGCGACGCTGATCGAGAGCGGGGCCTACAACGCGCTGTGGGCGGACGTACACCTCGGTCCGGAGCAAGCGGTCGCGGCGCACCAGGCGGTGCGCGGCCGCGTGATGGTGCCGGTGCACTGGGGGACATTCGACCTGGCACTGCATTCCTGGGTCGAGCCGATCGAGCGGGTGATCGCCGCCGGGCGCGCCGCGAACGTCACGGTGGTCACGCCGCGGCCGGGCGAGAGCGTGGACCCGGAGCACCCGGCGCCGCCGGTTCGTTGGTGGCCGGAGCTGCCGTGGCAGACGGCGCAGCAGGCTCCCGTCGTTTCGTCGGGTTTGAAGCCCGAGCGCTGAGCCCGATCACGCGCCGTGGTCGCGGGTAGAGAAAGAGAAGTCGCGCCAGGCGTGGGGCGTCCCTTCCCGCTCACGCACCGTGAACCGACCCGACGAATACGCGCCGACGACGGCCTGCCAGAAGGGCAGCGCACCGCGATTTCCGAGAGAGACACGAACCATCCAACGGCCGGGAAAATGTTCGAAGAGGAGCTCGGCGGCGCGACGCCCGAGGCCGCCGCGGCGATAACTCCGGAGGATGAAGAACTCCGCAATGTCCCAGACGTCGGGATCGTCGCTTGCCGGCGACCCGCGGGTCACGAGCGCAAAGCCAATCGCCCTGCCCGCTCGGCAGATCCGGAATGGAAAGCGCTTCTCGGGCTCGGACCAGTAGAGCGGCAGCTTCGGGTAGCCAAAGCGCCCGTCGGGGCCCGGCTCGATCTGAAAGGCCGCGCTCAGATCGTGGATGTAAAGCTCGAGCAGATTGGCGAGCAGCGTCGCGTCAGCCTGTGTCGCGGGCTCGATCGAGACGGGCTCGTTCTGGACCTCGTTTCTTCTCATCAGAAACTCGCCGCAACGCTGTTCCTCAACGGATGGTGCTGAGGAGGTACGGACCGAACGGTGAAACGTCGTTCGGCCGACGCCCGGGCGACGCGCCGTCAACGGATTGAACCGCTACAGCGCGCTCGCCTCGTACGCCGCGAGCGCCGCGCGCATCACCTCACGCACCGGCACCCCTGCAGCCTGCGCGAGGCGCGCACAGTCGTCGAACTCGGGTTTGATCTGGGGCGGACCGAAGTCGCCCTCGCTCACCTTGACGGAGACGGCTCCAAACGTGGTTTCCACGCGGACCAGGCGGCGCGGGCGTTCGACGCGATCGGCGGCGATGCGGCGCACACCGATGCTGCTGGTTTCCCGGAGCAGCGCGCGCGACAGCTCGTCAGCGCGGGCGGCCTGCGTGAGCACGGAAATCACCAGGCCAGGACGGCCTTTCTTCATCGTCACCGGCGTCGCCCAGCAGTCCAGCGCGCCCGCGGCGAGCAGCGCCTCGATGGCGTGGCCGGCGAGCTCGCCCGTCATGTCGTCGACGTTGGCTTCGAGAACGACGTGGGACGCGAGCGCGGGGGCGGTGGCGGTGGCGCTGGGCTCACCGAGCACGGCGCGCAGCGAGTTGGGTCGATCCGGAAGCGTCCGCGTGCCGAGGCCCATGCCGACGCGCTCAGGCGTGAGCGACGGCCAGCGCTCGAAGCGCTCGGCGACGGTAGCGATGATCGCGGCGCCCGTAGGAGTGACGAGCTCGGCCTCGATCCCGGCGTCGTAGGTCGGGATGCCGCGCAGACACAGCAGCGTCGCGGGCGCGGGCAACGGCAGTAAGCCGTGCTGGCAGCGGACCGTGCCGCGGCCGAGGGGCAGCGGCGAGGCCACGACGCTGGCGCCGAGATAGTCGAAGCAAACGGCCGCCCCGACGATATCGACGATCGAGTCGACGGCGCCCACCTCGTGAAAGGTCACGCTCTCGACCGGCGTGCGGTGCACCTCGGCCTCGGCCTCGGCGAGCCGGCGGAAGATCCGGCGTGCGAGCTCGCGCGCGTTCGGCTCGAGCTCGGCGCGCGCGATCAGCGCGTCGATCGTGGCGTAGTCACGCTGGGGCTGGGCCGCGTCCACGTGCACGACGAAACGGCTGCCGCCGATGGCTCCGCTGCGCGCCGCCTTTTGCTCGAGCCGGTAGCCGCTCAGGCCAAGCTTTGCAATCGCGGCCTCGACGGCGCCGAACGGCACACCGAGGTCGAGCAGCGCCGCGACGCACATGTCGCCCGCGATCCCGCTCGGCGCGTCCAGCAGCAGCAGCTTTCCGGCTCCCACCTGCGCGGCGAGCGGCGACTGCGCTGAGCGCAGAGGCTCGGGGAGCTCGTGGGGATGATCGTGATCGTGATCGTGATGGTGGTGATGCTCGTGATCGTGATGGTGGTGATGATGCTCGTGGTGATCGTGATCGTGATCGTGCGAATGCTCGTGCGAGTGGGTGTGGACGATCGGGTTCCGCGTCATGTGCCGCTCCTGCGCAGCATCCGCGCGACCGCCACCGCGGCGCCGAAGCCGTTGTCGATGTTGACGACCGTGACGCCCGAGGCGCAGCTCGTCAGCATGCCGAGCAGCGCCGTGAGGCCGGAAAAAGCCGTCCCGTAGCCGACCGAGGTCGGGACCGCGATCACGGGCACGCCGACCAGCCCGCCAACCACGCTCGGCAGCGCGCCTTCCATGCCGGCGATCACGATGATCGCCGGCGCGGCGTTCAGCACGTCGAGTCGACCGAGCAAGCGGTGCAGCCCGGCCACGCCGACATCGAACACGCGCACGGCCGGGACGCCGCAAGCACGGAGCGTTTCCATCGCCTCTTCGGCGACCGGGATGTCGCTCGTGCCCGCGGTGACGACGGCCACGGGCGGGCCGGGCCGCTCGGCGATGGGCGCGTGCTCGTAGCTCAGTACGCGCGCGAGCGCCGCGTGGCGCAGCTCGGGCAGCTCGCGCAGCACGAGCTCGGCGTGGGCTTCGGAGACGCGCGTCACCAGCACGTTCTCGCCCGCCTCGAGCAGGCGCCGCACGATGCCCGCGATCTGCTCCGGTCGCTTGCCCTCGCCGAGCACGACCTCGGGGAAACCGAGCCGGAGCGCGCGGTGGTGGTCTACTTTGGCGTAGCCGAGCTCCGAAAACGGCAAGCGCTCGAGCGCCGAGAAGGCCGCGGCCACCGGCAACGAGCCGTTCTGGACGCGTTCCAAGAGGACCCTGAGCTCGTCGGGAGTCATCGGCGAATCGCGGCAAACTAGCCCCAAACGTGCGGCCTGTCGAACCGCACCGCTTCCGCGCCCGTTCGCGGTAGGCTGCCGCGCATGCCAGCACCTTGTGGGCCACTCCTCGGGCTCGTGCTCGGCGCGCTCCTCGCCCGAGTGCGCTCCGAAGAGCAGCGTCGCGAGCGGAGCCAACTCGAACCGCTGGGGCTCGTCAC
>JAICQO010000146.1 GCA_025937835.1 Polyangiaceae bacterium
CGCCGCGGCCGTCCGGGCCAACTACGTGCCCGTCCAGACCCTGGTCGACCACATGCAGAAGGATCTCGACGGGCTCTCGGGCAAGGTGATCGCGGTCTGGGGCATCGCCTTCAAGCCGCGCACCGACGACGTGCGTGAAGCGCCGGCCATCGCGCTGATGGAGCAGCTCATCAAGCGCGGCGCCCAGGTGCGCGCGACCGATCCCCAGGCCATGGTCACCGGCCTCGAGAGCATGAAAAGGCTCGGGATCGCCGACAAAGTCGAGCTATTCAAGAACGAGTACGACGCGGTCAAGGGCGCCGACGCGCTGGTGGTCGCGACCGAATGGAACGAGTACCGAAACCCCGATCTCGTTCGCGTCCGCCAGAACCTCAAGGGCCGCCACGTCTTCGACGGCCGCAACGCCCTGGTCCCCGGCGCCGTCGCCGATGCCGGCCTCATCTACCGCGGCATGGGCCGTCCCCGCATGGGCGCCTGACGGGCACTGTCCGGCTCTCACTGGCAAAACTTTGTGAGTTTCCGCCGCAAAGACGCAAAGAGCGCACAGACTCGCAAAGATTTTTTGGGGGGGAGCACTGCTTGCTCAGCGCGGCTGAGTAACGGCTTAGTGAGCTTTTGTCGCCAAGGCGCGGAGGGGCGCCAAGAGTCGCCAAGGATTTTTGGGGGGGAGCGCTGCTTGCTCAGCACGGCTGAGTAACGGCTCTCAGTGGCAAGACTTTGTGAGTTTCTGTCGCCAAGGCGCCAAGGAGCGCCAAGAGTCGCCAAGGATTTTTTGGGGGGGAGCACTGCGCGCTCAGCGGGGCTGAGTAATGGCTTTGTGAGTTTTTGTCGCCAAGGCGCAAAGGGGCGCCAAGAGTCGCCAAGGATTTTTGGGGGGGAGCGCTGCTTGCTCAGCACGGCTGAGTAACGGCTCTCAGTGGCAAGACTTTGTGAGTTTCTAGTCGCCAAGGCGCAAAGGGGCGCCAAGAGTCGCCAAGGATTTTTGGGGGGAAGCGCTGCGCGCGCAGCGCGGCTTGGTAGCGGCTGTGCGATGCGTTCTCCGCCGCACTGAGCAAACCCCAAAAAAACTGGCGCCCGTGGCGCTCTGCCTGGCGCCCGTGGCGCTCTGCCTGGCGCCCGTGGCGCTCTGCCTGGCGCCCGTGGCGCTCTGCCTGGCGCCCGTGGCGGTTTCTCTGGAGCGCCCAAAGACCGGCAAGGTCGTTACATCGTGCGCAACGAGCGGCATTGCTCCCCCAAAAATCCCTTCCGACCTTCGACCCTTCCAGTCTTCTTGTTGCATCCAGCGGACCGCGGTCTGCTGTGCCGTGCGTGGGGTTAGGAACGCCGGCTTTTGATGCCGAGGACGCGGAGGGGATTTTCGGAGGTGGTGAATTCGAGGACGTCGCCGAGGCGCACGGGGACCTGGCGGTGGGGGCCGTCGAGCCAGAGGGCGGCCTCGTCCATGTTGCTGCGGGCGATGACTTTTTCGCCGGGAGCGATCAGGCGGCGCGTGAGGCGGTAGGGCGTGCCGGCGGGGACGTACGGCTCGCGCACGACGAGCTGGAGCTTTTTGGACGATAGCGGTTGGACGCGGCCGCCCGCCGAGCGCTGGGCGGCGGTCGAGCCTGCAGCGGGGCCGATCCAGAAGCCGCTCGAGCGTTGTTCTTCCGTGTGGCTGCCGAGCTGCACCACGTAGCGCGAGGTGGCGGCGGGTGAGACGTGCGCGAACAGCGCATCGTTCAGGATCCGCGATGCGCGCACGCGGCCGGCCACGCTCACTTGCATGCGCGTCAGCGTCACGCCGGCGAGCTTGCCTTCGAGCGCCTGGGTCACGAGCGCGGCGAACGTGCTGCGCTTCGCAGCGCAGAAGAAGCCGACGCTGTGGCGCGGCGCGCTGTTCACGCCGAGGATCGGCACGGCGTCGAGGTTGTTCGAGGCCGCGAGCAGCGTGCCGTCGCCTCCAACGGCAACCACCAGCGCGGCGTCCGAGGCGTCGAACTGCGCGTGCGCGCGGCGCACCAGGTGGACGTGGACACCGAGCCGGGTGAGGACTCGCTCCACCGTCTCGACCGTCTTCTGGTGCTCGCGGTGGCCCTCGACCCAGCTGCGCACGCTCGGGTCCTTGCGCTTCACGAGCAGCTGCGCGTGGGGGTCGCGCTCTTCTTCGACGAAGCGCCCGTACGCCGTGCGCTTCTCGACCACGATCACCCGGGTTTTCACGGGAAGAGCTCCCGCAGGCGCCGCAGCGCGAGCTCCGTCTTTTCGTCGATGATCTCGCCACTGCGGCAGAGCGCGAGCGCGTCGTCGAGCCGGAGGGCGTGCACGACACCGAACGCCTCGAGCGGTGAACCGTCGAGGCCGGGCTCCACGCGGGTCCTCGGGTCCACCTCGATCGCGAAGAAAAAATGGCGCTCGGCGATGAAGCCCGGCGCCGGGAACGCGCTCGGTCCGAGCTCCACGAGCTTTTCTGGCTCCACGTCGAAGCCGAGCTCTTCGTGGAGCTCGCGCGCGGCCCCGCGGCGCACTCCCTCGAGCGATTGCTCGCCGGGCTCGACGAGGCCTGCGGGAAGCTCCCAGATACTGCCGCGCGGATCGGTCGCGGCGGAAGGCGAGCGCGCCGGGTCTCGGAACACCACCGGCGGGCGCAGCGCCGAACGCAGGTACACCCAGCGCCCGCTGCCCGGCTCCGAAAAGTGCGCTGCGATCACCACCGCATCGACCGCGCGGCGGTCGACCTCGTCGTACAGGAAGGGCGCGCTCTGCGTGCCGTCCGGATACGAGGCCCGCAGCCTTCGGCGCACGAGCCGCAGAAAGCCGGGCGGCTGAGCCGGAGACACGTCCTCGAGCTGCTCGAGCTCGATGGCCGGGAGGGGGGGGAGCGGGAGGGGGGCGAGTCGGGTGGGCAAGGACGTCATCGTGGCGCTGCGCGCGGCGAGCGTAGCTGACGTGTCGCTCAGGCGACGTCGAAATTAGCGGATCCCGGGCAGAGCCGGCTTGCCGGCCTCGGCGCACGAGGGTACACGGGGCCGTATTCGAGGTGCACGGATGCGGCGCAGTTTGACGTGGCTTGCTTTGGTGGTCGTGACTGCGGGTCCCGCCTACGCCGGCGATGACCGCCCGGCCAAGAAGGCGCCGGCCGCGCCTGCCCCCGCGAAGCTCGATCTGAAGAAGCTCGCGCAGGTGCTCGAGAACGGCAGCGAGGGCGAGATCCTCTCGGCGCTGGCGGAGCTCACCGCGCAGGGGCCGGCCGCCGCCGGCGCAGCACCGCTCGTCAACGGGCTGCTCGTGCGCGGCTCGAGCGTCAAGGTGGTGATCGCCGCGCTGGACGCGGTGGCCGCGTTCGGCACCGAGAGCTCGAGCGAGCCGGTGGCGCCTTACGTGCAGCATCGCCGCCCCGAAATTCGCCAGGCCGCTGCGCGGACGCTGGTGCGCACCAAGGGACCGAGCGCGGTGCGCGCGCTGCGCCGCGGCTTGAAAAACCCCGACCCCGAGGTGCGTCGGACGGCGGCCGCCGGCCTCGGCGCGCTGAACGCGACCGAAGCCGTGGACGACCTGTTCGATTCGCTCGGCGACGAGACCGGGACGGCGCCCAAGTCGATCGCGGCGCTGTGTAACCCTGCGCAGTGCGATCGGCTGATGGGCTACGTCGGCAAGTTGCCGTTCGAGTTCCTCGAACCCTGCTTCGTCACGCTGATCCTGCGCCCTTCGGGCGTGCCGGACATCAACAAGCTTCGTTACATCGATCGTCTTCGCAAGCTCGCGACCAAGAGCGCGAGCAACGTGCTCCAGACCGCGCTCGCGGACCTGCCCGCGAACGCCAACCCCAAGCTCAAAGAAGCCCTCGAGACCGCGCTCAAGGGACGCCCGGTCAAGCTCGAGGAAGGGAAGTGAAGATGCGCCGTCTGCTCTGGCTCCTCGCACCGCTGTGGTCGATCGCGTGCGCCAGTACCCCGGTCGGGCCTGCCTTCAACACCGAATGGCAGAACGATCAGGGCGCGTCGATGATCGAGATCGAACGGCAGCTCCGCGGCACTCCGCCGCCTCCGGCCTTCGACGTCGTGGTCGGTCTCACGGCAGACGGCATCGTCGGCCTTCCGCTCGACGGCGGCCAGCGCTGGTCGTACCCGAAGACCTCGGACTCGCCGCCGGTGATCGCCGGGGAGCTCGTGTTGTTCTCGTCGAACGGCGAGCTGTTCGCGCTCGACGCCCGGAGCGGCAAGCTGCTGTGGGAGATCGGCATCCCGGGTCACCGCCTGCGCGGCGCCGGCGACGACGGAAAGCTCACCGTCGCCTCCCTCGGTTCACTCGAGCCAGGGGAGGACTGGCTCGTCACCGTGGACCGGTCGGGCAGCGTCAAAGAGAAGCTGTCTTCGGAGAAGCCGCTCGGCCGCCCTGCAGCGCGCGGCGGCCTCGCGTTCGTGCCCTGGTCCGGCCAGTACGTGTCGGTGATCGACATGAACACCGGCGCCGAGCGCGGACGGCTGCTCACGCGCGAGCTCGTGAGCCACGCGCTCACGGTCGGCGGCGAGATCTACTTCGGCGAAAAGGGCGTGCTCCACCTGGACGAGCGGATCCGCTACGCGAGCACCCAGCAAGCCAACCGCGCGAGCTTCGCCGAGCGCGAGCTACCCGGAAAGCCGAAGTGGCTGGAGCCCGGCGAGAGCTTGCCGGAGCTCGACATGGGCGCCCGCGCCAAGACCCGCATCTATGCGACCCCGAAGTTCAGCGAAAAGACGCGCTTCGCGTCGGATCGCTTCATCTCGACCTACTTCCAGGCCTTGATGGCGTTCGACGCCGGCAGCGGTGAGCTGTCGTGGGCGCGGGCCGTGCCCGCCGACATCCTCGGCGGCGACGCGGCTTCCTCGGGCTTCGTGGTCTGCCTGATCAACGGCAAGGTGTTGCGCTTCGACGCGGAAGGCGGCGAGGCGGGCAGCCTGGACCTCGGAACGCACCTGCGCGGCTGCGTGGTCGAGGCCAGCACCTTGAACATCCCCAAGGGTGAAGCGCTGCCCCCCAAGGCCGCGCAGCTGTCGACGGCCATCACCACCCTGGGTCCGGATATGGCCACGGCTCAGCTGTTCCTGCTCGCCGAGCTCGGGAAGCTCGAAGACGCGAGCGTGACCAAGACGCTGATCGAAGTCGCGATGAGCTCGCGCATGGCGCCTAGCGTTCGCAACGAGGCGCGCCGCCTGCTCGCCAGCCGCAAGAACGGCGCGGAGTTCATGCTCGCCGCGCTCGAAGCGCCGTTCGACTTCATGTCGCCGAGCAAGCTCCCGGCGCCCGTCGGTCCGCTCGCGGACGCGCTGGCCGCGATGGGCGAGCGCCGCGCGGCGCCGCTGCTCGCCAAGCACCTGAACGATCCCGCGACCGCGATCGAAGACGTCGTGCGCGCGGCGAAGGCGCTCAGCGTGTTGGCGACGACGGAAGAGCTGCCGTCGCTGCGCACGTTCTTCGCTCTGTACCGCGCCACCGCCGACGATCCGCCGCTCGTTCAGGCCGTCGTGTCGGTCGCTCAGGCCCTGGTGAAGATCGGCGGCAGCGACGGCCGCGCCCTGGTGCAGCGCGCCGCGAAAGACCCGATGACGCAACCCGACGTCGCGGCTGCGATCGGCCCGTTGGTTTCGGGCTGAGCAGAGTACAATGCGGCGCGATGCCGCCGCGGCTCTCGATCACCCGGCTGTCGAAGAGCTTCGCCGGGACGCGGGCGCTCGCGGAGGTGAGCCTCGAGGTCGCGGCCGGAGAGCTGCGCGTGATCGCCGGCGAGAACGGCGCGGGCAAGAGCACCTTGATCCGGATCCTGTCCGGGGTGTTCGGCGACTACGCGGGGGAGATCCGCATCGACGGCGAGGGCCAACGTTTGACCAGCCCCGAGCGCGCGATGCGGGCAGGCGTGGCGACGATCCACCAAGAGCTGTCCCTGGTCGGCGCGCTGTCCGTGAGCGACAACCTGCTGCTCTATCGACGAGGACACGCGCTCGCGCCAGTCGACGGAGAGCGTGAGCGCGAACAGGCCGCGCGCGTGCTCGCCGAAATGGGTCTGGACATCGCCCCCGAAACGCTCGTGGAGCGCCTCTCGCTCGCGGACCGGCAACTGCTCGAGATCGCCCGGGCGCTCACGCGAAAAGCCAAGCTCTTGATCCTGGACGAGCCGACCAGCGCGCTGTCGGCGGCCGAAGCAGAGCGCCTGTTCGAACGGCTCGCGACCGTCCGCGCCGCAGGCACCAGCGTGCTCTACATCTCGCATCGCATGGACGAGATCTTTCGGCTCGCGGATCGGATCACGGTGCTGAGAGATGGCCGCTGTGTCTTGGAGAGCGGGCGCGACGAGACGACTCCCCACGAGCTCGTCGGCGCGCTGCTCGGCCGCGAGAAGCGCGTTGCGCCGCCCCGCCAGGTGACCGCGCCATCCGCAGCGCGGCTCGAGGTCCGAGCGCTCCGCGCGAAGCCGCTCGTCGACGCCGCCTTCGCGGTGCGGCCCGGCGAAATCGTCGGGGTCGCCGGGCTTTCCGGCTCGGGCGCCGAGGCGCTGATGAGCGCGCTGTTCGGGGCCGTGCGCCCCGAGCACGCGGAGATCCGGCTCGACGACGCGCCCTATTACCCCGAAAGCCCGGCCGCGGCGCTCGCGCGCGGCGTCGCGTTCGCGCCGGGCGACCGCGGGCTCGGCGTGTTCCAGGAGCTCGACGTCGTCGCCAACGCAACGCTCTCCAGTCTCGAACGTTACTGCCGGTTCGGCGTCGTGAACCGCTCTTCCGAGCGCGCGGACGTCGCGCGCGAGTCCGAGCGATTCGCCCTCAAGGCCGCCGGCCCGGGCGCCGCCGCGTCGAGTCTCTCCGGAGGCAATCAGCAGAAGTTGGTGCTGATCCGCTGCTTGTTGACCGAGCCGCGCCTGCTCCTGCTCGACGATCCGACGCGAGGCGTAGACATCGGTGCCAAGCACGACGTCTACGCGGCGCTCGAAGAGCTCGCGGACTCCGGCGTGGCGATCCTGCTGCGAAGCACCGAGCTCGACGAGCTCACGACCGTCTGTGATCGCATCCTCGCCGTCACCCGCGGCCGCATTTGCCTCGAGCTCGCGCGGTCCGAGTTCGATCGCGAGCGGCTCTTGGCCGCGCTGATGGGGGCCGCGGCGTGAACGCCTGGCGCGCGCTGCTCCCGCTGCTGGCCGTGCTGCTGCTCGGGGCCGTGTTCAGCGGCGACGGCGCGTTCTTCGCCTGGGAGACTCACCGGGCGGTCTTACGCGAAGTGTCGGTGATGGGCATGCTGGCCTGCGGGATGACCGTGGTGATCCTCGCGGGTGGGATCGACCTCGCCGTGGGGAGCCTCCTCGCGTTGGGGGCGGTGGGCTTCTCGTGGTTCGTGCTGCGGCACGGTGTCTCCGTCTGGATCGCGCTGCCAGCCGTGCTCGCGCTCGGCGCCGCCGCGGGCTCGGTCACCGGCGTGCTCGTGGCCCGAGCTCGGATCCCGGCGTTCATCGCCAGCCTGGCGATGATGGTGTTCGCGCGCGGGCTCGCGAAGCACTGGTCGGGCGGGCAGAAGATTTCGACTTACGTTCAGACCCCGACCGGCTTCCAGAACGTGGCGCTGCCGCAGATCTTCGAGGCGCTCGACGCGCGCGTGCTCGGCGGACAGATCGCGGTCGTCACGCTGCTGTTCGCGGCCTCGGCGCTAGTCGTGTACGTGATCCTCGAGCGGCTGCGGCTCGGCCGCTACGTGTACGCCGTCGGGGGAAACTACGAAGCCGCCCGGCTCGCGGGCGTTCCCGTGCGGCGCGTGCTCGTGTTCAGCTACGCGCTCTGCGGCCTGCTCGCCGCGTTGGCGGGGATTTGCCAGGCGGCGCAGGAGACCCAGGGGGATCCGGAGACCGGGCTCGGCTACGAGCTCGACGCGATCGCGATGGTGGTGCTCGGCGGAACCAGCCTCGCGGGCGGGCGCGGGCGCATCGGCCTGACGCTGATCGGCGCGCTCACCCTGGGTTACCTGCAAAAGGTGCTGAGCCTGAACGCGTACAGCACGGAAGCACGGTTGATGCTGACCGGTGCGATCCTGATCGCAGCGGTGCTGTTCCAGCGGCGCTCGGCGCGATAGGCTGCGCTTCGCATGCCGCGCATCCGCGACGACGTCGCCAAGGTCGTGTGCCCGTACTGCCGGGAGCGGGTCGAGCTGTTCGTCGATCCCGAGACCAGCGGCAGCTTCGTCGAAGACTGCGCGGTGTGCTGCCGTCCCTGGTCGGTCCAGGTTTCGGTGGACGAGGACGGAAACCGGCGCGCGGACGTGCTGCCGGCGCAATAGCGAGAAGGGGAGCTCATGGCATTGGTGCGTCGATCGTTCCTGGGTGTCGTGGCAGCGCTCGCGCTTTTGGCTTGTTCGCGCGAAAAGCCCGCGCCTGCCGGTCCGGCGCCGTCCGCCAGCGCGGTGCGCGACGGTTACGTGATCGGCGTGAGTCAGTGCAACCTCGGCGAGCCGTGGCGGGTGCAGATGAACGCCGACATCTTGAAGGCGGCGCTCGCGCATCCCGAGCTCCGGCTCGTGTTCAAGGACGCGCAAAACGACTCCTTGCGCCAGCGCGCTCAGGTGGAAGAGCTCGCCGCGCAGCAGGTCGACCTGTTGATCATTTCCCCGAAGGAAGCCGCTCCGCTCACCAAACCGGTCGCCGAAGTCTACAGGAAGGGCATCCCGGTGATCGTGCTCGACCGCGCCGTCGAGGGCGAGGAGTACTCGACCTTCATCGGCGCCGACAACCGCCGCATCGGGCGCGAAGCCGGCAAGCTCGCGAAGCAAATGCTCGGCGGCAAGGGCAAGATCGTCGAGCTCAAGGGCTTGATGACCTCCACGCCGGCCCAGGACCGGCATCAGGGCTTCCTCGAAGGGCTGGCGCTGGAGCCCGGCTCAGCGCTGCGGATCGTGTTCGAGGCCGACATGCAGTGGCTCGAGCCGAACGCGCGGAAAGAGATGGAATCAGCGCTCGCTGCCAACCGGAGCATCGACCTCGTCTACGCCCACAACGATCCGGGCGCGCACGGCGCCTACCTCGCCGCGAAGTCGATGAACCGCGCAGACAAAATCAAGTTCATCGGCATCGACGCGCTCGCCCACGAGGGCGTCGCCTACGTGCGACAAGGCCTGCTCGACGCGACGTTCCAGTACCCCACCGGCGGCGCCGAAGCGATCGACGTCGCCCTCCGCTACCTCAAGGGTGAAAAACCCGAAAAGAAGATCACCCTGGGTACCCGCGTCTTCACCAAACAAAACGTCGCCCAAGGCGGCGAAGCCATCCCCTAGCAATCAGCGCAACAGGAAGACCAGAAGACCAGGAAGGATCTCCTGATCTGTTTCTGCCAAGTCATGCGGCCCCCCCCAAAAAAAGATCTCTTTGTCCGTCCTTCCTGTCTTCCCGGTCTTCCTGTTGAAAAATCAGCGCGCCGCACCGGTGTGTGCAGAGCGACGGTTGACGCCCGCCAAGCATTGACGTGAGCTGCGCGCGTCATGACGCGCATCTCTCAGCACCAGTTCGGCACCCCGTGTTGGATCGACCTGATGACCAGCGATCCCGACGCTGCTCGACGTTTCTACGGTGAGCTGTTCGGCTGGACTTTCGAGGTGGGTGGCCCCGAGTCGTTCTTCTATACGACCTGTCTCAAAGACGGGCAGAAGGTCGCCGGGCTCTCGGGACGCCCGCCGGGGATGGACGCACCCTTGCGCTGGGGCATGTACTTCTGCGTCGAGGATGCCGACGCGACGACGCGCGCCGTCGAACGCGAGGGCGGCAAGGCGTTGTTCCCGGTGATGGATGTGTTCGATCAGGGTCGCATGGGCTCGTACGTGGATCCGACGGGCGCGACGTTCGGCGTCTGGCAGCCGAAGAGCCACCGCGGCTCGGAGCTCGTCGGCGAGGCCGGCGCGATGTGCTGGTGGGAAGTGAACACGCCCGACGCCGCGCGCGCCTCCAAGTTTTACGGCAGCGTGTTCGGCCTCGAGCCGCGGCGCCTCGAAGATCCGAAGATCGAGTACTACACGCTGAACCACGCCGAGGGCGCGGCCGCGGGCGTGATGCAGCTCTCGGGCGAGCGGCAAGGCGTCGCGCCGGATTGGACGATCTACATCGGCAGCGCCGACGCCGACGCCGACGCGGCCAAGGCGGAGAGTCTGGGCGGCAAGGTGGCGGTTCCGCCGTTCGACACTCCGTACGGCCGCATTGCGTTCTTGGTGGATCCCCAAGGCGTGGCCATAGCGATCGTCCGTCCATCCGGGGGCTGAAACCCGGGCGGTCCGGATTTGCCCCGCAAATCTGCGGGTTGTGCGAGCGTGCGCGCTCGAAAATCGGGGCTAAGC
>JAICQO010000030.1 GCA_025937835.1 Polyangiaceae bacterium
GTAGTGCTGAGCCATCTCGAGGCACGTCGCGTTGATGTCTGGCTCGTACCGGTCGGGGCCCTTCACGGCGCTTCGAAGCTGGTCCGGTACGGCAATTTCGGGCGTTCCGCCGAAGAATTCGAAGCCGCGGATCGTCGAGCCGACGAAGTCCTCGAGCCGCTGCGTGTTCGTGGCTTCCGCGTACGTGTAGTTGCTCGCGCCGAGCACCATCACGAAGAGCTCGACCTCCCGAGCTTCACCCGTGTGCGGATCGTAGAGCTTCGGCTTCCACCCGGAGTAGTCGAGGAACGCCTTTTCGCCGGCGCGGTGCACTTGCCGCATCGACGGCCGCAACCTCACGCGCCACGCCCCGTACAGCTCGCAGAATTGGCTATACTGATACGGCTTCAAGCCCTCCCCGCGAGCAGCAACCGCCTCTTGATACTCCGACCACAACAGCTGCAGCGTCGCCGTGCTCTTGTGCAGTTCGTGATGCACGTGCGCGTAGTCGATCACGGCCCGGCGCGCGCCTTCGTTCCGTCCCTCGTCCCGATAAAGCGCGGCCTCGACCTCGCTGTCCGTCTTGTCGCGCACCGACTCCCACGTCAGCCCGGCCTCCCGCGCTCGCTTGAGGTGCCCGTGGATCGTGCCCACGGCCACCGACAACGAGCTCGCGATCTGACGCTGGCTACGGCCGCACTCGTCGGCCAACCGAAGGACTTCTCGAATCTTCCGCATGCTGAGGCGCTCCGACATCCGGCCGCCGTCGCACCGCTCCGCGGTGCACGCGACGACCGTCACCGGCCCGCACCAGATCCCTCGCTTCTTCGCTCGGCCGCTCGGCCCGAACGTTCAAGTGCGTCGGAACCGGCGTTCACGTGCTTCCGGAATCGCTGTTCAGGTCGTTTCGGAATCAGCGTTCAGGTGCGTCCGGAATACGCACCGGAGCGGAGCGTAGGTGGCTACGTGAGCACCGGAGCGCAGCGAAAACGAAGCCAAAACCCAAAATCGCCGGGCGTCGTGGAAGCTAAAGATACCGGGGATGGTCTCCGAGCACTTCCCGCTGTTGCGGCAAAAGCGCCAGGTGTTCCGCTGAAAACGGCTCTTTCGCCAGGCCGAAGTGAGCGCGGATCACGGCTGCTCCTCGCTTTCGCGATCGGCGATGGTCGGTACCGCCGACGATTTCTTGGATGGCTTTCGGTCATTTCCGACGAAGTCGACGGGGCGTGCTTCGCCATTCGCTCGCCTTTGAACTAGACGATCGCGCGCTCGAATTTCAAGCGGTCGAAGCGCACCTGGATCTTGCGATTCCTGAGGTCGCGCGGTGCTTCGAAGCGGGTGTTCTTGAGGGAGAAGGTATTGTCTGCGAGCACCATGCGGAGCAGCCTGCGCTGCCGATCTCCTACTCGCTACACGGGCCCGTGACGCGGATACCTTTGCATCGGCGCCGGCATGGGCGTGGCGACCGTGATCGAACGCGTCTAACCCCGCGCTCCCGCGGACCGGAGCGCGCCGCGCCGAACGGCGACGGAGTCAGCGGATCACGACGGTCTTCGAGACCGTGATGCGATCGCCTTCGAAGGGCGGCACCGTGGCGCGGCGGAGGGTAGACGCGATGCAGCCGCCGGTGGCGGTGCCGGCGAAGGGCGGGCCGCTGATGTTGGCGCTGGTGACGCGGCCCGACGGCGCGAACGTGACGGTGACGCTCGCGGTGCCCGACGGGTCCCCCGACTTCTTGCACGACGAGGCTTGCGAGGCAGCGGACGAGAGCGCGGAGGCAGCCGCGGCGCGGTCGAACGGACCGACGGGGCCCGTCGGTTTCGGCGGCTTGGTGGACGACGGCTTGGTCGTGGCGGGGGCTGGCGCGGGCCTGTCTTGCACCGACGTCGGCCTGGAAGGCTCCGCGGCGCGGGGCGCGGAGGGCGGGGGGGAGGGCGAAGCGAACGACGGCGCTGCGGGCTTTGCTGCAGGAGCGGCGGGCTCGGGCGTCGCGGACGCCGGTTCGGCGGGGTCGGGCGGTGCTTCCGGCGCGGGAGCTGCGGCGGTCGGCGCTTCAGCCACGGGCGCCTCCGCGGGAGGCGTTTCTGCCTGGCGCGCGAGAGGCTCGGGCGGGGGCGGCTGAGCGGGCGATGCCGCTTGCGGTTCAGCGCTCGGATTCAGGTAGCGGTACACGCCGCCGAGCCCGAGCAGCAACACCAGCAAACCGGCCACGGCGCCCCAGCTCGAGCGCTTCGACTGCGGGGGCTCGGCCGAGGGCAACGCCAGCGCGGACGACGTGGCGTGCCCCTTGTCGTAGAGCGAAGGCGCATCGAGACGAGGCGCGTCGAGCTTCACCGCGTCCAAGCGCAGCGTCTCCGCGGCGGCTTGCGGTGTGCGCGATGCGGCCGGCCCGGGCGGCGGCTTCGGCGCGGCCGACGGCATCTGGAGCGGTTTCGACACTGCCGGCGCGGGAGCCGTCGTCGCACCGGACGGGCTGGGCGTGGGCATCACCGGCGTGGCCGTTGGCGGGGAAGCAGCGGCGGCCACCGCGACGATCGGCTTCGGCGTCGCCCCGTCGGCGACGGGTGGCGCTGGCGGGCTGGGAGCGTGCGGAGCCGGGATCACCCCAGAGCCACGCCGCTGAGTCGGCGGATCGTCCTGCGGCGCCTTCTGGTTACCGTCGAGGCCGAGCAAGAAATCCGGATCGTCTTCGAGTGAGCCGCCCGTCGAGGTCTTGCGCCCGGGCTCCGCCTTGAGCGGCGGGTGCGGCTCGCGACCGCGACCGAGCAACGTCGTGTGTGGGATCGACGGGGGCAGCGCCTCGGCGTCGTCCGTCAGATCGATACTGTTCGGCCCCGCCGACGGCGGCACCGACTCGAGCTCTTCCGAGACCTCGTAGTAGCCGCCGAACGGGATCGTCGCCTCTTCGTCGCCCTCGCCCTCGCCGACGGCGTCCGCCAACTGCGAGCTGACTTGCGGGATCAGCGGTAAGTTACCGCGCGGCCGCGGCGGTGACGGCGCGGCCTTCGGCGCGCTCAAGCCCTGCAACGTCGCCTTGGTCGCGGCCTGCGGCGCTTTCGGCGCCGGCGCGGCTGCTTGACTCCCCGCCCTCGGCGCCGTGAGACCTTGAAGCGTGGCCTTGGTTGCTGCTCGCGGCGCCGGCGCTGCCGGTGCGTTTGCCGTCGGCGGCTGCGCAGCGCGCGAACCGGGCGCAGGCGGCGCTCCGCGCGCGGTGAGACCACCGAGATGCGTGCGCTGAATCGACGGCAAGCGCGACGGTGCCGGACGCGCAGGCCCCTGCGGCACCGGCGGCCGCGACGGAAACTGACGCGTCGCGGATGGGGGACGCGCGCTGCTGCGGCGCGCGGGCGGCGCCACGGAAGCGTCAATCCGGATCGGCGCGCGGCACTGCTTGCAATTGATGAGCACCGATTTGCCGGCGACGCGCTTCTTGTAGAGGTCGTCAGCGACGCTGAATCGCGCGCCGCAGGCTTTGCACGTCACCGCGTAGGGCATCGACGAAATCCAAACAATCTGGCGCCCAACCCGTGAAACTGGGGGCGCGGGTCACCAAGTATCCCCCGGTCTGGAACCTGGTCGCAAGCCTTCTTCCGGCTGAATTACCGTTCAGGTCGAGCGTCGCGGGTCACGGCAGGCGCGGCACGATGGCCGACAGGTGGCGACCGCTCTTCGCACCGTCGCGCCTGAAAGAGAAGAAACGCTCGGGCTCGCTCACGGTGCAGCCCTGCACGTCGTCGATCGCGCTCGATTCGAGTCCGGCGGCGGCGAGCTGCGCGCGCACGATGCGCCTCAGATCGACGTGGGGTCGAGTCGCACCGTGGTGCACCACGTCGGTTGCATCCGAGGCCCGGGCGAGCTCGGCCGCCACCTCGTCGGAGACCTCGAAGGCGCGAAGCGAGATGTGGGGACCGATCGCGGCGATCAAGTCTCCGCGCTGCCCGGTCTGCTCGCGGAGCGCGGACACCGCCGCGCCGACCACGCCGGCCACCACACCGCGCCATCCGGCATGAATGGCGGCAACGGCGCCCGTCGCTCGATCGGCGACCAGGATCGGCACGCAGTCTGCGCTGCGCACCGCGCAGGCGAGCCCGAGCGCGCCGGGGACCGCGATCACCGCGTCCCCCTCACGCTCGAGAAAGCGAGCCGGGGTCTCCCCCCCGTCGGCGAGCTGGGTCTGCCGGCCGTGCACTTGGGACAGGTAGTAGATGCGCTCGCTCGGCACCCCGAGCGCCCCGGCCGCCCGGCGCAGGTTTTCTGCCACGTTGCCCGGCTCGTCGCCGACCGCCAGCGAGAAGCTGAGGCTCTGGTAAGGCCCGGTCGAAACGCCGCCGTTTCGTGTGAAAAAAGCGTGGCGGAAGCCGGCTCGTCCAAGGAGCGGGCTCTCGAGCAGGCTGGCTTCGTTCATGGTTCGGCAAGCACCCGAGGAACGGCCCGAGGGCGGGGCCCTCCGGCATCGTCACCCGAAATCGTATTCGGTGCCCGCCAAAAGCTGATCCGACTAGCGTTTCCGGCGGCTGACTGCGATAGGCTCCGACCCTCGGCACGCATGAGACCGAAGGACCCTTTCATCGGCCGAGAAATCCTGGGCGGCCAGTTCCAGATCGTCGAGAAGATCGGCACGGGCGGCATGGGGTCCGTCTACAAGGCGTCCCAGCCGGCGATGAACCGGATGGTGGCGATCAAGATCCTCCATCCGAAGCTCGCCGGACGGAAGGATCTGACCTCGCGGTTCCGGCGCGAAGCGCGCGCGATGAGTCAGCTCACCCACCCGAATACCGTGAAGGTGTTCATGTACGGCGAGCTGGAGGAAGACGGCTCGCTCTACATCGTGATGGAGCTGCTCGAGGGCAGGAACCTCAACCAGACCGTGCGCAAGGAGGGCGCGATGCCCCCGGAACGCGCGATCCCCGTCCTGATCCAGGTCTGCGGGGCGCTTCAGGAAGCGCACGAGCTCGGCATCGTCCACCGCGATCTGAAGCCGGAGAACATCTTCCTGTCGCGGCAGGGCGGCATCCTCGATTTCCCCAAGGTGCTCGACTTCGGCCTGGCCAAGGTCACGGAGCGCCAGATGCAGCCCGGCTCGCTGATTCTCACGCAAGAGGGAATGGTCTTCGGCACGCCGGAGTTCATGTCCCCGGAGCAAGCGCAGGGCAAAACCCTCGATGCACGCAGTGACATCTACTCACTGGCCGTGATCCTCTACGAAGTGCTGACCGCGAAGCTGCCTTTCTCCGCGCGCACGCCGATGGAATACATCCAGAAGCACGTGATGGAGCCGATCATCCCGCTCGGTCAGCGCGTGCCGGAGCTGAAGTTCGCGAAGGGCCTCGAGCAGGTGCTCGAAAAGGCGCTCGCCAAGCGCCCCGAGGATCGCTACCAGACGGCCTCGCAGTTCGCCGACGCGCTGCGGCCGTTCGGCGGTCCAGCCGCGCAGATCGCGCCGTCGGTGCGCTCCCCGGCCTCTCCCTCGTCCGGAAACGCGGCGGATCTGGCCGCCCCGGCGCCTGCGCGCGGTCCTGGCGCGGGCCTGCTCGTCGGCGTCGCGGCCTTGTGTTTGGTGGTCGGGGTGGTGCTCGCGATCTTGGTGATGCGCGTGCTCGGTCGCTGATGGCCGATCGGAAAGCGCTGCTCCGCACCCTGCGACGTGTCGCGGTGTACGGCGGCGGGGCCGTGGTGGTGCTCGGCTTGCTCGGCGCGCTGACGCTGGTGCTGGTCGTCGCGCGCTACGAGTCGAAGCTCCCGAGCGTCGAGGAGCTGAAGAACGGCTACGACCCGCCGCAGGTCACGCGCGTGCTCGCGAGGGACGGCAGCTTGCTCGGCAGTGTCTTCACGGAGCGCCGCACGGTCGTGCCGTTCGCCAAGGTGCCTGGGCACGTCAAGCTCGCGTTCCTCGCGGCGGAGGACGCGAGCTTTTACGAGCACGAGGGGCTCGACTACTTCGGCATGGTCAGAGCCATGCTGGCGAACCTGCGCGCCGGCAGCACCCGCCAGGGCGCGAGCACGATCACGCAGCAGGTCGTGAAGAACCTGTTCCTGTCGCCGGAGCGCACCTACGAGCGCAAAATCAAGGAGACGATCCTGGCGCGGCGGCTCGAGAAGCAGCTGTCGAAGGACGAGATCTTCTCGCTCTATCTGAATCACATCTACCTCGGCCACGGCCGCTACGGCGTGAAGGAGGCCGCGCGCTACTACTTCGGCAAGCCCGAGACGGCCCTCGACCTGGCCGAAGCCGCGACGCTGGCCGGCATCGTGGCGGCGCCCGAGCGCTTCTCCCCGCGCACCGATGCGGAGAAGGCGCTGTCGCGCCGCCGCTACGTACTCGCGCAAATGCTGGACAAGGGCTTCGTCACCAAGGAGCTCCACGACGCCGCGCTCGAGGAGCCGCTCAGGCTCGCGCCGAGCAGCGAAGAGGAGTCCGCGCTCGCGCCCGAGGTCGTCGCTTACGCGCGGAGGGTGCTGGAGCGCGTGGTCGGCGAGCGCGCCAAGAAGGGCGGCTTCACGATCACCACCAGCCTCGACCTGAAGCTCCAGGCGGCGGCGCGCAAGGCCGTGCGCGAAGGGCTCGCCAGCTACGCCGAGCGCCAGAAGCTCGTGCCGCCGCTCACGCTCGAGACGCGCAAGTTGTGGGGCCCGCTGTCCGAGGGGGACGTCAAGCCGAACCGCTTCTACGTCGGCAAGGTGGTCGCGCTCGACGATCAGAAGGGCACGATCGACGTGCAGATCGGCGACACGCGCGGCCGCGTCGTGCTGGCGCACGAGGAGCGCTACGACGCGAAGCACCTGCCGCCGTCCGAGTTCACCAAGCTCGGCGCCGCGCTGCGCGTCGCGCTGAACGGCTCGGCGCCGTCGCAGGGCGGGCTCTTGCCCTTGCGGCTCGAGCTCGGGCCGCAGGCGGCGCTCGTCGCGATCGAGCCGCGCACGCGCGAGGTGCGCGCTCTGGTCGGGAGCTACGAGGCCACGCCGGGCGCGCTCGATCGAGCCGTCTCCGCTCACCGGCAGCCGGGCTCGGCGTTCAAGCCCTTCGTCTACGGCTACGCGCTGTCGTCGCGGCGCTTCAACCCGGCCAGCGTGCTCGACCTCTCGCCGAAGAAGGGCTCGAAAGAGCAGCCGCGCCGGGTGCCGCTGCGCAACGCAATCGCCAAGAGCGACAACCTCGCTGCCGAGTTCTTGCTGCGTGCGCTGGGGCCGGCGAACGTCGTCGAATTCGCGCGCGCGCTCGGCATCGAGTCGCCGCTCGGCGCCACGGATTCGCTCGCGCTCGGCGCCTACGAAGTGACGCCGCTGGAGCTCGCCAACGCGTACGCTTCCTTCGCGAGCGGCGGAGAGGTGGAGGCGCCGCGCCTGGTCACGCGCATCGTCGGCCCCGACGGCAAAGAGCTGCCCTTGCCGCCGGCGCCGCCCAAGCGCCGCGTGTTGAGCCCGGAAGAGGCGTACCTCGTGACCAGCCTGATGCGCAGTGTGGTCAAGGACGGCACCGGCAAGCGCGCACTGAGCCTCGGTCGCCCCGTGGTCGGAAAGACCGGCACCACGAACGACGTGAAGGACACGTGGTTCTCGGGCTACTCGACCGAGCTCGTGGCAACCGTGTGGGTCGGCTTCGACGAGCCCACTCCGCTCGGCTCGGGTGAATCCGGCGCTGCGACGGCCCTGCCGCTCTGGATCCAGTTCATGAAATCGGCGCACGAGGGCCGCCCCGTCAGCGACTTCCCGCGGCCGAACGCGATCGTGACCGCGCGCATCGATCCCGCGACCGGCCTGCTCGCGTACGACGGGCAGCTCGACGCGCTCGAGGAAGAGTTCCTGGACGGCACCGTCCCGAGCGAGACCGCGAACCCCACGGCTCCGGCGGGCGAATCGGTCGTCGTAGACGACGAGGCGCGAGAGAGCGGTGACGTGGGCGGAGCGCCGTCTGCGCCGCCCGTGCTGGCCGGCAAGTCCGGACTCGAGGCCGATATCCCCGAACCCCCGCCGTTCTAGGATGCGTGCGGGGCCCGAGCGCCAACTCGGGGAATATTCCGGCTGTTTCGCGGTTCTGGCCCGGGTCGGAAACTCGAGTAAATAGCCAAACCACGATGATGCTGTCCCGCCTCTCGTACCTCGCCACGATCGGGTTCTTGGGTGTTCTTTCGAGCGCCTGTGAGAAAGAGTCGACTGAGGGACCGAAACCGATCGAGTCGGCGGCGCCCCAGAAACAAGCGCTCGATCCCGAGCTCGCTCGAGCGGTCGCAGCGGCGTCGGCTCGCGCCAAAGGACAGACCCCGGGAGAAGCCCAGGCAGGTGGTCCACCGCCCACCGGCATCTTCGCGCCCGGCGCTGCAGACCGCGAGGCCCAGAAGGGAGCGCCTCCCAAGATCACGCTCGGTGCCGAGGGCAGCGAGCCGCGCGTGTCGCTCCAGCCAGCACAGCCCAAGCCTGGAGCCAAGACCAACGGCTCGATCCAGATAGAGCTGCAGAGCGATCCGCGCCAGGGCGGTATCCCGATCGATTTCGCGCTCACGCTCGAAGCGCAAAAGCCCAAAGAGCAGAGCGACGCACCCGCGCCGGTGACGGTGATCGCTCGCGTCAACAACGCGGGTGTGGCGCTGAACGGCGCCCCGCCGGAGCTCACGCGCAACATCGGCAAGCTCAAGGGGACCAAGGTCGAGTACCAGGTGCTGCCCGACGGCGGCGGGACGGGCTTCAAGTTCGAGCTCGCCAAGGGCGCGGACCAGAACCTCGAAGACTCGGTGCGGGCGCTGAGCGACGCGCTGGCCGTGATCACCCTGCCGTATCCCGAAAAGCCGGTCGGCGTCGGCGCCTACTGGATGGCGACCAGCCGCGACGGATTGTTCGGCCTCGATCTCGTGACCTACCGGCTGGTGAAGGTCGAGAGCGTCGAGAACGGCCGCGTCAACCTGAGCGTCAACACCAAGCGCTACTCGGCGGTGCCGACCTTCGATCTCGTGGGGCTACCGCCGGACGCGCCGCGCGAGATGCGCGAGTTCCAGGCGCTCGCCGAAGGCAAGCTGCAGATCGTCCCCGGCACGGGCTTCCCCGCCAGCGGCGAGCAGATGTCGCTGCTGGCGGCCGCGCTCGGCAAGGGCAATCAGCCCGCCGGCACCCTGCAGCTCCGCACCAGCGCCAAGATCGCCTTCGGCAAGTAGCGCTGGGCGAGCTTCTGAGCGGCGCTCGGGGGCGAAGCGCCGCTCAGAAGCCGAGCGATTCTTTCTTGGCTTCTGCGCCCGGCAGCGGATCGACCTTCTTGTTGATGACCGGCAGGCCCGGCGCCTTCTCGGCGTTGGCCTGGATCCATTCCTTCTTGTCGTCCGGGACCTGGGTCTCGTCGTAGATGGCTTCTACGGGGCACTCGGGTACGCACGCGCCGCAATCGATGCACTCCCCCGGGTCGATGTAGAGCATGTTGTCGTCCCCGTGAAAGCAATCGACGGGGCACACCGCAACGCAATCGGTGAAGCGGCAACCGTTGCAATTGTCCGTGACGATGAAGGCCATAGTCCGGCCCTTTTAATCCTCCGCCCGCGTCGAATCAATCTTTGGAAGAGCGGCGCCCGGCAAGCATCATTCGAAGGGCTCCGGATCCCCCGCGCCGC
The DNA here is from genome assembly GCA_025937835.1 of Polyangiaceae bacterium. GTDB lineage: Bacteria > Myxococcota_A > Polyangia > Polyangiales > Polyangiaceae > PMG-095. The sequence goes on from JAICQO010000030.1 coordinate 9,570, forward strand.
GGCGCACGATCTTCGGGGAAGCGCCGGTGAGGTCGACCACCGTGGTCGGGACCGTGCCCCCGCCCCCGGCGTCGAGGACCAGGCCGAGCCCGGGGAAGGCCAGCTCGATTTCGCGCGGATCCGGGTCCGGGTCGGCGCCGGGCTTCGCGGCCGTGCTCGAAATGATCGGGTGCCCGAGGGCCGCCGTCAGGGCGAGCGCAACGGGATGATTCGGGATCCGGACCCCGACCGTCTTGCGCGGGGTCTGCACCACCCGCGGCACCTCGCGCGTCGCCTCGAGGATGAAGCAATAGGGGCCAGGCAGATACTGCTTCAGGATCCGGTAGACGCGATCGTGCACCACCGCGTACTTGGCGACCTCGCCCAGGTTCTGGCACACGAACGAGAGCATGTGCTCCCGGTCCATCGCCTTGATCTGGTAGAGGCGATCGATCGCCTTCTTGTTGAACAGATCACAGCCGAGCCCGTAACAGGTGTCGGTCGGGTAGGCGATCACGCCTCCCTGATTGAGCGCGTCGAGCGCTCGCTGGATTTTTCGGGGCTCGGGCGTGTCGGGGTTGATTTCCAAGAGCATGGTACGGGCCGAAAGCTAGGTGAGTTTGAAGATCCGGACCGAGCGTTCGGGGACCGGAAACGAGAGGGTGGAGAAAGCGGCGGACACCACGCTGCCGTCGAGCAGATCTTCGGCGTGGCTCGCGCCGAACGCCTGTACCTCCGCCGAGAGCGGGCGCGGGTGGGGATTGATCGCGAACAGCACCCGCGCGCGATGCTCCGAGTCGTGGTGCACCGTCACGTACAGCTCACTCGGCGAGGCGTGTAGCGGCTCCAGCCCCAGCACGCGGGTGGCCTGCTCGATCGCCGCCGAGATCCGGGTCGGATCAGCGTCCCAGAACCTCGGCAGCGAGCCTTCGAAGGCGTGGCGCAGCTCGCTCGGCGGCTCGCGCGGCACGAGCGCCTCGTCGCGCTGTGGAAAATGCGGGCCTATCGCCAGCGAGCGGCCTTCGCGCAAGGCTCGGCTCGCGGCGCGCACGATCCGCCGCTCGAGCCCGCCGGAGCAGGTCACGATCGTGAACCGGGCATGCTCCAGGCTGTGCTCGATCAGATCGCCGCCGACCACCGCGAACGGGATGCGGCGCCGCTCGAGCTCCTCTTCGACTCGGCGCAGGAACAGCTCCGCGTCGATCGCGAACGGCGCGCCGAGCTCGAGCTCGTCCTCGAGGCCGCTGTCCGCCGCGCCGCTCCCGACGATCTGGAAGATCACCGCGCTCAGCGGACCGAAGGCGTGGAGCACGCGCTGCAATCGGCGCAAGCTGCGAGGGACCACCAGGTGCACGGGCGCTTCGCGCGTGAGCTCGTGGAAGCGCGCCGCCTCGAGCCCGCGCGCCAGCCGCCGCCAGGCATCGGCGAAGGGCCGCTCGCGCCCGTGCCGGTCGTAGGGCGCTCCGATCCAGCGATCGCGCTCCACCGCCATGTACAGGTTGAAGCCACGCAATCCGTAAGCGAGCGCAGCGAGCGCCGTGAACAGATTGTCCTGCTCGGTGAGCGCCGGGAAGAACGGCGGGAACCCGGCGCCGAGCTCGCAGGCGAACGCCGGCGTGTTGCGCGCCTCGCTCCGCACCGAGAGCTCGCTGGTGCGCCGCGCTATCTCCGTGCGCTGCGCCGGTGTCGCGACGTGGTAATAATCGAGCCCGATGTAGTCGACGGCGCGCTCGAGCCGGCTCGGATCGAGCGGCGTCAACGCCTCGCCGATCGGCAGGTTGTGCGAGCACGGGACGCACAACCCCGACTCGTCGAGAGCTTCTCGCATCACCGACAGCGCGTCCGAGAGCAGCTCTTCCTGCGCCTCGGCCCAGTCCAGGTGATAGGTGAGATCGCGCGAGCGCTGCGCGTCGAGCTCGCGCGGCGGTTCGAGCTCGAAGGAGTCGAGCTCGCGCCCCAGCGCTCTCCCGAGATTTTCGGGGGTTTCGTACTTTCTCTCGAGAAAGCGCCGGTACAGCCGGACCGCGTCCGGGTGGTAGTCCTGGTCGTACACGCCGTCGCGGAAGTACATCGCGCCTTCGTTGTCGACCTGACTGAGGACGATCGGTCCGTCGGGGTAGCAGAGCGGCGCGCAGCGCGTGCCCGCGGCGAGCAGCCAGCGACGCGCCTCTTCCAGGAACGTGCGACTCGCGTAGCTCGGCACGGGGAACGCGAGCGGCGGTACGGGTAACACCACGGGCCGCCCGGATGCCGAGCGCGCCTGACAAGCTGGATCCCAGATGATGCGCTCCGGGAGACCGAAGTGCGTGAGCTCGGCGTTGATGTGCGGACCAGGCCGCACGATCGCGTACAAACCGAGCTCTTCGGCGAGACGCAAAAACTTCACGACGTCCAGCCGCGGATCGCGCTCACCGAAATCGAATTGTCCGGGGAGCTGCTCGTGGACACCCCACGGGATGTAGGTATCGACCAACTTCAGCCCGAGCGACAGCAGCGCCTCGAGGCCCGCGCGCCAGCTCTCCGGCGGCATGCGCCAGTAATGAACGCTTCCCGCGAGCAGCGGAATTGTCCGCTCTGACACCACGATTCCACCGCGCACGAGCTGGACTCGCGGTGTGGTGTGGTGAGGTCTGCTCTTGGGCGGCATGCGCGCGGTCTATAACATGCGCCCGGCACCCTCACATCGTGCTAGTCCACGAGGGAGTGCGCGCCTGGCAGTCGACGAAACCCGGCCTGCAGCTACGACTGCTGGTTTTCGGCGGTGTGACGATCGCGTGCGCGCGCGAGGCGCCGAGCGTGTTCGTGTCGCAGCCGCCCTCGCCGGCTCCCGCGCCCGCGGCCGCTCCGAGCGCGGCGCCCGCGCCCGCTGCGCCCAATCCCCCGGCCGCGCCTCAGTCGCTCGGCTCCGAGCCGCTCGCCGTGCGCTACGGCAATGCGCCGGCGCTCGCCGTGTTCAAGGGCGAGGCCAGCTACTACGGTGATCAATTCAGCGGCAGGAAGACGGCGAGCGGTGAGCTCTACGACCCGCGCGCTCTCACCGCCGCGCACCGGGAACTACCCTTCGGCACGGTCGTGCGCGTGTTCCGCTCGGAGCCACCCGGCGTGGTCTACGTCCGCATCACCGATCGCGGGCCGTTCCGCCGCGGCCGCGTGCTCGATCTGTCGCGCGCAGCGGCCGAGCAGCTGCAAATGATCCGCGCCGGCGTGATCCCGGTGCGCGCCGAGGTCGTCGAGTTCGGACCGAAACCGAAGCCAAAGCAAAAACGCACCAAGAAGCGCGCCAAACCGCGCCGGCGCAGCCGCCCGAAGTGATACCCTGCGAACGTGCGCGTTCGCTTCGGAGATCTCGCTCCCCCCGAACGTCAAGCGCTCGAGGCGCTCGACCAGCGCGCGCGCGAAGCGTACGCGGCGTTCCAACGGAATCCGAGCGACGTGCACTCCCTGCGCGTCGCCTTCGAGCGAGTGCACCCCGGGCTCTCCGTCGAGCGGCTCGGCGAGGGTCTGATCGTGCGAGCGCGCTCGCGAGAGCTCTGCCCGCTCGCCGAGCGCGTGGCGAAGCTTTCGCCGGGCTTCACGGTGCAAAACCACCGGCCGCGGCTCGATTGGACCGAGGCCCTCGCGCGAGCCAGGTTGCGCGGCGGCCCCGAGCTCGGCGCGGCCAGCGTGCGCGCCGGCTTCACGCGCGGCCACCTGCTCGAGCTCGTGGTCTCCGTGCCCGGCGGCAAGGGCGACGACGCCGAGCGGGAGCTCGCGGAGCGGCTCGTCTGGGACCTCGCCGGTGAGCGCTGCGCGGACGATTGGATCGGCGCCGTCGAGGTGGAGGCGGCCCCGCGCGGTGGTCCACTGCGCGTGCTCCGCGAGCGTCCCGACGATGCGGCGCGCCTGTCGCTCCGCGAGCTGTCGGCGGCGCTCGACGCCGCCATTTCGGGCGTCGAGGCGGGCCTGCCCGAAGGCCCGCTCCATGCGGCAGGTGATGGCGAATGGAACCTGTTCGAGCTCGATCCGGAGACCGCCGACGACTACGCGCAGAAAGACGACCTGGTGATGGCCGTGACGCGCGTGCCGGAGCTCTTGAAGTGCTTCCTCGAGGCCTCGCCCGTGTCGTCGTTGCGCTTTTCGCGTCACGAGCGGTTCTTCTTTCTCAAGTACGAGAGCAACGGCCAACCCGAGTCACGGCTCGCCGAACGCGAGGCGCTCGAGCGAGCAATCGATCGCTATTTGATCGCCGGGCGCGCGGGGCGCGTGGTCGGCGGCGGCCTCGGCCTCCGTTACAGCTACGTGGATGTCGCGCTGAACAAGCTGGATCGGGGCCTCGCGCTGATCTGCGAGGCTGCGCGCGAAGAGGGCCTGCCGAGGCGCAGCTGGATCGAGTGCTTCGACAGCGACTATGCGAACGAGTGGCTCGAGGTCTGGCCGGGCGCGGCGGTGCCGCCGGGGCAAGCGCGATCGGTTTAGAGGGCTGTCGGCTGTCAGCGGGCGCGGGGGAAGAGGCGCTCGAGGAGGGCGGACAGCGCGGCGAGCTTCGGCTCTGCCGTCAGCCGGTCCAGCGCGCGTTGCGCCTTCTGGATCGTCGGCTCCACGAACTTGAGGAAGCTCGGATTCTTGAGCTCGCGATCGAGGTACACGAAGCGCCCCGAATCCTTCAGCTTGCGCTGCACCATCACCAGCGAAAACTCGCGCTCGAGCACGGGTTGCTCCGCCGCGGAAAGCCCGAGGCCCGCGCCGAACTCCGCGAGCCGCGCCGCGACGAACTCCGGGTCGAACGACTGATAGCTGTCGCCGAGCAGCGCCACCAGATCGTAGACGCGCGGGCCGAGCAGCGCGTCCTGGAAATCGATCCAGCCGAGGCCCAGGCTGCCGTCGCGCTCCTTCACGACCATCAAGTTGCGGCTCTGATAATCGCGGTGAACGAAGCCCCGAGTAAGCCCGGCGATCGTCGTCGCGAGATAATCGGCGGCTGCGTCGAACACTGCGCGATCTTCGGCGCCGAGCTCGATCCCGCGCGCCTCGAGCGCCCAGCGCCGGAAGTGCTCGAGCTCCCAGGAAAGCAGCTCGCGGTCGAACGCGCGCTCGCGCACGACCGAGTCGCGCGGCAGCTCGCCGAGCGCCACCTGAGCGCGCGACAGATCCCGCACGGCCACTCGGTACAGCGCCTCGCGATCGCCCGGCGAGTGGGACAGGTGCTGCGCCAGGGTCTCGCCCAGGTCCTCGACCAAGATCAGCCGCTCGTCGCAGGCCTCGGCCAAGAGCCGCGGCACCCGCACGCCGTGAGCGGACAGTAGCTCCAGCACCTCGAGGAACGGCCAACGCCGGTCGCCGCGCTCCTTCTGCTGGAACTCGTGCGTCTGAATCGGCACGAACATCGCGATCACCGTCGAGCCGTCGCGGGTCGGGACGCGCAGGAACCGCCGCACCGAAGCTCCACCCAGGATCTCGTCGAAGCGCAGCGGCGGAGGAGTACCGGTCGCGCGTTCGACCAGGCGTTCGAGCGCGGCGATCGGCAGTTCCACGGCGTGGCTCATTCTCTCGCTTGTAGCATTGCCCTGCGCGCGGCACGCTCCGGCGACATCGATGACCGAGGACTCCTGGAAAGGCCCCGAGCTGGCGCAGCGGATCGAGCGCGTCCTCGACCGGTTCGGCCTGGACCCCGGCTCTGCCTCGGGCTCTACGAGCTCGCTCGAGGCGCTCCAGCGTTGGGCGGAGCTGGTGATCGACTGGAACCAACGCATGGATTTGACCGCCGCGCGCAGCCCGGACGAGCTCGTGGACTTGTTGCTGGCCGACGCGGCAGAGCTCGCCACGCTCACCGCGACTGGACCTGCGACCTGGGTCGACGTCGGGAGCGGCGCCGGCGCGCCGGGTCTCGCGCTCGCATTGCTGCGTTCGGATCTGAAGTTCACGCTGGTCGAGCCGAAGCAGAAACGGGTCAGTTTTTTGCGCGCCGTGTTGCACGAGCTCGGGCGCGCTGACATCGTCGTCGAGCGCGCGCGCGCCGATGCGCTCGCGCCGAAACGTTTCGACGTCGCGGTGTCGCGCGCGACGCTGGCGCCGCCCGAATGGGTGCGCGAAGGCGCACGAATTGCGAAGCGCACGGTGTGGGTGCTGCTCGCGCAAGCGGAGCCACCAGCTCCGCCCTCGGGGTTTCGTAAAGAGACTGATCAACGCTACACGTGGCCGCTCGCTGGCGCAGAACGTCGCGTCGTCGGTTATGTGCGCTCGACCGCGCACGCAAAATCGCAATCCGGCTAGAAAAATCTTTCCCGATGCGATGCGAGGAAGTTGATCCGCGTGGCCCTCGTAGATCACGGAAACGCGGAGGAAAGTCGTCTCCGAGCCCTTCCGCGACCCGACTTTTTCTGCCACATTCCCGCGTGCCAGCGAGATCGAGGAGTTCTTGGTACCCCTCGTGAATCCGCGGCGCCCGTCCACCGTCGAATGCGTGTCCGGTTCCGCCCAGAGCGTCTAGGTAGCCAAAGGAGAGATGAATGTTGTTCCGTAGTCGCAGCCTGCTCGCCGTCCTGTTTTCCGTGTGCACCGTCTCCGCAGTCGCTTCGGCCGACCTCGTCAAGCTCGATCCGGGCTTCTTCAAGGTAGAGGGCTCCGCAAAGCCGAAGATCGGGCCGAAGCTCAACTTCGACGGGAAGGGCTCGGTGGTGGGCGAGCAGAAGGGCGACAAGATCGTCTTCAAGGCGGACCTGAAGAACAAGCTGGATATGGGCGAGCGCACCAAGCACGCGAAGGAAGACTTCGAGTGCGACAAGCACCCCGACGCCACGCTGGTGGTCGAGAAGTCCGCCATCAAGATGCCCGAGGATCAAAAAGAGACATCGGGCAACGTGGACGGCCAGCTCACCCTGCACGGCGTGACCAAGACCGTGAAGGTCCACTACAAGGCGAAGCGGATGGGCTCGGACTATGCGGTCCGCGGCAACTTCAGCTTCGACTACACGCAGTTCGGCATCCAGCCGATCTGCCGCTTCGGCAAGACCATCTGTGTCGAACCGAAGGTGAAGGTCTCCGTCGGCGGCGTGAAGCTCCGCGACAAGGGCTGACGCGAAGCGGCCCGCGAGGGTCACGTTTGGTGCGCCCCTGAATCGAATCCATCGGTTCGGGGGCGTCGGCATTTCAGGGCAGCAATGTTTCCTTTCGCGGCTGAGATTTCGCGGCGCGTTGCGTCGCCAGACTTGCCGGAAATGCTCGAAAATTTCGGGGGTTCGGCGCTGACGAGAGATTGACAGAGCGCCGGAATCTGGCGATGAAAGCTGCCATGTTCATGCCATGCCGGCGTCTCGCCCGACGGGGGTGGGCTTCGAGAGCGCTGCCTCAGCTTTTAGCGCTGACCTTCGGCTTGGTCGTGTTGTCGTTCAGCTCGCGTGCGCACGCGTACACCTGGATGATCAAGCACGGCTACAGCAACTGCGGCGCGTGTCACTCGGATCCGTCGGGTGGCGAGCTCCTCACCGTGTACGGCCGCGCGATGAGCGAGGCGTTCCTTTCGAGCAAGTTCGGCGGCGACTCGGAGAGCTCCGCCGACGCCTTCGAGCGCCGGCAGATGGCCCGCTTCGGCAAGGCTGCAGCGGCCAAGCTCGCCAAGCCCGACGCGGAGGAAGAGGAAGTCGACGCCGAGGAAGAAGAAGAAGAGTTCGAGGAGGAGGAGGCCGCGGGCGAGTCGGACGGAGAGGAAGCATCGAGCGGCGATAGCGAATCCGCGCCCGCCGCTTCGGAGACCGAAGAGCCCGCGTCCGAGCGCTCGTTCACGGATCCGTTCTTCGGCCTGTTCGGCTTGCCGGAATCCATCTTGCTCGGAGGCAGCGTGCGTCTGGCCACCATCTACAACGGCGACGCGGACCCCAAGATCCGCTGGTTCCCGATGCAACTGGACCTATATGGTGAGCTGCGCGTCTCCGAGAGCTTCCGCGCTCAGGCCAGCCTCGGCGTTTCGAAGGTGAATGCCGGCGCCCCCCACGGTCGCGCCGCGCAGATCACCACCAACCAGGGCGACGGCTACCGGCTGATCTCGCGAACGCACTGGCTCGCCTTCGACTTCGGCGGAGGCAACCATACCATCCGCGCTGGCCGCATGAACCTGCCGTACGGTGTCCGGATCCCGGAGCACACGATGTGGGTTCGCGAGCGCACCGAGACCGATCGCGAGTCGGATCAGCAGCACGGCCTCGCGCTCGCGATGAACTTCGAAAAGGTGCGCTTCGAGCTGATGGGCATCGCCGGCAACTACCAGAGCTCCCCCGACGAATTCCGCGAGCGCGGCTACAGCGGCTACTTCGAAATGATGGTCGGGGAACGCGCGGCCTTCGGTCTGAGCAGCCTGGTCACGTACGCCAAGAACGATCGCCTGTCGCCATCGGACAACCTCTCGACGACGCGCCAGGCGCACGGCGCCTTCTTCCGTACCGGCGTCGGGGAAATGCTGGCGGTGCTCGGCGAGGTCGACATGGTCGCGCGCTCACGCAAGGAGCTCGGCTACACCGGGTTCTTGCAGCTCGATTTCGAGTTCGCGCAGGGCCTGCACCTGATCGGCACGGTGGAGGGCGCCAACACCAACTACCCGTCGAACCCGCGCACACTGGTGAGCGGGGCGTTCATCGAACAAGAGCGGCTTCCGGGCACTGGCGAGCTGCAGATGGGATACTGGGCGGGCGCCCAATGGTTCTTCGCTCCGCACTTCGACTTCCGCGTCGATGCCATCTTCCGTCAGGAAGACCCGATGCAAATCCTCGGGCAGCTCCATGTCTACCTGTGAGGCTCGCGTGCGACCGATGATCCGCTCTACTCGTCAACTCGCGCTCACGTTCGCGTTCGCCGTCGGGATGTCCGCGCTGGTGGCCGGGCCCGCGCAAGCGTCGCCGGCGTTCCCCTCGGTGGTGCAGAAGGAGTACGACATGCCGTGCCCCCCAAGCTGCACGCTGTGCCACGCGACCGATCCGGGACAAGCCGGCAACTTCATCAAGCCGTTCGCGCTCTCGGCCGTCGTTCCCCGCGCCGGTGGGGGGCTCGCTGGTGACGAGAGCAAGCTCGAGGTTGCGCTCGAGAAGATCAAGACCGAGATGCCGCGGGTCGACACGGATAAGGACGGCACCCCCGACTCGGACGAGCTCAGCGAAGGCAACGACCCGAACAAACCGGGCGACGAGCGCCTGTGTGGGCCCGCGTACGGCTGCGGCGCGCACATCGCGAAAGCTCCGGCGAAAAACGGCGGAGCCTGGGTGCTCGCCGTCACGGCAGCCGCGCTCGTGACGTTCGGCTTCCGCCGCCGCTCGAGCTAGCGGTTCGCGTGCGACCGATGATCCGCTCTGCTCGTCAATTCACCTTCGCGCTCGGCTTTGCCGCCGTGAGCTTCGTCGCGGCGTCTGCTCAGGCGTCGGACACGTTCCCCTCAGTCGTGAAGGATGAGTACGACATGCTCTGCGTGCCGACGTGCACGCTTTGCCACACGACGAACCCGGGCCAGTCGGGCACGGCGATGCGCGGACAGCTGTTTGGCCAGCTCGTTTGGAACAACGGCGCGCTGCCGAAGTTGGATGACAGGCTGAAGACGGCGCTCGCTGCGATCAAGGAAAAGGGGACCGACAGCGACGGTGACATGACCTCCGATTTCGACGAGCTCAACGAGGGTTACGACCCCAACAAGCCCGGCGACGCCCGCCTGTGCGGCCCGAACTACGGCTGCGGCGCGCACATCGCGAAAGCTCCGGCGAAAAACGGCGGAGCGTGGGTGCTCGCCGTCACGGCTGCCGCGCTCGTGACCTTCGGCTTCCGCCGCCGTCGCTCGAGCTAGCGCTCAGCCCGCGCCGCCGGCGCCAGCATCGGTGCTGGCTGCGCCGGCATCGGTGCTGGGCGCGCCGGCTTCACTCGAGGTGCCGCCGGTCGTGGCTGGCGCGCCGGCTTCAGCGGGAGCGCCGCCCTCGGACGTCGTGCCGCCCGAGGCACCGCCGCCGCTCGTCTCGCCACCGACGTCGCCGCTGCCTCCGCCAGTCGAGGCCTTTCCGCCAGTCGCGTTCTCGTCGACGATCTTCTCCTGATCGACGTCCGCGATCAGCGTGCAGCCGGCGGCACTTCCGAGGGTGGAGAGTCCAGCGATGAGCAAGGTGAAAGTCGAATGACGCATGGCAGGTCTCGTCTACCGGGCCTAAGCCCGATGCGGGCGCAATCTTGCGCTAGGGTCCCCCTCGATTGCAAGGTCGAACGAACCGGCGATTTCCGCCGAAATCAGGGCGTCGGCGCCGCCCGCCGAGGGATTTCACGGGTACGCATGCGACGATTTTCACCACGAGGGGCGACGAACGGAAGCCGCCGATTTAACCTTGCCCGAATGAGACTGGCTTATTCGTGGCCGGCACTCGCGGTCGCCCTCGCACCGGCTCTCGCGCACGCTCAAGACGACCTGAGCTCGGGGGGCCTCGCGCCGCCACCGCCGATCGAGGGCTCGACGAGCAGCGACACCACCGCGACGCAGGCCGAGACCCAGGCCGAGCTCGAGCAAGCCGATCGTAAGGACTCGGGACGCGGTCTCGAGTTCTTCTGGGTGAACGCCGAGGCGGGTGCCCAGTACCTGGGGCTCGAGACCTTCAAGGCCAACCGCGTGGTCGACTCACAGCTCGTGTCGACGACGCAGACCGGTCCGCTCTTCGGCGCAGGCCTCGGCGTGCGGCTGATCTTCATCACGCTCGGTGGCCGCTTCCGCCTCGCCAACTTCGAAGACTTCCAGCTCTGGACGCTCGACGCCGAGGTCGGGCTGCGTATCCCGCTCGGTGCGCTCGAACCCTATTTCACCTTCGCCGGCGGCTACGCGACGCTCGGCTCGTTCGATGCGCTCGAGGGCGCCGACGTCAGCGTCAAGGGCCTCAACCTGCGGGGTGGTTTCGGCCTCGACTACTACGTCGCGAACACCTTCTCGATCGGAGCCAACGTATCCGGGGATTTGATGTTCCTCTCGCGTGGCGGCATCGACGATCTCGACGCCGATGCCGGTCCAGACGGCGGCGACAGCCAGGCGGAGGTCTACGCGCGCGACGGCTCCGGCATCGGTGGCGGCGTGACCCTCACCGCCGTCGCCGGCCTGCATTTTTAGACGATGGCTGGCCTGCCGCTCGCGCTCGGCCTGGTCGTATTCGCGCTCGGCCTGGGCGCGGCCCTTTCGTACCGCCTGGCGGGTTCGGTCTTCTCTCACCTGGTCCGCACGATCGCGACCGTGGGCGCGGCGGGGGCCGTGGTGGGCGCAGTCGCGACTTACCTGGAACGGTTGCTGCTCGGCTTCACCGGGCTCGACTTCGACGTTCACGCGGCCGGGGTCGGGGGCGCGCTGATGGCCGTGTTCCTGCTCGCCGCCCCGCTCGAGGAAGCCGCCAAGGTGCTCGTCGTCTGGCCGCTCTATCGCAGCGGGCGCTTGATCCGCCCGCGCTTCGGCGTGCTGTACGCGGTGGTCGCGGCCTCGGGCTTCGCAGCCGTCGAAGGTGCGATCGCGCTGTTCGCGGTTCCCTCCGGGCTCACGCTGGTGCGCGCCTTGCTCGGAACGCTCGCGCACCTCTTCTTCGCGGGCGTGTGGGGCTACGTGCTCGGAGCGGGTCGTTTTCGCAGCAGCTGGTTCTCGGTGGCGTGGCTGTTCGCAATGCTGCTCCATGGCCTGTTCGATCACATCCTCTGGGGACGCGGCCCGGGTTACCTCACCGCGACGCTGCCGATCGTGTTCTTCATGTTGCTCGCGAGCCTGCTCGTGCTGCGCGAGCCTGCTCCGGAGCTGGCTCAGCCATCGCTGCTGTCGAAGGTGCCGAGCAACACCTTCGTCACGGAGGTCCTGGGGCCGAAAGATCACCCGGTCGCGCTGCGCTGGGTGATCGCGGGCGCCTTCGTGACCCTCGGTTTGGTGCTGGCGCTGGCGGTTTTCGGGGTGCTGATCGGCCGCCGCTTCGGTATCGATTTCGCCCTCGCGGACGAGGCCGACGTGCGCTCGGCAGTTCCACTCGTGCTGCTCGGCTCCTCGGTGTTGCTCGCGTTCCCTCTGTCCGGCTTTCTGATCGCGCGCGCGAGCTCCGTCGTCACCGTGCTCGAGCCCGCGCTCGCGACCGTCGTCGCGGTCGTCACGCTGGTGATCGTGTCTTTCCTCACGGCGCCGATCGCCGTCCTGTTCACCCTCGCCGTTGCCCCGGTCGCGGTCGGACTCGCCTGCGGCGGCGCCTGGATCGGCCTCGAGAGGTGAGGAAAGGAGCCTGCGCTAGCTGGCTCTCACGGTGTCTTTGCGCGCTCGTACCGTGAGTAAACGCCGCTCGTCAGCAGCGCGTCCGCGGGCAGGCTCGCAAACTCGTTCTTCCGCGGGTCGTAGCCGGGCGCGAAAAGCCGGTTCAAATCGAAGCCCACGAAGCGCCCGAGCAGGTGCGGCGCTTCGCTGACCCACAGCACGCGGCGGCCCGTGTCCATCACCACCCCGTGCGTCGCGATCAGCGCGTCGATCGCGCGCCGATCGCCGAGCGGCAGCTCGCGGCCGCCCACGCCGCGCCGATCCCGGAGCAGCGCCACGGCGCCGGCCGCGTCGAGCGCACCGACGTTCCGCGCGACGAGCTCGTCCGCGCGTTGCTTGCGCGGCACGGTCGAGGTCGCGTCTCGCACGGCCAGGTTCTTCGGATCCGCCGCCGCCGGGCCCACGAAGTGATTGGTCACGGCCTCGCCTGCCGCGAGCCGCAGGACGTGGTTCGGTTTGCCCGGAACGCGCTCGACCCGCACCGCGTGCCCGGCGGCGTCGGTCAGGATCAGGATGTGGCTCACGAGCGCCTCGCGTTCGGAGAGCGCGCGCAGCGCCTCGTCGGTGGTGCTGGCTGTGGACAAAACGCGGCGCAGGGCGTGCACCACGGGCTCTCCCTCCGTGCGCGTCTCGCCCGCGCGGCCGCCGTGCACCACCACCGCGACGCCCTCGCGGTTCATGCCGCTGACCACGCCCACGAGCCCGGGCCACGCCACCGAGGCGAACGGGAGTTTCCCGGATTCTTCGACGAAAAACACCGCTTTCTTGCGATCGAAGACGTCGATCTCGAAGTCGAAGGCGCGCGCCAAGAGCGAGCCGCCACCGGCGGCGCGTTCGCCGGAAAACACGAAGGTCGTGCAGCCGACGAGCGGCGAGTGCTCGAACGACAGCGCGATGTCGTAGAGCGCGTTCAGGTACGCGAAGCGCTGGAAGGTTGGGAACACGCCGTCGTACGGATCGGGCTGGAAAGCCAGCGCGCCCGCTGCGATCTCGGCACGCCGGTCGGCGGAGAAGCCGTTCGCCACGTTGCGATAGCGAACCTGTGCCAGATCGAGCAACGCCAGGCGCAGCAGCGAAGTCGGCACGGCCTCGCGGAACGAATCCAGCAGGACGCCCTCGTTCTCGACCATTTCCGGGTACAGGAGCCGCGCCTGCGCGTAGCCGATCGCGATCGGATCGCCGCGCAGCCGCACCTCGAGCAGGGCAGGGCGCTGCATCACGAAGGATCTGCCGAAGCTGCGTAGCCCTGGCTCGCTCTGGTATTTGCCTTCCGGAACCGCCACCGCGGGCGCCTCGATCCGGCAGCTCCACCGCACCGCGAAATGCGCCGTCAACAGCAGCGCGACCAGAGCACAAAGCCCCAACCCGACGCGCGCGGCGAGGCGGCGGAGCCTCTGGCTCACGGCTCGCCCGCGCGGCGCCAGGGCGTCGTAGCCGCCGTGTGGAGCAGCCGGAACACGATCCGCGTCGGGTCGCGGCCGCTGCGAAAATGACTGGTGCGCTGCTCGGGATAAAGCACGCGCGCTGGAACCTCGACCAGCGGCACGCCGCGCCGCACCGCGCGCAAGATCACCTCCGACTCGAGCTCGAAGCGCGAGCCGCGCAAGCCGAGCTCGAGCGTGGCCGGCAGGGGATAGCGCCGCAGGCCGCACTGCGTGTCACGCAGTCGCCGGCGCGCGAACCACGACATCCAGACGTTGGAAAAGCCGTTCGAGAAGCGGTTGGCCTTGGGCGCGCCGTCGCGCTGAAGATCGCGCACGGCCAGCACCAGCGCCTCCAACGGCGCGGGATCGAGCGCCAGCCTGAGCGCCTCGTCAGCCGGGTGTTGCCCGTCCGCGTCGACGCTGACGGCCGCGCGCGCGCCGTGCTCGAGCGCAGCGCGGAACCCGGTGAGCAGCGCCCGACCCTTGCCTCGGTTCAGCGTGTGGACGAGCACCTCCGCACCGGCGTCCCGCGCCGCGCGGGCGGTCGCGTCGCTCGAGCCGTCGTCCACGACCACGACGGCCGGCGCGGTCCACGTGCCCGCCTCGCGCGCCGCCTCGAGCAGCCCTCGCACCACGGCTCCGATCGAGCTTTCCGCCTGAAAGGCGGGGACTACGAAGCACAGACGGCGCTCGTTCAAGGCGCGTGACCCTACTACAGTAACCGCGTTGCTGCCGCACGGCGCCCCGGTGCTAGTTTCGCGCGGTGTTGGACGACGGAGAGGCGCTCGAAAAGCTCAAGATCGATGCCCGGCGGGCGTTGCGCGATCGCTACAAGAAGCTCCGCTCGGCGTTTCCAGCGGCGGCCCTCGCCGAGCGCAGCCAACGTGTGGTGGACGCCATCACCCGCCTCGATGCCTTCCGGAGCGCGAGCTCGCTGGGCTTGTTCTGGCCGATCTCGGCCGAGGTCGATCTGCGCCGCCTGGACACCGAGGCCCGCGCCCGCAACACCCGCGTCTATTACCCGGTGATGGATCCGAAGCCCGGCGGCTTCAGCACCGGCTTCGCGCTGGTTCGCGACCCGGCCGAGCTCGTCGAACGCGGCCGGCGCTTCCCCGAGCCCGCTCGGGAGGCACCGCGCGCGGCGCGCGGCGAGATCGAGCTGATCGTCGTGCCGGCGCTCGCGGTCACCGAGACGGGCCACCGCCTCGGCTACGGCCGCGGCTTCTACGACGTGACCTTGCCGGACTTCTGCCCGCCCGCGTTGACCGTCGTGGTCGCCTTCGATTTCCAGCTGCTCGCGGAGCTGCCCGTGCTCGACCACGACGTGGCGTGCGACGTCGTGGTCACCGACTCGCGGGTGATTCCTGCGCGGAAGGCCTAGGCTTTTTTCTTCCGCGCGTTGCGCTTCTGGCACTCGGCGCACGTCCCGTAGAGCTCGTGCTTGTGCTGGCGCACGTGGAAGCCGTAGCGGTTGGCGACGCGATCCTGCAGCTCCTCGATCAGCGGCTCTTCGAACTCGGTGATCTTGCCGCAGTCGAGGCAGATCAGGTGGTCGTGGTGGTGCTCTTCGTCGGACAGCTCGTAGCGGGTGAAGCCGTCCCCGAACTTGTGCTCCTGCACCACGCCGCTCTCGGTCAAGAGCTTCATGGTCCGATACACCGTCGCGTAGCCGACGCGCGAGTCCACCGAGCGAACCTGCTTCAACAAGCTGTCGATCGTGATGTGCTCCCCGACGTCGAAGAAGGTGTCGATGATCAGCCGCCGCTGCTCCGTCGAACGCAGCCCGCGCTTGAGCATGTACGAGTCGAGATCGCGCCGAAGCCGATCGGCGTCTGCATTCGTCAACTTGCCAGCGGAGACCCCGAGTTTCACAGAGCCCATCTTTTCAGCAGCGGCGCCCCTGTCAAGCCACGCCGGCAGAGGCCCGGAAACGCGTCGGAAGCCGCGCGAAATCGCCTGTACTTAGGCTTGCGAGCGGATTCGAAGCAGCGCGCCGAAGCCGCCGAGCATGGCCGCGAGCGGCGGCAAGAGCGGCCCGGCGAGACCCACCGCCGCCATCACGCCCGCCAGGGCCGGTGGCGCGATCGCGAGCAGCGAGCTCAAGCGCGCCTCGCGGCGTGTGTCGTGCGCCAGCCGAATCGCGTAGGCGGCGTCGCGCACGTCGTCGGACGCGAGCTGTACGCTCCACTCCGAGGACGTGCTGCCGGCGGAGGCCAGCGCGATCGATACGTTGGCCGCGGCGAGCGCCACGTCGTCCCCCGGGGAGTGACCGGCAACGGCGGTGACGGCGCCGCCGTCCGTCAGTCGCCGGATCTCGTCGCCGCGTTCGTTCGGCGGTATTTCGGGTCGCACGTGCTCGACGTCGAGCGCGCGACCGAGCGCCTCGCAGGTCTCGCGCGCATCCCCCGACAGCAGCACCGGCTCCACGCCCACGTCGAGCACGTGCTGCACCGCGGCGCGCGCGCCCGGCCTCAAGCCGTCTTGCAGCCCGAGCAGCCCGATCAGCCGCCCACCGAGCGCGACCCACAACACCATCCGACCCATGGCCTCGAGCTCGCCGACCCGGCGCTCGGCCGCGGCCACGCTGACGTGCTCCTTCAACATCAAGGCGCGGCTGCCCACGATCAGCTGCTGCCCGCTGGAGGCGACGGCCGTGGTTCCGAGCCCGGGCTCTGCGATCGGGCTGCGCACGCCGTCGGGCCTGATGCCGCGGGCGCGAGCAGCTCGCAAAATCGAGGTGGACACGGCGTTTTGACCGCCGCCCTCGGCGCCTGCGATCAGCGCCAGCACCTCGTCGGCGCGGTGCTCACCGAAGGCCTCGATCGACGCCACCTCGGGCTCGCCGAGCAGCAGCGTGCCGCGCGCGCAGAAGGCCAGCGTCGAGATCTTGCCCGCGCGCTCGAACGCCTGCGCGTCGCGGAAGGCGATGCCTCGGCGCAAGCCGTCGAACACGGCTCGCGCCACCAAGAGCCCGGACAACCCGGAGATCAGCGGTCCCGACAGGGCGGCGTGCACGGCGGCGCCGAGCAGCGCGAGCTCGAGCCAGTCGAGCCCGGTTGCGAGCCCGGCGAGCAGCGCCGCGCCGGTCAAGAACGGCGCAATCCTCTCCACGACCAGCCGGCCCGAGCGTGCGAGCGGCGTGTGCAGATCCGCGCGCCGCCGCGGATCGGTCGACAGCCGCGCCCAGGCGCGATCGTGGCCGGCCCAGTTCACGACTACGCGCAGGCTGCCTTCGACGACCTGCGCGCCGGCAACCAACAGCTCGCCTTCGCGGCGTTCGACGCGCGAAGAAGCGCCGAACCACGGCAGCACCAGCGCCGTGCCGGCAGTCACGGTGGCGTCGACCGGGCAGGTCTCGCCAGCGTCGATCACGAGCTCCTCGCCCGGTCGCAGATCGCTCGCGGCGACCTGCACGAGCTCGTCGTCGATCACGCGCCGCGACGGCACGTCGAGCTCACGCTGCATCGCGGCGCGTTCGAGGTCGCTCGCGCGTCGCGCGCGCCGCACGAGCAGCACCGAGCCCGAAGCGATCGTGATCAACAGCGCCGCGAGCGTCATGGCGTAGCTCGCGCTCCGGTGCTCGGTGACGAACCCCGCCGCGCTCGCCAGCAGCGCCGCGAGCGGCGCGGCCAGGAGCGAGAGCCGGCTCTGCTCGGTGGGATCGCGCTCGCCCAGGCAGGACTCGGCGAGCAGCGAGCCGGCCGCAACCACGGCCAGCAAGAGCCGCGCCGTCAACGCGGCGCGCGACGGACCCGCGAGCGCCAGCGCGATCGCGAACGCGCCACCCAGCACCGACAGCACCAGCAGCAGTGAGCCGATCTGCGGCGTCTCGACGGCGGGCGCTTCGGCGCTCGACCCGGGCTCTGGCGCGGGTTCGGGCGCGGGCGGTGTCTGCCGAGGCTCCGGCACCGGCTCGCGCTCCTTGCGCGGCGGCGGCGCGGGCTCTGGCAGCGCGGGCGCCACGATTTCGATTGGCGGCCTCGGCTCCGGCGGAGTTCGCACGTGCGGAATCGGCGTGCGCATGACGTGCGGGTCGTAGCGATCGCGGCAAGCGGCGCTGCAGAAATAACGGAAGCGCTCGCCGAACAAGGCGACGCGCTCGGCGCGCAACGGGTCTACGGGTGCACCGCAGCTCGCGCACGGTACGGTTCCCGTTGCTCGCACGACGCTGGCTGCGCTCACCTGGCTCCTCGGGGTTTCAGGAGTAGCTCGAGAGCACGCGGTCCGCGATCTGCAGCGCCTCGTCGATTTCGTGCTCGGTCACCACGAGCGGCGGCGAGAAGCGCAGCGCTTGGCCGCCGGCGATCGTCACGAGCAGGCCCGCCTGCTGGAACGCGCCCAGCACCGCCCGCGCGTCGACCTCCGCCTTCAGCACCAGCGCTTGCAAGAGACCCGTGCCGCGCGCCGTCTCGACCAGCCGCGAGTGGCGCTCGGCCAGCCGCGAAAGGCCCGCGCCGAGCCGCTCACCGAGCGGCTTCACCCGCGCGAGGATCCCGTCCGCCGTCAGCGCCTCGAGCACGGCCAGCGCTGCGGCCGACGCCAGCGGATTGCCGCCGAACGTCGAGCCGTGGCTCCCCGGCGGGAGCGCGCCCTCGAGCGCGGCCCGGCAAACCATCGCGCCGATCGGCACGCCGCCGCCGAGGCCCTTGGCGAGCGCGACGATGTCGGCCTTCACGCCCTGCTGCTCCATCGACAAGAACGTGCCGGTGCGTCCGACGCCGGTCTGGATCTCGTCGGCGATCAGCAGGCTGCCGTGTTGATTCGTGAGCTGCCGGAGCTCCTTCAAGAAGCCGGGCGGCGCCGGCAGCACGCCGCCTTCACCCTGCACGGGCTCGACGACGATCGCCGCGACGTCGGGCGCGAGCGCGGCGTGCACTGCGCGCGCATCCCCGTAGCTCACGTGCGTCACGTTCGGCAGCTCGCCGAAGCCGTCGCGGTACTTGTCCTGGCCCGTGGCCGCGAGCGCGCCCAGCGTGCGCCCGTGGAACGAGTTCTTGAAAGCGATCACGCGCAGGCGCGCTGTCTCGCCCTTCGAGTGAAAGTGGCGCCGCGCGAGCTTCAGGCTCGCCTCGATGGCTTCCGTGCCCGAGTTGCAGAAGAACGCGCGATCCATACCGGTGAGCCGGCACAGCTCCGCGGCGAGTCGCACGTTGGGCTCGTTGAAGTAATAGTTCGAGACGTGGATCAGCCGCCCTGCCTGCTCCGACAGCGCCCGCACCAGCCGCGGGTGCGCGTGTCCCAGCGCGCTGACCGCGATCCCCGCGTAAAAATCGAGGTAGCGCTGGCCGGCGTCGTCCCACAGCACCGAGCCCAGCCCGCGCGTGAAGACCAACTCGGGCTGGCGGTAATTCGGATACAGGAACTGCCTTCCGAGCTCGACGAGTCGTTTCTGGCGCTCGGTCAGGTGCTCGCTAGGAAGCGGCGCCACGGACGTCATAGAACCTTCGCGATGGCCGAGGTGACGTAGTCGAGGTTCTTGTCGTTCAGCGCGGCCACGCAGATGCGCCCGCTGTCGACGATGTACAGGCCGAACTCGGAGCGCAGGCGCTTCACGCGCTCGAGCTCGAGGCCCGAGTACGAGAACATGCCCTTCTGCTTGGCGATGAACGAGAAGTCGCGCGACACGCCCTTCTCGGCCAGGCTCGCCACGAAGCGCGTGCGCATCGAAAGGATCCGCTCGCGCATCTCGCGCAGCTCCTGCTCCCAGTCCGCGCGCAGCTTGGGATCGGCCAGCACCAGCGCCACGATCTGCCCGCCGTGCGAGCTCGGGTTCGAATAGTTGGTGCGGATCACGCGCTTCAGCTGCGACGTGACGCGCTTCTGCTCGTCGGCGTTGTCGGTGACGAAGGTGATCGCGCCGACGCGCTCGCGATACAGGGAGAAAGACTTGGAAAACGAGTTTGCGACCAGGAACTTCAGGCCGGCCTCGGCCAGCGCCTGGAGGGCCACCGCGTCCTCGGCGATGCCCACGCCGAAGCCCTGGTAGGCAAAGTCGACGAACGGCACCAGCTCCTTCTCCTTGCACACGCGCGCGACCTCGAGCCACTGGTTCGCGTCGAGATCCACGCCCGTCGGGTTGTGACAGGAGGCGTGGAGCAAGACGATGCTCTTCGCGGGCGCGTTCGACAGCGCCTGGATCATCCCGGAGAAGTCGAGGCCGTGCGACGCCGCGTCGTAGTACGGGTACTCGCGCACCGTGAAGCCGGCGGTCTCGAACACCGCGCGGTGGTTCTCCCAGCTCGGCTTGCTCAGATAGAGCTCCGAGCCGGGCGAGAAGCGCTTCAAGAAATCGGCGCCCAGCTTGAGCGCGCCCGTGCCGCCGAGAGCTGCGGCCGTCACCAACCGGTTCTCGGCGATCAGCGGTGAGCCCGGACCGAACAGCAGCTTCTGGACCTCGGTGCGATAAGCGGGCGAGCCATCGATGGGCAGGTAGGCCTTCGAGTCTTCCTTCTCGTACCAGAGCTTCTCCGCCTCGCGCACGACGCGCAGCACCGGCACCTTGCCGGTCGCGTCCTGGTACACCCCGACGCCGAGGTTCACCTTGCTGGGGTTCTTGTCGGCGACGAAAGCGTCGGTCAGGCCGAGGATGGGATCGGGCGGCGCGAGCGGAACGTCTGAAAAGGGGGAGAAGGCCATGTTGTTTCCTACGGGGCTCCGCGTTTACCACCGTCCCGGCCCCTTCGCCCCACCCCGCGACCGGCCCTCTGGCCGCCCTTGAAAATGCCCACAGCGCCGCTCAGGCGTCCCGAGCGAGCAACACGTCCGCCAATTCTACGAAGCCGTCGGCCCTCTCGCCCTGCGTGCGGTACCGCGGCGGCACGGTTTGCCGGCCTGACAGGTTCGCGACGCCGACGCTCACCCGGAATGCCGCGAAGCACGCCGCGTCGTTGTCGCTGTCGCCGATGAACGCGTAGCTCGTGCGGGCGCGCGTCGGCTCGATGCCGAAGCGATCGCTCACGAACCGCAAAAAGCCGCTGGCCTTGTCGGCGCGGTCGAGGCTCACGTGCAGGTGCACGCTCGACGTCATCACCGCGAGGCCGAGCGCTTCTGCCGCACGCTTCGCAGCCAGCACCGCGTCGCGCGGCAGCTTCTGATACTCCCCGATGTCGAACGTGAAGTCGCTGATGCGTCCCGAGACGTCATCCGCAGGCACGAGCTCGGGCAGCTTCTGGCGCAGTTCTAGAACCCGCCGCGCGAGCTCGGCGCGCCGTCCCTCGCGCTCTTCGGGTAGCAGGCGGTCGAAACCCCGAATGCGCGCGCCGTCGCGGAAGAAGCCGATCGCTCCGTTCTCGGTGACCGCGCCGTCGATCGGCCACTGATGAGTGGCAATCGCTCCCCAGCTCGCGGGGCGGCCCGTGACGGCGAACAGCTCGAAACCGGCAGATTTCAGCCGGTACAGCGCGTCGAGCGCTGCCGTCACCAGTCGGCCGTGGTCGAGGAAGGTGTCGTCGAGATCGAACGCCACCCCCCGGAGTTTTCGCAGCTCCTCTACCGGGAGCGACGACAGCGGCTTCACGACGGGCGCACCTCGGCGATCAACGTCGTCAGATAGAGCCCCTCGGCAAACGCCGCGGGCACCGGGTGATCGGGTCCCTGGAACACACGCTCGAGGACGCGCGTCGAGGTGCCGACATCGCGCGAACCGAGCGCGAGCGCGCGGTTCAGCTCCGCGAGGCCGACCGCCGCCGAACACGAGCACAGCACGAGCAACCCGCCCGGTCGCGTGGCGCGGCAGCCCGCCGCCGACAACCGTCGCATACTCTCGACCGCGCGCTGCTTGGCTGCCCGCGTCGGCGCAAACTTCGGAGGATCACAGATCACGAGGTCGAAGCCGCCGCTGCGCCCGGCGCGCGTCAGCGCCGCCTGCGCGTCGCCGCGCTCGAACTTCACGCGCCCGGACAGCCCGTTGGCGAGCGCCGCCTCGCCGGCGACCTCGAGGGACAGCGCGCTCGAGTCCACGGCCTCGACCTCGACGGCACCGCCACGCGCCGCCGAGAGCGCGATCGCGCCCACGTAGCAATAGGCGTCGAGCACGCGCCGGCCGCGCGACAGCGCCTCGATGCGCGCGCGCAGCGGTCGCTGATCGAAGTAAAATCCCGTCTTCTGGCCGAGCGCGAGCGGAACCTGGAACGACAGCCCGCGCTCCAGGAACTCGAAGCGCTCGAGCGGCGCGCCGCGCACCACGCCGGTGCCGGCCTTGAAGCCCTCGAGCTCGGCCGTGCGCTGGGACGTGCGGTCCACGATCGCCCGCGGCGACATCAGCCGCGACAGCACCTCGAGGATCTCGGCCTCGCGGCGCTTCATGCCCACGGTCCCGAACTGGACGGCCAAAACGTCGCCGAGCTTGTCGACGACCAGCCCCGGCAGCTCATCGCCCTCGGCGTGCACGACGCGGAAGCCGTTGGTGTCGTCCGCGGGCAGCTCGAACGCGCGCCGCCGCTCGAGCGCGGCTTCGATGCGCTGCTCGAACAGCTCGCGATCGATCGCTCGCGAGGCGTCGCGAGTGAACAGCCGCACCGGGATCGCCGAGCTCGGCGAATACAGACCGCGCCCGAGGGGATTGCCGCGGCCGTCCAGGACCTGGACCTCGTCGCCTGCCGAGACGCCGCCTTCGACGCGCTCGATCGCCTGCGCGAACACCCAGGGATGTCCGGCCCAAACCGGCTGAACGTGACCGGCCTTGATGGTGACGCTACCGAGAGCCACGGAATTGCCTACCTACCAAAAAAAACATCCCCGGCCCTCATCGGAGAGCCGGGGACGCTGGGCTTCGACTCGTTCGGGGCAGGGCCCAGGGCGAGCTCGAAGTCGGATTCGTCCGCCAGAGCGGATTACTGAACGAGATCCTTGAGAGCCTTGAGAGCGGTCGCGCGGACCTTCTTGCTCGCGGGCTTCGCCGGGATCGTGATCGGCTCCTTCGTGAAGGGGTTGATGCCCTGGCGCTCTTTGGTCGCCGGCTTCTTCACGACGCGGAGTTTCACGAGACCGGGAACCACGAATTCACCGGGGCCACGCGCCGAAAGCTGCTTGCGGATCAGCTCCTGCAGCGATTCGAACACGCGCGACACACTTTTCTTGTCCAGATCCGAGCCATTCGCGAGCTCAGCTACGACCTGAGCTTTGGTAAGCCTTTTGCCAGCCATGTACCCATCCTCCTGTGGAGAGACCTATTCTGAGCGTTGACGCCTTGTTTTCCGGCCCACGGAATCACCGGGGTCACGTGGACCGCCGTTTCAACCGACCAAGCCTGCGCGACGACGGATAACAGGGACGGGATGGCTGTATCAAGGGGAAAAAATCAAACGGCGCTGCCGAATCAGCTTTTTTTATGCTGGTCGGGACGGGGGGGCGGACGCGGTACCGACGAGCACGCTGAATCCGAAGCCGGTTCGCGCGCGTTGCCTTGTTCTATGCTGACTCGGCGGGTGCTCGAATAGCGGCTTCGAATTTATCAATCGATTCAGCGGATTAACGACGACTCCTAGGGGCCTGCACGAATGTTCCTCGTAGCCCTAGCGGCGTCGGCTAGCCGGCCGTTTTCGCTGCGGTTGGAGCTCCGCGCGCTCGAGCGGCGCGTGTTTCACGAGCCGACGGGTCATCGCGTCCATCTCGCGTTTTTCGGCCTTCGTCGCGTGGTCGTAGCCGATCAAGTGCAGGATGCCGTGCGCGAGGAGGAAGCGAACTTCCTCGACTAGACCGCGCTTTCTGCCCAGCGCCTGGCGCGCAGCCGTGTCAATCGAGATCACGACGTCGCCGAGCCAGCGCGTGCCTTCGCTGCCAGGCTCGTCGTCGAGCGGAAAGGACAACACGTCGGTCGGCTTGTCCTTGTCGCGGTGGAGCCGGTTCAGCTCCTGGATTTCTCGGTCGTTCGTGAGCAGCACGCTGAGCTCGCAGCGGCCGAGCTCGAGCGCCGTCAGCATGGCGTCGGCGAGCCGGCGTACTTGCCCGGGAGTGAGAGCAGGGGAACCAGGCGCGCGACGCGTGACGGAAGTGGCCACGCACGAGCGTATACACCAGCCGAGAAATTTTCACTGTTCGCGCCAGCCGGGAGGCCAGCGCGCGATGCTTTCCAAGGTCCGGGCGGGGAGCTACGTTTCAACGGTCATGGCGCGTCCGTCTCGTCCTCCTGGGTTCGACATGACGTATCGGCCCGTCGAGACCAGGTTCGGGCCTCCGCTGCGCGTCAAGATCCCGTCCTTCGTCTACGTGGCGGTCGCGGTCTTCGCCGTGATGATCGTGATCACCGCCGAGCGCAGCCCGCACGACAGCTGGCTGTACGTGAACGTCGTGGAGCGCGGCGTACGAGGCCTGATTGGCGCGCGGACGCTGGCAGTGCTGCTCGCGCTCGGAGCCCTGTCGTCCGTGCTCCGCGCCAGCATGCGCGGAGTACGCGTGCGCGGGGACGGCGTCGAGTATCGCGACATCATCAGTCTCGGGCTGCCGCGGCTCCGGCGCTACCGCTGGGCGCAGATCGATCGGGTGATCCTGGATTTGCCACAATCCGTTGCGCTCGATCTCTGGGACGGCAGCCGTGCTTTCTTACCGATGGTCGCCGATCGCCACGGGCTCGCGGCAACGCTCGAAAAGGTCGCGACTGCGCGCGCCATCCCCGTCCGCGGCGGAGTCGGTCTGGACGAGATCCCCGAATCGGCCGATTTCGCGGAAGACTCCAACACGTGATTAATCGCTGAGGGTTTCCCGCTTTTTCCTGGCAATCGCGGCGTAGCTCGGTGATACGGTCAGCCCCCAAATGAAGGGCAAAAAGCCGACCCGAGAGACCAACTCCACGCTGCTGAAGCAGGCCATGCTGCGCCGGCTTCCCCGCCGGCTCGCCGCGCGCGGAGACTTGATGATCGCGTCGGTGCCGGGCCTGCTCGATCACTACCAGCAGATGCTGCTGTCGATTTTTGCGGCGCTCGGGCGCGTCTTCAACGATCCGGAGAAGCAGCACCTCCGCACCGTGCTCGAGACCTGGCTGAAGAAGGGCTGGGACGAGTCGCCTTACACTCGCCTCGTCGTGCACTTCGAGACCGACGCCCCGCCGAAGACGACCATCTCGTACAAGGTCGCGCTGAACGTCGTCACGATCGCCGACGAGTACGGGCACTGGGTCAAGACTCGAACGCCGCCGCTGTTCGGCGCTCACCCGGACAGCAAGGTGATGGACCTGGCGCGCTCGCTCGGCAACCCTGCGGACGTGCGCGTGCTGGACGTCGGCGCCGGCACGGGCCGCAACACCATTCCGCTCGCGCGCGAGGGCTTTCAGGCCGATGCCGTCGAGCTCGCCCCCGCGTTGGCGCAGGTGCTGCGCGACGACGTCGAGAAGGCGGGCCTCAAGATCCGCGTCTTCGAAGGCGACGTGATCGATCCCTTGCTCGAAGTGCCCAAAGAGCACTACGACATGATCTTCCTCGCGGAGGTCGTGGCCTCGCATTTCCGCGACATCGACCACTTGCGCAAGCTGTTCACGGCATTGACGGGCATGCTGCGGCCCGGCGGCACGCTGCTCTTCAGCGCGTTCCAGCCCGGCGACGGTTACAAGCCGGACCAGCTGGCCCGCGAGCTCGGTGAAGTGTTCTGGTGCGTGATCTTCACGCGCTCCGATTTCGAGCAGGCCTTCCAGGGGCTGCCGTTCGACAAGGTCAGCGACGAGTCCACGCTCGAGTACGAGCGCGAGCGCTTGCCGAAGGAGCACTGGCCGCCGACCGGCTGGTTCGAGCAGTGGTCGAGCGGTGGAGACTTGTTCGATCTGCCGCTCGGGCGCGCGCCGGTAGAGCTGCGCTGGCTCGCGTACAAGAAGCGCGGCTGAGCGCGCTTCCCGCCCGCTGGTCAGCCGCCGTACAGGCGGTACAGGCCCGCCGCGATCGCGACGGCGGCGGCGATGGCTGCCGGGACCCAGTAGCGGTTGTTGGAGCGCAGCGGCCCGACCCAGTTGGTGAGCTCGGCTTCGGGCGGCTTCTCCGGATCGGGGAAGGTGAGCGGCACGTTCGCCACCTGGGTCATGGGGGCGACGTTCTTCTTCGGCTTCGCGACCTCCGCCGTTGCGGCGTGGTGTGAGCTCGCCGCGGGCTTTGCGGCACCCGGCGCCGAAGCGCGCGGCGACGACGCCTCGTTCGGCCGGACCGTGATCGCGTCGCGCGCGGGGTCGAGCTGCGTCGAGTCGGACTCCGAAGTCTTGCGCATCACCGCTGCGCTGCCGGGCGTCGAGCTCCGTCCCGGAGTGACGCTGCTTTGCTTGCGCAGCCCGGGCGGCGGCACGATGAGCCCGCTGTTGGCGGTCGGAGTCTCTTCCTTGGTTTGCACCGACAGCGACAGCAGCTGTTGCGCGATGGATTCGGGGATCGCCCGACCGGCGCTCTGAATGGCGTCGACCAGCCGCCTTCGATCCGGGCTCATGCGCTCGCGCACGATGCGCGCCACGTCGCCGCTCACGACCACGCGACCCGTCGTCAGGAGCCAGTGCTCGATCGCGAGGCGCATCTCGTCGGCCGTCTGGTAGCGCTTGCTCGGATCCGCCGCGAGCGCCTTGACGATGATCGCTTCGAGCCCTTCCGGGTAGTCCGCGCGGAGCTCGTGGGGCAGGCGGTACTTGCCGCGTACGATCTTTCCGAGCGCGCCGGCGCCGCTGCCGAACGGACGCAACCCGAGGCTCGCCACGTAGAGCACGCAGCCCATCGCGTACACGTCGGCGCGCCGATCCACACCCTTGCCGAGGATCTGCTCCGGCGGAATATACGCGAATTTGCCCTTGATTTCGCCGGTGCGCGTGCGCGAATGCAGCTGGTCGCGCGCCTTCGCGATACCGAAGTCGCTGACTTTGACGTGCCCGTGCATGGACACGAGGATGTTCGGCGGAGAGACGTCGCGATGGACGATGCCGAGGGGCTTTCCGTCTTGGCCGAGCGCTTCGTGCGCGGCGTGGAGGCCTGCGCAAGCGTCGGCCGTGATGCGAGCGGCCACGTCGTCCGGCAGCGGTCGGAGGTCGTTGCCCTTTTGCACGAGGCCGCTCAGCGAATCACCGGCGATCCACTCGAGCACCATGAACAGCAAATCGCCGTCGCGGCCTAGCTCGTAGATCTCACACACGTTCGGGTGATGGATCGACGAGGCGATCATCGCTTCATCGATGAACATGCGCGAGTACTCGTCGTCCGCGGCGTACTCGGGCCTCACGAGCTTGATCGCGACCGTGCGCGCGAGCCCGCCGCCTTCGGCTTTGCCCGCCCACACCTGCGCCATTCCACCCGAAGCGATTGGAAACAGCAGCCGGTAGCGACCGATACGCTTGCCCGCGATCGCGCGCGGCGCTGCGTCCTCCATGTCCGAAGCACGGAGGCGCGACTCGACCGACGACACCTCGCCGGTGCCGCGAGAGTCTTCACGCGGCGAGCCGACTTTAGCGCCGCTATTATCCATCCTCGAGCGAATCTAGCCGATGGCAACCTGCAAGGCTAGGCATTTTCTGGGGGTTTGAGCGGTTCATGCGGGTCATGTCGGTGGCTATAGGACCGCGCTTTCGGGCTCGATTCAGCCCTCGGTTATCGAAGTGCGGCGTCGTCGTCCGCGGTGCGCGTTCGGCGTCGCGCGCCGCCAATCGAGCGCCTCGTCGTCGTAGCGGGGCGAGGGCCGTTGTGGGACGAGCCGAAGCTCGGGCCGCGAGATTGCGTGACGAAGACAGCCTCTCTCGCAGAACGGCGATCTCCGAGAGCGGATCGTGCACGAGTCGTGTATCCTGGTCGACGCTGCCCATGCCCGTTAGAACCTCCGTGCGATCTTCGCGCCAGGCTCGTGTTTCCCTCCGTGGAGGGTGATGTCGGAGCTCCTCACCCAACCACCGCCTCCGCCTCGTGAAGGCCATTTCGAGCTGGCCGTCTACATGCGCCAGCAGTCGCGGATCTACGGTCTCACCCTCGGGAGCGTGCTCGAGATCGGGCGCGCCGTAGAGTGTCAGATCCGACTCGACGATCCGTCGGTGTCTCGCAATCACGCGCGGCTGTACGTGGGCAGCGAGATCGAAATCGAGGACCTGGGCAGCGCCAACGGCACTACCCTCGTGCGCGCGCCCTCGCTGGAAGACCACCGCGACGACACGGGTTCGGACGCCCATCGTCCGCTGGAACAGCACCGACGCGTTCACCTCCAACCCGGGGATGTACTACGTATCGGCGCCGTGATCGTCGTCCTCCAGCGCAAGGGTCGCTCCAGCCTGTCCGAGCTCAAGTCGCCGTCGGACGCGGTGGTGTCTCGGCCGCCCGTGCTGGTCGATCCGGACATGCGCCGCGCGTACGAGCTCGTTGCCCGCGCCGCCGCCAGCGACATCTCGGTACTGATCTTGGGTGAGACGGGCGTGGGTAAAGAGGTTACGGCGGAGGCGCTGCACCGCGCGTCGCCCCGCCGCGACAGCCCGTTCTTGCGGCTCAACTGCGCGGCGTTGCCAGAGAGCTTGCTCGAGAGCGAGCTGTTCGGCCACGAGCGCGGCGCGTTCACCGGCGCCCACGCCCTCAAGGTCGGCCTGCTGGAGGCCACCGACGGCGGCACCGTCTTCCTCGATGAGATCGGGGAGTTGCCGCTCGGTACACAGGCCAAGCTGCTGCGCGTCCTCGAAGAGCGCATGGTCACGCGAGTCGGCTCTACGAAGCCGAAGCGGATCGACGTCCGGTTCGTGACCGCCACCAATCGAGACTTGTCCAAAGAGGTGAAAAACGGCCGCTTTCGCGGCGACCTCTACTATCGAATCAGCGGCCTGGTCGTGCGCCTGCCGGCGCTGCGCCAGCGCCCGAGCGAGGTCGAGCCGTTGGCTCGCCACTTCCTGCGAGGCTTCTGCGAGCGCTCGGGGCAACCCGAGCCGGAGCTGCTCGCTCCTGCGCTCGAGCGGCTGAAGACTCACCAGTGGCCGGGCAACGTTCGCGAGCTCAAGAACGTGATGGAACGGGCGGCGCTGCTCGCCAATCAGGGCGTGATCACGGAAGAAGAGATCTTGCTCGAGCAGCCCGAGCCCGAGCCCGATCTGAACGACATCGACGACGACTTCGACTCCGACACGGCCGTTTTTCACGCGCCGGACCCGTCGCTCCTCGATCGCAGCGAGAAGGGCGAGCGTGACCGCATCGTGCGCGCGCTCGAGCTGTGCGGCGGCAACCAGACCCGAGCGGCCAAGATGCTCGGCGTCTCGCGCCGCACGCTGATCAATCGTCTCGAGCAGTTCAACCTCCCCCGCCCGAAAAAGGGCTGACGCGCACCGGCCCGGGGGGACATGTCGCGCCATGTCGCGTCATGTCGCTCCATGTCGCACTTTTTGCCACACAAGTGGCGCCGGTACGCGAACCCGAAGTTGCCCTGGTAGGTAGCCGCCGCTAGGATGCGCCGTCGCTTGGATACGTGTGTGCCGCGGGGGCGCCACGCCGAGCTTTATAGACGCTTGGACCTAGGAGTAACCCTGATGCGCAAACACTTTTCGTTAGCTTTGGCCCTGACTCTCTGTGCTCTCCCGATCGCCTGCGGCGACGACGACGGCGACGACGGCGGTGGCGCCGGCGGCTCGACGGGCGGCGGCACGGCCAAGGGCGGCAGCGGTGGCACCACCGGCGGCAAGGCTTCCACGACCGGAGGCAGCGCCACGGGCGGCAGCAGCACCGGCGGCTCGAAGAGCATGGCCGGCGCTGGCGGCGAGGCCACCGATGGCGGCGTGCCGGGAACCGCGGGCGCTGGCGGAGCCGGTGGCTCTGGCGAAACTCCCACGGCTGGCGCCGGCGGTGAGCCGGTGGTTGGCGGCGCAGGCGGCAGCAGCGCCGAACCGATCGAAGGCGGAGCGGGCGCTGGCGGCGCGGCAGGCGGCAGCGGCGGCGCTGCCCCGACCGACGGCGGCACCGCGGGCGAGTCGGGTGAAGGCGGCGCCGGCGGCGCCCCCGAGCCCACGCTCGAGGACTACATCGACATCACCTGCAACAAGCTCGGGGATGACTGCAACTCCGAGTGCGACGCAGCGTTCGAGATCTTCACCACGGGCTGTGAGGGGGATGCGGAGCTGACGTTCGCCTTGTTCGAGTGTTTCGCGGGAGAGCCGGCCAGCGACTTCGAATGCAGCGAAGCAGAAGAGACCGAAGGTCAAATCGGGCTCCAGAGCGACGCCTGCGGCGATCAGATCGAAGCACTGTTCGACACCTGCGGAAGCGGAGGCTGATGCCCTAGGTTCGAGTCAGCAGTAAAACCGCTCCAGCGCGCCGCGCTTGCCTCTCGGAGGCGAGTCGCGGCGCGCGGCGTTTTGTGGTCTTGCGGCCCACCTCGGGCGCGCGTCACCCACGAGGTAGACATGGCCGCGCCGTGTACGATTCTCTATTTGATCTCTATCGGCCGGTCGGGGGTCGCCGTTCTTATCCACAAGTCAGAACGACGTGAGCCGTTGCACAACCGTGAACGAGTTGTGCAACGTTTTGCACGAGTCGTTCGGCAACCCATCCCGCACAGCGCTGCCGTTTGTGCGTCGATCGCTCGTTCGGACGCCACCTGTGAGTGCCGCTCCTAGCCCGGAAAATCGCGGTAAAATCGCGTCTTTTCGCGAGCCGCAGCGGGGGGCACGAGAGGCCGGCCGGTGGGGCGACATCGTTTCGTAACCCAGGAGGGAGAAGCTCAGTCTGGCACGTGGGGTGCACTAATTCGGGACAAGCTCACGGAAGGGAGAGCTGCCCAAAATGCGAAAACTGGTTTCATTGTTGGTTGCGTCTGCTGCTGTCGTCGGTCTTGCCTCTGGCTGTGCGGTGGAGGCGCCCCTGGACGAGCCGGAGAGCGCCGGCTCCGACCACCTGGCGCTCATGAACTGCGCCAACCCCCAGGGCACGAACGCGATGATAGCGGCGGTCGCGGTCGCCATCGCCAACGAGCTCGGTCGTTGGAACGTGACCACCGATTTCAAGGAGATCACCGGCC
Organism: Polyangiaceae bacterium; assembly: GCA_025937835.1. Taxonomy (GTDB): domain Bacteria; phylum Myxococcota_A; class Polyangia; order Polyangiales; family Polyangiaceae; genus PMG-095. The sequence goes on from JAICQO010000030.1 coordinate 40,149, forward strand.
GCTACAATCAGCAACACCTCGCGCTCAGCTCCACCGGTCAGGCGCGCTGCACCACGATGGGGAACAACTGCGAGAACATCAAGGCCCTGCTGTTCTTCCAGGACGCGATGTACGACAACTACATCCGCTTCCCGAACAACGTGAAGTTGAGCTCCTGGAGCTACGCGGCCCGCCTCGTGGCCGGCTTCCGCGCCCAGAAGACCTGCGAAGCCCGCGCGAAGAATTCACCGAGTGCCTCCGACGCTTGCCCGGCGGAGGAACATTTGCTGACCCTTCTCAGCACGGCTCCCGGCGGCTGCGACATGAACTTCACCTACAGCGCCAAGAAGCCGAACGGGAGCCCGCTCGGCAACCCGGCGCAGCTGAAGAACAAGTTGGTGTGGGCCAACGATGGCGGCAGCATGACCAACCTGAACCCGTACATCCAGTTCCAGTCGACGGCGAGCACCGTGACCGTGGACCCGACCTGGGACTTGGGCCAGCCGGGGCAGGCGTCCGGTGGCTCGTGCCTCGTCAGCTGCCAGAAGTACGACAAGAACAACGACCTGACCGGCCAGTGCTGCACGTGCAACGGCATGTCCGCCACGTTCGTCGCGGGCGCGACCGCCAACGTCTACCGTTGCAACACGCCTAACTGATTGCTCCGCTTCGGTTCGACCGAAGCTCGATGGACCGATAGTTCTCCTCGATGAGCTCGCGAGAGCGGATCACCCCGGCGGTGACTCCGCTCTCGCGTTATTTGCGGGCCTGAATGTAGGCAAATGCTGGGTGGTGAGCGCGAGCGCTGGACGAGCTCGCGGCTCGGATCGGGACTAGCGAGAACGAGAAATTCTCTCACGGAGACCCGAGCGAGCGTCTCGCGCAAGCTCCGATGCGCATGTCGTGCCGGCGTGGATGAAGCGAAAGCCGCGGGCCCGTGGGCGCGCGTCGGTGGCGCGGCGTCGAGAGTGAGAGAGCGGACGCGCCGCGCTCCTGGCGTGAAACCTGCTGGATTCGCCGCGGTGCGCCAGAACGGCACGTTTCGGAGGCGTTACCGGCGGCCGTAGTGGACTGCGCAGGGGTTGCTGGCACGTCTGCTGCACAAGGGACTGGCAGCTCATCGGAAAGGAGAGCCCAAGTCCCATGCGTAAGCTCGTTTCATCATTCATTGCAGTGTCTGCGTTGGCCGGTCTCGCTTCTGCCTGTGCCGTCGATATGCCGCTCGAAGAACAAGAGAGCGCGGGTTCCGATCATCTGGCGCTCGTCAACTGCGCCAACCCCGAAGGTACGAACGCGATGATCGCCGCCGTGGCGGTCGCCACCGCTACCGAGCTCGGCCGTTGGAACGTGTCGAAGGACTTCACGACCAAGATCGGCACCTACAACCAGCGGCACCTGACCCTGAGCCCGCAGGGCGAGGCCCAATGCCAGGCGCGCGGCCACAGGTGTGAGAACCTGAAGGCGCTGTTGTTCTTCCAGGACGCGAAGTACGACAACTACATCCGCTTCCCGAACCGCGTGAAGCTGAGCGCCTATAGCTACGCGGCGCGCCTCGTGGCGGGCTGGGAAGGGCAGAAGACCTGCGAAAAGCGCGCAGCCGACGCGATCGCGCAGCGGAGGCCGGTCCCGCCGGACGCTTGCCCCGCGGAAGACCACGTGCTCACGCTGGCCAGCACCGCCCCCGGCGGCTGCGACATGAACTTCACCTACACGGCGAAGAAGCCGGACGGAAAGCCGCTCGCCAACCCGGCGCAGCTGAAGAACAAGCTGGTCTGGGCCAACGACGGCGGCAGCATGACCCAGCTGAACCCGTACATCCAGTTCAAGGCCACGGCGAGCACCGTGACCGTCGACCCGACCTGGGACCTCAACCAGCCGGGCAGCGCCTCCGGTGGTTCTTGCACCGTGAGCTGCCAGAAGTACGACAAGAACAAGGTCCTGACGGGTCAGTGCTGCACGTGCAACGGCCAGTCCGGTAAGTTCCAGCTCGGCGCGACCGCCCACGTCTACAAGTGCAGCGCCGGCGGCTGAACCGAAGCTAGATCCAGAAACGGGCCTCGTCCCAAACCCAGATGAGCTCGCGAGAGCGGACCACCGAACGGTGGCTCCGCTCTCGCTCTTTTGTGCTCTCGGGAACCCGGGGCGGAGCGCGGGCACTCAGTATCACAATCAATCCGAGGGGTGGTTTCTCGCGACCTGAGACGCGTGAGACTCGTGTTTCTGTTCAATCGTGCACGTGTAGAGCGAGTCGTGCAGGCAATTGCACAAGCCGCTCCGGCTACGTAGCTGTCGAAAAGCGCGTAGATGTATGCGGATGCCGTGCATCACCCAGCGGGGTGACATCGTGCCGTCGCTCGCGCGCGGCGCAGGAAAAATGCCGAATTGCTTCGCTGCTCCAGGACGAGACGTTGCGGCTCTCTCGCCGGTCGCCGTGTCGCCTCGGTTGATCCTTTTTGGCACGTCGGCTGCACAAGCACTGGCAGCTCATCGGAAAGGAGAGCCCAAGTCCCATGTCCAAGTTTGTTTCATCGTTCATTGCAATTGCTGCGGTAGCCGGTCTCGCGTCTGCCTGTGCGGTCGATGTACCGCTCGAGGAACAAGAGAGCGCCGGCGCCGATCATCAGGCGCTCGTCAACTGCGCCAACCCCGAAGGTACGAACGCGATGATCGCCGCGGTGGCCGTCGCGATCGCCACCGAGCTCGGTCGTTGGAACGTTTCGTCGGACTTCACGACCAAGATCGGCACCTACAACCAGCGCCACCTGACGCTGAGCTCTCAGGGCCAGGCGCAGTGCACGGCGCGCGGCAACAACTGCGAGAACCTGAAGGCGCTGTTGTTCTTCCAGGACGCGAAGTACGACAACTACGTCCGCTTCCCGAACCGCGTGAAGCTGAGCGCGTACAGCTACGCGGCCCGTCTGGTGGCAGGCTGGGAAGGGCAGAGGACCTGCGAAAAGCGCGCAGCCGACGCGATCGCGCAGCGCAGGCCGATCCCGCCGGACGCGTGCCCCGCGGAAGAACATTCGCTCACGCTGTTCAGCACGGCGCCGGGCGGCTGCGACATGAACTTCACCTACACGGCGAAGAAGCCGAACGGAACTCCGCTCGCCAACCCGGCGCAGCTGAAGAACAAGCTGGTCTGGGCCAACGACGGCGGCAGCATGACCAACCTGAACCCGTACATCCAGTTCCAGTCGACGGCGAGCACCGTGACCGTCGACCCGACCTGGGACCTGAACCAGCCGGGCAGCGCCTCCGGCGGCTCTTGCACCTTGAGCTGCCAGAAGTACGACAAGAACAACGTCCTCACCGGTCAGTGCTGCACGTGCAACGGCCAATCCGGCACGTTCCAGGCGGGTGCGACTGCCAACGTCTACAAGTGCAGCGCCGGCGGCTGAACTTGATGTTGCGATCGTAGATCGGTTCTCCTACCGAGCTCGCGAGAGCGGACCTCCCACCCGGGTCGGTCCGCTCTCGTGTTTTTGTGCTGCGCTGCCGGAGCCTCGGCTGTGTTGTGTAACGAAGCGATCGATTAGCGCACGAATTGCACTAGCTGTTGCGTGATCCCATTCGGCACACACATATTGCCTGCAAATACGACTTCTGATGCCGTGTAGTGCTGGCACGGCGACTGCAGTGGTTGAGGTTCGAAAGGAGGCTGAACTCTCAATCATGCGCAATTTCGTTTCATTGTTCATCGCGTCGACTGCTCTGGCCGGTTTCGCGTCTGCGTGCAGCGTAGACACACCGGGGGTGGAGGAGATTGATTCGAGCACGTCCGGGCAAGCCGCTTGTGCCAACCCCGAGGGCACGAACGCGATGATCGCGGCGCTCGCGGTGGCGATCGGTCAGGAGCTCGGTCGCTGGAAGGTCGGCACCGACTTCAAGATCGTCCGCGGGACGTACAACCAGGAGCACCTCCAGCTGACCCCCACGGGTCTTGCCCAGTGCTCTGCGAACCGCGTACCGGGTTGTCCCAACGTCAAGGCGCTGCTGTTCTTTCAGGACGCTCGATACGACCAGTACATCCGCTTTCCCGGCAACGTGAAGCTCAGCTCGTGGAGCTACGCCGCGCGTCTCACGGCGGGATACAAGGAGCAGCTCACCTGCGAGCAGCGCGCCGTCAACAATCCGCGAGACCCGAACTCCTGCCCCGCGGAAGAACACAAGCTGACGCTGCAGGGCGTGTCTCCCGGACCGTGCGACGTGAACTTCACGTTCAAGGCGCGCAGCCCTTCCGGAGCCAACCTGAAGTACCCGCAGTTGCTGAAGAACAAGCTGCTATGGGCAGGCAAGTACAACGAGTACATCGCGTTCAAGTCGACGCCCGATACGGTCACGATCGACCCCACCTGGGATCTGAACCACGGGGCAAGCTCGTCCGGCGGTTCGTGCGTGAACAGCTATCAGAAGTACGACCGGAACAAGAACTGGACCGGTGTCTGCTGCTCGTGCAACGGCAGGTCCGGCAAGTTCCTCCCGCCGGTGACCGCAAACGTCTACAAGTGCAGCGCGGGCTGAGCTCGAGCTGAACGTGGGCTGAGCGCGGACAGGGCGGCGAGCGTCTCGCCTCGGTCCGACGAAAGCGGACGACCCCAACCGGGTTCGTCCGCTTTCGTGCTTTTTGTCGTTGGCCTGCGCGCGTTCACGCGGTTGAGCAAGAGCCCGAACCAACCCCGGATTTCGGGACCGGTTGCGGAACCGGTTTCGCACCAACAAATCCCGGCCGATCCGGGTTGCCGAGTCGCCGATCTGCGGTCAGTGTGTGCCCCTCTCGGCATCTGGAGGTACGTCGCGTGCGAACTTGCTTGAAAGTGTGTGGTGTGGTCGTTCTCGGTCTCGCGAGCAGCGCGGTTGCTTGTTCTTCCGACGAGAGCTCGGGCGGGCGTACTCAGCAAGGCACGGGCGGCGGCGGAAACGTCCCCAACGCGCCGAACGGCGGCACGCCGGGTACTCCGGGCGTGACGGGCGGCACTCCCAGCACCCCCGGCGCGACGGGCGGCACTCCCGGCACTCCCGGCCAGGGCGGCACTCCCGGCACTCCCGGCCAGGGTGGCACTCCCCCCACGGGCCAGGGCGGAACGCCTCCGGCGGGAGGCGGCGCACCGCCTTCGGGCGGCGGTATGCCGGCAGCGGGCGGCGGCGGTGGTGGTGAGCCCGCGGGTCCTCCGACGGGTTACTTCACGTCCGGCACCTGGAAAGGCTTCGCCTGGACCGCGACCTTCGGCACCGGCGGCACGATCGCCCCTGCTGACTACGAGGGCGTCGCCGACTGGCCGGTTTGCGCCAAGGGCACCGTCGCCGGCGTCGCCGACGGCTCGAACGGCGCGATGCTCGGCTGGAACCTGAACCAGGAGCCCACGACCGACGCTCCGCTCGGTACGGTCACGCCGGGCAAGATGGGCATCAGCGTCAACATCACGGCCACGACGCCCGCGCAGCTCCGCCTCCAGATCCAGGCGGAGGACGGCGCCGATAATGCGATGCACCGCTGGTGCGCGGAGATCGGCACGGGCGGCGCGAACATCTTCGTCCCGTACAGCTCGTTCAACACCGAGTGCTGGCCGGGCGGCGAGGGCGTGGCCTATGACGGCACGACGCCGATCTCGCAAGTCATCGTGCAGGTGCCGAGCGCCGAGACGGACGTCAACTTCGACTTCTGCGTCAATTCGATCGCCGAGACGGACATGGGCGGCATGGCCGGAGCCGGCTGCGATCTGAACGCAGCCACCAGCGGCAGCGCGCTCAACGGCACCCTGGCGTCGAACAACAAGTACCAGCGCGTGGCCACCAACACCGGCTCGCCGGTGATCAACGTGCAGAACAACATCTTCGGCAGCGGCGGCCAGTACGACATCAGCTACAACGGCCCGTCGTTCACGGTCGCGAACTTCAGCGGCAGCGCTCCGACCAGCGGCGCGCCGATGGGTTACCCCTCGCTGTTCATCGGCTCTGCCGGCGGCGACGGTCAGGCCACCGGAGGCAGCAACCTGGCCAAGCAGGTCAGCGCGCTCACGGACATCCCCACCGCTTGGCGCTGGTCCGGTAGCGGAACCGAGTTCAACGTCGCCTACGACGTCTGGTTCTCGCCCACGGCGGGCGACGGCGGCCCCGGCAGCCGCTCGTTCCTCATGGTCTGGTTCCACAAGACGGCCAACGTCTTCGCCGAGGGCGAGGGCGAGCAGCACTCCGGCGGCCAGGCCACGATCAACGGCAAGTCCTTCAGCACCTACGTGTCGCAGCAGTTCGAAGGCCGGCCGATCATCAGCTACGTGGCCTCCAGCACCATCAGCGAGTGGAGCTTCGACCTGAACGACTTCATCGCCGACGCGAAGAACCGCACGTCGACGGCGCAGGGCACTCCGGTCATCAACGACAACCTGTACCTGACCAACGTGTTCGCCGGCTTCGAGGTCTGGAGCGGTATCAGCAACCTCAAGACCGATAAATTCTGCATCCAGGTCAAGTAAGGCCGAGCGCCCCCAGTCGCTTCTCGGCTGGGGGCGTTTGGATTGACCGCAAGTGCCGCAAAGGGCGGCTACTTGCCCGCGGTGTCGGGCGGGACGACCTTGAGCTTGGCCGTTTTGCGGGGGAACGAGAGCGTCACCTTGCACACGCCGAGCACGGGGCGGCGGGAGCTCGCGTCGTCGCCGAGGCCCCAGAGGCCGACGGCCAGCTCGACTTCGTCGCCCATCTTGAAGGGCTTTTTGCCCTTGTCCGGGAACGTGCGCGAGAGCTTGGCGTTCGTGCCTTCGCCGATCGAGACGTCGCGATCACCTTCGCGCTGATCGGTGAAGGTCTCCTCCGTGCCGTCGGCGCGGCGCACCTTACCGGCGAAGGCTAGCTCCTTACCGGAAGGCGCGAGAATCGAGTGGTTCTGCCCGTCCTCGGAGCTGGCCTCGACCTCGACCTTGATCGTGCTCTGGCCGCCACGGGTGACGAGCTCTGCCCGGGGCACGAGCACCACACCGGCGACGCGGACGCGCATGCCGTCGGGGTTCACCACGTAACGGATCGAGCGGCCCTGGTTCTCTTCGGGCGCGGGGGGCGGCGCGCTCGGCTCCGCGGGCTCGGCTGCAGCTGCGTCCTCGGGAGCGGGCTCCGGTGTGGCGGGCGGCGCTGGCTCGGGTGGGGCCGTGGGCTCGGGTGCCGGCGCGGGCGATGGCTCGGGCGGCGGAGACGACGCGCACGACAGGGCGAGCAGAGCGAGACAGACCACGGACGAACGACGAGCGGCCATGGCCGGGGACTATACCCGGGAAGCGAACTCTTCGCGTACGGCTCCGAGCAGCGCGGAGTCTTCGAGCAGATCGGCCGCGGTGCGCGCCATGGCCTTGGCAGCGATCCGCATGGTCTCGAGGCCCCGCGGGCTCCGCGCGCAGGCCGCGAACTCGTGCTCGTGGCAGGCCGTCTCCCCCTCGTTGCAAATCGCAAGGTAGGGGTGGATCGACGGCAGCGCGTGGCTGACGTCCCCCATGTCGGTGGAGCCCGAGCCGACGCGCGGATCGGTCTCGCGCGCCTTGCGGCCGAGCGATTCGAGCGCTGCGCCGAAGCGCCGCGCGAGCGCCAGGTTGTTGCGCATGCTCTTGTATCCGGGCTTGATCTCGATCGCGACCTCGACGCCACACGCGAGCGCCGCGCCCCGGGCGCAGCGTTCTACGATGGCCGCGACGCGCTCGAGCTCGCCGACCTCCGTGGCCCGCACCAGGAACACGCTGGCCGCGCGCTCGGGGATCACGTTCACGGCCTGACCGCCGTCGGTGATGATGCCGTGGACACGCACGCCGTCACGGAACAGCACGCGCTGCGCGTCGATCAGCCGGAACGTCTCCATGCACGCGGCGAGCGCGCTCTGCCCCTCCCACGGAGAGATCGCGGCGTGGGCGGGTGCACCCTTGAACGTGAGCGTCACGCGTCGCGTGGCGAGCGCCGGGTGCGAGAGGATGTCGCGATCGTAGGGGTGGTACATCATCGCGGCGTCGATGCCGGCGAATGCTCCGGCCTCGAGCAAGCGCACCTTGCCCGCGCCGCCCTCTTCCGCCGGCGTGCCGATCAGCTCGACCGAGCCGCCGAGCTCCGCCGCGTGGCGGGACAGCGCGAGAAACGCGCCGACTGCGCCGGCCGCGATCAGGTTGTGGCCGCAGGCGTGGCCGATCTCCGGTAATGCGTCGTACTCGGCGAGGATCGCCACGCGCGGCCCGGAGCCATTTCCCGCGCGAGCGCGAAACGCCGTCGGCAAGCCGCCCAGCGAGCGTTCGACCGGCGTGCCCTGGGTCTCCACGAGCTCCGAGATCCAGGCGGCGGCCTTGTGCTCGTCGTAGGCGAGCTCGGGGCTCTCGTGGATGCGAATCGCCAGCGCTTCCAGCGTCGATCCCAGCTCGTCGACCGCTCGGTCCAACCGCGTTCGGTCCAGCATTGGCGGAGCATAGCCGAGAATGGTTACGATGCGCGCCGCAATGCCCAGGTCACGCTCCCTCGCTCTCGCGCACTCGGCGTTTACGCTCGCTTTTTCCGTGCTCGCGGGCGGCTGTCCGCGCTCCGAACCAAGGCCCGGTCCATCGTCCGGCGCGAGTCCTGCGAACGGCGTGAGCGCAAGGCCCGCTGCGACGACGGCTGCCGCGCCCGTTGCCACGGCAGCCGTGAAGGTCGAACACGAGGACACGGCGATGGGCACGAGCCTGCACTTCGTCGCGTACACGAACCCGAAGGTCGACGAAGCGGCTGCCGAGCAAGCATTCCGCGCCGCAGCGGCCGAGATGCGCCGCCTCGAGGGCGTGCTCAGCGAGTGGCGCGACGACACCGAGATCGGGCGCGTCAACCTGCACGCCGGCGAGTGGGTGCCGATCGGAAGCGAGCTGAAAGACGTGCTGGAGAAATCGCTGTGGGCCGGCAAGATCTCGGAGGGGACCTTCGACATCACTTTCCAGGTCATGAGCGGCGTGTGGAAGTTCGGGACCAATCAAGAGCAGAACCCGAAGCTGCCGGACCCGAAGCTGATCGCGCGTTTGAAGCGGAGCATCGACTACCGGAAGATCGAGCTCGATGCGTCCGGAGCTCGCGTGCGTCTGCCGAAAGGTTTCCAGGTCGGGCTCGGCGGCATCGCCAAGGGCTACATCGTCGATCGCGCAGCGGACGTGTTGAAGCGCGCCGGGCTCACGGCGTTCCTCGTGCAGGCCGGCGGTGATCTGTACGGCGCAGGCAAGAAACCCGACGGCACTCGCTGGGTCAGCGGCATCCAAGATCCGCGCGGGCCGAGCGGCGACTTCTTCGCGACGATCGAGCTCGAAGACCACGCCTTCAGCACCGCCGGCGACTACGCGCGCAGCTTCGTCGTGAACGGTCGGCGCTATCACCACATCATCGATCCGCGCACCGGTTATCCGGCCACCGCATCGCGCAGCGTCACCGTGTGGGCGAGGGACGCGTTCACGGCCGACGCCGTGGACGACGCGGTCTTCATCCTGGGGGCAGAAAAAGGCCTGTCTCTCGCTGAATCGCTGGATGGCGTCGGCGTCGTGATCGTGGACGCCGACAACCGCGTGCACGTGAGCCGGCGGCTCGAAGGCAGAGTGCAGATATTGAAGCCACCGACACCGGGTCCGTGAATCCCACCTCGAGTATCTCGTTCCGAGAGTGAGGAGACCAGTGCCAGGCGACGAGCACTCGGCTATGCTCGTTCTTGCACGTGGCAACTTCCGGAACTGCGCTCAAGCCTGGCGACACGCTAGGTCCTTATCAACTGCTAGTACCCATCGGCGTCGGTGGCATGGGGCGCGTCTGGGTAGCGCGCGAGCCCGGCGCTCTCACTCGTCAACGCTTGGTCGCCATCAAAACGGCGATCAGCGAAGACGCTGCGACAGAAGGCTATTGGAAGGTGTTGCTCGACGAGGCGCGGATCGCGTCCGTCATCCAGCACCCCAACGTGTGCGCGATCCACGCGCTCGAGCGCGAGCGCGGCATCGTGTACCTGGTCATGGATTATTCGGACGGCGGCTCACTGCGCGAGCTGCTGGATCTGGCCCCCGAGAAGCGGCTCGAGCCCGGCATGGCCGCGCGCATCGTGGCCCGCGTCTGCTCGGGCCTGGACGCCGCGCACGAGCTGGTGGGTGAAGACGGCGAGGCGATGGGCGTCGTCCACCGCGACGTCTCCCCGCAGAACATCCTGATTTCCTCCGTCGGCGAGGTGAAGATCACCGACTTCGGCGTGGCCAAGGCTCGTGGTCAGGTGCATGCGCCGACTCAGACGGGTGAGGTCAAGGGCAAGCTCTCGTACATGGCGCCCGAGCAGGTCACCACCAAAGACGTCGACCGCCGCGCGGACGTCTTCGCGCTCGGTTGCGTGCTCTACGAGGCCAGCACGGGCGAACGCCCCTTCCACGGCGAAGACGCGCTCGCGACGCTGTACCAGCTGCTCGAGCAACCCGTCACACCCCCGAGCCAGCGGCTCGAAGGCTACCCGCCCGGGCTCGAGGCGATCGTGCTGCGCGCGCTCGCACGAGAACCCGGCGATCGCTACCAGACCTGCGAGGAGATGGGGCGCGACCTCGAAGCCTGGCTGTCGAACGAGCGGCTGATGATCACCGACGCCGACGTGGCGAAGGTCGTGCAGTCGGAGATGGGCGAGCGCATCCGCTCGCGCCTCACCAACATCGACGCCGCGGTGACGGCGATCGAAAATGGCGTCTCGATCGAGATCGAGGAGCCGCAGCAGCTCGGCACGTTGTCTGGCACCGCTGGCAGCGTGCCGGAGCCGATCGTCGCGCCTCCACCGCAAAAGCGCCCGCGCTGGATCCCCTGGGCGGCCGCCGCCGCGATCCTCGGCGTGGGCCTGGCGTTCGTCGTGCGCCGGCCAGCAGAGCCACCGGTCACGCGCGAGCTCGAGCGCAGCGCGGTGTCTTCCCCCACCACCGCGCCGCCTCCGGCTCAGCCGCAGAAGCTGATCCTCACGCTGCGCGCTCAACCGAGCCACGCAGTGTTGTTCCTCGACGACGGCCCGGCCCTGCCGAACCCGTACCAGCTCGAGGTCATCCCGGACTCGACCCGCCACCGCTTGCGCGCCGTCGCCGAAGGCTACGTCGAACAGACGCAGGATCTTTGGTACGACCGCAGCAAAGAGATATCGGTGGCGCTACCCAAGGCCCAAGCCCCCGTGGAAGAGCCCGTTGCCGCGAACGGCAAGAAGCCGCCGCGCGCGAACACCGGCGTTCGTCCGCCTCGCCCCGATCCGGGGCAACCGCCCACCGCCAACCCCCAGCGCCCCGGCGACCTGCCTACCATCAACAAGCGTCCACCCCGTACGATCGACGTCGATAACCCCTTTGGTAGCCAATGATCCGAACGCGACCCGTTTCCCGATCGAAGCTATTCGTGTGTTCGGCGCTGCTCGCGCCGTGCTTGCTGTCGACGCCGGCATTTGCGGCCGACAAGGCGGCGAAGGCCCCGGCGTCCAAGGCGCCGCCCGCTGCCGCCGAGCCCGCCGTCGAACCGCCGGCCCCGGCTCCCGACGCTGCGGCTCCCGCTCCGGCTCCTGACGCCGCGACCGATCCGGCCAAGGTCGAGGCGCGGCAGCGTTACGACCGCGGCATTCGCCTGTACGCCGAGGGCGAGTTCGCGCTCGCCGTGATCGAGTTCGAGCGCGCCTACACGCTCGTCCCGGACTACCGCGTGCTCTACAACATCGGTCAGGTGCGCATCCAGCTCGCGCAGTACGCGCGCGCGAAGAAGGCGCTCGATCAGTACCTCACAGAAGGCGGGGACGCGGTGGCCCCGGACCGCAAGGCCTCCGTCCAGAGCGATCTCGAAATGCTCGCTTCGCGCACGGCCACGCTCGAGATCAAGAGCAACGTCCCCGACGCCGAGGTCGTGGTCAACGACTCGATCGTCGGCCGGACGCCGCTCAAGGAGCCGCTCCTACTCGACGCGGGCGAGCACCGCATCACGCTGCGCAAGCCCGGCTTTTCCCAGCGCTTCTCCCAGATCACGCTGGCGGGCCGTGACAGCGAGAGCCTCGAGCTTCTCCTCGAGAAGATCCCGGAGACCAAGAGCGAAAAGATCATCGTCGAGAAGGCGGCGGTCGAGAAGTCGAACCGCTCCACCTGGCTCTGGGCCACGTGGTCGGCCACGGGCGTGTTCGCGATCGGCGCAGGCGTCACCGGCGGCCTCGGCATCAAGGCCGCGAACGACCTCGAAGACTTGCAGGCTGATCCGTCGGCCACGCGCGGCGAGCTCGACTCCCAGCAGAGCCGCGCCAAGACGCTGCTGATCGCGGCGGACGTGCTGGGCGCGGCCGCGATCATCTCGGGCGGCACCGCCATCTACCTCACGCTGACGGGCCCGAAGAAGGAGGAGAAGCCTCCGGCTGGGGCTCGTAGCGCGAGCGCGGGCTCCGTCGGCGTCGTGCTCCGCCCGGACTTCGTCGGTCTGCGCGGAACGTACTGAATCCGTTCGGACGTAGCGGGGCGTGATCGGCGCCCCGCCGGCCGCGTTCAGCGACTTCGCCTGCGGCGGAGCCGCACGGCCGCCAACAAACCGAACGCGAGCCCGACACTGGCGGAGCCCTGAGCGCCCGGCGCGAGTGCGCAGCCCTGGGAGCGCGAACCGCTACCGCCAGACACATCGTCGGGCTCCTCGGCAGGCTCCTCGTCGGGCGGGTCGATCTGCTCGGGCGGGCCGTCGTAGGGCTCGAGCACGGGCTCGGAGCCGGCCTCGGCAAAGGCCTGCTCGATCAGGTTCGTGAATGGCGAGAGCCGCGTGTAGACGTTGCGGATGTTTCGCGCCGTGCAGACCTGCCCGCCGGCGAGCGAGTAAACACCGCTCAGCGCGCCGGTTTCTTCCGAGAACGCGGGCCCGCCGCTGTCGCCGAAGCACGGCCCCTGGCCGGTCACGAAGGTGCGCGGCGCCGCGGTCGTGGGACCACTGAGCACGAGCGGGCCCACGTCGGTGACGGGGACGCCGGTGCGCCGCCTACGGCCGTTGCTCACGTCGCTCTCGGTGAGCCCGAAACCAACGACCGTCATCAGCTCGCCCTTCGCCATCGGGCGCACCAGGCGCAGGCTCGCGACCGGCACATCCAGGTTGCGGTCGAGGATCACGATCGCGAAATCATTGCGGCAGATGTTGTTGGCGCCGGTCCCGAAGACCTTGAGGCCAAAGGCGTCCGGCTCGGTCTTGGTGTCCGGACCGACGAATACTTTGACGGACTCGGGCGGCGCCAGCGCGCCGAGCTCACCGTCGCCCGGCGAGGTCGGTTTCAGCGTGCCGTCGGGTGCGCAGCTGAACTTGCCGGCGGTGAAATACGACACGCAGTGGAGCGCAGTGAACACGACGTTGGGCGCCACCAGCGTCGCGGTGCAGTTCTCGCCTTCGGAGCCGACCGCCTTCGACTCGAGCCGCAGCACGTAGTCTTCGCTGGCGTCGGACGCTTCGCCGAACACGACGGGCGCTCGCGACTCCGAGGCCCCGGGCTCGTCCACCGGCGCCATGCAGGCGGCGGAGCCGAGCCCGGCGGTGAGGGCAACCGCTACGGAAACTCTGAAATCGCGCTGACTCAGAACTCGGCGGCGCAAGGCAGCTCCTGTAGTGGCTTGCCGTTGGCCCGCTCCACACCGAGCTCGAGCTCGCCAGCGTTGTAGCGAAGCACGTCCGACACCGGGGCATCCGAGCCGCTCACGCACCAGACACTCCCAGGCGTTTCGCGCGAACCGGTGTTCGGGTTGAATTCCGGCGGGCCCATGGCCCCGTCGAGGCGGATGCTACCGATGGCCAAGGCCTGCAGCGTCTGAGGTGCCTTGTCGATGCCAATCCGATGCGCCTCAGGAGCGCCCATGTCGATCAGCTGCTTCATGCCGTCCGCCAGATCTCGGCCTCTCAGCTGTTGTGAGGCGTTCGGCACGGCCGCAGCAGCCGCGTACATCAAGAAGTAGGGAGCGTCGTAGAAGTTCTCGTAGTCCGTGTAGCTCAACTCGCCCGGGAACTCGGATTTGTAGAGGTTGACGTAGGTGTTGACGAGAGTCCGGTCGGTGGAAGCCGCAGCGTTGATGCCTGCCATCCTCGACTTGAGCGTCCTCAACATTTGCTGCGACTGCAGGAAGAACGGCGAGAGGATGAAGAAGGGGCGCGGGGCATCGCCGGTCGCGTCGTTCCATTGGCTCTCGAACGGCCTGAAGACCTGATCGTAGAACGCCGCGTCCGTCATCGCGATGACCACGTGGGGTTGGAACTCGAGGAGCGCCTGAACCACGCCCGTCAGATCGCCGGCGGTGTCCGTGGTGTGCGTCGAGAACGTGCGGAAGGTGTCTTCGGTTTGGTCGATTGCGGCCTCACCGTTGAACTCGATGCCGTTGTCCTTATCGAGAATGGTCGCGCTCATGTCGACGCAACTCTGGATGTCGCGGTCGACTATCAGCGCGACGCGCGCCGGTTCCTCGAGCGCCTTGGCGTCGAGCACTCGGTTCAGTAGCGGTTTCGTCGGCAGCGCGACCTCTCCTCCCGTCGGCATCATCTGCCAGATCAGGCCGCTGTCCGGCTTCGTGACCAGCGAGCTGTCCGAGTCTAGGGAGCTAATCCATAGCGGGTCCGACGGGGTGTTGGTGCGCTTGTAGTCGAATCCGGCAATCAGATCGGGTGCATACATGGCGGCGACGATGCCCGGGACCTTGAGCGTGTCGACGAGGTGATCGAGGCTTGCGTGATACTGCTCGATTGGATACGGCCCAGTCTCGCTGTCCAGCGGAGTTTCGCAGACCACGGCAAGGACCGCGCGCTTGGGACTAGACACCCCACCCTGCGTCTCGTTGTTGAACGTCGTGAAGGCGAGGTCGTAATTGTGGCTGAAGGGGCTCTCACGCTGCGGGGGAAGCAGCGGGGCGAACGCGCCGAGCACGATCGGCTCACCCGTTTCCCGGAGCTGCTGCTCCACCTTCAGCTCGTCCGACGGCAACACCGTCGGGCAAGTCGTGTCGTTCGTGAGCTTGACGCACGCGCCCTGGAGGCAGGCCGTGAGCCCGAGCCGATCGGGCGCGTCCAGGCACTCGGCGTTGCTTGTGCAGCCGCCGCTACCGCCGCCCCCACCACCGCCGCCGCCGCCCCCGATGCCGCCCGTGCTGCTCGAGCTCGGGTCGCAAACCCCCGCCACACACTTGTTCCCGAGGCCTTTGACGACGCAATCGCCGTCCAGTTCGCACTGATCGGCGCTCAGGTCATAGACCAACGAGCACGCCGAGGTCATTCCGAGGGCGAGAAAAAGCAGGCCCCCGACAAGCTGCACGCGAGACAAGTTACGCATCGATGTTTGGAGAAAGACTAGCCTCTCCGAACGGATCTCCCAAGCCCGTCGTTAGCCCAATCGTGCGCACACACCGAGGCCAGATGTGGCCTAGCGGACCACCTCGTGGAGCGGTCGTCGCGCGCTGTCCGTGCCCACTTATTTACCGGTGTACTTCGGCGGCCGCTTCTCGGCGAACGCACGCAGCCCTTCACGGCGATCTTCGCTGTACAGACAGCCTTCGTAGGCGCGGAGCTCGACTGCGAGCCCTTCTTCGAGCGGTAGCTCGGCGGCGCGCAAGGCCTCGAGCGCGGCTGCTTGCGCGAGCGGCGCGCCTTCGACGATGGGTCGGGCGTAATTCAGCGTTTCCGTGAGCAAGTCGGCGTCGTCGTCGACCAGGTGATTGACGAGCCCGATGCCGAGCGCCTCGGTTGCTGCGAGCCTTCTGCCCAGCAGAATCAGCTCCTTGGCGCGCGCTGCGCCCACGAGCCTCGGTAGGTATTGCGTGCCGCCGGCGCCCGGGATGATGCCGAGCGAGGTCTCGGGCAGGCCGAGCAGCGCCGTATCGACGGCCACGCGCAGATCGCAGGCCAGCGCGAGCTCCAGACCGCCGCCGAGCGCGACGCCGTTGAGCGCCGCGATCACCGGCACGCGGAACGACGACAGCCAGCCGAGCTCGGAGCGGTAGGAGCGCAGCATCTCGAGCACCTCGGCCTCGTTCATGCCGCTGCGCTCTTTGAGGTCGGCCCCCGCGCAGAAAGCCTTCCGCCCTTCACCCGTGAGGATGACCGCGCGCACGCTCTCGTCGGCTGCCAGAGCGCGCCCGGCCTGACCGAGCGCCGCCACCAGCTCGCGGGAGAGCGCGTTCTGTCGCTCGGGGCGGTTCAGGGTGAGCACGGCCGCGTTCGCGCGGCGCTCGACGCGCAGGGCTTCGGTCATCGGCGTTTCTTGGCCTTTCGCGCCGGGGTGGCGGGCGCCTTGGGCTTCTTCGCAGCGGACACCGCTTCCGGCTTCTTGGCTTGGGCCTTGGCCTCGAGCCGGGTAAACCGCGCCTTCAGCTCGTTGAGCTCGTTCTTCACGCTCTCGAGCTCGTCATGGACGCGCTTGCGCTCGGCCGCGCCGTCGCCGAGCTCGCGCAGCGCCTCGCGGATCCGGCGTTTGACGCGGCCGTCGAGCTCCCTGTCGAGCGCGCGCCTGAGCGCTCCGCGCGCCTTGGTGTCCCCGAGCACGACCAGCGCGTGCACGGCCTCGATCCGCAAATGCGGGTCCTTGTCGCGGAGCTCGAGCTCGAGGTGCTCGCGCACGCGCCGGCCTTCACCGAGGACTGCCAGCGCCGACAGCGCCGCGCGGCGCCCGCGCGCCGAGTGACCGTAGCGCGAGTGCTCGAGCGCGAGCGGTACGGCTTGCTCGTCGCGCAGCGCGGCCAGGCCGTCCAGCGCGCCGATCCGCACCACATCGCCCCACGACTTGCGGGCGAGCATCGCCTTCAAGTCGGCGAAGGCGCCGGGCTCGCGCGTCTTGCCGAGAGCGCGCGCCGCCTCGGCCTCGACCAGGTAGCTCGCGTCGCGCTTGGCGTGTGGCCGGAGCGCCGCGAACGCGTCGTGGTTGCGAAACGCACCGAGCGCCGACATCACCGCGCGCCGCGCTTTGGGGTGCTGGACGGACCTTCCACGGATCAGAATTTCGAGCGCGTCGTCCGCGGCGGTCCTGCCGAGAGCGCGCGCGGCCTCGGCCCGCACCATCCAGCCCTCTTGCTCGTTCTGTAGAGATTTTTCCAGGGCTTCGAGCGTGTCGGGATCGCTCTTCTTGGCGAGGGCGCGGGCTGCTGCGACGCGGCTCGCTGCGCTCACGCCGCGCGAGAGCTGGTCGCGCAGCATGTCGAAGGGCGCCTCGACCGAGATCTCGCCGATCACGCGCAGCTCGGGATCGAAGGCCACGTGCGCCGGGCGCTCGGCGAGCGCGATCACCAGCGCGTCTTCGGTCTGCGACACGTGCTTCTTGTGGCGCGTGCGTTCGCCGGACTTGGTTACCACCTCGACCTCGAGCTCGTAGGCGAAGGTGGTGACGTCGTTGCCCCGCTGCGTCTGCTTCGCGTGCACGGTGACGAGGCCGTCCTCGTAGCCGATCTTGACCTTGAGCTCGGGGTGACCCTTGCGGAACAACCACTGATCGAAGAAGCGCTCGAGCGAGCGGCCCGACACGGCCTCGAGCGCGCGCATCAGATCGTTCGTCTCGACGATGCCGTGCGCGTGCTCGGCGAGGTACGTCTTGACTCCGGCGAAGAAGGTGTCGTCGCCCAGCTCCCGCCGCAGCATGTGCAGGATCAAGCCGCCTTTTTCGTAGAGGTGGCGATCGAACAGATCGATCGGCTCCGCGTAGTCGCGGCACACGACCGGCCGCGAGTAGCGCGAGCCCGCCTCCGACAGGTACGACTCGACGTCCGTCAGCACGCCATAGTCGTATTCGTCCCGGCCCAGCCGATCTTCGCGCTCGACGTGCTCGAAGTAGGTCGCAAAGCCCTCGTTCAGCCAGGCGTGCGACCAGTCGCGGCAGGTGACGAAGTCGCCGAACCACTGGTGCGCGAGCTCGTGAGCCACGAGATCGTGCGAGGTGATGTCGAGCGCGGCCCGCGCGTCGAGCAGCACGTGCTCGTACATGGTGGTGGCCGTGGTGTTCTCCATGCCTCCGAAGACGAAGTCGCTGACGACCACCTGCGAGTAGCGCGGCCAGGGAAACGCCGCGCCCGTGAGCCGCGAGAACAGCTCGATCATCCGCGGCGTCTCGCCGAAGCTGCGCAGGGCGTCGCCCTTGCGCGTCGGGGGCACATAATAGGAAACCGGGATCTTGCTGCCGTCGGCGAGCTTTGCGTCGCGGTCGTTCACGATCGCAAACTCTCCGACGACGAGCGTGACCAGGTAGCTCGGGTGCGGCTTGTCGAGCTGGAAGCGGTAGCTCCACGGCTTGCCCTTGGCTTTCGGCGTCTCGGAGCTCACCAGCACGCCGTTCGACAGGGCGACGAAGCCCGAGGGCACGTGCACCGTGAGCTCGGTCGTCATCTTGACGTGTGGCTTGTCGTGGCAGGGGAACCAGTGGCGCGCGTCCTCGTCCTGGCACTGGGACCAGACCTGCAGCGGCCGATCCTTGACCTGGTCGTCGGGCGCGAGAAAGTAGAGGCCGCGCTGCGGCACGGCGCGGTAAGCGATCTCGATCCGCGCTTCCGAGTGCCCGGCGAGCCCCAGGATCTCGAGTTGCTCACCGTCGTAGACGTAGTCGAGCGCGCTGCCGCGCCCGGAAGCGAGCCGCACCGAGCGGACCTGAAATCCGATCCCGTCGAGCACGAGCCGATCGGCGTCGGGCGCAATGCGCTGGACGTCGAGCGTGGCCGTGCCTTCGACCGCCTTCCGCTTCAGGTCGAGCGCGAGGTCGAGCGCCAGGTGAGCGATACGAAATGGCCGCGAGCGTTCGTACTGTCGCTCGGTGCCGGCCAGCGTAAAGGTACCGGAGAAGGTACCGGAGGCGGCGCCCAGGGCCGCGCAACGTTCGTGGAGGCGGTGATTCATATCGGATGCTCGGAGAACCGAGAAAACATAGTAGGACTGGCGGCGAAAATCGCCATTCTCGGATCCCGATCCAGGGCTATAGTCCCCGCGTGTCGGTCACGCTCACGGGACTGGTCGAGCGGATCACGTACGAGAACGAGCAGTCGGGCTTCCGCGTCGTCCGGCTCGGCAAGGTCGAAGGCGAGGGGGCCCGGTCGACCAGCGCGGTGGTGGTCGGATCGTTTCAGGCCGTGGGCCCCGGGATGCGCCTACGCGTCACGGGCGACTACGTGGTGGACGCGCGCCACGGCGAGCAGTTTCGGGCCGAGGTCGTGGTGCCGATCGAGCCGAATACGCTGATCGGCATCGAGCGCTACCTCGCCTCGGGGTTGATCCCCGGCGTCGGCCCCGCGATGGCGAAGCGCATCGTCCAGACCTTCGAGCTCAGGACCTTCGACGTGCTCGATCGCGAGCCCGGTCGCTTGACCGAGGTGCAGGGCCTGGGCCCCAAGCGGCGCAAGGAGATCCAGCAGAGCTGGGCGGCGCAGCGCGCATTGAGCGGCGTGTTGGTGCTGCTGTCGTCGCACGGCGCCTCGCACTCGCTCGCGCTCCGGATCTGGAAGCACTACGGGGACCGCGCCGCGAGCATCGTCCAGCGCTCTCCGTACCGGCTGGCGCTAGACGTGCGCGGCGTCGGCTTCAAGACGGCCGATCGCCTGGCCGCCTCGCTCGGCATCGCGCGCGACCACCCGGAGCGCTGTCAGGCCGGTGTGGTGCATGTGCTCGGCGAGCTCGCCGAGAGCGGCCACGTGCTCGCCGAGCGGGCGGCGCTGGTCGCGAGCGTCGCGCAGCTGCTCGAGGTGGACGAGGTCCACATCGAGACGGCCATCGATGCGCTGTTCGCCCAGGAGCGCGTGTTCGTGGACGGCGACGGCGTGTACCTGTACCGGCTGTACCGCGCCGAGTGCGAGGTGGCGCGCGGCGCCCGGCGCTTGCTCGAGCAAGAGGCGCTGCCTGCTCCCGGCGTGGAAAAGGCGCTCGAAGACTTCGAAAAGAAGCGAAAAATCGAGCTCGCCCCGAGCCAGCGCAGGGCCGTCGAGACCGCCGCGCGCGAGCGGCTGGCGGTGATCACCGGTGGCCCCGGCGTCGGCAAGACGACGATCGTGCGCGCGCTGCTCGCGGTGCTCGAGGGTCAGGGCTTGAAGGTGCGGCTCGCCGCGCCGACCGGCCGCGCCGCCAAGCGCCTGGCCGAGGCCACGGGCCGCGAAGCCAGCACGCTGCACCGGCTGCTCGAGCTCGATCCGCGCCAGGGCGGCTTCCAGCGCGACTCCGACCGCCCGCTCGAGGCCGATGCGCTGATCGTGGACGAGGCCTCGATGGTCGACATCGAGCTCGGCGCGGCGCTGTTCGCGGCCCTGCCGGAAAAGGTGCGGCTGCTGTTCGTGGGCGACGCCGATCAGCTGCCGTCCGTCGGCCCCGGAGCTTTGCTGCGCGACCTGCTCGAGGCCGGCAACGTCCCGAGCCAGCGCCTGACCGAGATCTTTCGCCAGGCCGCGGCGAGCGGCATCGTTCAGAACGCGCACCGGATCTTGCGCGGCGAGATGCCCGAGACGGGCGACGCCGAGAACCCCGCCGCCGACTTCTTCATCGTTCGCAAGCGCACGCCGGAAGAAGCGGCCGAGACCGTGCGGGAGCTGGTCCTGAACCGCATTCCCAAGCGTTTTCAGCTGGATCCGCGCAAGGACATCCAGGTGCTCACCCCCATGCACCGCGGCCCCGCCGGCACGCTTTCGCTGAACGAGCTCTTGCAAGGGGCGTTGAACCCGAGCGGCCCTGCGATCGAGAGCCGCAACCAGACGCTGCGCGTCGGCGACAAGGTGATCCAGACCAAGAACGACTACGACCGCGAGGTCTTCAACGGTGACGTCGGCTTCATCGAGTCGGTCGACCCCGAGGCGCGCTCGCTCGAGGTGCGCTTCGACCACGGCTCGGTGGAGTACGACGAGGGCGCCCTCGACTCGCTGATGCTGTCGTACGCGATCAGCGTGCACAAGAGCCAGGGCAGCGAGTATCCGGCGCTGGTGCTGCCGCTGCTCACCACGCACTTCGTGATGTTGTCGAAGAATTTGCTGTACACGGCCGTCACGCGCGCCCGGCGGCTGTGCGTGCTGGTGGCCGATCCGCGCGCGCTGTCGCTCGCCGTCGCGGACACGCGGCGCGAGGTCCGGCGGACGCGGCTCGCCGAGCGGTTGCGCGGCGAACGCGACGTGGGGCGCGCCTGAGCTCCGCTATTTCCCGCCCGGCGTCCCGCTCTGGTCCTGCTGCTTCACGCGCTGTCCGGCGCTCACGCCGCTCGTGACCTCGACCCAGATCCCGTCGGAAATGCCGAGCGTTACCGGGCGCTTCTCGAAGCGCTGCGGCGCGGTCTCGACCTCGACGTAGGTCTTGCCTTCCGATCGCAACAGCCAGGCTTCGTTGATGGCCACGGCCTTGGGACGCTTCTCGAGGATGATGTCGGCGTTGGCGCTGTAGTTCGCGCGCACGAACAGCCCGGGCTTGAGCGTGACCTTGGCGCGCACCTCGAACTCGATCGTGCCCTCTTTGGCCGTGCCCTTCGGCGCGATGTACTCGAGCTCGCCGTCGAAGCGCTCTTCGCTGAGGGCGCCGATGGTGATCGACACGGGCATGCCGGCGCGCAGCTTGCCGACCTCGGATTCGTCGACTTTCCCCTGGAAGATCATATCGTTCATGTTGGCGATCGCGGCGATCGTCGTGCCCTCGTTGAAGTTGTTGGCCTCGATCACGCTGGCGCCCTCGCGCACCGGGACCTCGAGCACCATGCCTTCGACGGTGGAGGTGACGATGTTCGAGGCTTGCCCCGAGCGCTTGGAGGCGCCCGAACGCACGAGCTGCAGGTTGTTTTCGGCGGCTTCGAGCTCCTGCCTTCTGAGCTTGAAGGCCAGCTCCTGCTGCACGAACTCGGCCTCCGAGAGCAGCCCCTGGGCCTTCAGCTTTTCGAAGCGCGCCATCTCGCTGCTGGTGGTCTCGAAGCTGATCCGCGCGGCTCGGAGGTTCGCCTCGGCTTGGTTCAGGCTCACGACGTTCGGGATGATCTTGATCCGCGCGAGCTCCGCGCCGGCCTTCACGTACTGGCCCGGCTCGATCACGAGCTTTTCGATCACGCCCGAGACCCGCGGCTTGATCACCACCTCCCGCCGGGGAACGAGCGCCCCCGGCGCGACCGTCTTCTTCACGATCTCGCGCTCTTCCACCTTGCCGGTCTGGTAGACGATCGGCTGCGCTTCCGACTTTTTGTAGAGGAAGATCAGCGTCCAGGCGAACGCGCACAGGACGAGCACGGAAAGGACCAGCGGGACTGCTCGGCGGATCACGGTTCTCCTCTCATTCGGTACGCAGCGCTTCGACGGGGCTGATCCGCGCCGCGTGGCGCGCGGGGACCACGCCGGCCAGAGCTCCGGCCACGATCAGCACCAGGTTCGCGAGCAACGCAGCGCCGAGGTCGATGTCGGGGCGGCTGATGGGGGCGCCGGGGATGCGCTCGATGGCCAGCGACAAGAGCTCGAGCGCGCCGACTCCCGCGACGAGCCCGAGGTATCCGGACAGGCCGGTGAGGATCAGCGCTTCTTTCAGGATCATCGAGACCACGGACCAGGGAGTCGCTCCGAGCGCCTTGCGCACGCCGAGCTCCCGGGTTCGCTCGCGCACGCTGACCAGCAAGATGTTGCTGACCCCGAGCACGCCGGCCAGGAGCGTCATGCTGCCCACCAACCACACGAACAGGTTGATACCTCGAAACAGGTTGTGCACGCGCTGGTATTGCTTGGCAGAGTTCCAGGCGCCGACCGCCGCGACGTCGTTGGGCGCGATCCGGTGCTGGGCGCGGATCGCCGCCTTGGCCGCCTCTTCCACCGCCTCGGGAGCGGCGGTCGGGTGCGCGCCGAGCGCGAACCAGCCCACGCGGTTCCGCTGGTTGAACGCGAGCTGGAACGTCGAAAAGGGCACGAACACGGCCTCGCGGATGCGGTCCGCCTGTTCGCCCTGGTGCGTCGCCGTGACCTCCCCCACGACCTGGAACAACACGCCCTGGATCGCGATGTACTTTCCGAGCGCGTCTTCCGCGCCGAACAGCGCCTCGCGCGTGCGATCGCCGAGCACGGCCACCTTGCGCGCCTCGACCATGTCCCTCTGGTTCACGAAGCGCCCGCGGGGGAACCGCATCGGCTCGAGCAAGCGGTACTCGGGCACGTCGCCGAGCACCGGGAAGTAGCCGGTCTTGGCACCTGCGGTGACGCTCGCGCCTTCGCGCCAGCCACCGAGCCGCGTTCGCGGTGCGACGTACTGTACGCCCGGCACCGCGCGCAGCGCCTGGATGTCGTCGTTGTCGAAGCGCACGTCGCGCCCTGGCACGAGGCCCTGGTACGGCACGGACGTGCGCTGGCCCCACAGGAACACGCTGCGCGTCGCCATCATGCCCAGGTTCTTGGCGACGCCGCGCTCGAGCCCGCGCCCGATGCCGAGCATCAGCACCAGCACGAAAATCCCCCAGAACACGCCCAGGGCCGTCAAGAAGGTGCGCAGCTTGTTGCGCGTCAGGCTCTCGAACAGCTCGCGCAGCGACTCGAGGGACGGTATCGGTCGCATCAGTTGCCCTCCCGGAGCGCCACGATCGGGTCGACGCGCACGGCGCGGAGCGCGGGCACCAGGCTCGCAACCACGCCCGCCAGCACCAGCGAGCCCGCCGCCGCGAAAGCGACCCCCAGATCCACGCTCGGCTCGCGCAAGAACGGGACGTTCTTCAGCTGGCTCGCGGCGAGCTCGACCAGGCCGACTCCGGCGACGAGCCCGGTGTAGCCGGCGAGCGTCGTGATCAGCACGCCCTCGGTCACGATCATCGTCACGATCGACAGCGAGGTCGCGCCGAGCGCCTTGCGCACGCCGATCTCGCGGGTGCGCTCGGCCACGGAGATGAGCAGGATGTTGCCGACGCCGATCGCCGCAGCGAACAGCGTGCCGATGCCGACGATCCACACGAAGCCGTTCAGCCACACGAACACCTCGCTCACCTTGCGGAACGACTCGAGGCTGTTCTGAATGCGGATCGCGCGCTTGTCGTCGGGGTGGACTTGATGGCGTTTTTGCAGGAACGCGAGCGTTTGCTGCTCGGCGATCCGGCTCTGCTCGAGGTCGTCCGACTCCAACGTGAACATCAGCCCGTGCAAGCGCCCGGGTGTGCGGTAGGCGTTCTGCGCGACGCTGATCGGGATGAAGATCCGCCGCGGCTCGTTGTCGTTGCCGTCGTCCTCGAACTCGCCGATCACGAGGTACTGCTGACCACGCAGCTGGATCCGCTGCCCGACCGGGTTCTCGTCGCCGAACAGGATCTCGCGCACCTGGTTGCCGATCACCGCGACCTTTCGCTGCTCGCGGAGGTCCGTATCGTTCAGGTAACGCCCGCGGACGACCCGGGTCTTCTCGAGGAAGCGGTGGCCCGGATGCACGCCGCGCACGTCGAACGATGCCCGCTTCGCGCCGCGGCTCACGAAGAACTCGCCCCACAGGTAGAAGCGGCCGCTCTTGTGCTCGATGCCGCTCACGTGCTGGTCGATGACGTCGTAGTCCGATTCGTCGAGGACCACGTCGCGCCCCGGCTTGTGGCCGGCGAACGGCAGGGTGGTCTGCCCGTTGTGGATCCAGAGCGACTGCACCGCCTCGTCGCGAAACTCCCAGGTGG
Source organism: Polyangiaceae bacterium (assembly GCA_025937835.1). GTDB lineage: Bacteria > Myxococcota_A > Polyangia > Polyangiales > Polyangiaceae > PMG-095. The sequence goes on from JAICQO010000030.1 coordinate 64,681, forward strand.
CGCCGTTCTCGAGGCCGCGGCCCGCGCCGAGCAGCAGCGTGAGCATGAACATGCCCCAGGCGACGCTCGCGGCCGTGAGCGCGGTGCGGAGCTTGCTGGTCGACAGCACGCTCAGGATCTCGCGAATCGCCTCGATCACGGCGCCCTCAGCTCGGCTCCGTCGCGCCGGTGGTTTCGATGCGCCCGTCGCGCAGGCGGATCGTGCGCTGGGTGCGGGCGGCAATGTCGTGCTCGTGGGTCACGACCACGATCGTCAGACCCTCGTCGTTCAACGCCTGGAACAGGTCCATCAGGCGGTACGAGGTCTCGGTGTCGAGGGCGCCGGTGGGCTCGTCCGCCAGCAGCAGCTTGGGCTTGGTGATGAGCGCGCGGGCGACGGCGACGCGCTGCCGCTCGCCACCGGAGAGCATGTTCGGCAGGTGTTCCGCGCGCTCGGCGAGCCCCACGCGCTCCAGATATTCGAGGGCGAGCTTCATGCGCGCGCGGCGCCCGATGCCCTGGTAATAGAGCGGCAGCGCCACGTTTTCGGCTGCGGTCTTGAACGACAGCAGGTTGAAGGCCTGGAACACGAAGCCGATGAAGCGGTTCCGGTAGCGGGCGGCCTCGCGCTCGCTCAAGCCCTTCACCAGCGTGCCGTCGAGGCGGTACTCGCCGCTGTCGTAGCGATCGAGAATGCCGATGATGTTCAGCAGCGTGGACTTGCCGGAGCCCGACGAGCCCATGATCGAGACCAGCTCACCGCTCCGGATCTCGAGCTCGACGTCGCGCAGCACGTGGAGCTCGCTCTCGCCGTTGCGATAGTACTTGTTCAGCTTCGAAAGCCGGATCATCCGCCGTTCTCAGACACCCGCGACCCCGCCGGGGTTCGCTCCGAAGCTCTACGTCACAAAAGCACGAAGGGCCCGCGCGGGGCCCTTCGTGTCGCTCTATGAAAGTGCGGCGCTCAGCTCTTGGCGCCGGCGCTGGTGCCACCCGCGCCGCCGCCGCCCGA
>JAICQO010000055.1 GCA_025937835.1 Polyangiaceae bacterium
GCCTTCGGGGTCGCCTTTTGCGGGGGCTTGAGCGGGGCTTCCTTGTTGGCGGGGCCGGCTTCGAGGCTGCGCTTGAGGGCCTCGAACAGGTCGATGATCTGAGCTTTCGGTGCCTCGGGGGCGACGGTGATCTCTTCGCCCTGGACCTTCTGCTCGACGGCCGCGCGGACCTTGTCGCTGAACGAGTCCTTGTAGTTCTCGGGCGTGAAGGTCTCCGTGCTGAGCTGGTCGATGAGCTTGTCCGCGAGATCCAGCTCTTTTTCGCTGAAGTCGAGCTTGGCGCCCGTATCGATCTCGTCGAAGGCGCGGACCTCGTTCGCGTAATAGAGCTGGTGCAAGATCAGGCCGTCGTCGCCGTAGGGGCGCACGAGAACGAGCTGCTCTTTGCCGCGAGCGGACCAGCGGCCGACGGCCACGCGGTCCTTGCCGCGCATCGCGGCGCTGAGCAAGCGGTAGGCCTTGTCGCCGCCCTTGTCGGGGCCGAGATAATACGACTTCTCCACCTGCACGAAGTCGACGCTCGAGAGCGGGACGAACTCGGTGATCTCGATCGAGTTGTCGCGGGCGGCCTCGAGGGCCTTCAGCTCTTCCTCGCTGAACAAGACGTACTGCCCGCGGGCGTACTCGTAACCCTTCACGGTGTCGCTGCGTTCGACGACCTGGTTGTTGTGCGTCGGACACACGAACTGCATCTTGACGCGGGTGCCGCACTCCTTGTGCAGCATGTTGAAGCTCACCTGCTCGGAGGAGGCCGCCGTGAACAGCTTCACGGGGATCGAGACGAGGCCGAAGGAGACGGTGCCGGACGAGGTCGCGCGCGGTGCCACGTCCGGAATCGTACGGCAGCCGGAACGAATTCGGGAAATTCCAGGGGCGGATTCAGGGCGCGGTTCTCCACGCACGGCTCGAGGCGCTATGTTCCGGCGGCGTGGCTCGCGACCCGAAAGCCGACGATCTCGTCAGGTATCGCCAAAAACGCGATCCCCTCCGGACCAACGAGCCGTTCGGCGCTGAACGGAAGCTCAGCACGAGCAGCGGAACCTGGGCGGGGCGCTTCGTGGTGCACCTGCACTCGGCGACTCGACGTCACTACGACGTCCGCCTTCAGGTCGGGCGCGCGCTCAAGAGCTTCGCGGTACCCCGCGGGCCGAGCCTGGATCCGGACGAGCGGCGGCTCGCGGTGAACACCGAGGAGCACCCGCTCGAGTACGTAGATTTCGAGGATGTCATCCCCGAGGGTAATTATGGCGCCGGACCGATGATCGCCTGGGACGTCGGACGCGTGACGTACCTCGAGAACAGCGCCGAGCAGGGGACCGAGAACGGGAAGATCGACTTCGTGCTCCACGGCCACAAGCTGCGCGGGCGCTTCGGCCTGGTGCACACCAAGCGCGGGGCCGGGAACGAGTGGCTGCTGCTGAAGAAGCGCGACGAGAATTCGCGCAAGGAAGGGGACATTCTGCTCGAGCAGCCGGAGAGCGTGCTCTCGGGGCTCACCGTCGACGAGCTCCGCGATCGGCGTGGCTTCGCCGAGCGGATCGAGGCCCGGGCTGCCGAGCTCGGGGCGGCGCGGCGCGCGCTCGACGTCACTCGCAAGGAGCCGATGCTGACGGCGCTCCAGGGAGCACGGCTCGACGATCCAGCGCGCATCTACGAGCTCAAGCTCGACGGCGTGCGCATCGTGGCCGACAAGCAGGGCGGTACGGTGACGCTGCGCTACAGGAACGGCGGAGTTTGCAGCGCGAGCTACCCGGAGATCGTGCGGGCGGTCGAGACCTTGCCCGGGGATCGGCTGGTGCTCGACGGCGAGATCGTCGCCTTCGACGAGCGCGGGCGGCCGCGCTTTCAACGGCTCGGCTCGCGCATCCAGTCGCGGAGGCCGCTCGATATCGCGCGCGCGGTGGCCGAGACGCCGGTGAAGTACCTGGTGTTCGACCTGCTCGCGATCGGCGCGCACGATCTAACCGAGCTCGCGTTGCTCCAGCGCAAGGGTCTGCTGCGCGAGCTCGTGCGCGGTAAGGGTCTGATCCAGGCGCTCGACCACTTCGAGGGGCGCGGAGTCGAGCTGTTCGCGTTCTGCGAGCAGCAGGAGCTCGAGGGCGTGGTCGCGAAGAAGCAGAGCTCACAATACCGCTTCGGGCCCCGGCGCAGCGAAGACTGGGTCAAGATCAAGCGCGAGCGAGAGGACGATTTCGTGGTCGTCGGTTGGGTCGCGGGCAAGGGCAACCGCGGGGCGATCGGCGCGGTGTGCATCGCGACCTACCGGGGGAACGCGCTCATTTACCGAGGCCGCGCCGGGAGCGGCCTCGACGACCAGACCATGCGCCGGCTGGAAAAGCTGCTGCACGAGCGCGAGGTTCCGGAGCCGCCCGTCGAGCAGCCGCTGCCCGAGGAGGCGAGAGGAGCGCGCTGGGTGCGGCCCGAGCTGGTCGTTTCCGTCAGCTACGCGGGGTTCAGCGACGATCAGCGCCTGCGCCACCCGGTTTTTCGCGGCATGCGCGCGGACGTCGCGCCCGAGTCGTGCACGGCCGCACCGAGCGACGAGCAGGAGCTCGGCAGGGCGGAGGCGCCGGAGCCGGAGCCGGAGCCCGCGTTGCGCCGCGCGGGGCTCAAGCTCTCGAACCGCGGCAAGGTGTTTTGGGAGCGCGAAGGCTACACGAAGGGCGATCTGCTCCGGTACTACGAGAGCGTCGCGCCGGTGTTGCTCCCGTTCCTCGCGGAGCGGCCGGTGGTGCTGGTGCGTCACCCCGACGGGATCGGCGGCAAGATGTTCTATCAATGGAACGTACCCGCCGGCACGCCCGACTGGATCCGGCGCATGACGCTCGAAGATCCGGACGAGCCCGGCAAGGTCAAGAACGTGTTCTTGATCGACGACGTCGATTCGCTCTCGTACGTGATCAACCTCGGCTGCATCCCGCTCCACGTGCTCGGCTTTCGCGCGCACGCGAGGCAGCTCTGCGACTTCATCACCTTCGACCTCGACCTCGGGGAACAGCCATTTTCTCGGGCGATCGAGCTCGCGCTGACGCTGCGCGAGATCTTGACCGAGCTCGGGCTGCCCGCATACGTGAAGACCTCGGGGCAGGGTGGGTTGCACGTGCTCACGCCGCTCGGGCCAGAGGTCTCGTTCGATACGGCGAAGCTCCTGGTCGAGCTGATCGGTCGGATCGCGACGGCGCGCCACGCCGAGTTTGCGACGATGGAGCGCCGCGTCGACAAGCGCGGAGGACGCATGTACGTGGACACCGGGCAGACCGGGCCGTCCCGCACGATCGTGTCACCGTACTCGGTGCGTGCCTACCCCGGGGCCAGCGTGTCGACGCCGTTGTTCTGGAACGAGCTTTCGGGTGCGCTCGAGCCGTCGCGTCTGACGATCATGACCGTGCCGTCGCGCGTCGCCGAGCTGACCGATCCGTTCGTCGGCTTCCTGCGCGAGACTCCGAACATTCCGGAGGCGATCCGCCGGCTCGCGTCCTTCGTAAGCTGAGCTTCGCTGCTACCAGAGCAAACACTGCTCGAAGCGGTCCACGTTTTCGGCCGACATCGCGCAGTCGTATTCGCGGCGTGAGACGCGGCTCGGGCACTCGCGAAAGGCCGGATCCCGCGCAGCTTTCTTGCGAGCCTCTTCGCGGAGGCGCATCAGCTCGGTCTCGTTGGTGTTCGGGTGATCGGACTTGACGAGCAGGGTCACGTAGCGATCGAGCAACGCGCCGCACTCGATGGCGTTGGGGGGCGGGCCGCAGCTCGACGCGAAGCACCCGAGCGTCGCCGTGAGCCAGACGCGCGGGCTCAGAAGCATTCTTTGACGATCTGCTGGGTGGTCTGGGCGTTGCGCACGCAGCTCATGGCCTGATCGTCGATGCGGCGCCCGACGCAATCCTTGAGCGTGGTCTTCTTCAATGCCTCGACGGTGTCTTTCACCATCTCGGCGCTCTGCCCGGCGCTGCCGCGAGACCGGAGCTCGAGCTCCGTGATGCGACTCACGATTTCGTTGCATTCGTCGAGCGTCGCCGGGCGCCCGCAGCCCGCGAGCAGCAATGTCGAAACCAGGACCCCCAGAACGGCCTTCGAAGCGCTGAACACGAGGCCCCTCATGCCACATTCCACCGGCGCGGGCAGCGCCTGGGCGCGTTGCGTCACGAGCCACGGCTTTTGTCGAAATCTGGACGAGTGTGCAGGGATTGCTAGTCTCCGGGGAAGCCCATGGGTCCTTGGCCCGCCATCTCCCCGAACCAGAGAGGGGCATGAGTCGTCCGCGCGCTGCAGCCGTTCGAGCCGCGTCTCCGGAGATTTTTCTCCGAAAAGCGACGTTGGCACGCACGTCGGGCGCCCGAGCCAAGTACGCCCAACGAGGGCTGTCCCACGACGGCCGGCTCGACGATTCCACGAGGATGATGCTGCTGCGGCAGCTCTATCTCTCGCAGATGGAGGGCCGGAATTTCGCTGGAGCCCTCGAAGTCGCCGAGCAGATGATCACCTGCAACGTGATGGCAGACGTGGCGCGGCAAGACGCCGCGCGCGCCTGCCTCGGGCTCGGTGACGAGCAGGGCGCGATCCAACACCTGCGGTTGGCGAGCCGCGTGAGCCCGCCGGCCCGCCGCGCCTTCCATCTCTGGACTCTGGGCAGCGTGCTGTACCTGAACGGCAAGCCGCGCGACGCGGTCGGCGCGCTCGAACGCGCGGCCCGCTGGGGCACCACCGACAAGCCGCTGTACCTGGCGCAGGCGCTGCTGGCGCGGATCGCCGCCGGGGACACGGTCGAGAGCCTCGATCGAGCGCGGGAGGAGCTGGAAGAGTCGCCGTGTGGGCAGGGGTACGGGCAGTTCGTCCTGGGTGAGCTCGCGTTCGCCGACAAGGACTACGACGCGGCTCGCCGGCACCTGTCGGCCTTCGTGCGCCGGACCACGGGCGGGAGAGTCGCGCTCGAGGTCGCGCTGGCCGCCGAAATCCAGCGGGCTCGCCGGCTCTTACGCCTGCTTCGGGGCCGGTCGCGGGGCTCGCAACAGTGAGCGTTCCACCCCTGGGGGAAACCCCGGGCGCCGTCACGGCGTAGACTCGAGGATCGAATGGCACCGGATGCGTTCACCGAGGCTTTGTCGCGCGGCCCGCTCTACGCCGCGCTCGCCGCGCTGGCGGGTGGTTTTCTGGTCAGCCTGACGCCGTGCGTGTACCCGATGATCGCCGTCACGGTCAGCATCTTCGGGGCGCGTCAGGCCAAGAGCCGATGGGAGGGCGCGCTGCTCTCGCTGTCGTTCGTGCTCGGCATCGTCGCGATGTTCGTGCCGATCGGCGTCCTCGCCGGCCTGTCGGGCTCGGTGTTCGGCTCGGCGTTGCAGAGCAGCTGGGTGATCATCGGCGTCTCGCTGTTGTTCCTCGCGCTCGCGGCGTCGCTGTTCGGCGCCTTCGAGCTCGCGCTGCCCGCCGGGCTCACGAATCGCCTGGCCGCGATCGGCGGCATCGGGCACAAGGGCGCGTTCTTGCTGGGGCTCGTGTGCGGGCTGATCGCCTCGCCGTGCACCGGTCCCGTGTTGACTGGCATCCTCACCTGGATCGCCCAGACCCGCAGCGCGCCGCTCGGTGCGCTCGCCATGGGCGCCTTCGCGCTCGGCCTCGGGTTTCCGTTCTTCCTGGTCGGAACCTTCGCGATCCAGCTGCCGAAGAGCGGGCGCTGGATGGTGCACGTGAAGAGCGCGCTCGGCATCGTGCTGATCATCGTGGCGCTCCACTTCGCGAGCACCGCGTTCCCGGCGATCGCGTCGTGGGCCAAGCCCGGATCCTGGTTCTACGGCGCCGCAGGCCTAGCGTGCCTCGTCGGGCTCGCGCTCGGCGCCGTCCACCGCGAGTTCAGCGAGCTCGGCGCGGGCGTCAAGGTCGCGAAGGCGAGCGGCGTGGCGCTCGTCAGCGCTGGCGGTTTCGCGCTCGTCGCCGCGCTCGGCCAGCCGAGCCACACCCCGAGCTGGCGCTTCGAAGACGTGGAAGCCGTCCGCGCCGAGGCCCTGGCCGGCGGCAAGCCGCTGCTCGTGGATTTCACGGCGGCCTGGTGCGGCGCCTGCAAACAGCTCGACCGCAAGACCTTCTCTTCCCCCGACGTCCAGCCCGAGCTCAACCGCTTCTTCAAGGTCAAAGTCGACGCCACCAACGACGACGATCCGAAGGTCGCCGCGACCATGGAGAAGTACAACGTGGTCGGCTTGCCGACGGTGCTCGTCTTCGACTCCACCGGCAAAGAAGCCATGCGCTACACCGACTTCGTCGAGCCGAGCCCCTTCCTGGAAGCCATCCGCCGCATCAACTGACCCCGGATTGAAAAGTCGTGGAGCGGCTGGGCCGCAAAGGCGCAAAGGGCCGCAAAGAGTCGCAAGGGATTTTTTGTTGGGGGCACGCTGGGACGTCGGTGCTCGGCTTTTGTCGCCAAGGCGCCATAAAGACGCCAAGAGTCGCCAAGAATTTTTGGTGAGGGGCACGCTGAGACGGTGTGGTGCTCTCGGCCGGAGTGTGGGGAGAATCCGTTGGAACGGCGCAAGAGGTTTTGTTTGGAGCGCGCTGGGGCGGCGTATGACGTTCCGGTGAGGTCGAGCGCCGCAACCACCTAAAAAAACTTGGCGACGCCTTGGCGCTTCATCTGGCGCCTTGGCGACAAAAGCCGTCAGTGGTGTTGGGGGGGGGCGGTCAGTGCTCGCCGGGTTTGCGGCCACGGCCGTGGGTGATCTTGTCGGGGGCGCGGTCGCCGCGGCGGATCGCGGCTTTGCCGAAGCGTTCGGTGATCGCGTCGAGGGTCGGCCCGAGCGCGTCTTTCTTGGGGGGCGCGAACAGGTCGAGCTGTGAGGTCTCGCGGGGCTCGAGCTTGGAGACGGAGACGCCGAGCAGGCGCACCGGTTCGAGCAGCGCGAGTTCGTCCCACAGGGCGAGCACGACGTCGCGCAGCACGAGGCCGTCGTCGGTGGGGTTCGGGATGGTGCGGCTGCGGGTGAGCAGGGGGTAGTTCGGTTCGCCGTCTCGTTCGGTGCGGCCGGGCTTGTTGCCGCGCGCGCGGCCGAGCTTGGCCTTGAGGCTGATGGTGCGGGCGCGAGAGCCGGCGCGGCGCAGGCGGCGCGCCACGTTTTCGGCGTGGGCGCCGAGCGCGTTGGCCACCACGTCGCGCTCGAGGACGTCGGTCTCGAAGGTGTTCTCCTCGCCGATCGATTTGGGCGCGCGATCGGCGATGACGGCTCGGGTGTCGATGCCGCGGGCCAGCGCGCGGAGCTCGAGCGCGCGCGGCCCGAGCTTTTGGACCAGCGCGTCGGGATCGTGATTGGCGAGATCGGCGAGCGTGCGGAAACCGCGTCGGACGAGCTCTTGCTCGAGCACGGGGCCGACGCCCCAGAGCCTGCGCACGGGGAGCGGATCGAGCAGAGCGCGGACCTCGCTCGGTTGCACCACGCAGAGGCCGTTCGGTTTGCCGAGCGTGCAGGCGATCTTGGCGACGAGCTTGCTCGGGGCGACACCGACCGAGACGCACAGCGACGTGGCCTCGAGCACCTGCCGCTTGAGCGCGACGGCGAGCTCGCGCGGGCTGCCACCGTAGAGACCGACCGACGCGCTGACGTCGAGGAAGGCTTCATCGAGGGCGATCGGCTCGATCTCGGGCGTGAAGCGCTCGAAGACCGCGTGGACTTCGGAAGAGACCGCGGCGTAGTGCTCGATGTTCGAAGGGACGAAGACGGCGTGCGGGCAGAGCTGCTTCGCGCGAAACCCCGGCATGGCCGAGTGCACGCCGAACACGCGCGCTTCGTAGGACGCTGCGGCGACCACGCCGCGCGCCGAGCCCGCGCCGACGATCACCGGCTTGCCGCGCAGCTCCGGGTGATCGCGCTGCTCGATGGACGCGTAGAAGGCATCCATGTCGGCGTGGAGGATCCAGCGCTCGCCCGTGAAGCGGGGCTCGGACTTCTCTCGCACCATCGAGCCGAGTGTATGCGGCCGGCGCGGGCAAGCCGCCAGAGGCGCCTACGGCTCGAAGTCGGCTGGTTTGGAACCCTGCTTGGGGCGTGGTGGCGTCGCGGGAGGCGGCGGAGCCGGCGCGGGCGCGGGCGCGGGCGGCGCAGGCGCGGGCGCTGGCCGTGGCGAGGCGCGGGGGGTGGGCCGCGGGGCGGACCGGCTCGGCTCCGCCTTGGGCGCGGGCGGCGCGTTGCCGACGCTGCCGTCGTCCGTGCCGGCCTTGTCCACCACGAGCGTGAGGAGCTCGCTCGATTGGGTCTCGACCTGCTTGGCGCGGTCGAGCATCAAGGCGATCACCTTCACGGCGTCGTCGAGGTTCGCGCGCACCTCGGCGCGCTCGGCGGAGCTCGCGAGATCGAAGGCTTCGTTCACCTGCGTGTCGAGCTGACCCGCGAGCAGCCGGAGCTCGGTCAGCCGCGGCGGGGCGGCGGTCATGCTGGCGCGGAGCTTCGCGAGCGTGGTGAGCGCGGTCTCGATGCGGGTGAGTAGCTGGCGATCGCCGCTCGACGGTGAGCCCGAGTGTTTGACACTGGCAGAGGTCTTCTCCGGATCGGGCGGATCGGGCGCGGTGACCTCGAGCTTCACGCGGACGCCGCTCGACACCAGCTTCTGGAGGCGCGCGTGGAGCTTGTCGACCAGCTCGGCGTTCGGCTTCGCCGGCTCGATTTCTGCGGCCCTTGCCAGGGTTTCGCGCGCGCTCTGGAGCTCCGCCGGAGCATCGGCGAGCTTGACCTGGAACTGGTAGAGCTCGAGGAAGTACTCGTCGAACTCCTTGTTTCCCGTGGTGTAGTGCCGGCCCTGTCCGACGGTGGTCGGACCGGTCCCGGCGAGAAACCGACATCCCGAGAGCGGGAGCGCGAGTAGCAGAGCCGTGAGCGTGCGTCGGTTCAGTGACATTCGAGGGAGGCTCCCCAGAGTTCGTCGAATCCGCCGACGGTGAGCACGAACAGCGACAGCGCGCGCGTTCCCGCGAGCCAGATCACGCCTTGCCCGGCGCTCGCGCCCTTGGGCGAGGCGAGCGCCGGTGTGCCGATCGGGGCGAGCTCGGCGGACAGCGCCTGGACGCGGACCTGGTATGCGCCGGTGCCGCCTTCGGTCCATTGCAACACCCAGCGGTCGGCACCGAGCGGCGCGATCCACGGAGCGATGGCTCCGCCGCCGGGCCCTCCCGGTGGGAGCGCGAAGTCGCTGACGGTGCGCGGGAGCTGCGCGGCCTGGCCGCGCGCGAGTCGGATCCGCCAATCGGCGTTCTCATCGTCGCGGCCGGCAAAGGCGATCAGCGTCGCGTTGGCGTGAGCCGCAACTGCCGGAGTACCGACGAAGCGGACGCCGGCGGGTACCACCTCGAGCGCGCTCTTCTTGGCGAAGTTCTGGCCGAGCCAGCCGGCCATCACGTCGCCGCTCAGACCGCCGCGGCGGAAGGTGACGAGGTAACCCGCATCGCCGGCGTGCGCGGCGCGCGCTTCGGTGACCCGGTCCGTCGCGACCTTCCAGAGCTCGTCCGAGACGGACTTGCCATTGGCTCGGGCGACGCCGTCTTTGGTAAAGCCCAACAGCGTGCGCGAGCCGGGCTCGATGGAGCGCGGCTGCCCGAGCGGGTGGTCCTCGCGGTCGACGCCGAACGACGCGGGGCTTCCGGCGCCGGCTGCGACATTGCGGACGGCGCTCGTGCCGGGCTCCTCGAACACGGCCTGGACGTCGAGCGTGCGCAGGTCGACGACGATGCCGTTGGCTTGCGTGGGCTTGCTGGCGAAGCCCACGGCGACGCGGCCTTCGTCGAGGGTAAACACGTTCGGCGCGACGCTGCGCTCGACGCTCGCCGCGAGCTTGGCGGCGGGAACGGCCAGGCTACAGCCCTGGGCCTCCGGCGCTTTCGCGGCAGCAGCGGGCGCCGCGCTCGCCACGGCCGACGCCGAGCCCGCCGTTCCTTCCGCTTCGTCCGAATCCGAGCCGAAGACCAGGACCAGCACCAGGAGCACGACGAGCGCCGCGGCGATCAGGCTCACCACGACGAGCGCGGCTCGCAGGTTGCTCACCGCGGGCGACGCGGGAGGCGGGAAGCTCGGCGGCAGTGAAGGCTCCGGCAGAGGGGCGTCGTTCGACTCCGGGAACGACGGGAGCGGCTCGTTCGGCGGGATCGGCGGCAGCGACGAGCCGGGGGGCGCGTGAGTCGGCGGATCGGTGAGCACCGCGCCGATCGTGTCGGCCTCGACCTCTTCGGCGTCGTCCCCGTCGCGAACGACTTCTTCGGACGCAGCGGACGGCGACGGCGGAGTGCGTTGACTCGGCGGCGCTGGGAGCGCCGGCTCGGGTAGCGCGCGCGGCGGCGCATCGCCGCTCACGACGACGCTGGGCGAGGGCGCCGCGTGTTGCGGCGAAGAGCGCGGCGGCGGCGGCACCGGCTGGTGCGAGACGGGGCCGGAGGGCACGCGCGGGGGCGGCGGAGGCACGGCGCTCGGCGGGCGGAGCGTCGCGGTGGGCGAGGGCGGGCGCACGGGGTCGGGGGGCGCCATGCCCGGCGAGGTGCTGCGCGGCGCCACGGGCTTCGGCGGTGCCGGCGTGCGCAGCGAGGCAGCCGTTGCGGACGGGACACGCGGTACTGTCGGTGCCGTTGCCGGGGTGCGCGCGGCGGCCTGGCCAAGCCCGCTCGGCAGCGGCGGCTTGCTCGGGCGGAGCGCGACCGGAGCGACCCGAGGCGGTGACGTCGTGGGACGCAGCGGCTCGGTGTGCTTGGGATCGGGCGGGGTGGTCTGTTGGGGGTCGAGCCGCGGCTCGCGCGCGGTGAGCTTGGTACCGGGCGGGAGCGAGCTCGTGAGCTCCTTCACGCGGTTCGCCGGCAGCCACTCGGCCCAGCCCGGACGCCAGACACGCGTCGAGGGTGGCAAGCCACGCTTGGCTAGCTTGTCCCGCAGCTCGGTTTCGCTGCCTTGGGCGGGTTTGCCGTCGAGCGCGAGCCAATGCCACGCCACGTCGTCCGAGCGGTCACTCAACCGGGGCTCCTCAGGGCGTCAGGTATCCGAAATTATGCAGGGCCAACCCCAAACGTACATAAGTTTTCGGCTTTCTGCTCAGGAAAGGGGTGGCCGGCCCGTCGTACGGGCGAGCGCGATGATCGCGATCACGCGCGTTCCCTGTGCGACGAGCACTCGAACACATGCACTTACCGTTGCCCCGGTCGTGACCACGTCATCGATGAGGATCGCGGAGCGAGGTGCGCGCGCCGAAAGCGTGAAGGCATCGCTCACGTTAGTCGCGCGAGCCCTGCGATCGAGCTCAGCTTGCTGCGCGGTCTCGCGCACACGGCTCAACAGCCGCGGTTGGCTGCGAAGCCCCATGCGCTCCGCGAGCGCGCGCGCGACGAGCGCCGACTGATTGAACCCGCGCTCGGCGAGGCGGCGCGGGTGGAGTGGGACCGGGACGATCACGCTGCCCGGCTCGAGCACGGCGCGCGGCAAAACGCCCGCGAGCGCCGCGCCGAGCGGGCGAGCGAGCGCGGGGCACGGCGTGTACTTCAAACGCCGGATCGCCGCCGCGAGAGGGCCCTGATAGCTGCCGAGCGCGTGGATCGGCACGCCGTCCTCGCTGAGCTCCGGCTCGATGGGGTCGGGAGCGCCGCACGCCGCGCAAAACGTGTCACGGCTGACGGTGTCGCACCCGACGCAGCGGCGCGGGGCGATCCAGTCGCAGAGCCAATCGGTGAATGGTGCGGGCACTCAGCCGTATCGGCCGGCGCACGCTCGAGTTGTCAGCTGCCTTCGCCGAGCAGCTTGCTCATCGACGCTTCGTCGGCAGGCGTGAACGGATAGCGGTCGAACTCGGAGCTCTCGACCCAGCGAAAATCGTTGACGTTGAGGCTCGACGGCTCGCCCTGCAAGAGCTCGCACTCGTAGAGGTACAGATCCACGACGTAGCGCTCGTAGGGGTGACTGACGAAGCTCATCAGCTTGCCCGGCGCGATGTCGACGCCGATGCGGTGACGCACCTCGCGGCGCAGCGCATCGTGATCGGTCTCGCCGTCCTCGACGCGGCCGCCCGGGAATTCCCAGGACAGCGGCAACACGGCCGTCGCGCGGCGTTGAGTGATGAGGTAGTGGCCGCCGCGCTCGATCACGGCGGCCACGACGCGGATGGTCTTGTGTGCAGTCACGGACGCGCTCCGTCGTGAGCGGCAGCGCGCCGCCCGCTCACAGATCCACGCGGAACAGTTGTTGACCCATCAGCAGCACGTCGCCGCCGCCGATCGAGCGTTCGCTGTTCAAGCGGACGAAGGTGCCGTTCGAGCTCCCCACGTCGGTCAAGTACACGCGACCGTCACTGCCCTTGGCGATCCGGCAGTGCAGACCGGAGACGTAGCCGTCCTCCGAGAACAAGATGTCGCCGCGCTCGCGGCCACAGTGCACGCCGCGCTCGGGGACGGGGAACGAGTTGCCGGTGGTGTCGCGTCCGATCACCAGCGCGAGCCGACCGATGTAGCCGCGCGCCGGGCTGCCGAAGCGCTCGACGCCGTCGGCCGACTTGCCCTGGCCCTTCAGCTCCTCGAAGCGCACGATTTCCTGGCCGATCCGGAAGGCGTCGCCGAACTCGAGCAGGTGCGGCTCGTTGGCCTTGAGCTTGAGGTAGACGCCGTTCAGCGAACCCTCGTCCTTGATCAGCAGCTGAGAACCGCGGCGCACGAAGCTCGCGTGGCGCGGAGAAAGGTAGCTGTCCCCCGCGAAGATCGACCCCGTGTCGCGGCCGACGGTGACGCTCTGGGCGTCGGGTAAGCGGAAGCTGCCCGCTTCCGAACCGTCGGCGCGCAACGCGGTGAGCGTGACGCCCGGTGCAGACGCCGACGCGGGCGCGACCGCTTGCATCGACGGCGCGGAGCCGCCGCCGAGCGCGCTCAGGTTGTAACCGCACGACGCGCAGAAGCGATTGCTCGTGCTGTTCGGGTGACCGCACTGAGGGCAGGGAACCGGGCCCGCTGCAGGCGCGGGCGCCGGTGCGGCTGCGGGTGCCGGCTGCGGGCGCGCGACCTGTGGTGCCGGAGCTGCAGCGGGTGCAGCGGGAGACGGTGCGGGTTGCGCCGCCACTCCGCGCGACGGCGTTTGCGGACCAAACGACTTGGGTTGCGCTCCGCGCGGCAGCTCAGCGCCGCAGCCGAGACAAAACTTGTAGTGGTCCTGATTCTCTTTGCCGCACTTCGAACAAGTGATCACAGGTGGCCTCCCTATACATGGCCTTTTGGACGACCGGCTTCCCTGCGGTCGAGAACCTTCGTAACCGCGCGATTATCCACGACCTCTGGGCGGGGTCAAGGACCCGCTCTTCAGGCGGAGAGCTCGGCGAGCGCCTCGCGCAGCAGATCCCCCAGCGGTTCCGCCCCAACCCGTTGGCCGAGCGCCTGCACGGCCCGCTCGGCTTCTGCCGGCCGATAACCCATGTTGGTCAAGGCGCTGAGCAGGCGGGTGCGAGCGTCGCCCGGGCGCTCGGCGCTCGGAGGTAAGCGTTTTGGGTCGGACTCGTGGCCGAGCTCGAGCCCCGTCACGAGCGTGGCGAGCTTGTCCTTGAGCTCCAGCACCAACCGCTCTGCGGTCTTCTTGCCGATCCCGGGGACCTTGGTCAGACGGGCCGCGTCGCCGGCGCGGATCGCTTGCGCGAGGTCACGAGTGGTGAGGGCGCTCATCACGCCGAGGGCGGTGCGCGGACCGACGTTCGGGACGTTGATCAACAGCCGGAAGATCCGCCGCTCGCCCTCGTCCGAGAACCCGAACAACTCGAGCGCGTCGGCGCGAACCACCGTGTGCACCCAGAGCTCGACTTCGTCCTCGCTCGAGCGCGCTCGTCCGAGCGTGCCGGCGGGGATCTGCACTTCGTAGCCGACGCCGCCTACGTCGAGTGTGACGACCGGCGGCTCTTCCGCCGCCACGACGCCCTTCAGCTTGCCGATCATGAAGCTCTCGGGGCTCTTCGACGCATGACGCGCTCCTCATTACCATCCGTGTCACGCCCGTGCTACGGCCGCGACCCATGCTCAATCGGCTTCGGACGTCGCGCTTGCTGCTCGCGTGCCTCTGCCTCGCCGGCTCGCTCGCGGGCTGTGGTGGCTCGTCGAGTGAGACGCCTCCGCCGCTGTCGCCGGATCCGCTGAACGACCCTTACCGTTCGAGCGCCGACTTCGAGCGGAAGGCGGGCCGCGGCAAGACCGAATCGAGCGACGAAGCGCCGGCCCCCGAAGCTCCGACGAGCCCCGCCGAGCCCGCCGGACAAGAGCCGGAGTGACGTGGAGCTGCCGGCCTTGCGGCCGCGGCGCCTGGATGCGGGCTTGTGTCGCGAGCCGATCCCAAGCATGGTTTGCCGAGTGTCAGAAGGACTGCTGGGGCTCGAGAGACTTCGGTCGAAACTGAGCTGGTTCGCGGGCTTGATCGCGTTCTTGTGGGTCTTCGTCGCGCAGGCGGCGGGGCAGGACGCGACGAGCAAACGGCTCGAGACGATCCGCAGCCAGATGGAGTCCGGTCAGGCGAAGTACGTCACCGGTGACTACGCGGGCGCCGCTGCCATCTTCGAGACCGGCTTCAAGGCGCACCCTTACTCGGCGTTCCTGTTCAACGCTGGCGTCTGTTATCAGAAGCTCGGCGACCGCGTCCAAGCGCTCGCGAAGTTCAAAGAGTACCTGAACGTCGATCCCAACGCGCCCGACCGGGAGAAGGTCAGGGCGCGGATCCAGGCCCTCGAAGCGCTGGTGCCCGGCGCTCCGGGTACGACGCCGCCCGGCGAGACCCCCGCCGGTGAAGCCGCTTCGGGCGCGCCGCCGTCGATAGCGGACGAGCAAGTGGCGATGAAGTCGCTGGTCGTGATCGAGACCGAGCCGGCCGGCGCGCCGTTGAAGCTTTACGCGCAGACCACCCCCGGGGTCCCCGCGTTTCGCGCTGGCGCAGCCAACCCAGGCTGGACCGAGGTTCATACGGCCGTGTCGCCGACCGACGTGACGCTCGACGTCGGGCGCTACCACGTGGTGGTCGAGAAGTACCTCGACTTCAACGTGAGCGAGACGGACATCGACGTCTTGCCCGGCCACGTTCACCACTTCAAGGCGAACCTCTCGCAAGGCGCGTTCATGGCGTTCTTGCGCGTGGCGTCGAACGTGCGCGGCGCGTCCGTCTATCTGGACGATCCCGGCAAGAAGAAGCCGGCCTGGGGGCTCTCGCCGCACGGCGAGCTCGTGACGAGCGGCACGCACTCGGTGTTGATCGAGGCGCCGGGTTATGAGCCGCGAACCGTGGCCGTCGCGCTGAAGCACGGCGAGCAGAAGGAAATCGCGCTCGACCTCACGCGCGTGAGTTTCGGCTACCTGAGGCTGCACTCGCCGCGCGCGCGCCAGATCGAGGTCACGGTCGACGGTCGCTCGAAGGGGTCGTGGCAGTCCGGTGAGGCGCCGCTCGCGATCAAGCTCCCGTCCGGGCCGCACAAGCTGGTCGTGAAGAGCGACGGAAGGAAGACCTTCGAGGGCACGGTCGAAGTGCCGCGCGGCCAGGTCCAGCCGGTCTCGGTGCGGATGATCCCGAAATACCCGCGCGGCGCGGCCTGGGCCGAGGCGATCATCGCCGGGGTCACGCTCGGCACCGGGATCTGGCTCGGTACGGAGTCGGATCGCGTCTACGACGAGCTTGCGGCGGACCGGCGCGCGGGCGTGCTCACCTCGGACGACGATCGCACGACGAAGGGCAAATGGTTCGCGATCGGTGCCGACGCCGGCTTCGTGCTCACGGGCGTGCTGGCCGGGCTCGCCACTTACAACTTCCTCAAGGATCCGCTGCCGGAGTCCTCGATTCAACTGGAGCGGCGCACCGAGTTCGATCCGTCTCTGCCTCAGGCATCGCGCGCCGGAGTCCGACCGTTCGCGTCGCTGCCGCCTCGGCGGTCCGCCGCCGTGCACGGCTCGCGAGGTGTCGAATGATCGCCCGCTGGTTCGCCCTCGCGTCGGGTTCGCTGCTTGTCGGCTGTTCCTGGGGCCGCTTCGACGACGTCACCGCGGATGCGCCGGTCGTGATCTTGGACAAGCCGAGCGGGGTGGGCGCGGGCTTCGGGAGCGCGATGACGGCGCTCAGCCACGACGACCGCGGCCTCTTGCTAGTGCACGGCACGCCCGGCCATTCCAAGGCGGCGCTGTTCGACGTGGGCACGGGCAGCTCCCCGCTCGAGGACGCCTTGAGCGACAACTTTTGCACGAGCGAGACCGGCGGCTGTTTCCTCGGTTCGAGCAGCGCGGCGATCCCGCTCGGCGTCGGCCCGAGCGGCAAAGAGGTACTGAACTGCTACGCGCTCGGTCTGGGCGAGAAGCTCGATAACCAGGCGGGCATCCTGATCGAGTGCGAGGACAAGACGGTCTTCACGATCGACGTGACTCCGATGCTGCGGAGCGAGATCCAAGAAGGCCTCCAGAACGCCCTGCCCGAGATCGTGGCGCTTTCTTCGGACGAGCGCGAGGAACCGGCCCTCGTAGCGGGCTTCGATACGTTTGCAACGGCGCTCTACTATCCGAAGATCGACGCGGGCTTCGTCGAGCTCGACGCGCCGCAGACCAAGGGCCCCGGCTTCGGCCGCACCGTCAACGTGACGCGGGTGGCGGATCGGAACCTGGTGGCGGTCGGCGCTCCGGAGCAGAATTCGATCCACCTCTTTTCGGTGGAAGACGGCGACGCCCCCGTGCCGGCCTACCTGGGCTGCGTTCGCGGGGACGACGGGTTCGCGCGCACGCTCGCGTCCGGGCCGATCTTCGAGGACGTGGCCGTGCCGGTGCTCGCGGTGGCGGATCTCGAACAGGTGCTGCTGTTCGACACCGCCGAGCTGCTCGAGCTGGATGCCGGCGCCGAGTCCGAGTGCCTGTCGCTCGCCAGCTTGCCCCGCGGCGCCGAGCTCACGAGCGTGAAATGCGGGGAGACCGGCGCCGTGCAGGGCTGCGGCTCGAGCGATTTCGGCGCCTCGCTCGCGATCGGCGACGTCGACGGCGACGGCGATGGGGAGCTCGTGGTCGGCGCGCCCGGGATGAGCGCCCGGGACGTGTCGAAGGCGGGGGCCGTCGCCTACTTCGACCTCGAAGATCCGGCCGACACGCAGATCACGGACCTCAAGTTCATCGCTTCGGCCGAGAGCGGAGACCGGCTCGGTACTTCGCTGGCCATGGCCCGCAGCGATTCGCGTCACGTGGTGGCTACCGGCATCCCCGGCAGCGGCCGCAGCGCGATCTTCTACTGCCCCTCGTTCTTGCCGGCGCGCCTCGGCGCGGGCCGTTGCGACTGAGTCGGGAATGCTGCCCGAACGCAAACAGATCCTGGTCGTCGACGACGAGCCGAACCTGCGCCGGGTGCTCTCCGCGCAGCTCGAGCGCGACGGCTACGACATCCACTCCGCCGAGGACGGTGAAGAAGCGCTCTCGGTGTTGCGCGAGCACCACATCGACCTCGTGATCACCGATCTGCGGATGCCGAAGCTCGACGGGATGGAGCTGCTCCGGCGTGTGGTCGAGCTCGACGAACAGCTGCCCGTGGTGATGCTGACCGCGCACGGCACGGTCGACAACGCGGTCGAGGCGCTGAAGACCGGCGCCTTCGACTACATCACCAAGCCCTTCGATCAGGTCGAGGTCCGCACCATCGTCAAGAAGGCGCTGCGCACGCGCGACCTGTCCGCGGCCGACGCCTCGCGCGTCGCGCAGGCGGCGCCGGGCGGCGCGCGCTACGGCATCATCGGCCAGAGCCCGGGCATCCTCGACCTGTATTCGGTGCTCGACCGCGTCGCCGACACGCCGACCACCGTGCTGATCACGGGCGAGAGCGGCACCGGGAAGGAGCTCGTGGCGCGCGCTCTCCACGAGAGCTCGTCGCGCCGCGACAAGCCCTTCATCAAGGTCAACTGCGCGGCCATCCCCAAAGATCTGATGGAGAGCGAGCTGTTCGGCTACGAGCGCGGCGCCTTCACGGGCGCCGTCGGTTCGAAGCCCGGCCGCTTCGAGCTCGCCAGCGGCGGCACGCTGTTCCTCGACGAGATCGGCTCGATCCCGGTGGAGATGCAGGTGAAGCTCTTGCGCGCGCTGCAAGAGAGCGAGTTCGAGCGCGTGGGCGGCATCCGCACCATCCACGTCGACGTGCGGCTGATCGCCGCGACCAACAGCGATCTGAAGAAGGAGATCGCGCTCGGCGCCTTCCGCGAAGATCTCTACTACCGACTGAACGTGGTGCCGATCCGCTTGCCTGCGCTGCGGGAGCGTGCCGACGACGTCCCGCTGCTCGTCGCGCACTTCATCGAGAAGTTCAACGCGCGGCTGAAGAAGAGCGTGCAGGGTATCGAACCGGATGCCCTCGACCACCTGGCCGCGTACGGTTGGCCCGGGAACATCCGCGAGCTCGAGAACGTGATCGAGCGCGCCGTATTGTTCTGCGACAAGACCGAGATCGGCGCGGCCGACATTCCGGGCGAGATCCGCGGTCATACTCCGACGCCGCCGCAGTCCTCGAGTTTGTCGCTTCCGCCGGGCCTGCTCGGCGCACACGACGGCCTGAAGGAGCAGGTCAAGGCCGCGATGAGCCGCCTCGAGCGCGAGCTGATCGTGAAGGCGCTCGAGCAGACCTCCGGCAACGTCACGCACGCCGCGCGCTTGCTCAAGATTTCGCGCAAGGGTCTGCAGCTCAAGATGAAGGAGCTCGGACTGCGCGAACGGGACGACCCGCGGGACCCGTGAAGCACGCCCTTCTGGCCGTCGTCCCGCTGCTCTTCGGCTGCGGAAATCGGACGGCGGGGCCTGCGCCCTCCGCCTCGACGTCGGCGTCCGCGTCCGCGTCGAGCGCCGTCCCGGAGCTCGGCTCCGGATCGATTGGACCGCCCGCGGCGGCCCCGGCCCCCCGCCAAGGCATGGCCTACATTCCCGACGGCGCGCTGGTCGCGGGCACGCCGCCGAACCGCCTGCCGCGCGTGGCCGACGCCGAGATGCAGGGCGAACAGGTGGTCCTGCACGGCTTCTACATCGATCTGTTTCCGTACCCGAACGAAGAAGGCGCGATCCCCCTCACCAACGTGAGCCGCGAGCAGGCCGAGGTGTTGTGCACCGAGCGCGGCAAGCGCTTGTGCACCGAGCTCGAGTGGGAGCGGGCCTGCAAGGGTCCCGAGAACCACGTCTACGAGTACGGCGACCAGTATCGCTCCGAGCCGTGCGGGACCGGCGTGGAGCCGGGCCTGCGCCCGACCGGGCTACGCATGGGGTGCCGCAGCGATTTTGGCGTCCGCGATCTGCACGGCGGCGTCTTCGAGTGGACGGCCAGCAAGTGGAACCGCGGCTCGACCGGCGAGCTCTACACCGTGCGCGGCGGTAACGGCACCGCGGGCGAGGTGATGGGCCGCTGCGCGAACGGTCGCGCTTTCGAGGCCTCGACCCGCTCCGGATCGATCGGGCTGCGCTGCTGCGCGGGCCCGAAGAACACGGCCGAGGTCACGCTCGCGGTCGGCAAGGTGCGGCACCTGGAGCCCGTCGGTCGCGTCGACAAGAAGCTCGAAGCGCGCCTGCGCCCGCTCTTGCCGGATGAAGTGAAGGCGGCGCTCGGAAAAAACAAGAAGCCGCGCTTCGACCGCGCCTGGATCTGGCGCCCCGTCGTCAACGACGCGATTTACGTGGTGGCGCTGTGCACGGGGATGCCGAAGCGCCCTGCTTGCGGGCTGATGCTCGCGCGCGACGAGCTCGAGCGCACGAGCTTCGTCGCCTGGGCCAGCAGCGGGCGCTCGTATCCGAAGCTCGAGATGGAATACGATCCGCGCGATCTGTATTTGTTCGGCGCCGACGTGGACGGCAAGTACCGCCGCGTGATCGCCTACGCCTACGGGCGCGTGAACGTGCTCCCCGAAGAGCGGCGTGCGCGGCCGAAGAAGAAGAAAAACAAGAAATAAGCTCCGCGCCGAGGTCGTTCAGAAGACCTGGATCCGTCCGTGACACTCGTCTTCGAGTCTCCGCGAGGCGATGCGCTCCTTGCGGGAGGCCGCGTCGAGCTCCTTCCGTGCGGTCGTCTCGCGTGCCGCGTCGCCCGAGGCCAGGGCTTCGGCATAGTTCTGAACGAACGGGCCGATGGCATCGACGCTGCGGGCGTACTCCTCGACGGAGCGCCGGAGCTCGCTCGCTCGGGAAGCGCGGCGGAGCTGGTCGGCGACTCGCCGGTACAGCGGCACGGATTTGCGGTACGCGGCGGGCGTCCTCGGCGCGGTCGCCTGGTCGATCCGAAGGCGCCCCGCCTCCACGATCTCGGAGAGCTCTCGGCATTCGCGGGTCATGCGGAAGCGGCCACAGCCCGAGGAGCACACCACCACCGCGAGGAGCGCGAGCGAACGCCAGAGCACGGGCCGACGCATACCACGGCACGCGAAAACCTCGTCATCCCGGCCCTGCCCGCTCGGCCGGGCCGCCGGGTGCGACCGTGAAGTTGCCCAATTTCGCCCGTCCGGGCGATGGGTGCGAGGGATGAAATCAGGACGCGTCGAGCCCGAGCTCCATGGTCTCAAGTTGATCGCGGAGGAGCTCTCCACGGCGCGGCGCGTGGGAACGAGCAGCGCGCACCTGCTGGCCGCCGTGGCGCGCGGAACGACCCCAGCGGCCGAGCTGTTGGCCGAGCGGCGGCTGACCGCGCAGACCGTGCTGGGCGCGTCCGCTGAGGTCGCCGAAGAGCTGGCCGAACCGGTGCGCAGCCTGCTTCATCGCGCCCACGAGCTCGCGGTGCGCATGGGTCAGACCAGGGCCTCTGACGCCCACGTCTTGGTGGCGATCCTGAACGAGCCGCGCAGCGCCGCGCGCCGGGTGGTCGAGCGCCTGGGCATCGACGTCGGCCGCCTGCGCACGGCAGCCCTGCAGCTCGCCCTCGGCGTGGTGCGCGCGCGCCGCTCTCCGGGTCGGACCCAGGCCGTGCCTGCGCGCCGCACGCCGGCCGAGCTTCGCCGCGTCGCGGCCGAGGCGCCGCGCGCCAAGGCCGAGCCCGTGCGGACGATGCCCGAGTCCGCGCGCCGGCCGAGCCGCGCCGTCAGCGTCCCGATCATCCCGCAGATCCCGCCGCGCCCCGCGCCGCGCCCGCCCGAGCCGGAGAGCGCCGAGGCCGCGCCCCGCGCCGAAACCCCGGCGCCGCGCGAGACAGCCGGGACCGAGGCACGCGAGCGCCCGTCCGTGCCGGCCCCCGTGCGCGAGCCGCTGCCGCGGGGTGTGTCGCGGTTCGAGCTCGACCCGCAGCGTTTTCCGACGTTGTGCGCGCTCGGCCGCAACCTGACCCTGGCCGCGGCGCGCCGCGAGCTCGATCCGGTCGTGGTCCGGGAAGCCACCGTGGAGATGGTGCTCGATGTCCTCGCCAAGCGCGAGGGCAACAATCCCTGTCTGATCGGCGCGGCGGGCGTCGGCAAGACCAGCGTCGCCCGCGGAGTCGCGCAGCGCATCGCCGCTGCTCCGGAGTCGGCCGGTCACGACGAGCGGATCGTGCTCGAGATCCAGGTCGGCGATCTGCTGCAGGGGACGGGGGTGCGCGGTGCGCTGGCAGGACGCCTGGCGGCGCTGCGCCGGGAGCTTGCGGCGCTCGACGGCCGTGTGGTGCTCTTCTTCGACGAGATCCACCAGCTGTTCACCGACGCGGCGGAGGAGATTGCTTCCGAGCTCAAGCTGTTGCTCGCGCGTGGCGAGCTGCCGTGCATCGGCGCGACGACCACCGAGGAGTACCGGCGCTCGATCGGCGCGGACGCCGCGCTGTCGCGGCGTTTTTCGACGATCGAGGTCGAAGAGCCGAGCCGCGAACAGGCGTACCTCGTGCTCGACGCGCTGCGCCCCAAGCTCGAAGCACACCACGGTGTGCGCTACGAGAGCGAGGCGCTCGCGCTCGGCATCGGCTGGTCCGTGCGTTATCTGCCGGGCCGCGCGCTGCCCGACAAGGCGATCTCGATCCTGGATCTGGCCGGGGCGCGGGTGCGGCGCCGCTCCAGGCAGCGCGTCGATGCCGAGGCGGTGGCCGAGGTCGTCGCGGAGCTCGCCGACGTGCCGCTCGAACGCCTGCTCGAGACGGACGCGTCGAGCTTCCTCAAGCTGGAGGATGCGCTTGCGGAGCGCGTGGTAGGCCATGCCCGATCGATCACCAAGATTGCGCGGATCCTGCGCCGCAACGCCGCGGGCCTGTCCGGCCGCCGGCCGATCGGCACGTTTCTGTTGCTCGGACCGACCGGCGTCGGCAAGACCGAGAGCGCCAAGGCCATCGCCGAGGTGCTGTTCCACAGCGACACGGCCATGACTCGCATCGACCTCTCGGAGTACGGCGAGGCCCACTCCGTGGCGCGTTTGATCGGTGCGCCTCCCGGGTACGTCGGTCACGACGCGGGCGGCCAGCTCACCGAGGCGGTGCGGCGCCGTCCCTATCAGGTCGTACTGCTCGACGAGCTCGAGAAAGCCCATCCGGACGTGCTGAATGCGTTCCTGGGTGTCTTCGACGAAGGCCGGCTCACCGACGGTCGCGGTAGAACCGTCGATTTTACCAACACCGTGATCCTGCTCACGTCCAACATCGGCGCCGACGAGGCCACGACCACGCGGCGTCGTGTCGGCTTCGCGGAGGTCTCGGCAGAATCGCTGGCAGACGATCTGGAAGCGCGGTTCATCGCGCGCGCCCGCTCGACCCTCGCCCCCGAACTCTACAACCGCTTCGACGAAGTGCTGGTCTACGAGCCGCTCGAGAAGAACGAGGTCAGCGAGATCGCACGGCGGCTCCTGCTCGGTATTGGCCGCACCCTCCACGAGCAGCGCGGCGTGCGGCTCGAGCTCGGACCGGACGTGGTCGAGTTCTTGATCGAGCACGGCGGCTACGAGCCGGCCCTCGGGGCGCGCCCGCTGAAGCGAACCCTGGCCCGCCTGGTCGAAGCTCCGCTCGCGGAGAAGATCCTCGAAGGGGAGCTCGAACGCGGCTCGACGCTGCTGCTCGACGTGGTAGGCGACGCGCTCGAGCTCGATGTCGTCTCGCCCGCGCTCGACCACGACGCCGCGGAATAAGTCCGTGACAGAATTGCCCGGCCCGGAGTCCGACGGGTCGGCGATGACTCGGGGACCGGGGAAAGGCTCCCCAGCCGTCGGGCGAATTCGGAGCCTTTACACGACGTTCGACGGCAAGACGGACTCAGTGGGGCGGCGTGGCGTGACATTTGGCCTCGCAAGTCGCCCAGGTGTGACAAAGTGCATCGTCTCCGGCCTCAAAAACACCGATTTTGCCTCGGGTTTTTAAAGGCACGGGAAGTGCAATCCAGCCGCGGCAACATGGCAGCAGTACAAGAAAGCCCCTCCCCTCGCGAAGACCGCACCTCCAGCACGGGCACCCGGGTTCGCGGTCCCGCGATCCTGGTCGTGGATGACGATCGCGAGATGTGCGAGCTCGCCGAGGCGGGGCTCTCGCAGCGCGGGTACAACGTCACCTGGCGGCTCAACCCCGACGAGGCCCTGGCCCTGCTGGACCAGGAAGACTTCTCGGTCCTGTTCGTCGACATCCACATGGATGGTATGAGCGGTCTCGACCTGTGCCGCGCGGCGCTGGCCAAGCGC
Organism: Polyangiaceae bacterium; assembly: GCA_025937835.1. GTDB lineage: Bacteria > Myxococcota_A > Polyangia > Polyangiales > Polyangiaceae > PMG-095. The sequence continues at coordinate 23,549 of JAICQO010000055.1, forward strand.
CCCGACCTGGTCGTCGTCGTCATGACCGGCTTCGGCAGCATGGAACACGCCATCGGCGCCATGCGCGCCGGCGCCTATGACTTCATCACCAAGCCAGTGCCGATGGACGCGCTCGGCCTGACCGTCGAGCGCGCGGTGCGTCACCGGGCCATGAGCGACGAGCTGCGCCGTCTGCGGCGCCGGGTCGAGTCCCACGAGCTGCCGCGGGTGGTCGGAACCAGCCCGGCCATGCAGCGCGTGGCGGACCTCGTGAACCGACTGGCCGAGTCCGAAACCAACGTGCTCATCACGGGCGAGAGCGGCACGGGCAAGGAGCTCGTGGCTCGCGCCATCCACGAGCGCAGCGGCCGTCGCGGTCCCTTCCTCGCCATCAATTGCGCGGCGATGCCGGAGACGTTGCTCGAGAGCGAGCTGTTCGGGCACTCTCGTGGCGCCTTCACGGACGCGCGTTCGGCGCGCGCCGGCCTTTTCGTCGAGGCCGATCAGGGCACGCTGTTCCTCGACGAGATCGGCGAGATGCCGCTCGGGATGCAGGCCAAGATCCTGCGCGCCCTGCAGGAGCGCAAGGTGCGGCCGCTCGGCTCGGCGCAAGAGGCGGCGTTCGATGCGCGCATTTTGGCCGCCACGAACCGCGACCTCGAGGCCGAGGTCGAGGAGAAGCGCTTCCGCGAGGACCTGTTTTACCGCATCAACGTGGTGCGCGTGGACGTGCCGCCGCTCCGCTCGCGCGGCAACGACGTGTTGCTGCTCGCCCAGCACTTCCTCGAGCGCGCTGCAGAGCGTAGCGGCAAGTCCGTGACGCGGCTCGGGCGTCTCGTGGCCGAGCGTCTGATCGGCTACGACTGGCCCGGCAACGTTCGCGAGCTCGAGAACTGCATGGAGCGAGCCGTCGCGCTGGCTCGCTTCGACGAAATCACGCTCGACGACCTGCCCCCGAAGATCCGCGAGCGGCACGCGACCGAGGTCTACACCCCGAGCGACGATCCGAACGAGCTACCCCCGATCGACACCGTCGAAGAGCGTTACATCCGCAAGGTGCTCGCGGCCGTGGGGGGCAACAAGACCTTGGCCGCCAAGGTGCTCGGCTTCGACCGGCGCACGCTCTACCGGAAGCTCGAACGCTACCAGTGAGCGTGCTGCCGCTAGCGTGAGCCTTCGCACTCCGGTGCGTAGGTTCACGCTGCGCGAGCGTGCTCAGCTTCCGCGGGCGAGCACTGCTTGCAGCGTGTCGGGCAAGATCGGCTTGACCAAGAAATCGTCGAAGCCGGCGGCGCGGGCGGTTTCCCGAGTCCGCAGATCGCTGTAGCCGGTCAGCGCGACGAGGTGCACGCCTCGACCAGCCGGATCCGCGCGCAGTAGCTGCGCCACCTCGCAGCCGTCCACGTCGGGGAGGCCGATGTCGATCAGGGCGATCGTCGGCTGGGCCTGCTTCAGATGCAGCAGCGCCTCGACGGAGTTGGCGGCGCCGACCGCGCGATGCCCGAGCATCGAGACGAGTTCGCTCAACATGTCGCGCGAGTCGTCGTCGTCTTCGACGATCAAAACGCACTCGCAGGCTGACGGGGTCGGTTGCTCGGCGGGCATGGGCAAACGCCGCGACTCTAACCCAAGCCCGGCCGCCAGGCGACGACTCCGTGCATTTCCGCAGCGGGGCGTGGCGAAGTGCGCGGGAGCGGGGGAGGCGAAATGGCTCGCTGAGACCAAAACGCCCCCGCAGGAGTCCGATTTTTCGCTGAAACCAGAAGCCGTCCGCTGGCATGCGGTCTGCACAGTGAGCTCCACCACAGTCGAATTCCCCATGACTCGAGTGTTTCAAACCAACCCTGTCGACACCGAATGGCGAAACGTCTCTGAGCACAGCCCGTGCCCCATCTGCGGGGCATCCGAGGCGTGCCGCACGCACCCCGATGGGCATTTTGCGTGCTGCGCGCAGAAGCCGTCTGAGTGGCCGATGACCAATGGTGCCTGGCTGCATCGGATCGCGCTCGCGCAGGTGTCCGAGGTCCGGCCCAGCGCGGTGCTGGAAGAGCACGTTTCTCGGAAGAATTCGGTGTTCGGTGCGCTTCCGTGAACTCAGGGGAACGTCGCACGCCAGTGTCGCAGAGCGACGCCGGTGCGGCGTGCCCAGGACTCGACGCGGCGCGCGACTGCGACGAACCGCCGTGTCTCCGGGGTGAAATCCTCAGCGCCGAACGCCTCGTCGAACACGCCGTCGACGTAGCCAGAGCCCAGGGGGAACCGACGCGGCGGGGGGCTCCGCGCCTTTTGTGGCAGCGCTACGTGAGCGCTCGCAATGGCCTGCGCGACGCCTACGAGATCCTCAAGCGCGAGTATCAGAACAAACGCGACCCGTCGCCGGCCGAGGAGTGGTTGCTCGACAATTCGCACGTCGTCGAGGAGCAATTCCGCGAAATCGAAGAGGACTTGCCGCGCGGTTACCTGAAAGAGCTGCCGCGGATCGCGGCTGGGGCGATGCGGGGCTGCCCCGCGGTCTACGGGCTGTGCCTCGACTACCTGCGCCACACGGACGCGCGCGTCGACCTCGGCACTCTCTCCCGCTACGTGCTCGCCTATCAGAGCGTGCGCGTGCTCACGATCGGGGAGCTGTGGGCGGTGCCGATCATGTTGCGCCTCGGGGTGTTGCTCGGCGTGAGCGCGATCGCGGCGGCAGAGACCAGCTCGCGTGAGCGGGCGCGCGGCGAAGAATGGGCGCAAAAGCTGCTCTCGCAGGCGCGGCGTCCCGAGACGCTCGCTCTCAGCTTGCTCGAGATCGAGCGCGGCCCGCAGATCACCGCGGCGTTCCTGGTGCAGTTGATCCGGCGCCTGCGCGAGCACGACGAGGCCGCGTTGAACCCGGCCTTCGATTGGATCGCGCACCAGTCGGCAAAGCTCGGCGCGCCGCCGGAGGAGCTGGTCCGGCGTCAGCTGCTGCGGCAGGCCGCGGACCAGGTCTCGATCGGTAACGCCGTCACCAGCATGCGCGCGATCGCCGCCTTCGACTGGCACGAGTTCTTCGAGAGAACCAGCGCCGTCGAGGGCTTGCTGCGCAAGGACCCGAGCTCCGACTACGCCGCGACGGATCCGAAGTCGCGCGACCGCTACCGGCACACGGTCGAGGGCCTAGCTCGTCGCAGCAAGAGCAACGAACAGGGCGTGGCCCAGGCCGCGCTCGAGCTCGCGCAGCGGCACGCATCCGAGCATTCGGTCGGCGACGTCGAAGCCCACGTCGGCTACTACCTGTTGGACGAGGGCCGCCGAGAGCTCGAGCGCCGCGTCTCGTACCGGCTGCGGCTCGGGGAGCGCTTGCGGCGAGCCGTCACCGGGCATCCGAGCTCGTTCTATTTCGGAGCGCTGTGCGTCTGCTTCGCTCTGGTGTGGGGCCTCGGGTTCAGCCTGTTCGGCGGTTTCACCGGCGGGATTTGGGGCGCGCTGTTCCTCGCGCTGCTCGCGCTGCCAGCGAGCGAAGTGGCGCTCGAGCTGGTGCACGGCCTCGTGATCTCGGGGCTACGCCCTCGGCTCTTGCCGCGCTTTGCCTTCAAAGACGGCGTCCCCGAGGGGGCACGGACGCTGGTCGCAGTCCCGGCGCTGCTCGAGAACGAATTGGTCATCGACCGGCTGCTCGAAGACCTCGAGGTGCGAGCGCTCGCCAACAACGACGAGAACCTGCATTTCGCGCTGCTCACCGATTTCGTCGACGCTGAAAGCGCGGAAACGGCAGCCGATGCGCCGCTGCTCGAGCGCGCCGAGCGCGGTATCGCGGAGCTGAACCGCCGCCACGGCGGATCCAACCGGTTCTTGCTGTTCCACCGCCGCCGGGTCGAGGCCCCGAGCGAGGGCCGCTTCATGGGCTGGGACCGAAAGCGCGGCAAGCTGGAGGAGCTGAACCGGCTCCTGCGCGGCGCGGACGACACCACGTTCGTACGGCCGGTCGCCGTGCCCGAGCTCTTGGGCTCCATCCGCTACGTGATCACGCTCGACGCGGACACCGACCTGCCGCGCGACAGCGCTCGCAAGCTCGTGGCGACGCTGTCGCACCCGTTGAATCGCGCAGAGCTCGATCCGAGCCGAAAGCGCGTGGTCCGGGGCTACGGCATCATCCAGCCGCGGATCGGGACCTTGCCGCAAAGCTCGAGGCAGTCGCGGTTCGCGGCGATCGCGGCCGGGCCGCCCGGGATCGATCCCTACACCACGGCCGTATCGGACGTGTACCAGGACCTGTTCGGCGAGGGTTCGTTCGTGGGCAAGGGCATCTATGACGTCGACGCGTTCGCCGCGGCGCTCGCGGGGCGCGTCCCGGAAAATCGCCTGCTCAGCCACGACCTGTTCGAAGGCCTGTTCGCGCGCTCGGCGCTGGCCACGGACATCGAGTTGCTCGACGAGCAGCCGGCGGCCTACGAGGTTCAATCCGGGCGGCAGCATCGCTGGATCCGCGGCGACTGGCAGCTCTTGCCCTGGCTACTTCCGCGAGTCCCCGCGCGAGGCGGCGGCTCGCGGGCGAACGATTTGCGGCTTCTCGACTGGTGGAAGCTGTTCGACAACCTGCGGCGCAGCTTGTTGGCGCCGGCGTTGGTGCTGCTGTGCGTACTGGGCTGGGCAGGCGGCCAGGACCGCGCGCTACTCGCCACGCTTTCGCTCGGGCTCGTACTGGTCGCGCCGATCGCGCTCCGGTTGCTGTTCCAGCTCGCGCGCGACACCCGGCAGCTTTCGCCGGCGCGCTTCGGCGCGCTGGGCGGCGACATTCGATCGAACGCGATTCAGGCGTTTTTGGCGCTCACGGTGTTGCTCGATCAAGCGCTGGTGGCATTGGATGCGATCGCCCGCACGCTCTATCGGGTCTACTGGTCGAAGCAGAGGTTGATGCAGTGGCGCACGATGCGGCAGTCGGCGCATCTGTTCGCTCAAGGAGACGCGCCGGTTGCGCTCCGCACCTACGTCGGGGCCGCCCTGTCGGTGGCGGGGCTCGCGCTGCTCGCCGGGTTTCAGCCGGAGTCGCTGTGGTTCGCCGCACCGGTGCTGTTCTGCTGGATGTCCGCACCGCTGATGGTCGGCTACCTGAGCCGCGAGGTCGTACCTCCGAAGCCGATCGATCGCCTGTCGGAGAGCGACCGGCTGCTCTTGCGCGGGCTCGGCGCCAAGACCTGGCGCTTCTTCGAGACCTTCGTCACGGAGCGGGACAACTTCCTGCCGCCGGACAATTACCAGGAGGATCCGCGCGGCGTGGTGGCGCACCGCACCTCGCCGACCAACATCGGGCTTTACCTGATGAGCTCGCTCGCGGCGCGCGATCTCGGGATCATCACCATCCGCGAATGGCTCACGCGCGGCGAACAGACGCTGTCCACGCTCGAGCGGATGGAGCGGCGGTCGGGGCACATCCTGAACTGGTACGACACCGAGACCCTGCGCCCGCTCGACCCGCAGTACGTGTCGACCGTGGACAGCGGGAACCTGGTGGCCGCCTTGTGGATCCTCCGCCAGGCGTGCGAGGAGTCCTGCGAGAGCGCGGTGTTCGGGCCCGAGACGCTCGAAGGTGTCGCGGATCTGCTGCGCTTCGCCGAACAAGGGCTGGAGGTGGCAGGGCGCGGCAGCAGCCGTTTCGGGCGGGAGCTCGCGAAGCTAGAGCGCGCCGTACGCAGCGCCGCGCCGTCGCTCGCGAAGGGGCCCGGCGCCGCGCTCGAAGAGCTCGACAGCGCGATCGCTCGGCTCCGCGAGCTCGGCCAGACCCCCGAAGCTCGAGAGGCACCGAGCGCGGTGAACCTCGAGCTGTCGCGCGCCGAGAGCAGCCTGCGCGCTCGGCTCGAGCTCCTGCGCGGCTTGTGCCCCTACCTCGAGAGCTTCCGGCGCCCGCCGCGATTTCTGACCGAGGGGCGCTTCGCCCAAACCTTCCACGAGCTCGATCGCGCGATCGCGAGCGCGAGCAGCCTGGTCGCGATTCAGGAGCTCGGCGGGGCGATCCCCGACTGGTGCCGCGACCTGCGCCGGCTCGCGGCGGAGTCCGGGCTCGGGGCGTTCGACCGCGGCATCGCCGACAGCTATCTGCGCGAGCTCGAGTCGCAGGTCGAGCGGGGAGCAAGGGCGGCGCTCGAGCTCGAGACGGGGCTGCGCGAGCTCGGACGGCGCGCGGGTCAGCTCGGCGACGGCATGGACTTCCGGTTCCTGTTCGACGAATCGCGCGAGCTGTTCGTGACCGGCTACAACGTCTCCTCCGCGCGCCTCGACACGTCGCACTACGACCTGCTCGCGTCCGAGGCGCGAATAGCCAGCCTGCTCGCGGTCGCCAAGGGCGACGTCCCGCAAGATCACTGGTTCCGGCTGGGCCGGCCACGGACCGCGGTGGAGTCGAGGCGCTGCTTGTTGTCGTGGAGCGGCTCGATGTTCGAGTTCTTGATGCCGCTGCTGTTCGCCAAGAATCAGCCTGGCACGCTGCTCTACGAGACCTGCGAGTCGGCCGTGCTGCGACAGCAGCGCTACGCCGCGGAGCGCGGAGTCCCCTGGGGCATCTCCGAGTCTTCGTACAACGTGATGGACCTCGGGATGACCTACCAGTACCGCGCGTTCGGGGTGCCGGGGTTGGGCCTCAAGGCGGGTCTCGGCGAAGATCTGGTGATCGCTCCCTATGCGACGGCCCTGTCGGCGATGGTGGCGCCGGAGCAGGCCGTCAAGAACCTGCGGCTGTTGTCGAAGGCGGGGCTCGACGGCGCTTACGGCCACTACGAAGCCATCGACTACACGCCGGGCCACGTTCCACCGGGGCGCGACGCGGTGATCGTCAAGTCGTTCATGGCCCACCACCAGGGCATGACGCTGGTGTCGATCGACAACGTGCTCAACGACTTCGTGATGCCCGCACGGTTCCACCGCGACGCGCGCATCCGCGCCAGCGAGCTCTTGCTCGAGGAGCGCATCCCGACCCGCGCTCCGCTCACGCGCGTGCCCGCAGCCTCGATCGTCACGGCGCCGCACGGGGCACCCGAGCTCGATCTGACCGAGCATGTCGCGCTGACCCCGGGTGCGCCGCCGCGCGTGCACCTGCTCGGCCATGGTGAGCTGTCGACGATCGTGACCTCGACCGGGGGCGGAGTCACCACCTGGAAGGGGATCGACGTCAACCGCTTCCGCGAGGACCCGGTGCTCGATTCCGGCGGTATTTACCTGTACATCAGGAACCTCAGCACGCCCAAGCTTTGGTCCGCCGGCTTCCAGCCGACCGCGGTCCGCGCCGATTTCTACGACGCGTCGTTCGCGATCGATCGCGTCGAGGTGCACCGCCGTGACGGCGAGATCGAGACCGTGACGCAGATCTTGCCCTCGCCCGAGCACCCCGCCGAGGTGCGCCGCTTCACGCTCACGAACCACGGCAACAAGCCGGTCGACATCGACCTCACGACTTACACCGAGCTCGTGCTTTCGCCGCGCGGCGCGGACATCGCGCACCGCGCTTTCGGTAGCCTGTTCGTCGAGACCGAGGCGTTGCCCGAGCACGGCGCGGTGCTCGCGCGCAGGAAGCCGCGAGGCAAGTCCGAGGCCGAGGTCTGGCTCGTGCAATTGTTCCGCGGCGCCCCCGAAGACGGCTTCGATTACGACACTTCGCGCGAAGCATTCGTGGGCCGCGGTCGCAGCCTGCGCGACCCGGCAGCGCTGAGGCCGGGTGCGACGCTCGGCAAGAACGTCGGCTACGTGCTGGATCCGGCGCTGTCGCTGCGGCGCCGGCTGCGGTTGTTGCCCGGCAAGCCCGTACGCCGCTCGTTCATCACCGCGCTCGCGAGCTCGCGAGACGAGGCGCTGTCGCTGATCGAGGCGTACTCGGCGCCGCACGGCATCGCGCGCACCTTCGAGCTCGCCTGGGCCGATGCGCGCGTCGAGCTCAAGCACCTCGGCATCACCGCGGTCGAGGTGCACCGCTTCCAGCGCCTGCTCTCGGCCGTGTTGTTTCCGAGGCCCGGGCTGCGCGAGCGAGGCGTGCCGCACGCGGAGCGTAGCGAAGGGCGCGCGGCGCTCTGGGCCCACGGCATTTCCGGCGATCTACCGATCGTCGTGTTCCGCATGGATCTGCCGGATTTCGCCGATCTGTGCCGCGAGCTCCTGCTCGCACACGAGTACTGGCGGCTGAACGGCGTCAGCGTCGATCTCGTGCTGCTGAACGAGGAGCCGAGCGGCTACGCGCAGCCGCTGCAGGAGGCGGCGCTGGGCTTGATCCGCGCCAATCATGCCGAGGGGCACCTCGACCAGCGCGGCGGTGTTCATCTGCGCCGCTCGGACACGATGACCGAGAATCAGCGCACGCTGCTGCTCGGAGCGGCGCGGGCCGTGCTGGTGGCTTCGCGAGGTTCGCTCGCGCGCCAGCTGCGCGCGGCGCTCGACCAACGGCCGCTCCCGGAGGCGCACGAGCCGCCGAGCGCCGCCCGCCCGGTGCGGCCGAGCCTGCGCCCGGAGCGCCCGCGGCTGACGTTCGACAACGGCTTCGGTGGCTTCGACGATTCAGGCAGCGAATACGTGATCGCCTTCGAGCCGCCCGGAGCGACGCCCGCGCCCTGGAGCAACGTCTTCGCGAACCCGGATTTCGGCGCGCTGGTGTCCGAGACCGGCGCGGGCTTTACCTGGTTCGGCAATAGCCAACGCCACCGACTGACACCCTGGAACAACGATCCGATCCTGGATCCGCCCGGAGAAGCGCTCTACGTTCGCGACGACGAGGACGGCGCGATCTGGTCGCCGACCCCGGCGCCGGCCGGCAATGGCGCGCACTTCCTGGTGAGACACGGCCAGGGCTACAGCCGCTTCGAGCACACGCGGAGCGAGCTCCGGCAAGAGCTCACGCTGTTCGTGCACCCGACGGAGTCCGTCAAGTTCTATCGGCTCACGCTCGAGAACCTCGGCGCGTCACCCCGAAAGCTGTCCGTGTTCGGGGTCGTCGAATGGGTGCTCGGCAATCACCGCGAGCACACGCGCAATTCGATCGTCACGAGCTGGGATCGCGAGGCCGAAGCTTTGGTCGCCACCAATCCATTGGCTGCGCTGACGGGACGGCACGCGTTCCTGAAGGCGACGCTCCCGGTTCGAAGCTTCAGCGGTGACCGTGAGGAGTTCTTCGGGCTCGCGGGCTCGAGAGCGCGGCCGCGAGCCCTCGAGCGGCGCGGACTGTCGGGACGCTACGGCGCAGGGATGGATCCCGCCGGCGCGCTGCACGTCGAGCTCGAGCTCGCGCCCGGCGAGCGTCGCGAGCTCGGCATCCTGCTCGGCGAGGCCGAGAGCCCGATCGCGGCCCGCGCGCTGGCGCTCGAGCAAGGGACGGAAGCCGCGGTGGCCCGCGCGTTCGAGGCCGCGACCGGCAGCTGGCGAAAGCTGCTCGACACCGTGCAAGTGCGCACGCCGGACCCGGCGCTCGACGTGATGATGAACCGCTGGCTGCTCTACCAGGTGGCGAGCTGCCGCTTCTGGGGTCGCTCCGCGTTCTACCAATCGAGCGGCGCCTATGGGTTCCGCGACCAGCTGCAGGACGTGCTTTCGCTCTTGCACGCGCGACCGGAGCTCGCGCGCGAGCATTTACTGCGCGCGGCGCGCCGTCAGTTCGAGCAAGGCGACGTCCAGCACTGGTGGCATCCCGAGGGCGGCGAAGGCGTGCGCACGCAGTGCTCCGACGATCTGTTGTGGCTGCCCTACGCGGCGGCGGAGTACGTCCGGGTCACCGGGGATCGAGCGATCTGGGACGAAGAGCTGCCGTTTTTGAGCGAGCGCGAGCTCGCCGTCGGGGAAGACGACCTGTTCGGCTCCCCGCGCGTGGGTGGCTCGGCGTCGCTCTACGAGCACTGCGAGCGCGCGGTCGTGCGCGGGACGACCCAGGGCCCGCACGGCTTGCCGCTGATGGGCGCCGGCGACTGGAACGACGGCATGAACCGCGTCGGCCACGCTGGAAGAGGCGAGAGCGTGTGGATGGCGTGGTTCTTGGCCAAGGTCCTGTCCGACTTCGCCGAGGTCGCCGCCGAGCGCGGCAACGCCGAGCGCGCGAGCTGGTGTCGGAACGAGATCCGGCGCCTGGCCGGGGCCGTGGACGAGCACGCGTGGGACGGCAGCTGGTATCGCCGCGCCTATTTCGACGACGGCGCGCCGCTCGGCACGCACTCGGACAGCGAGTGCCGGATCGACGCGCTCGCGCAGTCCTGGGCGGTGATTTCGGGCATCGCCCGGCCGGACCGCGCGGCGCTCGCGGTCTCGAAGTCCGAGGAGCTGTTGATCCGCGAAGAGCCGCGCACGATGCTCCTGCTCTGGCCTCCGTTCGAGCATCACGCCCACGATCCGGGCTACATCCAGGCCTATCCGCCCGGGATCCGCGAGAACGGCGGGCAGTACACGCACGGCGTGCTGTGGACGCTGCAGGCACTGTGTGCGCTCGGCGAGGGCGACCGCGCCGGGCGGCTGCTCACGCTCCTGAACCCGATCCAGCACGCGCGAACTCGCGAAGCGGCCGAGCGCTATCGCGTGGAGCCCTACGTCGTCGCGGCGGATATCTACTCCGCTTCCGGCTGGGACGGTCGCGGCGGCTGGACCTGGTACACGGGCTCTGCTGCCTGGATGTACCGGATCACGCTCGAGTACGTGCTCGGTGTCTCGCGGCGCGACGATCACCTGCGCGTCAACCCGTGTATCCCCAGGGGGTGGCGTAGCTTCGACATCGAATACCGCTTCGGCGAGTCGACGCTCGCGATTCACGTCGAGAACCCCGAGGGTGTGGCAACCGGTGTGCGCCGCGTCGAGGTCGATGGCCTGCTGGTCGAGGACGGGCGCATTCCGCTTTCCTCGCACGTAGGCCGGCGCAGCGTACGAGTGTTGATGGGGCGCGGCACGAGTGATCGCCCCGCGGTCCCGCGCCCCGAGTCAGATTTGTCGAAGGCGCACGGCGAGCGTGCACATAGCTGACGGCGTTTTGCGCTGTTGTCGCAAAAGCGGCTGAAAAACCTCGATTTTACGGAATAATCGGCGCGTTTTCCCGCGTTTTCGTGGCATTCGCCTTGCTTCACCCATGGGTGAGGTTCGAAGGAGAGCGCCCATGAAGTTGAAGTCGAGCTCGATGTTGTTGGCAGCGGCCGGGATCTTTTCGGTCGTCACGAACACGAGCCTGGCGAACGCGGAGCCAGGCCGACGCGCCGAGGCGGCGACGCGAACGGATCGAGTCGAGACCACGGGCCCCAATCGCAAGTTGCTCTCGAGCGGCGCCTGGACGCTGGGCCTCTCGTACGCGCCAGCGCTGGTCGTCGCGATCAAGAGCGAGCGCCGCGGCGATGATTACCTGTATTACCCCGTGGTCGGTCCCTGGCTCGATCTTGCCCACAGGAAGTGTGCAACTTGTGGGGATGACAACCTCAATCAAGCGCTGCTCGTGACCGACGGCGTGTTCCAGGGCATTGGTGCGCTGTCGATCCTGGGTGCGTTCTTGCTGCCGGAGCGACACACGACCACCACGGTCAGCCGGGCCCGCGTCGAGAAGAAGGAAGCGCAGACCGGCCTCGATCTCAAGCTGAAGCCCGTGCGGCTGAGCGGCGGCTACGGGCTACAGGCGACCGCTCGCTTCTGAGCCCGCTCGCGCCGGCCGATCACAAAAAAGAAAGGCCCGAAGCTTCTAGAGCCTCGGGCCTTGGTTTTATCCCCCTCGAAATCGTCAGGTGATGCTGGCCGATGCCGGCGGGTCGCTCGCGGGGAACGACTCGAGCGAAGTCTTATCCACGAAGTCCAGGGTCTTCCGCGACTTCTTGCGCGGAGACTTGTCCCCGAGCGCGGCGTTGAGGAGCACCGTGGCGCCGGCGGCCGTGGCAAACACACCGAGCCAGCCACGCTTTGCCAGCCCTGCCGCCGAGAGCAGCGTGCCGACTACCCACTGCGCAGTCTGGGCGCGGCGTTCTCGCACTTGTGTGCGTTCGCCCACGCGCATGATGTCGAATGTGTTCTCCGTGATCGGTTGCGTCATGATGCGCTCCTTGAACTGGCCCATTCCAAGCAGGCAATGTGCCAGCGCACGGCTTCGCGTAAATCAGCGCGAGCACGCGGAAATTGCGTGGCTGTCCGCACCACCCGCGCTGAAAGTCGCGGCGTTCTGCCTCGATTTCGGGGCACATCGAGCAGATGACGCGGAGCAGCGCGGGGCACGAAAGCTGCAGAAGTGGTGAGTATGACCGATTATCACGAGCCCCCCGAGGAGCTCGACGCCCGGGCCCGAGACTTTCACCGCGCTCTTACCAGCCTCAAAGAAGAAATCGAAGCCGTGGACTGGTACGCGCAGCGGGTCGCGCGGGCCACGAGCCCCGAGCTCCGCCATGTGCTCGACCACAACCGTCGGGAAGAGATCGAGCATGCCTGCATGACGCTCGAGTGGCTACGGCGCGAGGATCCCGAATGGGATTCGGCGCTCCGCACGTACTTGAACCAGAAAGGCGAGATCGTCGCGCTCGAGTCGCACGACGCGGACGAGGCGCCGAAACCCGACGATTCGGGCAAGGGCCTCGGCATCGGCTCGCTGCGCGGAGTGACGCAGTGAACCTGCTCCGTCGTTCGCTCGCGCCCGTCCCGGACGCGGCCTGGGAAACGCTCGAGTCCGCCTCGCGCGAAGCGCTGAAAGAGCAGCTGGTCGCGCGCCGGATCGTCGACTTCGACGGGCCGCACGGGCTGGCTCGCGCCGCCGTGAACCTCGGCTCCCTCGCGCCCGTCGATCTGGGGCCCGGAGTGAGCGCCGGCCTGCGCGAGGTGCAGCCGCTGTTCGAGGTCCGCGTCCCGTTCGTGGTCTCGCGTCGCGCCGTCGACGACGCGGCGCGCGGAGCCCCCGACTTCGACACCTCGCCGGCCGTCGAGGCCGCGCGAAAGCTCGCCGAAATCGAGGACCGCGCGGTTTTTCACGGTCTCGAAGCCGCGGGCATGCGCGGCCTGGCCGAGTGCTCGCCGCATCCGGCGCTCTCGCTCGGCGAGGACCCGCTCGGGTTCGCGGACGTCGTCGCCCGCGGACTGGCGGCGCTCGACGACGCCGGCGTGGCCGGGCCTTACGCGCTCGTGCTGGGTTCCGCGCCGCACCGCAGGCTCGCGGCCGTCTCCGCGATTTACCCGCCGCTCAAGCACCTGAGCACGCTGGTTTCGGGCCCGGTGTTGCGCAGCCGGACGCTCGACGGCGGGCTCTTGGTATCCCTGCGCGGCGGCGACTTCCGCCTGACCGTCGGCCAGGACGCCGCGATTGGCTATCGCCGGGACGATGGCGATCGGGTCGAGCTGTTCTTCGTCGAGAGCTTCACGTTCCTCGCGCTCGGTCCCGAGGCCGTGGTTCGTCTCAACTCTTAGGCGTGGCGCCGTCTCGCGCGGCGGCCACGATCTTGTGCACGAGCGCGAGCTTCTGCTTCACGCGCGCCGAGACCGCGAACGGGTAGGCGTCGGGTAGGCCCATGCTCCGATTCAGCGCGTTCAGCGCGATCGTGAGCTCGGTCCACTCCTCGAACAGACGGTCGAACCCGCCGGGTACGTCGGCTCTCGAGACGGTCTCGCTGGCGAAGCCGAAGTGGCGAGCCGTCTCGAGCGTGTCGGTGAGGTGCAGAAAGTGAGCGAAGGTTTCCGCCCAATCCTCCCAGGGGTGGCTGGCGGCGTAGGCGGAGATGAACGACTCGGCGTAGCTCGGATCGGGCCCGTTCTTGTAGTGGCGCTCGAGGGCTTGAGAGTAGTCAGCCCGCTCGTCTCCGAAGGTGTCCCGAAAGCTTCCGAGCGCCGGGGCGTCGCGGACCAGAACCTCCCAGTAATAATGACCGATCTCGTGGCGGAAATGCCCCAGTAGCGTGCGGTAGCGCTCGTTCATCTGGGTTCGCATCTGCTCGCGCAGCACCGGATCGGCTTCGCCGAGGTTCAGCGTGATTAATCCCTCGGAGTGTCCCGTGAGCACCCGGGTCGCGCCGTCGTCCTTCTTGATGTCGAAAGCCAGGCCGTTCGTGGCGTCTTCACCCTTGGGAGTCAGCGGCAAGCCCAGGCGATCGAGACCGTAGACGAGGCGGCGCTTGGCCTTCTCGACCTCCGCCCAGAGCTCTCGGTTCTTCGGGTCGGACAGGTCCGGGATCACGTTGTTGAGGCGGCACGCGCGGCACAGCTCCTCGCTATCACCCTCGGGGATCATCCAGTTGCACACCCCGAGCGCCACGTAGTTCCGACATTTTCTGAAGGTGCCCGAGAGCGTCCGATAGTTTTCGTCACCCCCGGGCTCGAGCGCGAAGATCTCGCCGGACTCGGAAACGAACCCGAGCTCGCGACCGCACGTGAGGCAGGCGGTGTTGTCGAAGAAGACGCGAGCGCCACAAGTGCAGCGGAAGGTTCTCATGGGTGTTCAGTCTGCGCCCGATTTGCAGGTCGCGTGCCGAGCTTCGAGAAAGGCCACGGGGCTTTGCCCTGGCGCCCAGGGCGCGGGACGACGATGGCTCTGGATTTGCATTCGGACGGCTCGCTTGAAACGCGGTGGAGTTTCGATTCCGACATGACGGCCAGCCAGTCCAACGAAGAGAACGTGATGATCGACGCGCGCCGGGCAGCGCATGGGTTCGCGCTTGCGACTCCGGAGCCACCCTTCCAGTCCTTCGTCGAAAACATGCAGGAGGGGGCGATCACGCTCGCCGCCGACGGGACCATCCTCTATGCGAACGCATTCTTCGCCGCGCTGGTGAAGCGCTTGCCGTCGCAACTGATCGGGCTCGAGCTCCGCGCGTTGGTGCTTCCGGACTACGAATACACCGCCCAAGAGCTGCTGAAGAGCGGGCTGTCCGGGACGGCCAAGGGGACGCTGCGGCTCGCGGCCGGCGACGAGAGCATCCCCGTGCAACTCACGCTGAGCCCGCTCGGCCACGGGCCCGAGCCCAGCTGCTGCTGTGTGGTGTTCGATCTGCGCGAGCGCGAGCTGTTCGAGAAGGTGCACGCCGAGCAGCAAGCCGCCGAGCAAGCCAACGCGGCCAAGGACCGCTTTCTCGCGATCCTGAGCCATGAGCTGCGTTCTCCGCTGAATACGCTGCTCGGCTGGGCGCAGATCCTGAGGCAGCGCGGGGATCTCGACGAGTCATCGCGCCGCGCGATCCAGACCATCGAGCGCAGCGCGCGTGCGCAGGCTCAGATGGTCGCCGATCTGCTCGATATCTCGCGGATCGTCGCCAAGAAGCTGCAGCTCGAGCTCGACGTGGTCGACTTCAAGAGCGTGGTGGAGTCTGCCGTCAGCGCGGCCGCGCTCGCGCGAACCGACAAGTCGGTCGAGCTTTCGAGCGAGCTCCCGGAGCTCGACGTACCCGTCAACGGCGACGCCGCGCGCTTGCGGCAGATCGTCACCAACTTGCTGAACAACGCCGTCAAGTTCACGCCGAGCGGCGGCAAAATCCGGGTTCGCTTGGAGTCCGCGGAGCGAGAGGCCGTCCTGAGCGTGACCGACACGGGTGTCGGCATTCAGCCCGGGCAACTGCCGCACGTCTTCGATCCGTTCCGCCAGGCCAGCGCCGACCTCAACCATCGAAAAGGTGGTCTCGGGCTCGGGCTCGCGATCGCGCGGCAGCTGACGGAAGCCCACGGCGGTCGCATCGAGGCGCACAGCGATGGGCCGGGATGCGGCTGCACGTTCACGGTGCGGTTGCCGCAGACGCCCGCGCAAGCCCTTCAATCCCAGGAAGGTGCAGCGCCCGGCGGCGAGCTCCGCGCGGTCCGGGTGCTGGTGGTGGACGACGAGGCCGACACCCTCGAGCTGACGCGCTACCTACTCGAGAGCGCTGGCGCCGTGGTGGAGACCGCCGACAGCGCGCCGGCGGCCCTCTCGCTGCTCGATTCGCGCCGCTTCGACGTGCTGGTCAGCGACATCGGCCTGCCGGGACAAGACGGCCACGCCCTGGTGCGCGAGCTGCGAGCGCGCGGTTACTCCGGCAACGCCTTTCCAGCGATTGCCCTGACCGGCTATGCTACGAGCGCCGACGCGACCATGTGCGCCGCCGCCGGCTTCCAGATGCACCTCGCCAAACCCGTGGACGCCCGCGAGCTCGTGCGCAGCATCGCGCGCCTCGCCGCCAGCCGCGAGAGCAGCTACTCCGCGTGACTCGGATCCTGGTCCCCGGCGAGACGTGCTTTCGGCTTTCCGCCTGTAGCGGAGCCGGAGTGCTGATCGACGCTCGTGACTACTACGCCGCGCTCTACGCCGAGGCGCTGCGGGCGGAGCGGCGGATCCTGCTCGCCGGCTGGCAGTTCAACAGCGACGTCGCGCTCCTGCGCGGCGGCGAGGCCGAGCGCGCCGAGTATCCGGTCGAGCTCCTGCCATTTTTGGTGGCTCTCTGTCGCGAGCGACCGGAGCTGGAGGTCCGGATCCTCGCTTGGGACTTCAATCCGGTCTTCGCCCTCGAGCGAGAATGGCTACAGCGGGCGGTGTTCGATTTCGTGACCCCCGACAATTTGCGCTTCGAGTTCGACGGCCGACACGCCCCGGGCGCGTGCCATCACCAGAAATTCGCGGTGATCGACGAGCGCGTGGCGTTCGTCGGCGGCATCGATCTGGCGTCGGCGCGTTGGGACGACCGGGGCCACCTCGCCGACGATCCGCTGCGGTACGAAAAGGGACAGCCGCAGAAGCCCTATCACGACACCATGGCCTGGGTGAGCGGTCCGGCGGTGCGCGAGCTCGAACGACTGTTTCTCGAACGCTGGAACGCAGCGAGCGGTGAGGAGCTGGCTCCGTTGCCCGCTGCGTCTCAGGCACTGCCTCGTATCGAACGCGGCCTGGCGCTCGAGACCAACCAGGTCGGGGTGCTCCGCACGCTGCACCTCGGCGACGCGGTCGTGGCAGAGACGCTCGCCTTCTACCGGGCTGCGATCCAGAGCGCGACTCGCTCGATCTATCTCGAGACGCAATATCTGACCGCGCGCTCGATCCACGACGCGCTCGTCGAACGCCTCACCGACCGCGAGCGCGAGCCGATCGACGTGGTGGTGATGATGCCGCTCGGCGCGGACACACCCAAGGAACGCTTGGTGCTCGGGGCGGCCCAGGAGCGACTGCTCGTTTCGTTGTTCAAGCATGCCCAGGCCTCCCCGAGCAGGCTGCGCGTGTACGGATCCTCGGCCTACGGATGCGGAGATACGCCGAAGCCCACCTTCATCCACTCGAAGCTGTTGATCGTGGACGACCGGCTGCTGCTGATCGGGTCCGCCAACCTCACGAACCGCAGCCTGCTGCTCGACAGCGAGCTCGGGCTGGCCTTCGAGTCCGCCGCTCCTGGCGACCCGCTGTCCCTGGGCATTGCGCGCCTTCGCGCCGAGTTGCTCGGCGAGCACGCGGGCGTCGAGCCCGATCCGGTATATTTCGCCAGCGAAGGTCTGATTCCGCGCCTCGACCCGTTGCTGCCGGGGTGCCGGCTGATCGCGCGAACGCTCGACGCGGAGCTCGCGGGAAACCCGCCCGTGTTGCGGCTCGAGAAATTATTCGACCCGCAAAAACCGCTCGACGAGCTGGAGTTCGACGAGCTCGTGGCCTCCGGCGGGCGCGACTCGCTCGCGAGCGTTCATCCTCAGTCCGGGTGAGTGCACGTTTCAAGTAGCTAGGGCACCGAGCGCCCAAATTGCCGCGCCGAGGCCAATCGCCGCGGCGAGACCCGCGACTATCCAGAGCAGCAGGTGGTGACCTCCTGCAGAGCGGCGCGGCATTGCGCCCATCGTCAGCTCACACGTTCGCGCGGCGATATGCCGCAGCGGCGATGCCCAGGCAGGCAAGAGATCCCGCCATGCTGCCCACCAGGTTGGCCGACTGCACCTCTGCCAGCGGAGTGCCGCCCAGCAGGCTCACCAGAATGCCCCCGGCGAAAGACCCAGCAATCACGGCCGGTACGGTTCCAACCGCGTCGCGATCCGGCAGGAGAGCACGGCCCAGCAGTGCGACTACGGCGCCCAGAACGAAGAAGGCGAGGAGACTCATTGCTTTCAGCACGGCACCGAAGCAAGGGGGGTGCCAGTGTGGGATGCCAATGAAGCCGAGCGGAACGCCTCGCTGACCTGGGGCTTTTTACGACACAGGTGGCGGTTTTGCTCGTGGCGCGTGTGCGGAACGCCCTCGAAATTTCGGGGATTGGCTGGAAATTTGGGCGATACCACGCTGCCGCGGAGTTCGGCATAGCGCCTGCATCCACACGGGGCCTGTTACGCAGGTTCAAGTCTGGTTCCGAGGTCGGGGCCGGGCCTCATCTCGACCGTACGGAGGTTTGTAATGAAACGGGTTCTCTTGATCGACGCAGGGCAAGCTTCGGATGACGGTGCTCGAGCCCGGTTGGAGCAGGACGGCTACGAAGTGATCCAGTGCCAGAGCGCGGATCAAGCGCTGGAGCGTTTCCGGGACGGAGCCGAAGCAGTGGTGTTGCTCGAGCTCTCCGATAGCGTGCGCTTGCTCCATGAGCTCCGCGCGGTGCATCCGGAAATTCCAGTGATCGTCCTGTCCGCTTCCTCGAGCGAGGCAATCGGCGCGCTGAAGGAGGGTGCCGATTTCGTGGTCAAGCCGCCGCTCAGCCTGGAGGAGCTGTCGATCCTGACACGACGTGCGACCGGGGATTCGGCGTCCGGGCATCGCGCTTCTTCTCGCCCGGAAGGGGACAACGGCAAGAAGAGCGTCGACTACCAGCTGCCGTCGCAGGGTATCGACTTCCGCGAGCTCGAGCGCGAGGTGCTGACTCAAGCGCTGCGCCTTGCTTCCGGGAATCAAACACGTGCCGCGACGTTGCTCGGCTTGACGCGCGATCAGGTGCGTTACCGAATGGCGAAGTTCGGAATGACGAGTCGCGACACCGGTCGCCCCGGCGCCGAGGCAGCGTAGCTGTCCCTTCTTTTCGGCAACTCGGTGCTATGAACTCGGCGCCGCGGGGCACATTGCCTCGCGGCGTCTTCGCTTGAATCGCACTAAAACAGCGTCGATTCGGCGTGGTTCCTCTTCGTAAGTGCTGTACTCTCGAGGGTGCCGCGAGACTCGACGCTCCCGCCGAGGGCGGTGGTCTCGTACGCGGTGCATCGAGGAAAGCATGCCGACCAGAACGACGGAGCGGACTTCTGCGCGGGGCGCCGGACGCCCCACCACGGGGGAAAACACGGGAACGCGTAGCGGCCCGCGTGCGAGCGCTCGCGGAAGGGCCGGCGCCCCCGCTGGTCCGGTCGAGCCGCCTTCCGAAGAGGCGGCGAGCACGAACGGACACAGCAACGGCCACGGGGCGGTGGAGCCGCGCCGCCAGCGGCCGTCGTTCGATTCGGAAGATCGGTTGTCGCCCGAGGCGCGCGGCGAGATCGATCAACTCGTAGAAACGCTCAAAGCCGTGAAGCGCGGCGACTTCTCGGTCCGCTTCGAATACCAGCGCAACGGCCTCTTGAGCCGCGCCGGAGAGCTGCTGAACGACGTGCTCGGTCTGAACGAGCACATGACGAGTGAGCTCGTGCGCGTCGGGCGCGTCGTGGGCCACGAGGGGCGCATGCACGAGCGCGCCTCGGTGGGGCCGGCCGGCGGAGCCTGGTCCAGCAGCATGACCGCGGTAAACCAGCTGATCGCCGACCTGGTCGCACCGACGAACGAGGTCGCCCGCGTGATCACGGCGGTGGCGCGCGGAGATCTCTCCCAGAAAATGGTCCTGGAGATCGACGGGCGCCCGGTGCGCGGCGAGTTCCTGCGCATCGGCACGACCGTGAACTCGATGGTGGATCAGCTGAACTCCTTCGCGGCGGAGGTGACGCGCGTCGCGAAGGAAGTGGGCAACGAAGGCAAGCTCGGCGGTCAGGCGGAAGTGAAGGGGGTCTCCGGCACCTGGCGCGACTTGACCGACAACGTCAACGGCCTGGCTGCGAACCTCACGGCGCAGGTGCGCAACATCGCCAAGGTGACCACCGCGGTTGCCAAGGGCGACCTGTCACAGAAGATCACCGTCGACGCGAAGGGCGAGATCCTCGAGCTCAAGAACACGATCAACGTCATGGTCGATCAGCTCTCCTCCTTCGCAGCGGAGGTCACGCGCGTCGCGAAGGAAGTGGGCAACGAAGGCAAGCTCGGCGGTCAGGCCGAGGTGAAGGGCGTGTCCGGCACCTGGAAGGATCTGACCGACAACGTGAACGGCCTGGCGGCGAACCTCACTGCGCAGGTGCGCAGCATCGCCAAGGTGACGACCGCGGTCGCCACCGGGGATCTGTCGCAGAAGATCACCGTCGATGCGCGCGGCGAGATCTACGAGCTCAAGAACACCATCAACACCATGGTCGATACGCTGCGCTCGTTCGCGGCGGAGGTGACGCGCGTCGCGAAGGAAGTGGGCACGGAAGGCAAGCTCGGTGGCCAGGCCGACGTGAAGGGCGTGTTCGGTACCTGGAAGGACCTGACCGACAACGTGAACGCGATGGCGTCGAACTTGACGGTTCAGCTGCGCGACGTGTCGAAGGTCGCGACCGCGATCGCCAACGGCGACCTGACCCGGAAGATCACCGTCGATGCGCGCGGTGAGATTCTGCAGATCAAGGACGTGATCAACAAGATGGTCGACCAGCTCAACTCTTTCGCCGCGGAGGTGACGCGCGTCGCGAAGGAGGTGGGCACGGAAGGCAAGCTCGGCGGCCAGGCCGACGTGAAGGGCGTCTACGGGACCTGGAAGGACTTGACCGACAACGTGAACGGCCTGGCGGCGAACTTGACGGTTCAGCTGCGCGACGTGTCGAAGGTCGCGACCGCGATCGCCAACGGCGACCTGACTCAGAAGATCACCGTCGATGTGTCGGGAGAAATCCTGCAGATCAAGGACGTGATCAACAAGATGGTCGATCAGCTCAACTCCTTCGCGGCGGAGGTGACGCGCGTCGCGAAGGAAGTGGGCACCGAGGGCAAGCTCGGCGGCCAGGCCCACGTGCTCGGAGTGTCCGGCACCTGGGAGGACCTGACCGACAACGTGAACGGCCTGGCGGCGAACTTGACGGTTCAGCTGCGCGACGTGTCGAAGGTCGCGACCGCGATCGCCAACGGCGACCTGACTCAAAAGATCACCGTCGATGTGAAGGGAGAGCTGCTCCAGATCAAGGACGTGATCAACAAGATGGTCGATCAGCTGAACTCCTTCGGCGCCGAGGTGACGCGCGTCGCCAAGGAAGTAGGCACGGAGGGCAAGCTCGGCGGTCAGGCCGAGGTCAAGGGCGTCTCCGGGACCTGGAAGGATTTGACCGACAACGTGAACGGCCTCGCGGCGAACCTCACCACGCAGGTCCGAAACATCGCCAACGTCACGACCGCCGTGGCGAACGGCGATCTTTCGCAGAAGATCACGGTCGATGCGCGCGGCGAGATCCTCGAGCTCAAGAGCACGATCAACACCATGGTCGATCAGCTCCGCTCTTTCTCGGCGGAGGTGACGCGCGTCGCGAAGGAAGTGGGCACCGAGGGCAAGCTCGGCGGCCAGGCCGAGGTGCGCGGCTTGTCCGGCACCTGGAAGGACCTGACCGACACGGTGAACATGCTGGCCGGCAATCTCACCGGTCAGGTTCGCAACATCGCCGTCGTCGCGACTGCCATTGCGAACGGCGATCTCTCCAAGAAGATCAC
>JAICQO010000212.1 GCA_025937835.1 Polyangiaceae bacterium
CATGATCGGCATCAACACCATGCTGACCGTGCTGAACACCTTCACGACGGAGCTGTTCCCGACCGAGCAGCGCGCCGCGGCGTTCGCCTGGTCGAACAACCTGATCGGCCGCATCGGCTACTGGGTGTCGCCGTTCGTGATTGCGCTGTTGGTCGATCTCCGCGGGTTCGGCGAGGTCGTGCGCTGGACCGCGCCCTTTCCGCTGCTCGCGATCGTGCTGATCTGGATCTTCTTGCCCGAGACCAACGGGCAGGAGCTCGAGCAGTCGGCCAAGCTCGAATGACCTGGCGAATGCCCGCCTCCCGACCCTGGGTGCGACGCGCGCTGGCGTTGGCGTACCTGGCGGGCGTGTTCTGGCTCGGCATGATCGACCTCGGACCGCTGCCCCTCGACGAGCGGCTGCCGACCGACAAGCTCGGGCACATGGGCGCGTTCGGCGGGGTGGTGGTGGTGGTCGAGCTCGCGTTGCTCGAGCTCGGCGCGACGCGCCGGCGGGCCTGGGCCTTCCTCGCCAGCGTCGGCGCCGGCGGGTTGCTCGAGCTGGTCCAGGCCGCGCTGCCACATCGCTCCGCAGATGTCGGTGACTGGGTCGCCGACTGCATCGGGGCCGTGCTGGCGCTGGGTCTGTCGCTGGCCTTTGCGCGGCTGTTCTCGGCGCCGGCGAGCCCCGACGGCGCTGCACCCGGCGTCTGAGAAGGAATCGTGGAGCTCCCGCTTCTCGTCGCGGTGACGGACCTCGAGCGCTGGTCGGCCGAGCACATGGTGTCGGTGTTTCAGGGGCTCGCGGAGCGGGCGGCGCCGGGAAAGCTCGGCGTGCAGTTGCGCGGCCCCGGGGAACCCGCGCGGCGCTTGCTCGAGCTCGGCAAGGCGCTTGCCTCCGTGGCGCGGGACTACGGCCACTGGTTGATCGTCAATGACCGGCTGGACCTGGCGCTGGAGCTCGATGCGTCGGGTGTGCATCTGCCGGAGCGCGGCGTCTCGGTCCAGGACGCGCGCCGGATCTGCTCGAGCGCCCGCGTGTTTCGCGCGTGCCACAGCGTGAGCGCAGCCGCCGGGCTCGGCGCGGACGCGGTCGTGCTATCGCCGATCGCGGCACCGCGAAAGGGCCGTCCCGCGCTCGGTGCCGGCGGCATCCGTGCCTGTGTCGGCGAACTCTGCGCGGCGGGTGAGACCACCGCCGTCTACGCGCTCGGCGGGGTCGAGCCAGCGAGCGTGCAGGCTCTCTGCGCCGCCGGTGCCAGCGGGTTCCTGGCCATGGGGTCGGTGTTCGGCGCGGTCCACCCTGAGGCGTGGCTCGAGGTCTTGCGCTAGCGCGCCCGCGATCATTCGTCGCAGAATCGGGAGAGCGGGAGGTTCATTACGCGCGCCGCGGCCGCCATGCGTCCGTCGTAGGTGAAGATCTCCAGGCGCGACCCTCGCTCGTTCAGGAAGTGCGCAGCGGCGAGGTGGAGTGCGTCCAGCGTTCGTACGCGGATCGGGAAGGGTTCGAGAGCACGCGCCAACACGGTTCTCGTGAGCTCGAGAAAACCTACGCGATCGAGAGTAGCTTGCACGACCTCTGCGTGAGTCTTCGTGAGCCCGAGCGCGTGTATGCGCGTCCACACTTCGAACTCTAGGAGGCGACTCGAGACGAGAGTGTCGTCCCAGAGCGATGGCGGTGGAGACCGGTCCTCGGCCAAGAGGTGTGCGAGGACCACCGACGTATCGAGATAGATCACCGTTCCTCTCGATCCGACTCCAGCCCCTCCGAGAGCTGTCTCCACGAACTCACCGGTCTGCGGGGAGGGGGGCCTTCGGCGACGAGTCGGGGGGGAGTGAGCCAGCCGTCACGCACGGCCTCGGCAAGCAACGCGTCGGCGAGCACCGGGCTCCTGCCCGCGCGCGGAGCCGTTATTTCCGCGACCACCCGATCGCGGTCAGCGACCAGAACCGTCTCCCCGCTCGCCGCGAGCCGGACGTACTCGCTCAGTTTGTTCTTGAGCAACTTGAGCCCGACGACTCGCATTCTCCGAATGGTAGCTTCCAGAAGCTACTTTGCAAGCGCCATGACCGCGGGCCCCATGGTATAGGCTCGCCGCTCCGATGTCCGCACCCCAGCCTTTCGAAGCCGTCCCCGTCGAGCTCGACTTTCCGAAGTACGAGCAGAAGATCCTCGAGCTCTGGCGCGCCGAGAAGATCTTCGAGCGGGTCCAGTCCGCTCCGGCCGCGGACGCGCCCGGCTTCGTGTTCTACGAGGGCCCGCCCACGGCCAACGGCCTGCCGCACAACGGCCACGTGCTGACGCGCGTCGTGAAGGACCTGTTTCCCCGCTACCAGAGCATGCGTGGCGCGCGCGTACTGCGGAAGGGCGGCTGGGACACGCACGGGCTGCCGGTCGAGGTCGAGGTCGAAAAAGAGCTCGGGATCCACGGCAAGGCCGCGATCGAGGCCTACGGCGTGCGCCCGTTCGTCGAGCGCTGCATCGAGAGCGTGTTTCGTTACACCACGGAGTGGGAGCGCCTGACCGAGCGGCTCGGGTTCTGG
>JAICQO010000071.1 GCA_025937835.1 Polyangiaceae bacterium
CTCCCACGAGACGGCCGGCGAAGTCGTACGCACGTTCCTCGAAAACGGCGACTCCGCCGAGCCCCTCGGACTGAGAGCGGACGAGTCGTCCCTGGGCGTCGAGCTCGGAAATGGTGATGCCGCCCGGCGTGCCGTCGTACCCTCGTCGTTCGGTTCGAACGAGGGTACGAGGATAGATGCGGCCCGCGGCGGTGTCCCGCTGCGTGGCGAGCGCGGCTACGTACGCGCGGGTGGTGATCCCGGTGGGGTCCCGAACCTCGGACAGTAAGCCGAGTCCATCGTAGGCCCACTTCGTCACGCGTTTATTCGGATCAATGATCAGGTTCGGAACTCCGAATGCCTGGTCGAACGACATCTGGGTCGTATGCCCGAGGGGATTGGTCACCGCTATGGGATAGGTCTGCATCCAATTCCACTCGATCGTGGTGGTGCGCGGGGGCTCGCCCGATTGCACTTCCTCGATGATCTGTTCGGGGTTGCCGCTGGCATTTCGCACGAAGGTGGTCCGGTGCCAGGCGAGCGGATCGTTCGGGGTTTCGTTCAGCAGGTCGTGCGTGTCGCGTGTGACGGACGTCAGGAGGCCTCGGTTGTCGTACTTGAAGACGTGTTCCCGTGCGCTGGTGATGCCGTTCCGGGTGCTCATCGTGCGCAAGGTGTTAGGCTTCGAGACTAGCCAGCTGCCCACGTCGGCCTCGTAACCGGTGCTCGTCGTGGTCCTCTCTACGACTCGCCCTCCAGAAGCGTGACACTCGCGCGTCTGTTCGTTGACGTTGCCAAATTCGTCGGTCGCGAAAGTCTCGAGGCAGTCCGTTAGCAGAGCCCCATCGTCGACGTCCGGGCCGGGCGCGTCGAAGAACGTGCGCTCCTTGTCAAAAATGCGCGTCGCCCGCGATTGGACGTAGGGGAACGCACGACCGTCGTGTGACAGCCGAGTGTTCCAGATGTTCGAGGTCCGAGTGCGACGACGGAAGTGGCCACGCGGCGCAGACAGGGGACTGATCGGCACGTCGTGGTGATCGATGACAGCGTCGATCGTGACCGTGCGGGGCAAGCCGGCAAGCGGATAAATGTATGGCGGATCGGCTACGGTGCTGCCGTTGCCCTGTAGGTCCGTGCGACGGAAGGGCTCCGCATCAATGGTGACCGACTGTACGTGCTGCTCCGAACCACTATCGAGATCCCACCCGTGTTCTCCGTGGGTGTGCTCCGTGATCGTGCGGCGATCGAATCCAAGAAAGCCGTGCCCATGCAGATTCACGCGGCCGTTGAGATAGCGATAGCTGTAGCTCCTGACCGGGACCTCACCTTCCGGCGTCAGTAGCCCCTCAACATGCGAACTGACGAGGCCGCGGGCCTTGGGCATGCAGGTCTCGACCCAACCTGACAGGCACAGGGGGAGCGACTCGTCGGTACGATTTCGCTGGTAGGTACCCGATTCGTCGTAGCTGACGGTGATCGCGTTGCCGAGCCCATCCACCACGCGCTTCAGGAGCCGATTCTTGGTGCCTGATCCGTAGAACACGCCGGTGTTTAGGCCGAACAGATCGATGTTCCCGTCGCCATCGACATCCGCAGCTTTCCGGAATTCCGTTGGATGCCCACCCTGGTGGAGCTCATCGAGAAATCGCACTTCCGGTGCGGTGGTGTTCTGATCGAAGCCGGTGCGGGGGAAAGACAGCGTCAGATTTTGGAAGTTCTGTTGATAATTTCCGTTGCCTCGATATGTCTTTTCTCCTTCCCAGTTCTCGAGGATGTCTGTGATCCCGTCAGCGTCGTAGTCGAGGATTGCGGTGCGGCGCTGCACGACGGGGGGCGGCAACAGATCCAGCGCTGGCCGCGGATGAACGAGCTGGCGGCGGCGGAACGTGGCGTTGCCCTGATTGATCCACATGTTCCCCACTTGCTCGGCACCGAGCTCGTTGGCCCAAACGTCAGCGAGGCCGTCGCCGTTGAAATCTCCGAGCACCATCCCCTTGCCGGTGTCCGACCCGTGCACATCCTCGAAGCCGATCGGCTTCACCTCGAGCTTGTGCACGTTCTCGGCGATCGAGTGGCGCAGCACCTTCCAGCCGTCGAAGTCTCGGAACACCAGCTCGGGAGCGCCATCGCCGTCGATGTCGAAGGGCAGAACGACCGGAGTGTCCTCGCTGCACAACCCTCGTTGACTCTCGTTCCCCACCGGCGGCGCCGGCAGACTCAACGGAATGCCGTTGGTGAATCCTGCGGAACCAGGACCGAGCCGAAGCCGGAGCTCGATGGCACGGGGGCCCGCGCAGCTCACGACGTCGGGCAACGCATCGCCGTTGACATCGTAGAAGATCGGCGGCGGCAAGATCCGTTGGTGCGGCGACTTGGTCCCAGACAGGCTGAGAACAGGACTGGTCGCCTGAAAGTGACCATCGCCCTTGGAGAAAGACGGATCGATTTTCCAGACGAATGTACCGTCGGGGTAGGACTCGACGCAGATGCCGACGAGATCGTCCTTGCCATCGCTATCGTAGTCCATCACGGTCATCGGAGCACCTGGACTACACGGCAGTCCCTGGGCGTTCTCAACGAGCACGCCAGGATGGAACCGGTTGGCGGTGCCAAGGTGGACGTTGCGGGTGTACTCGATGTTCGGCAACTGGTGTCCGCTGAAGTACACCATCTTTCCGAGGTTGTAAGCGAACCCAACCGCCGTGCCCGGTCCGGGCGCGAAGAATGAGAAGGTCGTCACAGCCACATCAGCCGTGAGTATCGCTGCGGCTAGCTCCGGGTTCGCGGGAACGCCGTCCACCGAAACGGTCGTCTCTAGGAAATCTGGAACGCCGTCGCCGGTGACGTCGAGCTGCACGGCTCCGGACAAGTCGTAGCCCTTGTCTACGAAAGCGAAGCCTGATTCTTCAATGTACTCGAAGGTGGTCGGCGCTTTGCAGTGCGCGTCCGTGTCGCCCTCGCATTCGTAGATCCTCTCGACCTGGCTGGCGCTCCCGTCTGCCTTGTAGGCGAGTCGATAGTTGCGAACGGGCCAATCCGCTAGGTAAGTGGAGACTCTCGTGAGCCGCTGCCCGACGTGCCAGCTGATCCCGCCCTGGAGGTAGCCCGTGCGGGCGTCCGGGCGCGGTTCATAGGTGAACCGCACGTTGAGGCTGAGAATGCCGGGCCTGCTGCTGCCTCCGCTGTAATCGATGCGGCGCGGCCTGGCGGACATGAGCTCGGTGCCGCTGATGTGCTCGCCCTGATTGTCGTACTGGATCCACATGCGGTTTTCCGAGCGGTCCTCCACGCGACTGAGCATCCAGGAATGACGCGTGCCGTCGCGCCCCATCATGATCGAGTCGGCCGAGCCGCCGAACTCCAAGATGCGGCCGTCCTTGGTCCACACACGGAAACGGTCTGGTCCTTCGTCGAGCGCGTCACGCACCTCCCGGCCTGGAACGGGATCGATCGGCAAGAGACGAAGGTCCGAGTCGTCGCGATACGATCGGATCCGAGCGAAGGTGTCGATCAACGTCCGGTATTCCGCACCGGACCCACCGTAGGTCCCCGAGATGCGCTCGAGCCGCTTGCCGTCGATGCAGAACCGGTCGGTGCGATCGTTCTTGACCGGAGCGGCGTACCCGTCGAGCGCGTAGATGCGTGGGCATCGCGTGATCTTCGGCAACCCGTCGAGCACCCAGCCGACACCCAGGTCACCATTGGTTTTCGACCCGACATACTTGAGGCTCAAAGCTGGCTGGATACCGGCCCGTCCCGGTGGAACCTCGATCGGTATCGTGTATTCGGCCGTTCCCATTTCCGACACGCTGAATGCGCCACGCAGCGCACCGACACCCGCGGCAGGGGGAGACGGCAGGGTTGCTATCGGCTGCCCGTCTGGCCCCAGGATCGGGGGCTCGGGATGCGTTGCAACGCATTGACCTACCGCAGACTGGCAGAACTCGCCCGAGCCACACTCGCCGCAACTCTTCCCGCACTTTGGATCGATGCCACACTGCCGCCCTTCGCAGTCCGGCGTGCAAACAGGACATTCGGGCCCGCACTCGGCATTCGGAGCACCACAGAGCGGAGGGGCAAGGGCCGAGCCCGCGCATTCGCAAGGGCGACACGCGTGCGAGCCATCGGGATTTACGAGGCAGCAACCTCCAAGCGGGCATACGAGGTCGTCGGAACATTGCTCGCCGAGGTCGCAGACGCCGGGACACTCGCCCTGGCAACCGTCGCTCGGGTCTTCGCAAGTAGCGTTGGTGCAGTCCGGGGTGCAGCTGGAACCGCCACCAGGCGGAGGAGCGCAAACTCCACCTTGGCAGGAGAGCCCGGACTGACAGTGGGTGTCTAGCGTGCAGGTTCCCCCCGGCGGGCACGGGCAGTCTGTCGTGCAGACGCTGGGGGTGGCTGGGCACGCGGCACACACTCCGCCTAGACAGGCAAGGCCCGCGCTACAATCCTCGGTAGCGGAGCAAGGCTCACCCGGCCCGCACTCGCGATTCCCAGTGGTGGCGGGACAAAGGCCGGAGCACCGATCTTCTTCGCAGAAACCTACGGGGTCGAACGGCGTGTGCGTGATCGTCGTGTTCGGTCGAGCCAGGATGGACTTCGCGTAGACGCTGGTCTGGTGGCCGTTCGTGACGGTGGCGAGCTGGACGTTGCCGCGCGGGGCGACCAGGATGGCGTTGAAGCGGCGTTCGATCGGCTGATCGCCGGTGCCGAGGGCGACGATCAGGACGTTGTTTCGCGGATCGGTCTTCTGGATCGTGCCGCGGAAGATGAAGTCCTTGCGAATGTAGAGCTCGACCTGCCCGCCCGCGTTGTCGACCTCGAGGACCGAGCTTGGTTCCATCACGAACGGCCCGTCCAGCGTGTAGACGCCGGGGTGGTTGAGCTTCAGCCGTGCATTCGACATGAGCGTGATGCCGCGGGTGCCGCCCGGTTCGAGGGTCAGATTGCCGAGCTCGGGCACCACGGTTGGGTCGCCAGAAAACGTTCGGAACGGGACGGTCCATGAGATCCGCCGGATCGGATCGAGGCTCACGTGATGCTGGACGGCACCGTCGATCTGGCTCGGCTGTTGCGGCGAAGGGATGAGCCCACCGGACGTCCAGACGTTGCCGTAGATGTGGCTGCCGCGAACGAAGAGGTTCGGCGTCGAGTAGGCGTCCCTGACCTTGGTGTTCACTCCGAAGTCGGTCGCTACGGTCGTGAGCGCGCTGGTGACATTGGCGAAGCCTCCGGAGCTTTCGACGACCTGGGTGCCGTCGTTGATCACGAGGCCCCCGCCGTTCCCATAGGCTCCGAGCGCTACGGCTGACGTTTGCAGGTTCTTGGGCAGGTCGATGATCACCTCTTCGGCGACGGTCCCCGTGCTGCCCGCGGTCCCGCCGGTGCCTGCCGTGCCGCCCGCGGTGCCGCCCTGGCCCGCGACGCCGCCACTGGCTCCAGCAACGCCGCCCGACGCAGCGCCGCCGAGAGTGCCGCCGGTCGACAAGCTGCCAGCGCTGCCTCCTTGACCTCCGCCGCCAACCCCTCCGCCCGAGATTCCGCCGCCGGAGGTCCCCCCATTGCCCGCCGTTCCTCCCGCGCCGCCAGACCCGCCAGACCCGCCAGAACCGCCGCCCCCTGCGCCCGGGGTCAACGTGAGGGCATCGACGAGGAACGCTCCCGACGTGTTCGGCACCGTGAGTTGAACCGTGATCGTGAGGTCCGAATAGCTGTGCGTGTTCAACGCGGTTACGACGTACGGCGGGATGCTGATCGTGTAACGGCGAAAGGTTCCGACTGGACCGGAGAGGGCCGCGGCGCCGGCGTTGACGTTGTACACGCCCGCGGACGGCGCGTTGAACGTGAGCGCGACCTGCCCGAGCCAGCTCTGGCCTTGCAGAGACGTCGGCACTTGGACGTCGATGGTGGCCTGCGAAGCCAGTGTGCCGAGGGTGGAGAGGGAGGTGCTGCGGGCGCTGGGGCTGGTGCCGCCGGACAGCGACAGAGAACGAGTGCCCTCGCTGTGGACCGTGCTGGACGTGGCGGCACCAGTGACGGCGCGCCAGTCGCCGGTACTTCCTCCAATCGTACCTTCGAAGCCGAGAATTCGGGTCTGGCTGGCAGTCAGGGATTGCTGTTGGACGCCGACGGGCCCTTCTCTATCCGTATCAGCACGGCGACCGTCGCTGCACGCGCCGGCGAGCACGAGAAACCCCACGAAAGCTTGACGAAACCAGCTACCAGCCATGGGCGACCCCTTTATCCGCGTCAGCAGGCACAACTCCCCTGCGCGAGGCTCTCACTCCCAAAACGAGACTCCGCTCACCGAAGTCGCGCGAGCGCTATTCATACAGCAAGCGGAGCCGAAGCGTGCCTGTCTTTTTCATGTTTTTCTTTCGTGACCAAAACCGAACACGCAGCCAGTGCTCAAGTCACTATCTCTATTCGGAAATCCGAAATAGACCTCCGGGGTTAGCGTTTGACGCGACATGAAGTGAAGAAATGACCAGGCTGTTCGTCCGCCGCGGAGACGACTGGCCTCTGCATTTGAGCAGGCCAAAGGCAGCCACGTCGGCAGTGCGCTATCGGCTGTAAACCGAACCAGAGTCCGAATTACGTCAAAGAACGTCGGTCAAGCTCGTGATGTCTGACGTGTTCAAGTGGCGTTGGGCTCCAGCCGCTTGCTTGCGCACGCTGGCGGTCGGGGCCGTAGCTCGCCTCGCTGGGGAAAGGCGGTGCGGCCCCCGCGAGCCGTGCGCTCGCTAGCCGATTCCCGTCAAATCCGCCTCGCCTTGACGCATCCCGGCGTCCCCGCAAAGCTCGCCGGGCCGTGAATCTCAAGCCGCTGCTGCTCAGCCTGTTCCTTGCCGCCGCCTCCCTGTGCGTGGCGCCACGTCCGGCTTCGGCGTTCACGCACGTGGTGCTGACGGGGGATACGCTCGCTTCGATTGCGGAGCGGTACTACGGGAAGATTCAATACGAGCGCATCCTCGTGGCGGCGAACTTGCTGGACCTGGAGGGCGGGTCGTCGATCGTGCGGGGGATGCTGCTGGAGGTGCCGGCGGTGGGTTACCGGCGGGTGGCGCGCGGGGAGACGTGGGAGTCGCTGGCGGCGGAGACGCTCGGGCTGCCGCAACGCTCGGACGTGCTGGCGCTCGCGAATGATTCGATGCCCTGGTTGTTCCCGGAAGAAGGGGCAGAGATCGTCGTCCCTTATAACCTGCGGGTGGTGGTGCGGCCGAACGAGACGCTGATCGCGATCGCGCTGCGGTTCCTGGGCGACATGAACAAGGCCTGGATCCTCGACCGCTACAACAACTTAAAGGGGCGCGGCATCGAGCCCGGGATGGTGCTCCTGGTGCCGCTCAGCAATCTGCCGCTCACGGACGCGGGGAAGCGGGCCGCGGCGCGCGCAGCGGAGAGCGTGTTCTCGGAGTCGCTCGGCGCGACGCTCAAGGCTCAGCGCAAGATCGCACAGGAGATCCCGCTGTTGATCGCGGACGTGCGGAGCGGGCGCTACGTGGACGCGGTGGCTCGAGGCAGTCGATTCATCGCCTCGAACGCGCTGACCGAGCAGCAGCTGGCGCGGGTCTACCGGGAGCTCGTGGAGGCTTATGTGGCGCTGGATGCGGTGGGGCTGGCGCGTTCCGCTTGCGACGAGTGGCGGAAGCGTGAACCCTTGGCGGTGCTGAACCCCGTCCACACCAGCCCCAAGATTTTGCGCGCGTGTCCCGCCCCGAAACCCGAAAAGTGAAGCTGCGCGAGGCGATCGACTGGGGTCGCCTGGCGCCGCTGCGGCTCACGGCGCGAGCCGTGGCCGAGGGCGTGTACGCGGGCGCGCACAAGAGCTCGCGGCGCGGCGCCGGGATCGAGTTCGGCGGGCACCGGAACTACGTGGCGGGCGACGAGCTGCGCTTCCTCGATCGGCACGCGCGCATGCGCCACGGGATGCTTTTGATCCGCGAGTTCGAGACCGAGACGGATCGCTCGCTCCGGCTGGTGGTCGATGCCAGCGCGTCGATGAGCTACGCGAGCAACGGCGCGCCCGGGGCGAAGTACGCGTATGCGGCGCTGATCGCGGCCGCGCTCGGCCGGGTGGCGCTCTCGCGCGGCGACCGGGTGGCGCTCGACTTCGCGGGCGGCGAGAAGGCGGTGCCGCTGCCGTCCACGGGCGGGCGCGACGCGTTCGAGCGGATCGTCGGGCATCTCGAAGCTGTCACTCCCAAGGGTGAGCTGGACAGCAACGCGCTCGAGATCGCGCTTTCGGCGACGATGCGCTTCGCGCGGCGGGGGTCGGCCGTGGTCGTGTTGAGCGATTTGCTCGATCTGCCGGAGTCGGCGCCGGACCTGATCGGCGCGCTCGCAGCCGGGGGGCGCGCGGTGGTGGTGGTTCAAGTGCTCGATCCGGCGGAGCTGACGTTCCCGTTTCAAGGGCCGCTCGCGCTGGCGGCGCTCGAGGGCGGAGCGCGCGTCGAAACCGACGCGGGCCTCGCGCGGCAGGGCTACCTCGACGCGCTCCACGAGCTCGGGCAGCGCTGGGAATCGGGGCTCGTGGCGCGCGGCGGTCACTTCGTGCAGGTCGGGAGCGACCATGACGGCGTGGATACGGTGCGGCGCGTGCTCACGGCCTTGAGCCGCGCAGGCGGCTCGCGCGGGGGGCGGCCTTGAGCTTCCTGGTCGCGCTCGCGCTCGGCATCGCTGGGCTCGCGGTCGCGCCGCTGATCGCGCACCTGTTCCGGCGCGGGCGCGTCAAGGAGCAGCCGTTTCCGCCGGCCGCGCTCGTGCCCAAGGCGCGCTCGGCGGCGCGCGAGAGCCGGCGCCTCCAGGATTGGCTGCTGTTCCTGGTACGCGCGGCGCTGATCCTGTCGCTCGCCCTGCTCGGGGCGACGCCGCTCGTGCAGTGCTCGCGCCTGCAGCTGTCGCGCTCGGGCGGCGCTTCGGTCGCGCTTTCGCTGGTCGTGGACGACTCGCTCAGCATGCGCGCGCGGCTCGGCTCGGGGACGACGCGCTTCGAGCGGGCACGCGCCGGCGCGCTCGAGCTCGTGAAGTCCGCGCGGCGCGGCGACGCGCTGGGCGTGATCCTCGCAGGGCGTCCGGCGCGCGTGCTGATCCCACCCACGACCGATCTGGATCGCGTGCGCCAGGCGCTGTCGGAGATAAAGCCGACCGATCGCTCGACGGACCTCGCGGGCGCCGTGCAGCTCGCGCGCTCGCTGCTCGCCGAGCTCCCGCAGCGCGACAAGCAGCTGGCGGTGCTCAGCGATTTTGCCGCAGATCCGCCGGCGGACGGCCGCCCCGGAGTCTGGGCACCGCTCACGGATCTCGGAGAGCCGGTGCTCGACTGCGCGGTGATCTCGGCGCAGCGCCAGTCGGCGCACGTCGAGGCCACGGTGGCCTGCAATACGTCCAAGGCGGCCGAGGGCCGCAAGCTCGAGCTCTTGCCGGGCGATCCGCTGGTCGACGACGCGCCGGTCGGAGCTCCCGTGGGGAGCGCGGAGCTCGCGGCGCGCGGCGGCGTCCAGACCATCAGCATTGCTCTGCCGAAGAGCGGCGACGCGCTCGGCGTGCGGATCACGGGCAAGGACGCCATCGAGCGCGACGACGCCGGCTCGGTGAGCCGGGAGAGCGTGGGCTTCGTGGTCGGCGTGGTCTCCGATCCGGCGCGGTCGAGCCCGAGCACGGGCGGGCGCACGCTGCTCGAACAAGCGCTGACCGCCCTGGGCGAGGACATCTCGCTGCGCCCGCTCTCGGTCGTGCCCGAAGATCCGGCAGAGTTGTCGCGGCTCTCGGCGCTGATCCTGGATGATCCGCCCGGGCTCGGCCCGGAAGTGCGCGAGGCGCTCACGGCTTGGATCGCGCGCGGCAAGGTCGCCGTGGCCTTCCTCGGGCGCCGGGTCGAGAACGTGCAGCTCGGGTCCACGCTCGAGCCGTTCGCACACGGCGCGGTGCGCTGGCAGCCGTCGGCCGCGCAGGGATTGAATCCGAGCTCCCTGTCCTGGCTCGGTCCAGAAGCAGCCGCGCTGAACGTGCTCGCGCCCAAAGGCCGCCCGCTGCTCGAGGGCGCGGATCTGCCAGGCACGCGCGTGCTCGGGCGCTGGCAGGACGGCGCGCCATTCCTGTTCGAGCGCGATCTGGAGCGCGGCCTCGTGCTCACGTTCGGTCTGTCCGCATCGGCTGACGACAGCGATCTGCCGCTGCGGCCCGCGTTCCTCGCGCTCCTGGATCATGTGCTCGAGCTCGCGCGGGAACGCTCCGGACCCGCTCGCAGCGCTCCGGGCACGTCGTGGAGATTTTCAGCCTCGCAGCAGCCGCAGATCCGCGGCCCGGGCGGCGTGCTGCCCGCGGTCGAGACCGCGCAAAACGCCGCCGAGCGCGTGTTCGTCCCAGAGCTCGCAGGCCGCTACTCGATCAAGACCGTGGACGGCAGCCAGGAGCGGGCCGTCACGCTCGATCCACAAGAGATCAGCGCCGAGCCCAAGCAAAACCCGGCGCAAGCCGCGCTCCCCGGCGGGCAAAAGCCCAACTCCGGCGTCGATATCTCGGCGGAGGTCGTGTGGCTCGCGCTCGGTCTGCTCGCGCTCGAGCTCGGCCTGCGCGGCGCGCGCCTGGCGAGCGCTCTGCGCCGCCGCCGTGACGAGCGCGTCGCCGCTGCCGCCGAGTGAGCTGTTCCAAGGTCCGGAGCCTCGCGGTAGTATCCGCGCCGATGTCGTTCCCGCTCCGCACCGCGCTCGTGTCGCTTTCGCTCGCCCTGTTCGCCTGCTCTTCCGCCGGGCAATACGGCTACAGCCGCACCTACTCGCCGCTCGACGAAGAAGAGGATTTTCTCGACGGCACGCGCGAGCTCGACCCCGTAATGGTGGAGCGCGCGCCCCAGACCTGGAGCAAGTCGCGGATCAGCGTGTTCGGCGTGGTCAAGGAGCGCAAACAGGCTCCGGGCGGCGCCACGGACCTCACGCTCAGCATGCGCGCGCTCGAGCCGCGCAACCTGTGCGACAGCATGGACGAGGAGACTTGCCGCGTGACGATCAGCGAGCGCGAGCACGCGATCGTTCACGCGATCGTCGCCCTGAAGGGCGGGGACGATCTGGGCAAGCACGCTGTTGCACCGGGCTCGCTGGTGCGCGTGATCGGCAAGCTCTCGCAAGGCGTCGACGAGGACGGCTCGTACGTCCTCCAGACCGAATACCTGCGCCACTGGCCGCGCGACTACTACGTCACGACGGCCGAGCGCGACAGCATGCGCCAGTAGTCAGGGCTGCGGCGCAGGAGCGGCTGCCGGCGCAGGCGGCTGGGCCTGATACGCGGGCGGCGGCAGCGCACCGCCGTGGACCGGCGCCCAACCGGGGTTCGTCGGCGGCGGGGGCTTCGGCTGCTGGGGCTTCGGATGATTGAAGCCGAAGCCGAGCTCGAAGCGCAGCGCGAAGGCGCGCGCGGCCTCGCGATCGCTCGTGATTTCGTCCCCGGCTTCGCAGCTCGGCGGATAGCTGCAGCGCTGCCGGCTGGTACCGCCGAAGCTGCGTCCGAACCCGACCTCGAGCCCGAAGCGGAGGCCTCGATTCGTCGTCCAGTCGAACGGAATCGATACGCCCAGCATGTTTCCGTACTCGGACACGTCGCTTCGCAGAAACATCACTCCCGGCGCGAACACCAGCGATTGCGAGTGCGCGGCGATGATGCCCAGGCTCCCGCCGTAGATCAGCGTCGGGGGATCCTGCTCGACGCTCGTGTAGCCGGAGTACGTCGGGTCGTAGTAATTACCGGTGTCGTCGGTCGACGGCATCTCGATCCGCGCGACCAGCCGCACCGCGCGCGCGATGTAGCCGCCGAGCGAGATCCCGAGCACGAACGGATCGGTGAACCGGTCTTCGAGCGATATCAGAGACACCGTCGCGCCGAGGAACGGCGAGCTCCGCACGGCGGAGTCTTCTGGATAGACGGGGCGCTGCGGCTCGGGGAATGCGAATTGCGGAGCGAAGTAATTCGGCCCGGGATAGGCAGGCGAGGCTGCGACCGGAGCAGGCTGAACCGGTGCGGGCGCCGGAGCCGATGCCGGAGCGGCTGGCGCAGGAGCCGGGGGCGCGACGGGTGCAGGAGCCGCAGCGGGCGGCGGGGTCGCGGCGGGCGGCGGACTCACTGCGGGTGGAGCCGCTGCCGACGGCTCCGGAGCGGGAGCCGGGGGATAGGCGCCGGGCGGCGATTGGGCCGCCGCGCCGGACGCGACCAGGGCGCACACACCGAACCAAACACTTCCGACCGTGGCTCTCCCCATCCCGGCATGCTCGCCGCCCGGCGCTCGGGTCGTCAAGCCGCTTTACCGGACCCCAGCCGCGAAGGGTGGGCGCAGGCCCGAGACCTTGCTACACCCCGAGCCTGCCCATGCGCCCTGCAGCCAGCCGACGCCGCCGTCCGTTCCGGACCCGCCTCGCGGGGACCGTGGCGCTCGCCGCCGCGCTCTTTTCGTTGCAACCGGCCGAGGCCGCCCTGATCGAGCGCATCGTCGCGGTGATCGGCGACAAGGCGATCCTGCTGAGTGACCTGCGCGAGCGCGCCCAGCCGGGCCTCTACCAGATCTACCGCAGCGTGCCCCCGGGCGCGCAGCGCAACGCCGCCATCTCCCAGCTCTACCGCGCCCTGCTCGACCGCCTGGTAGACGAAGAGCTCGAGCTCCGCGCGGCGCAGCAGTCCAAGATCACGGTGTCTGCCAAGGAGATCGACGAGGCGCTGGAGCGCGTCGCCACCCAGAACAAGCTCACCGTGCCCGCGTTGATCGCCGAAGCGCAGAAGGGCGGCCTCGACGAGCGCTCGTACCGCGACGAGCTGCGCCGCCAGCTGCTCGAGGCAAAGCTCATCAACGTGCGCCTGCAAGGCCGGATCCGCGTCACCGACGAGGACCTGCGCCTCTCGTACCGCAAGCTCGTGCTCGAAGAGCGGCAGCGGCTGCGCTTCACGCCCGCGTGGATTGTGCTCTCGGCCGGCACCACGGCGCAACAACAGCGCGCGCGCCGCAAGCTCGCCGAATCGATCACTGCCCAGGCCCAGCGCGGCGATTTCGCAGCCCTCGCGCAGCAGCACTCCGAGGAGCCGACCTCGCGCGCCGCGGGCGGCAGAGTCCGCCCGATGCTCGCCAACGAGCTGCACCCCACGCTCGCTCGCGTCGCGCTCGGCCTCGAGCCCGGCGAGGTGTCGCCCCCCGTGCTGGTCGGTGAAAACCTGGTCGTGCTGAAGCTCCTGTCGCGGGACGAATCCCAGCTGCCGCCGTTCGAGGAAGCGGAGCGCGAGCTCGGTGAGCGCGTCTACCTCGAGAAGATGGCGCAAGCGAAGAAGACGTGGCTCGACGGCCTGCGCCGCCAGCACCACGTCGAAGTGCGCCTCTAGTCTCAGGGGCGGCACGCGCCGCCTCTCCCCACGCGCTCACTTTTTTCGTCCGAGTTTTCCGCCAATCCCGGCAGGCTCCTAACCGCGCATATCGCTCTAGTTCTGGCGCGGCTCGCCGCCGGGCGCGTCGCACAACAGCGCTTCGAACCTGGAGGGCGGCGTGCCGCGGCGCTGGATGCGCTTGGCTGCGGCGAGCTCCTCGGCCACGACGGCCTTCAGCACGTCCGGGCTCGTGGCCCTCGGCAGCTTGCGGCCATTGACGAAGAACGTCGGCGCCGTCTGCACGTCCAGGGCGCGCGCGAGCTCGAGCTCGCGGTTCAATCGCCGGTCGAGCTTTTCGTCGTCGGCTGCCGAGAACAGGCGCTCGGCGTCGAGCCCGGCTTGCTTCGCGGCCGTCGCCAACGCGGCCTCGTCGAGGCGCAGCGCCGACGCGCGCAGCACGCGCAAGAGCGACCAGAAGGCTGCGTCTCCGAGCTCGGTCTTCGCGGCCAGCGCGAAACCGAGCGCGCGCCGCGCAGAGCGCATGTCGCGCGGAGCAATGCCGTGGAACACGCGCCGGAGCGCGGTCGGGTACTTCTTCGAGAGCTCGCCGAGGACCGGCTCGAAGTCGCGGCAACCCCGGCATTCGAAGCCGGAAAATTCGACGAGCGTCACCAGCGCGTCGCGCGGTCCCTCTTCGGGCGCGTCGCCGCGCGGCAGACACCAGCGATCGGCGGCGCCCGCATCGACGGCGATCAGGTTACGCCGCAGCCGCAGCGCGTACGCGCGCTCGGCCGCCACGCCCTGCGCGCGCAGCCAGCGCACCGCTCGCTCTTCGCGCTGGATCGCGCTCTCGAGCAGATCCGGATCCGGCTCGCCCACGAGCCGCAGTCCGTTCACGAACAGCGTCGGGGTCGCGCGCACGTGGAGCACGCTGCCGAGCTCCGCGTCCTCTGCCAAGAGCTCGGTCAGAGCGCGGGCCTCGGAGGCGTCGGGCTCGCGCTGCGCGCCGGCGGCGCCCCCATTCCGCGCGCTCTGTTCGAGCTCTTGCCAACCGAGCTCGGGGCCACCGCGCAAAGCCGCGAGCGCCACTCGCCGCGAGAGCTCCACGGAGGCGGCGTCGGCGTCGATCGGACGGTGATAGAAGACGAAGCGCACCGAATCGGGGTGGCGCGCGACGATCTTCGTCGCCGCGTTCAGCGTCCGAAGCGTGAACGGGCACTTCAGATCCCCGAACAGCGACAGCGTGACGCCGGCCTGCTTCGCACCGAGCGCTGGCCGGCCCGCCGAGACCGGAATCGCGGCGGACGGGTCCGAGCCCTTGGTTCGGGGCCGTGCCTCGAGCGGCACCGGCTCGGGCGCATTCAAAGCCTGCGGCCCGGCCTGCCCGCGCCCTGCTTGCCCGGGCTCGGGTTCGGGTTCGCTCGGCTCCGCGGGCGCCGGCGCGAGCTGCTCGGGCGGCTTCGAGCTCGGAGCGGGCAATGCTCGAGCCGCGCTCGGAGCCGCGGACGCGAGCCCTGCCGAAGGACCGGCTTCTGGCATCCGCAGCGCGCGCCACGCCACGAATCCGACGCCACCCACCAGCAGGAAACAGCCGAGCAGCATGATGCCCACGGCGATCCGGGCAGAGGTCCCCGTAGGCTCCGGCGGGGACGAACCGATCATTCCGGAACCCTACCACCCGCTGACAGATTGGCAGCTCGAGGACGCGGGATGGACAAGCTGGCGGGCGCCCGGCGTTCTGCGCCGACAGGCTCCCCGAAAAAGCAGATTTGCGCCGTGGCACACCCTGTGCTCTTTAGGGGTCCGAGCTCAGCCGTGCGCCTCCTTGCTTTCCTGACGTTTCTCTTCGTCGCGCTGCTCCCCGCGCTCGCGTTTGGCCAATCGATCACGATCGGCCCCGTGGAGCAGTTCACCCACTCCGTGGACACGGACTCCACGACGCTGAGTGAGATCTGGTTCGAGGAGTGCGAAACCCCGGGCGCCACCATCGAGATCCCGATCACGCTGACGGCGATCAGCGACGACAATATCCACGTCTTCGTGAGCAAGACGGTCGACTGCTCGAACGACAATGAGCGCGACGAGGCCATCAACAACGGAACCTGCATCGATCTCGGGACCATCGAAGACGAGAACACGATCAGGCTCGAGGTCCGCGACATCCTGCGCCCGCTGGCGCCCGGGGATGTAGGCGTCGATTCACCCGAGTTCTGCACCAGTATCGGAGAGGGCGGCAGGATCAGCTCGACGGTGTACCTGCTGGACCTGGACGGCGGGACTGCCGACACCAAAGCCAGCACGACCTTCTCCGTGGATTTCACGGGTCCGGACCCGCCCGACCTCGATCGCGTCGGCATCGGCGAAAGTCAGCTGATTGTGTACTGGGGCGCGTCCGACTCGGACGACATCGACGGCTACACCGTGTTCTGCGAGCCGTTGAGCGAAGGTGGCCTCATCGGCGAGGGCGGAGCCAACGGCAGCGGCACCCCCGACTGCGTCGGCACCCAGCTCAAAGAAGGCGAACGGCCGCCGGGGAGCGTGCGGGGCTCGCAGCAGTACGGGGTCACCAAGGACTCCGGCGCGTACGGCGGTCTCCAGAACGGCGTCTGGTACGCCTGCGGCGTCGCGGGGGTCGATCGCCAGGGCAACACCGGTAATCTCTCGGCGCTGGCCTGCGCTCGGCCCGAACCCGTCACGGACTTCTACGAGGCCTACGTCGATGCCGGGGGCCAGGGCGGCGGCGGCTTCTGCGCGTTCTCGCGCAGCCCGCAGCGCTCGGCGCTGGTGGCTCTCGGCGCCGCCGCGCTCGTCTTCGCGGCGCGACGTCGCAAGGGTGCGGCACGGTCATGAAACACAGTCTGGTACTCGCCGGCGCGCTCGCGATCACGGCCTTCGGCGCGCGAGCGGGAGCCGAAGTCGACGACCTCGGCATTTACCGCCGCGAGGCGCATCACTACCACTCACCGCAAGACATGGCGGTCGAGCTCCGCTTCGGCCCCTACACGCCGAACGTCGACGACGACCTCGCTGCGCGCCCGTACGAGACCGTCTTTGGGGACTCGACCCGCTACTACGGCGGCGTCGAGTTCGACTGGCAGGTTCTGCGCATCCCGTACCTCGGCACGCTGGGCCCCGGCTTCGGCATCGGCTACACGCGCGCCAAGGCGGACGCGCTGATCGACAGCGACGGCTCGCGCTCCGATCAAGAGACGACGCTCTCGATCGTGCCGATGTACGCCGTCGCCGTGCTGCGCGCAGACGTGCTCGCCGAGGAGTTCCAGGTGCCGCTCGTCCCCTACGCGAAGCTCGGGATCGGCCACGCCTACTGGTGGTCCCAGAGCGGCGGCGAAACGGCGAGAGGCCCGAACGGCGAAGAAGGCCGCGGGCGCTCGTGGGGCACGCATGCGGCGCTGGGCCTGATGCTCCAGCTCGACTGGATCGACATCGAGGACTCCAAGGAAGCAGACCAGACGGTCGGCATGAACCACAGCTACATCTTCGGCGAGCTCTACCAGAGCGTCCTGGATGGCTTCGGCTCCGAGAATCAGCTGGATGCCGGGACGGAGTCCTGGGTGCTGGGGATTGCCGCGGAGTTCTGAGGTACCTCGGAACCTGAGCGGTCCCTCTCACCAGCCCGCTTCGGCACTCACCTCGCCCGCAGCAGCCGATCGATGTGCCGGCACTCCCAGGCCACCGCGCGCTCGTACTGCCTGAACTCGCGCTCGCGGCGCAGGAACTCGGGCGGATGCAGCAGCGTGCGCGAGCCGACACGAGCCTCGGGCATCACGTGGTGCAAGAGCTCGTGGAAGACGATGTACTTGACGAAGTAGCGAGGCACCCAGGCGCGATCGAGCACGGGGTGAACGCGGATCAAGCGCTCGATGGCGCTGTAGCTGCCGAGCTTGATGCTGCGCCGGGCACGCCCGCTCGCCGGGCGCGTCTTCTTGCCCCAAGTGATGAGCACGTTGGCGAGCACGCCGCCGAAGTACTCGTGGTTCAACTCACCCAGGATCTCGACCAGGTCGTGGACCTCCCCCCGGGTGTGGAGCGGGCCGGGCACCGGGCGCGAGGCGCGGATGCGGTGGGAGTTCTCGTCGATGTACTCGCCGATCGCCTGTGACGCCTGACGGTCGCCATCGACCACGTAAGCGACGAGCGCCTCCAGCACCCGATCCGGGGCCCCGAGGAACATCATGTGCACCCGGACCTGGAGCACGCCCCGGGCCTTGCTGTGGGTGATCATGCGCCTGCGATTGTCCGTGATCGCGAGCTGCACGGCGCCGCCGAACGCCGCCATGAAGCGGCGCTCGAGCGCTTGCCGCGCTCCTTCGTGCACGAAAATCTGCGGCCCCGCCGGAGTGACCCAAGGCAGGGTCAACGGAGTGACCCGGGGATCGGGGACGCGCAGCGCACCGGTCGCCATGCGCGGCATCGCCGCGGCACGAACCCGCGAACCAGCCCGCCGCTGCTTCGGCGTGGCCATCCAGGGGAAACCGAGTTGGGGGGTCATGGGCGGGCTCAGAAGGCGCTACCTCGCTGGGAGTAAGGTGCAGGATCCGAAGCGTCAAGGAATCGCGATTTCTTCATTAGTTTCAATTGGTTACAGGCAATTATCCGCCCTTGGGAGACGCCCGGCCTAAGTCCTCGTTCTGCATGGGGATTGACCCCCCGCCCCCGCGAATCCCCGAGGGAAACGAGCCGTGGTGCGCGGCGAGCTGTCCCCCGAAAAGTCAAAGGATCTAAGTAACTTATCCACAAGTTGCGGAGAACCTGGGGGCTCGCGCACTCGGGGCACAACACCCGAATCGGGTCTCGAAAACGCGATTGGCACTCACCCCAGACTCGGGATGCGTGCCAATCGGTGAACCGCGTACGCCTCCTCGCGCCGCCTGAACGGCGGTGCCGAGCTCAGCTCGGACGAGCGCCGGGAGGACGGCGTTGCTGCCCTGCGGCACCACCCTGCGGCGCGCTGCCGTTCGCGGGCGCCTTGGCATCCGCCGCTTCCGGCTTCTTCGCCGTGTCTGCGGGGCGCCCTTCGGCCTTGGCGTCGGGCTTGGCGGGCGCGCTGGCTTCCGCCTTGGCCTCGCCCGAGCGACGAACGCCGTGGTGCTCGAGCACGCGGCGCTCGACCGAATCGATCAGCTCCGGGCGCTGTTCGAGGTAGGTACGGGCGTTGTCGCGGCCCTGACCGATGCGCTCGCCATCGAGCGAGAACCAGGCGCCGCTCTTCTGAACGATGCCGGCGTCCACACCCATGTCGATGGCTTCGCCCGAACGGCTGACGCCCTGTCCGTACAGGATGTCGAATTCCACCTCACGGAAAGGGGCCGCGAGCTTGTTCTTCACGACTTTCACGCGGGTGCGATTGCCGACCACCACCGGCTCTTTACCCTCGGAGCCTGCCTCTTTGATGGCGCCGATGCGCCGCACGTCGAGGCGCACGGAAGCGTAGAATTTGAGCGCATTTCCGCCGGTCGTCGTCTCGGGGCTGCCGAACATCACGCCGATCTTCATGCGGATCTGGTTCGTGAACACCATCATGGTCTGGGAGCGCGAGACGGAGCCCGTCACCTTGCGCAACGCCTGGCTCATCAAGCGCGCCTGCAAGCCGACGTGCGAGTCGCCCATGTCGCCTTCGATTTCGGCCTTGGGCACCAGGGCCGCGACGGAGTCGATGACGACCATGTCGACCGCGTTCGAGCGCACGAGCATATCGGCGATCTCGAGCGCTTGCTCGCCGTAGTCGGGCTGGCTGATGAGCAGCTCGTCCGTGCGGATGCCCAGCTTCTTGGCGTAGGTCACGTCCAGCGCGTGCTCGGCGTCGATGAACGCGGCCACGCCGCCGCGCTTCTGGACGTTGGCGATGGCGTGCAGGGTGAGCGTCGTCTTGCCGCTGGATTCAGGGCCGTAGATCTCGATGATGCGCCCGCGGGGGTAGCCGCCGATGCCGAGCGCCAGGTCGAGCCCGAGTGAGCCGCTCGGCACCACCTGCACCTCGCCCCCAACCTTCTCGCCGTCCTTGAGGCGCATGATCGCGCCTTCGCCGAACTCTTTCTGGACGCTGGCAATCGCCAGCTCCAGCGCTTTGCCCTTCTGCTTGTCATCCAGCACGCTCATCGACGTTCCTCCGGTACACTCGTTATCCCAGGGCCGGAGCTTTCGACTTCTCGCGGCGGGGGACGACCAAAACTCGTAGTCCGGCTTATACTGTTCGACTGTTCAGATGTCAAACCTCGGACAGGCGCCGGTCGGACAGAGAATGTCCCCGAGACGCGACCCTTCGAAACGGATTCGGACGCCTGGCTGATTCAGGCGTCTTCGAGCTTTC
Source organism: Polyangiaceae bacterium (assembly GCA_025937835.1). Taxonomy (GTDB): domain Bacteria; phylum Myxococcota_A; class Polyangia; order Polyangiales; family Polyangiaceae; genus PMG-095. Next base: position 19,646 of record JAICQO010000071.1, read on the forward strand.
GGACCTCGATGCGCTCGGCGCGCCGGGCGCTGGCGCGGAGCACGGTGAAGCGGTGGCCCTCCCATTCCATGGTGTCGCCGACGCGCGGCACACGGCCCACGAGCTCTGCCACGAAACCCGCGAGGGTGACCATCTCGGTGTCGCTCTCGATGCCGAGCAGGTCGAAGACCTTGCGGGTTTCGGCCGCGCCACGGCACACGTACACGCCCGGTGCGCGGCGCAAGATGCTCGGATCCACGCGGTCGCTCTCGTCCTCGATCTCGCCCACGATCTCTTCGAGCACGTCTTCGAGCGTGACGATGCCCTGGGTCCCTCCGTATTCGTCCACCACCATCGCCATGTGGCGGCGCTCTTCCTGGAAGGTGCGGAGGAGCTTCTCGAGCGGCAACGAACCGGGAACCATCAAGGAAGGGCTCACCAGCGCGTCGAAGTCGACCTCGCCGCCGTTGCGGCGCATCGAGAACAAGAGGTCCTTCACCAGCACCACGCCCTCGGCCTTGTCCAGGTTGCCGTCGGCCGTGTACGGGAAGCGACTATGGCCGGAGCGCTCGATGAGCTTCAGGTTCTCGTCGAGCTCGCGCTCGCCGGACAGGTAGATGACCAGCGAGCGCGGCACCATCACGTCGTAGGCCGTTAGCTCTTTGAGCCGCGCGGCCCCCTCGATCATGTCCGCGACGCGGCCTCCGACCGCGCCCTCGGTGCGCCCGAAGGCGACGAGCAGGCGGATCTCGTCAATCGAGGTGACCGGCTGCTCGGTGCCGCGCCGGAGCAGCTTCGCGAACAAGCTGGTGATCCAGATCATCGGCTTCAGCACGAACACCAGGGCGCGCACGACGTACGCGACCGGCGTCGCGAACTCGACGACGTAGGTCACGCCCAGCGTCTTCGGCACGATCTCGGAGAAGACGAGCACCATGACCGTGAACACCAGCGAGAACACCCACAGGTGCCGCTCGTCGAAGACGTCCACGAACATGGCGCCGCTGACCGAGGCACCCACGGTGTGCGCCACCGTGTGAAACGCCACGATCGCCGCGATCGGCACGTCGATCTCGCGCTTGAAGTCGCGCAGGATCTTGGCAGACTTGCTCTTGCCCAGCGCCTGGATCTGCGCGTGGGAGATCGTCAAAATCACCGACTCGGCCACCGAGCAACAAAACGAGACGACGAGCGACCAGAGTACGGTGAGCGTCAGTGCAAGCATGGGACGGAAGCGCGCCTCGGTTCAGCGCCGGCTGCCGCGTCGAGCGCGGGCGGCCGCTCACTTGGACAGTCGACCCCGTGAGGAGCCGGCCGCGTGAACTCCGGATGACGTTCCGCGCGCGAGCCTATACCGTTCCGACCGGATCGGTCGAGCTGACCGCTCGGGCAGCCAGAAATGCCGGGGAAACGCGGCGCGTCAGGCCTTGCGGGTGCCGGCCAGCTTTTGCTGCTGTTGCTGCAGATACTGGGCGACGAAGCGCGAGCGCTCCATGGCGAACTGCTTGACCTCGCGGTTCTGAGCGCCCGCGAGCGCGTTCAGGAGCTTCGTGACGCGCTCGATCTGACGCTTCTGGAACAGCGCCTCGAAGTAGTTGTGCGCGAGCCGCACGTCGTTCGTCATCTTGCCCTCGTGCTTCGAGAGCAGGTCGATCACGGCGTCGATGTCGCCGGCCTGACCGTAGAGCGCCGACAGACACACGAGCGCCAGCGGGTCGTTCTCGTTCCGAGCCACCGCCTTCTTGGCGAAGGCGATCGCCTTGTCGCGCTTGTCGTCCTCGGCGGCGTACAGGCCCTGCACCGCGATGAAGGGGGCGGCCGTCTTCTGGTTCGCCTCCGTGTTGGCGAGCTCCTCGACCGCCTTCTCCGCGGCCTCTTCGCCCTCGGTGCGCTCGACGAGCGAGTACAGGAAAGCCCAGGCGTCGACGCTGTTCGGCGCCTTCTGGATGGCCTGCTCGATCATCTTGCGCTCCTCGACCGCGTCGCCCTTGCCCTGAAAGACCTTGGCCAGGTGCAGCGCCGGGAACGGGCTGTCCTTCAGCAGGTTCTGCGCGCCGCGCAGCGTGGCCTCGGCCTTGTCCCACTTCTCTTGCTGAACCTGGGAGATGCCGAGCGCCATCCAGTCCTCGCCCTCGCCGCCGAGCGCGACGATCTTGCCGAGCACCTTCTCGGCCTGCTCGAAGCGGCCGTGCTTCATCAACTCCTGAGCCAACATGCGGCCGCGGCCGAGGTCCGACTGATCCTCGTTCCAGTGCTTCTCGAGGCCGGCGATCAAATCTTCGAGCCCGATCGCGAGCGGACGGCCTTCTGCGTCCTGCACCTGCACGGCGGGGCCGTTGAAGCCGAGCATCTGCCACATCTGGTCGATCTGCAGCGCGACCGGGCCGGCTTTGATCTGCTCCATGAACTGTTCGTCGACCTTGTTCATCGGGAGCACGACCAGCGCGTTGCCGGGGACCCCGCCCGGAAATGCGCTCACGGGAGCGACGATTGCAGCGCCTCCCTGCAACTGGAGATTGGCTTGCACGCCGCCGCTCGCTCCGCTTCCACCACCGACCGGGTTCGACTGGGACATCGACTGAATACCTCGACTCGCTCTGCTTCGATGCGACTTCCGCGTCCCGTCCCGCTAGAACGGGGGAAAAAGCGCCCGGGGGTGGTAGCAGCGTGGCCCGGAGCCCGCAACAGTCGAGGTGCTCCCGCGTCAGGCCGGAGACCCGGCGCCCGGGAATGTTCGGCCGACGGCGCGCTCGTGATAGTGACGGGTTCATGAGCCTCCTGAGCCCCCCCTTACTGCGAGTGGTCTTCCTGGCCGCGGCGTGCACGGCAGCTCTCGGGTTTACTCGGCCGGCCGCGGCGGACACGCTGATCATCGACCGCCCCGGAGCGCACCCCCATTATCAGTTCGAGGCCGAGCCGCACGTGCTGCTCGGTTTCATCGATCCTCCCGGTCACGCTCAGGGCAGCGGCTACGGCGCCGGCTTCCGCGGCACCTTCGAGATCGTGGACAACGGCTTCATCGGCAAGATCAACAACACCGTCGGCATCGGCCTGGGCCTCGACTTCGTGCACTATTCCCGCGGACAATCGCGCTGCGTGCGGCGCGACACGGTCGATCAGTGCGCGGCGTTCGACGACGATTTCACGGTCGACAACGTCTGGGTGCCGATCGTCATGCAGTGGAACTTCTGGCTCAGCCGCAACTGGTCCGTGTTCGGCGAGCCCGGTACCGCCCTACGCTTCCAGTCCGGCGATGGCATCGACAGCGAGTTCCACATCGAGCCGCTGCAAATGTTCGTCGGCGGCCGCTTCCACTTCTCCGACACCCTCACCCTCACCATGCGCATGGGCTACCCCACCTTCTCGGTAGGCATGTCTTTCCTGCTCTAAGCCACGACTAAGCGCGTCGCGGACGGGGGGATGCAACAAGAAGGTTGGAAGGGAGGAAGACAGGAAGGGATTTTCTTGTCGTGAGGGACTGAGCCGCTATCGCGAACCGAGGCACTAGCGGCCGCATCGGGCCAGCTGCCTGAACGGTTCTGCCCGACAAGAAAACAAACCCTTCCCGTCTTCCCCCCTTCAAGTCTTCTTGTTGCCCGGATCGCAAACCGCCGGACCCGGCCTTTCTCAGTGGAAAGAGAAGCGCAGCTCGTGGTCGCAGACCCGGAAGACGTCGCCTTCGGCGATGGCTTTGCGTTGGACGCGTTGGCCGTTGTACTCGACGCCGTTGGTCGAGCCCATGTCCACGATGTAGTAGTGCCCGCTCGAGAACTCGATCATGGCGTGCTGGCGGGACACGTTCGGATCCTTGATCGTCAGATCGCTCGTCTGCTTGCCGCGACCGATGATGAAGCGGTCCTTGTTCACGGGGAAGACTTCGCCCTGGTAGTAGATCGATAGCGCGCCGGTGTTGGCGGCGACCGCGCGCGGAGGGGGCGGCGGCGCGGCGGTTTTCGGCGGTGCGAGCGGCGGCGGCGCGCGCCGGGAGGCACCGGCGGGCGGCGGCGGAGGAGGCGGAGGAGGAGCTGCAGTCGGCGGCCGCTTCGGTGGAGGCACGCCGATCGGGCGCGCGGTGGGCGCGGTGGTGAGCGCGGGCGGCGGCGGTGGCGGCGGCGCCACGATCGGCCCGCCGGGCAGCGGCGCGGCCACCGACCCCGATCCCGGTGCCATCGACGGACCGACGGTCTGGGCGCCGCCACCGTAGCCGCGCTGGCGCGCGTACTGTTTCATGGCGTCGTTGATCAGGTAGTCGACGGAGCACTCGAGCTCCTTCGCCATCTGCTCGAACTTCTGCCAGAGCGCCTCGCGGCTCTGGAACGTGCGGCTGACTTTCTTGTTGGGGTCGCTCATCAGTCGTCTCGTCGCGCGCACCCGCGCACAGGGCGGGTCATGTCTTCCCCCCGGGTCGTGATTCCATCGCGGGCTTGATGCAGAAGCTCACGAAGTCGCCAATCGTGGCGATGTCCTTGGTCTCGGACTTGTCGCCAGCTCGCACGTCGCACTTCCACTCGCAGTCTCTGGCGTCCTTCGCGCAGGACGGAACGCGCGTCTTGTCCTGCTCGTAGGCCTGGACCTTGGGCAGGTCCGCGCGGGTTCCAACGGCATAGTAGTAACCGAGCGCGCTGGTCCTCACCTGCGCCGAGTAGGGCGGGGCTGCGTACTTCGCAGCGACCTCGGCGGGTGAAGGGGGACCTTTCATCGCGGAAAGTAACGCACCATAGCGCAGCGGCTCGTTGATTGACATCCCGCGCACCTTGGAGAGCCGCGCGAAGAAGCTCTCGAGATCGGGCGTGTCGCTCATCCGCAGCACCAGCCCGGCGGCCACCCAGCGAACACGCCAGTTCGGGTTGTCGAAGAGCACGTACAGCTTTTCGAGCACCATCGGCCTCGGGAACTCACCGACGCGCTGCAGCGCAGCGTCGCGCATCTCGTCCTTCACCTCGGGGCCGCCGCCGGCGATGGCCAGCAGCGCGTCGACATGGGCGGGGTTCGACTTATCGAGCTTGTTCTGCAGTGCGACGAGCGCGCTCGACCGCAGCCGTTCGCTCTTCTGCTTGTCTTCCGCGGTCTGGAGCAGGTAATCGACGACGGGTCGGGTGCCGAGCCGCTTCATCGAGGTCATGACGCGCAGCACCTCTTCCTCCTGGTACTGCAGGACCTGCTTCTTGAGGTCTTCCGGTTTCACCACCAATTTCGAGGCCTTGTTGGCAGCCTCCACGACCGGCGTCTTCTGCTGGATCCAGGCGGGCGAGGCGGTCTCCTTGGCGATCGCGACCAGGCGCTGGCCCGCCGCGAGCTTCGTTGGCTCGTCGCCGAAGTCGGCGATCAGGTCGACCATGCGATCGAGCTTGGCCGCACCGAGCGTCATTTGCGCGGGCAGCGGGCGCACGCCTTCGGCCTTCAGCTCGCGCATCACCTGTTCCACGCCGTAGAGCTGGCTCGAGTCGTCGAGCCGCTCCGCGAAGTTGGTGGTGACGAAGCGGGCGATCGCGCTCCGCAATCGCTCGCGCAGCGCGGGGTCCGTCAGCAGCGAGCCGCCGTTTTCCGTCAGGATCGCGAAGGCTGCGTCCTTGAACGGGATCCCGGGATCGACGGGCGCCTCGTTACCCTGCGGCTTGGGCCGCGGCTTCTTCATCTCCGCTTCGAGGCGCGGAACGAGCTCTGCGATCAGAGCGCTGCGAGTCGCCGGCGGCAGCTGGCCGAGCGCCGCGATCAAACCTGGTTGATCGTCGCCGCCCTGGATCCCCACGCGCCGCCCGCTTCGCGGCTTCATCCCGATCAACGCGACCGCGGCCTCGACGCGCAGATCGAGCGGGTACTTTTCGTGCGTGAGCACGGCCGTCAGCTTCTTGGGTCCCTGTGAGGTGGCGGCCCAGCGGGTGACGTCGTCCGTGCTCGTGCGACAAGCGCCGAGCGAAAGTGCAACCACAGCTGTGGCCACGACCAGCGTCCGGCCAGTGGAAGCCCCCAGGTGCATCGGGATTCGGTAGCTCCGTTCTTTCGCGGGCGTCCGGCATGATCGCCGAAAGCGCAGCAGCGAGCGATGGTACAGCTCGGCGGTATTCGGACTCAAGGTAGTCGCAGTTTGACACGTTGCGTTATCCCGTCGGAACGCAAAACTTGGTGGTCAAAGGTAGCTGCATGTAGTTATCTGTAGGCCATGAACGTGCGGCTGTTCAGCCCCCGGGCGGCGACAGGCTCGGACTTGTCATCCGCAGCGAGCACCGGCACAGGTCCCGTCCAGGGCCGCCTGCGCGAGGCGGCTGCCTTGCTCCTGTGGGCGGGCGCCGTGTTCGTGACCCTGGCCCTCGCCAGTTACGAGGTCGACCCGGTGGACCCCGGCGTCGCGGGCGGTAACTGGGCGGGAGCCGCCGGCGCGGCGCTCGCGGCGGTGCTGGTTCAGGGCTTCGGTGTCGTGGCCTGGCTCTTGCCGGTCGAGCTCGGGGTGCTCGCGGCTCCGCTGTTTCGGGGCCAGAAGCCCGAGCTCCTGGGGCTTCGCATCGCGGGTGATCTGGTGGTCGCGATCGTCCTCAGCGCGCTCGTTCAGGTGGCCGCGCCCAACTCGGTCGCGTTTCACGGCGCCGTGGCTGCGGGCAACGTCGGGCTCTTGTTCGGCGAGCTGATGCGCGAGCTGTTCTCCACGATCGGCTCGTTTCTGGTGGGGCCGACCATCGTCGGGCTGATCCTGATCGGCCGCGCGAGCTTCTCGTTCATCGCCTGGTCGCACCGCGTTTTGTCCTGGCTTGCGCGGGCCTGGGCGCGCCTGGTCGTCGCGTGCGGCAGGCTACGCGGCGCGTGGGGTCAGGCGCGCGACCTGCGGCGCGCCGAGTCCGACGCCAAGGAGCACGCGCCCGCGATCGAGGTGCCGGATCGCGACGAGGCGCTGCTGATGCAGCTCGCTGACGACGTGGAGTGGATCCCCGTCGAGTACACGGCGCCGCTGCCGCTCGCGCTGTCGGCGACGCTGAACCGCGACGCCGCTCCCGCGTCGAGTGACGTGCCGGGCGAGCTGTTCACGGGGGAGCCGTCGGTGAAGCTGGTTACGGGAGCGGCTGTCAGCCGGCAGCCGGCAGCTGGCAGCGAGGCGGAGAGCGTCGCGGAGACGGTGCAGGAAGCAGAGGAAGATCCCGAGGGTGCCGAGGAAGAGGGCGACGCGGCGCCGGTCTCGAAACCGCGGGCGAAGGCTCGGAAAAAGAAGGCCGAGGCGAGCGGGCCCGAGATCGTCGATACCGAGCACGAGCGCGCGGTGGAGCGGGCCAAGGACGCGGCCAAGGTGCGGGTGCGCGACGACTTCCGTCTCCCGGGCTTCGACTTGCTCGAGCAAAACCAGACCCAGAGCGTCGGCATCGACGAGAGCAAGCTGCGCGACAACAGCGAGCTGCTCGTGAAGACGCTGCTCGACTACGGCGTGCAGGGCAAGGTCGAGGCCATCCTGCCCGGCCCGACCGTGACCATGTACGAGGTCTCGTGCGAGGCGGGCACCAAGGTCAGCAAGGTGGCCGCGCTGGTCGACGATCTGGCGCTCGGTCTGTCGCGCAAGGTGCGCATCATCGCGCCGATCCCGGGTAAAAACCGGATCGGCTTCGAGCTACCGAACGACGAGCGCATCCCGGTCAACCTGCGCGAGCTCGTCGAAGATCAGCGCTTCGACAAGATCGCAGAGAAGGCGCCGCTGCCGGTGGTCCTCGGGCGGGACATCGTGGGCAAGCCGTTCTACGCGGATCTGGCCTCGATGCCGCACGTGATCGTCGCGGGCGCGACCGGCGCCGGCAAGAGCGTCGGCCTGAACGTGATGCTGTCGAGCTTGCTCTTCAAACGCACGCCGCAAGAGCTGCGGCTATTGATGATCGATCCCAAGGTCGTCGAGCTCGCGCCCTACGCCGACATCCCGCACATGCTGTTGCCGGTCGTCACCGACATGAAGCAGGCGGCCACGGCGCTGCGCTGGGCGGTCGACGAGATGGAGCGGCGCTACCAGCTGTTCGCCAACGCCGGCACCAAGAACATCGTCACCTACAACGGCTGGGTGAAGAAGGTGCAGGACGGCGAGCTGCCGCCGCCGAAGCCCGAGGAAATCGAGGCGCTGTCTCCCGAGGGCGCGGTGGTGAGCCTGCCGCCCGCGCGCGACGGCAGCGACGGCGTCACGTTGCCCGGCAAGCTGCCGTACATCGTGGTCGTCGTGGACGAGTTCGCGGACCTGATCATGCAACAGGGCAAGGAGGTCGAGGCCTCGATCGCACGCCTCGCGCAGAAGGCACGCGCCGCCGGCATGCACGTCGTGCTCGCCACCCAGCGCCCGAGCGTCGACGTGATCACCGGCATGATCAAGGCGAACTTTCCGACGCGCATCGCCTTCCGCGTCGCGCAGAAGGTGGACAGCCGGACGATCCTCGACGAGCAGGGCGCGGAACACTTGCTCGGTCGCGGCGACATGTTGGTCAAGCTGAACGGCTCGACCGAGACCTACCGCGTGCAGTGCCCGTTCGTCAGCGAAGACGAGGTGGGCAAGCTCACCGACTTCTTGCGCGCGCAGGGCACCCCCACCTACAACGACGCGATCCTCCGAGCCGACGACGAGGACGAGGACGACGAGGACGAGGGCGATGTCGATCCGCGCTTCGAGGAGGCGCGGCGGATCGTGGCCGAGACGCAGCGCTGCTCGACGTCGTGGCTCCAGCGCAAGATGACCATCGGCTACAACCGCGCCGCGAAGATCGTCGAGACGCTCGAGCGGCGCGGGTTCGTCGGCCCCCCGAACGGCGCGCGCGACCGCGAGGTCTTCCTCCCGCCGCCCTGATCGAGGCGGCCCGAGACAGCGCGTCCGGCTCACCCAAGTGCCCGGAAGGGCTGGGCTCGTGCCCCCGGGCTGTGATATCGGAGCTTAGCCATGACTCCGAGCGCGCCACCGCCCAGCTTCCCGCTGGCGCTCGAAGACGACGCCGACGACGTGGCCTGGGCGCTGCGCACGGCCGGGGTCGAGTGGAACCGCGGCGCCCGCGCCGACGCGCTCGAGTGGCTGCTCCGCGCCGTCGACACCGCGATCGACGCCGGACGCATCGAACGCGCGCGTGAGATCCAGCGCAACATCAACGACCTGAGCAGCTCCTTGCGCTCGAGCCCGGCGCCCGCGCCGAGCCCCGCGTCGGTCCCGCCCTCGCGCCGGCCGAGGGCCTCGAGCATGCCGCCGCTACCTCCCCCGCCGGGCTTCGAAGAAGCGCTCGAGGCGGAGACGATCGACGTGGACATGGACGTCGATGTCGAGCTCGACGAAGAGGTCGAAGAGGTCGAGAGCCTCGAGGTGCTCGACGCGGAAGTGCTCGACGCGGAAGAGGAGGCGCCCGAAGAGGCGACGACGCAGTGGGGCGTCCCGACCGACGACCAGCTCGACGAAGACGACATCGAGTCCATCGACGGCGGGCTCGAGGTGATGCCGGAGTCGATCCGAGTCGCGGAGGAGCCGCCGCTGTTCGCGTCCGAGCCGCCGACCGTGCAGAATCAGCTCGCGGCGCAGGGCGACATCCCGCTGCCGCTCGACTTCGAGGACGAGCCGCTCGCCGATCCGGCGACGCTTCCGCCCGGGCCGGTCCGCCCGCAGCCGCTGCCGCGCTTCACGGAGGTGGAACCGGTGACCACGGCCGTGGTCGTCGAGGAGTCGCCGGATTCACTCGGGACGCTCCCGGAAAGCCTCTCCAAGCCCGAGCCGTTTCATCGCTCCCCGTCGTTCGGCGACCACCTGGCGCCCCCGGCTTCCGTGGTGCTGCGCGCTGCGAACGCCATCCTCGACGCCGAGCCGACGATTCCGCCGGCAGCCCCGGCGCGGCCTTCAGCGCCACCGCCTGCATCGCAAATGCCGCCGCGCTCATCGCCCGTGCCACCGCCGATGCCGCAACGGCGCGCGTCTTCTCCGGTTCCCGAAGCGCCGCCGCGGTCGGCGCGCGAGCCGTCGCTGCCGCCTCCCCCCGGGTTTGCGCCGCAGCCGGTGGCATCAGAGCCTCCGCCGTCGCTGCTCGGAATCGATCTCGCCGAGGTCCGTGGCCTCGAAGATCTGCCGGAGGAGTCGCAGCAGGATCTGTCTCGCAAGGTCCGCATCCACGCGCTCGACGTAGACGAAGAGGTCACCGGCTTCGGTCTGGCGCTCGTGCTCTCCGGCAAGGTCGCGGTGATGCCGGCGATCATGGACGTGGTGTGCGTGCGCGCCGGACGCGGCGAGCTGATCTTCGCCGAAAGCCACGTCGAAGAGGGAGTCACGCTCAAGGTCGTCGCGGCCGAGCCGGGCACGCGCGTCGCCGCCTGGCCGCTCGAGCAATTCGCCGAAGCGATCGCGCCGTGCCCGTGGGTGAGAGACGAGCTGCGCGGCGTCGGTGATCGCTTGCAGGCGTTCGCGGGCGCGGCCATGGGCCAGATGGGCGAGCAGCTCGACGAGCTCTTGCGCGGCATGGTGTTCGATCGCTGCAGCGTCAAGCTGTTGCTCCCGGATGAAGCCGTGGCCACGGCCGGAAAGCCCCTCGCCGGCATGACCATCGTCGGTGCGGGTCGCCTCCAGGTCAGCGACAAGGACGGAAACCCCGCCGGCGAGCTCGGCCCCGGGGACATCGTCTACGCCTCCGAAATGCTGCGCGCGGCCCCCGCACCCGCCAACGTCAAGGCCGCCGAGGGCGGCGCGTTGATCGTCTTCGCCGAGCGCAAGACGGCGCACGAGCTGATGATGAGCGTGCCGCCGTTGATCGAAGTGCTGTCGAGCTGAGGGCGCGGGCTCGCGGGGCTACTCCGGCGCGATCCGCCAGACCAGCTCTTGATTGCCCTGAGCGCCCGCGAAGCGAAGGCCGAACCAACGGCTCGCGGTGGAGATGGTGTTGCGGCCGTCGCGTTGCTTTCTCGGAAACGTGATGCGGAAAGCGCTGCGCCAGGGCGTCGTGTACGGGAAATAGGTGAGCTCGATCGCGCCCGGGCGCTTGATGGTCTGGATGCTCGTCGGCGCGGTCTCGTTACCCTCGTCGTCGATCAGACGCACGATCCAGGCGGGATCCTTGGCGGCGAGATCGTTCCACTTGTACTTCTGCGCGTAGAGCGCGAGGTAAAAGCTGTGCTGGTCCTGGTACTCGGCGAGCGACCGCTCGAGGAGCGCGCGGCGCTGCTCGACGGTGAGCCGGTAGTCCTCGGAGTAGCGGACCACGTACGCCCAGCGAAAATCCCACGACTCGTAGGTCGCGGTCGCCGTGAGCACGTTGTCCATCATGTTCACGTTGGTGAGCTGCTCCGTACGGGTCCAGAGCCGGAGCACCTGGTCGTAGTCGGTGGCCACGTACTCACGCGGCCCCTCCGACATCGACACCTTCTGCTCCGCGCAGCCGAGCAAGAAAATCAGCGAAACCAGAGCGGCGGAGCGAACGCGAAGCATCGTGGGCCGCAGCATCGTACAACGGGCTCGGGCGCCCGCGCATACCGTTTCTGCTCGCAATCCGCCGTCCGGGCGAGACAAAGTGGAGCCGCTCGTGCCACGCCAGCTTTTGCACGCGGTTCCCGTCGCGGTCGCGTCCGCGATCCTGCTCGCGGCTTTCCCCGCGGCTGCCAGCGCTCGCGACGAGCTGCGGGATCCCACCGAGCTCCGCTGGGGCGGCGATCTGCAGGGCGGCGAGCCCTACGTCTACGAGGACCCCGAGCAGCCGGGGAAGCTCCGCGGCTTCGAGGTCGAGATCGCCGAAGCTCTTTCGCGCGAGCTCGGTGTTCGGCCGAGGTTCGTGCAAACGGACTGGTCCACGCTGGTGCCGGCGCTCGAGCGCGGCGACATCGACGTGATCCTGAACGGCCTCGAGGACACACCCGAGCGCCGCGCGCGCATCGCGCTGTCCGTTCCCTACTTCGTGTACGGCGAGACGCTCACGGTCCGGCGCGGCGCGCCCTTTCAATCGCTCGACGATCTCGCGGGGCGCCGCGTCGGGACGCTGAACCAGACCGTCGCCCACGATCTGCTGAAGCAGCGCGAGCTCACGATCGTCCTCTACGAGGGCCAACAAGAGCCGTACTTCGACCTGGCAAAGGGTCGCACCGACGCGGTGCTGCTCGATCACATCATCGCCGATCGTTACGGCTGCCCGCTGAAAGAGCTCGAGTGCAGGAAAGCGGACGTCGCGCGCGGCTACTACGTCGCGGGTGTGCTGCGCGGCAAACCCGCGCTGCTCGCGGGCATCGACTCCGGCTTCGAGCACCTCTCGGAGGGCGGCGAGCTCCGGCGCATTCTCGAGCGCTACGGGCTGTGGGACGCGCGCCAGCTCGAGCTCGTCTCCACGCCCGCCGCGCCCGCGGCCGCGAGCGCCGCGAAGGAGCCGCGCTTCACCGCCGGCCACGCGCGCCTGTTGCTCGAAGGCGCGGTCGTGACGCTGGCTCTGTCGATCTCGTCGTTCCTGATCGCCTGCCCGCTCGGCTTGTTGCTGGCGATCCTGCGGCTCCACGCCGGGCGTGTCGCGCGCTACGCCGCGGCTGCCTACGTCGAGGTGTTCCGGGGCACGCCGCTGTTGCTGCAGCTCTACGTTCTTTACTTCGGCATCGCCGACCTGGTTCGGCTCGGACCGATGACCGCCGCGATCCTCGGCCTGGGCCTGAACTACGCGGCTTACGAGGCCGAGGTCCACCGCGGTGCGCTGCTCGCGCTGCCCCGCGGCCAGACTGAGGCCGCGCGCGCGCTCGGGCTCGGTCGTTTGCAGACGTTGCGGCACGTGCTGCTACCTCAATCGCTGCGCGCCGCGCTGCCGAACCTCACCAACGACTTCGTCGCCCTGCTCAAGGATTCGTCGCTCGTCAGCGTGATCACGGTGGTCGAGCTGACGAAGCGCATGACGATCCTGTCGGTAGAGCTTCGAGACTGGGTGCTTCCCGGCCTGCTTTGCGCCGCGCTTTACTTCGCGCTCGGCTTCCCGCTGTCGCGCCTGTCGCGCCGTCTCGAGCGCGCGCTGCACCAGGACCGCGAAGCGAGGCTCGCGTGATCCGCATCCGCGGCCTCCTCAAGCTGCACGGGGAACGCCGCGCGCTCGACGGCATCGACGCCGACGTCGCGCAGGGCGCGATCGTCGCGCTGGTCGGCGCATCCGGTTCGGGAAAGACCACGCTGCTCCGCTGTCTGAACGGGCTCGAAACGTTCGACGCGGGCCGCATCGAAATCGCGGGGCACGTGCTCGAAGCCGGGACGCATCCGCGCTCACCCAAGCTGTGCGCCGACGTCGGGCTCGTCTTTCAAGAGTATCACCTGTTCCCGCACCTGAGCGTGCTCGACAACGTGACGCTCGCGCCGCGCGTCGTGGCGAAGACGTCACGGCCGGATGCCGAAGCCCGCGCTCACGCCTGGATCGAGCGCGTGGGGCTCCGGGCTCGCGCCGCCGACCTGCCGTCGCGCCTGTCCGGCGGAGAAAAACAGCGCGTCGCTCTGGCCCGCGCCCTCGCCCAGGGCGCGCGCGTGCTGCTGCTCGACGAGCCGACCAGCGCGCTCGACTCCGACAACCGGAACGACGTGAAGTCCTTGCTCCTCAGCGCAGCTCGCCCCGAGGGCGAAGCGCCGCTCACGCTGCTCGTCGTGACGCACGACCGCGCCTTCGCCGAGGCCGTGGCCGACGAGATCTGGCTGCTCGACCGCGGACAGATCCGCGAACGCAGCCCGAGCACGCGCCGCGCCTGAGCGAGAAGATCCGCGCTCGAGCGCGCAACTGGGCTCGAGGCCCGGCCGAGGAGAGGCGCGAAGGAGAAACCTCGTCATGGGACCCTCTGCTATCGGCGCCGGCCGGCTGTACACGCCTGCACTGGAAGACGAACCCAACGCATCGATCCAAGACCCCGAGGAGCTCGCGTGCTTCGCCCACGCGGAATCGGAATCGGAACCGGAGGCGGAAGCATCCGAAGCCACGCCCGCCACGGACAACAACGCGGCGCGGACGCGTGAGCGGAATAGCAGCGGGTTCTACGCCGATGCCGGCTACACGCGTTCGGGCGACGGCGTCTTCGCCGGTGTCGCGGCGCTGAAGACCGCGGATCCAGAGGGCGGTGAAGAGTTGGAGCTGTTCTCGGCGTCCGGCCAGCTCGGCGCCCAAAACGAGCTCCAGGCGGGGGTGGCCCGCGCCGGCGATAGCGTCGAATACAAGGGGGTCCGCGGCTCGGTCGCCGTCGACGTGCTCACCACCCGCGTCAACGGAGGTATTTACAACGACGACGACAGCGTCGGGGCAAACCTCGGCGCGATGAACACCGCGGTGGGCATCGAGGTCACCGCTGGCGGCGGCGGTTGGCAAGCCACCGTCGGCGTCTCCGCTTCCATGGGCGTGGCGGTGAGCTCGGGCGAACGCAACATCGACGGGGACGCGACCATCGAGCGCTGCTTCAAGGGCTCGATTGGGGCGCTGACGCTCGGGTTCTGCAGTGAGCTGTAGGTGACACCATGGGAAGCAGGTCACGGTAGAAGAGCTCGGGATGCTCGGCGCCTCGCCCGGCGCGCGGCGCTACTACCTCGGGCTCGCGGACGGCGACGGCTTCACGTTCCTCGGCGATCCCGACGCGATCGCGAAGCTGCCGAAGGAAGCCCGCTTCGTCGCCTGGCGCTGAGCTACCGCGGCTCGGCCCTGCCCCGGGCTCACTTCGCGGCCGGCGTCGGCGCGGCGCTCGCTGACGGCGCAGGCTTCGCGCCCTCAGGCTCGTCGCTCGAGAAGATCTCTTTGGAGCTCACCACGAAGATCAGCGCGAGCAGCATCAAGAGGCCGACGGCGTGCACCTGCGCTTCGACCCGCGCGTTGGGCTTGCGCCGCGTGACCGCCTCGTAGGCGAGGAACGCCAGGCGCCCGCCGTCGAGCGCGGGGAACGGCAGCAGATTGAAGCCGCCGAGGTACGCGCTCAGGATCGCGAGCAGCGTGAAGTACTCGGTGAAGCTGCGCTCGGCGGCGCGCTTGGCCTCGCGCACGATGCCGACCGGCCCCGTGAGCTGCGGCTTCTCGCGGCCGACGATCATGCGCCCGAGGCTCTCGACCAGCGTCTTCACCACGATCGCGGGCCGTTCGATCGAGCGCACCACGGAGTCCCGGAAGCCGACCGCGACCTGCTTGTACACGGGGGCGATGCCGATCACCGCGCGGCCGTCCCGGATCGCCGGCGTGACGCGGATCGTCGTCTTCTCTTTGTCGCGCATCACGTCGATGGCGAGCTCCTTGCCGGGGCTCGCCAGGATCTTGCTGCGCAGCTCTTCCCACTCGGTCACGGGCTTGCCGTCGATGGCCAGGATGCTGTCGCCGTTCTTCATCTGCGCGGACTTGGCCGGGCCGTCGAGCACCTCGACCGTGGTCGTCACCACCTGCTCGCCGCCCACGAAAAGGGCCACGAAGAACAGCACCGAAGCGAACAGATAGTTCGCGAGCGGGCCCGCGAAAATTGCGGTGATGCGGCCGACGAGCGAGGCGTTCGCGTAGCTGCCCTTGTCGTCGGGGTCCGTCTCCTCGAACGGATTCATGCCCGCGATCTGCACGTAGGCGAGGAACGGGATCAGCGCGAGCTGGTAGACGGTCTCGCCGTCTTTCGATTGGTGGCGCCAGATCGCAGGGCCGAAGCCGATGCTGAAGCGCAGGACGCGCATCCCGAACGCCCGCGCCGCAAGCAGATGGCCGAGCTCGTGAACGACCATGAGCAGGGCGAGCCCGAGAATGCCAACGAGATAGAAACCAAGCACGGCTGAAGGATTCGTTATAGCCTCTGGCGGGATGCGTCGCCACGAGCCCAACTCGAGAGGGGATTTC
>JAICQO010000220.1 GCA_025937835.1 Polyangiaceae bacterium
AGGCGCAGCCGCCAGGGCGGGCGCTGTTTCGGGTACTGGTACTGGTGCTGGCGCGGCTACGGCGGCCACCGCGGGCGGCGGTGCGGTGATCGTCTCGGGCCAGCCGCCGGACGGAGAAGGGGGCGCGGGGATCGCGGAAATCCGCTGGGCGCGCGCGGCGCTCTTGCCGTTCTTCCCGACCAGGAGAAATGGCGATGCGCTCGTGACCACGCGCATCAGCGGCAAGCTCGCGAAGCGTTCGTCGGTCTGCAGCTGCTCGAACAGCGTCGAAATCGAAATCGTGGGCGCGCCGCCGCTCGCAGCGAGCCAATCGAGCGCTGCGGTGACCATCGCGGCGACGACGGGCTCGTTGGTCTCGCGCTCCTCACTCGGCCGAAGGGCGATCAAGCCGCAGGTGCCGCGGGCGTGGCGCTCGGTGAGGGCGCCGTGGATCGCGTCGCTCGCGGCGTTCAAATCCGCCGCGCCGTCCCCGATCATCAACACCTCCGCGATCACGCAGGAGGCCTCGGCGTAGCGCTCGAGCAAGCTGCGGAGCCGCACGAACGAGAACGTCCCCAGCCGGTCGCCGTCGAGCAGCAGCGCGGCACCGCGGTCTTTCGAATAGACGCCGTACCCGGAGAACACCACCAGCACCGACTCGATTGGCCCGGGCTGGTCGGTGAGCGCCTGCTCGATGCGTTCGGCTACGCCGCGCTCCGCGGGTAACTCCACGACCGTGGCCCCCACGTCGTCCAGCGCCAGCCGCCGAGCCAGATACTGGCCGTCGATCTCGACGGAGCTCAGGAGCGGAAGCTGGCCGTTCTTCTCGTACGCAGAACCGACGACGAAAGCGAGGCGCATGGGTCTCGAAAAAGGAAGCGAAACCATACTTACTCTCAATGCCGGTGCCCAGCGCGGCGGATCTCGACTACCGGCGGGCCGGATCCGATAGACCCGCACCCAGAACAGAAATTTCCACTCTCGAACCTCGTGTATCTTTTCGGACATGCCGCTCGAGCGCGTTCGGCATCTGATCGAGCGTTTTCGCGAAGAGGTTGCCAAAGGAGACGTTGCCTCCGCGGCGGCGTTTCCCTTCGGACGTGAGCTCGGGCTCGAGCTGCTCGAGTCGATGCTGCTGACGCGCCACCTGGATCGCGCGGCGCACGAGCTGCGCGCGAGCGGCGAGGGTCATTACACGATCTGCTCCGCGGGCCACGAGACGAGCGTGGTGCTCGGGCGGCTCACGCGACCGAGCGATCCGACCATGATCCACTACCGCGACGGCGCGTTCTTCGTCGAGCGGGCTCGCTCCGTGCCCCGATTCGATCCGGTGCGCGCGGTGTTGCTGTCGCTGATCGCGGCTGCGAGCGATCCCGCGAGCGGCGGGCGCCACAAGGTGTTCGGAAGCCGTGAGCTCGGGATCATCCCGCAGACGAGCACCATCGCCTCGCATTTGCCGCGCGCGCTCGGGCTCGGCTTCGGCATCGAACGCCGGGCGCGCCTCGGTCTCGGCCCGACCGGCGATGCGATCGTCGTCTGCAGCTTCGGCGACGCCTCGATCAATCACAGCACCGCGCTCGGTGCGCTGAACGCCGCTGGCTGGGCGGCGCACCAGCACCACAAACTGCCGGTCCTGTTCGTGTGCGAGGACAACGGGCTCGGGATCAGCGTGCGCACGCCGCCCGGTTGGGTCGAGCTGCGTGCGCGCACGCTGCCGAACCTCGAAGCCTTCTCGCAGGATGGGCCCGGGCTCGGCGCGGCCTACCGCGCAGCGAGCGCCGCGGCCGCTCACGTGCGCAGGACCCGCTCGCCCGCCTGGCTCACGCTCGACTGCGTGCGGCTGCTCGGCCACGCCGGCAGCGACGTGGACACGAGCTATCGCAGTCGCCAGGAGCTCGAGC
>JAICQO010000116.1 GCA_025937835.1 Polyangiaceae bacterium
CGTCGCGGATGTTCTTCATCCCGGTCACGTACATCAGCATGCGTTCGAGGCCGAGGCCGAAGCCGGCGTGCGGCGCCGAGCCGTATTTGCGGAGCTCGAGGTACCACCAGTACGCTTCCTCGCTCAGGCCCTGCGCGCGGATCTTGTCCTTGAGCACGTCGAGCCGCTCTTCGCGCTGGCTGCCGCCGATGATTTCGCCGATGCGCGGCGCGAGCACATCCATCGCTCGCACGGTCTTTCCGTCGTCGTTCTCGCGCATGTAGAAGGCTTTGATTCGCTTCGGGTAGTCGGTGACGATCACCGGCTTCTTGAACTTTTCTTCGGTCAGGTAGCGCTCGTGCTCGCTCTGCAAGTCCGCGCCCCAGTGCACCGGGAACTCCCAGGCCTTTCCGGACTTTTCGAGGATCGACACGGCCTCGGTGTACGTGAGGTGCTCGAAGCTCGAGGTCGCGACGTGCTCCAGCGTCGAGAGCACCGTGTCGTCGATGCGCTGGTTGAAGAACTCGAGATCGTCCTGACAATGCTCGAGCACGTAGCGGATGATGTACTTCAAGAACTCTTCGGCGAGCTGCATGTCGCCTTCCAGATCGCAGAACGCCATCTCCGGCTCGATCATCCAGAACTCGGCGAGGTGCCGCGGCGTGTTCGAGTTCTCGGCGCGGAAGGTCGGGCCGAAGGTGTAAACGTTCGCGAAGGACAGCGCGAAAATCTCGCCCTCGAGCTGGCCGCTCACGGTCAAGAACGCCGGCTTGCCGAAGAAATCACGTGAATGGTCGACCGCGCCCTCCGGCGTGCGCGGCAGGTTCATCAGATCGAGCGTCGTCACGCCGAACATCGCGCCCGCGCCCTCCGCATCCGAAGCCGTGATGATCGGCGTGTGCACGTACAGGAAGCCGCGCTCCTGGAAGAACTGATGGATCGCGAACGACAGCGCATTGCGGACGCGGAACACCGCGCCGAACGTGTTCGAGCGCCCGCGCAGGTGGCCGATCTCGCGCAAGAACTCGAAGCTGTGCCCCTTCTTTTGCAGCGGGTAAGTGTTGCGATCCGCAGGGCCGAGCACGCGCAGGGCGGAAGCGCGGAGCTCGAGCGGTTGCTTCGGGTTCGGCGAAGCCACGAGCTCTCCGTCGATCTCGACGCACGCTCCGGTCGTCACCTGTTCGAGCGCCGCGGGCGCGATGCTGCCCGCGTCGATCACCACCTGCAGATCCTTGAAGCAGCTGTTGTCGCTGACCTGCACGAAGTGCACGCCCTTGCTATCCCGCCGCGTCTTCACCCACCCACGCGCCGTCACGCGCTGTCCGGCAGGGCCCTTCAGCAAATCACGGATGTACTCGCCCGGTTTGAGCATCGCCCGCGTAGGCTACCGCACTGTTCGGCGGATTACTGGAGCGCAACAGGAAGACAGCAAGACATGAAGGGTTTTTCGTGTGGGTACGACACAGTCCACGTCGTGCTGCGCCGCTACTGAGACGCAACTCGCCGCCCCGCGCGCCCCCCAAAAATCTCTTGGTCCGAGCTTCCCGTCTTCTTGTCTTCCTGTTGCCCGATCACGCAGTGCCCGCTCATCGAGTAAGACAGGAAGGGCTTTTTCGTGGGTGGGACAGAATCCACGTCGTGCTGCGCCGCTACTGAGACGCAACTCGCCGCCCCGCGCGCCCTCCCAAAAAATCTCTTGGTCCGAGCTTCCCGTCTTCTTGTCTTCCTGTTGCCCGATCACGCAGTGCCCGCTCATCGAGTAAGACAGGAAGGGCTTTTCGTGGGTGGGACAGAATCCACGTCGTGCTGCGCCGCTACTGAGACGCAACTCGCCGCCCCACGCGCCCCCCCAAAAAATCTCTTGGTCCGAGCTTCCCGTCTTCTTGTCTTCCTGTTGCCCGATCTCGCACTGCCCGCTCTGAAGTTACCGGGCGGCCGTTGCTAGTCGCGTAGGAAGTGACACGTGTAGCCGCCGGGGTTCTTCTCCAGGTAGTCCTGGTGGTAGTCCTCCGCGGGGGTGTACGCGCCGGGTTCGGCGAGCTCGGTCACGACGGGGTTTCGCCATTTGCCGCTGGCGTTGACGCGCGCGATCACTTGCTCGGCAGTAGCACGCTGCTCGGGAGAGAGCGGCCAGATCGCGGAGCGGTACTGCGTGCCGACGTCGTTACCCTGACGGTCCTTCGTGGTCGGATCGTGCATGCGGAAGAACCATTTTTCGAGCAGCTCGGCGTACGACAGCTGCTTCGGATCGAACACGACGCGCACGGCTTCGGCGTGGCCGGTGCGGCCCGTCTTCACGTCGTGGTAGCGGGGCTCGGGCAGTGCGCCGCCGGTGTAGCCCACGTCGGTGCGCACCACGCCGGGGATCTTGCGGATCAGGTCCTGCATTCCCCAGAAGCAGCCGCCCGCGAGCAACGCGGTCTCGAGCCGCGGTTCGCCGTTGGGGTGCAGGGTCGGGCTGGTACTCGTCACGGGGTCGGTCACTGCGTCCTCCTTCGACGAGAAGGGTACGCTGCTCCACCGCGACTGGTTACGAAAGCGCGCCGGTCACGCGGCCGGCGGGAGCACCGAGGAAGCCACCGGAACCTCACGTGGGGGTTCCGACGCTTCCACCACCTTCAACATCGAGCGCGGATCGTAAACCCGCGCCGGCGGCTCCTTGAGGTCCCAGACGATTCGGAGCCAGGACAGCACCTTGAGGATGCCGTAGGTGATGTCGAGCTCCCACCAGAAGAAGCCCTGGCGCGTCGAGCCCATGAAGTAATGGTGGTTGTTGTGCCAGCCTTCGCCGAGCGTGAGCAGCGCGAGCCCGAAGTGGTTCTTGCTGTCGTCGTTCGAGGCGTAGCGCTGGCGACCGATCATGTGCGCGAGCGAGTTGATCGTGAAGGTGCCGTGCCAGAGCAACACCGTGCTCAGCGCGAACCCGATGAACAGCCCGGACCACCCCATCAAGAGGTACACGAGCGTGCCCAGCGCCACGGTCGGCACGTGGTGGAAGTGATTCAGGAACACGAGCTCCGGATACTTCGCGAGGTCTTTGACCTTCGAGTAGTCGGTGTGCTCGGTGTGATCGAAGATCCAGCCGCAGTGTGAGTACCAGAAGCCGCGGCGCGAATCGTGGGGATCGCCGTCCTGGTCGGAATACTTGTGGTGCGTTCGGTGGTTAGCGGCCCACCACAGCGCGCCCTTCTGCGAGCTCGACTGAGCCAGGAAGGCGAGGACAAACTGGAAAACACGGCTCGTCTTGTAAGTTCGGTGCGAAAAGTAGCGGTGGTAGCCGCCGGTCACGCCGAACATGCGCACGACATAGAGCCCCGCGCACACCGCCCAGTCCTGCCAGCGCGTTCCCGTGTAAATCGCGAGCAGCGGTACGAAGTGCAGGCCGATGAACGGCAGTGCACCGACCCACTGATACTCGGCGAGAGACCGGGCCGAACGCCGGGTCGGGAGCGGGCGCGCAACGATGGAATCCAGAAAAGACACTCCGGCGAGTGTTGCATCGGCCAGCGCCCGCCAGGGTCACGATTTTGTCATCCCCGGTCAGGCCTTCGTCAGGCGAAAAGCGAAATTCCGGGTCAGCCGTCAGGTCGGCCAAACGCCCGTCAGCTCAGCGCTGGCTTCGAGGTCCAGAAGCCACACTGCGTCACGCGCGAGCTGTGCGGGACAACGCGCGATGTCGAGCGGTGTTTCGAGTGCGCGCCGCACCGCGGCAGCTTTTCCTCCCCCGGTTGCCAGCACCAACACGAGCCGCGCGCTCTCGATCGCCGGTGGCGTCAACGTCAGCCGGTCTGGCGGGGGCTTGTCGCCGACGACGTGCACGACGCGTCGCGTGCGTTCGCCGAGCGCCCGCGACCCCGGGAACAACGACGCTGTGTGCCCGTCCTCTCCGATGCCGAGCACGAGCACGTCGAAAGCCTCGGGCAGCTCGGCCTCGTAGTCGCGCGCGGCGCGGTCGTGATCTGGGTGCTCGCCGCGCATGCGCCGCACCGACCCGGGAGTGATGCCGAGCGGTGCGAACAAGGCCTCACTCGCCATGCGGAAGTTGCTGTCGGGGTGGTCAGGCGGCACACATCGTTCATCGCCGAAGTAAAACCAGACCTTCGACCAATCGACGACGTCGCCCCCCAGCGTTGCGAGCGAGTCGTAAGTCTTGCGCGGTGTGCTTCCGCCAGACAAACACAGCGTTGCGTTGCCACGCGCTCCGATGCAGGACGAGAGCTCGGCGGCGATCATCTCGGCGCACAGGGCTGGAAGTTTCGAGGAGTCCAGCCGGATCCGTTCGACTCGAGAACGCATGATTCTTGCGCCAGAAGGTACTCTCCGGCTATCGCACGAACCAGGAGACCTGCCCCGATGGCCGGGCCAGAGCTGGGCCAGAGAGCGGGCCAGAGTGGTGGATTTTTGAAAGACTTCCGGCGATTCTCGGGCCGATTCCCTGCTTGAGCCCGGCCCCCCGGGCGCTATGGTCGTACCCCGAATGAGTAGCCCTGCCCGCGAGTCCCAGCGTGTGCTTGCCGGCCGATACCGGCTGGAGCGGCGCTTGGAGGCAGGCGGCATGGGGACGATCTGGCGGGCCGAGCACCTGGTGCTGCAAGCGCCCGTCGCCGTGAAGCTCATCGATCGTCAGGCCATGCCCGACGAGGACACGGTGGATCGCTTCCTTCGGGAGGCGAAGTCCGCCGCGGCGCTGCGCAGCCCGCACGTCGTGCAGATCCTCGACTACGGCATGGACGAGGGCTCGCCGTTCATCGTCATGGAGCTGCTCGAGGGCGAGAACCTCGCGCAGCGCCTGCGCCGCGTCGGGCGGCTCCAGCCCGCCGAAGCGGCGAAGATCGCCACGCAGGTCGGCCGCGCCATGACCCGCGCGCACGAAGCCGGCATCGTCCACCGCGATCTCAAGCCCGAGAACGTGTTCCTCGTCCACAACGCGGACGAAGAGATCGCCAAGGTGCTCGACTTCGGCGTGGCCAAGGTGGATTCGGGCGGGCTCGTCGTCGAGGGCGCGCGCACGCGCACGGGCTCGATCCTCGGCACGCCGTACTACATGAGCCCCGAGCAAGCTCAGGGCAACAAGACCGTCGATGCGCGCTCGGATCTGTGGGCGCTCGGCGTGATCGTGTTCGAGTGTTTGACCGGCCGCCGGCCCTTCCACAGCGACGGCCTCGGCGATCTGGTGCTGCAGATCTGCGTACGCGACATCACGGTGCCGTCCACCGTCGCGGAGGTGCCGGCCGGCTTCGACGCGTGGTTTGCGCGCGCCGTCGAGCGCGACCCGGACAAGCGCTTTCAGACCGCGCGCGAGATGACGGACGCGCTCCGCGAGGCGCTCGGCGTCGCCGAGCCGCGCGACGGGCTCACCCCGCCGCCCGAGTCCGCAATGTCGCTGCCGGTGTCGATTTCGGGCTCGGGGTCCCCGTCCGGCTCGAGCCTTGGTTCCAGCTCGGGTTCGATCCCGAGCTCGGCAGTAGCGAGCCAGGAAGCGGCTCCGCCGTCGCGCCGTCCGAGCCGCGCCGATCCCGCAGCACCGACCCTGGCGATCGCGCCGGCAGTGACGAGCACGCTCTCCGAGCGCAAGCGGGCCGCCTGGGCCGAGACGCCGCTGCCGAGCGAGCTGCCCCCGCCGCAAAGCGGGCTCGGCAGCGTCGTCGCGGTGGCTGCGGTGGCGCTCGGCATCGGGCTCGCGGGCGGCCTCTTGGCCCTGCGCTCTCACGAGCCCGCGCCGAGCCCGATCCCGGTGTTGCCGCCGATCGCTTCCGAGCAGGTCGACGACGGTCCAACACCGGTGAAGTCCGCTGCGAGCGGTGCGCCGCGCCCCTCCGCCGCGCCGTCCGCGAGCGCTGCGCCTGCGGACTCGGCTTCGGAAGCGGCGAAGGGCCTGTCCTCTGCCGCGCCGTCCGAGAGCGCTGCCCCCGAGGTCGCGAGCGCCGCGCTGCCGAAGCCACCGAAGCCGCATCCCACCTTTCACGAAGAGGACAGCCCGCCCGCCGCCGGCGGCACCAAGTCCACGGCCTCCGACGCTGGTTGGGTGAAGCCCGATTGGGCGATTCCCGATGAGGAACCGATCAAGAAGGAGCCGGTTCAGGAGCAGACAGAGGACGAAGAGCAGCCCTGAGTCCCGCATCGTCAACGGTCGGAGTGACAGCGCTTCCGCTCCGCCGTAGACTCCGTCTGATATGCGGTGGCTTGCGGTCTTGGGGCTCGCGGTGTGTGCGTGTGGTGGCTCGGACGGTGGCGATGGGGACGACCCGGCTACCGCGACGGGCGGCGTTTCGTCGTTGGGCGGTTCAGGGACCGGTGGCGCCACGGGCGGCACGAGCGTCACGGGCGGAAACCACACCGGCGGCGTCAGCTCGGGTGGCGCAGCGGCGGGCGGTGCGGGCGGCGTGGCCGCGGGCGGTGCAGCGCCCGGTGGCGCGGGTGGCGTCACCACGGGGGGCGCGGCCAGCGGCGGAGCAGCGACCGGCGGCGCGATCAACGGCGGTAGCGGCGGGACGAGCAGCGGCGGGAGCGGCGGTGCGCCGAACGGCAAGCATCGATTCACCATCGAATTCGACTACCGCTTCGACGCCAACGACTTCTTCGCGGACGACGTCCGAAAGCGCGCGCTCGAAGCCGCCGCCGCGGCCTGGTCGTCGCGGCTCCACGATGATTTCGCGGAGATCCCCGCGGGCTTCCCGCTGCGCATCCGCGACCTCGACATGGTCGACGACACGTACGAAGACTTCACCCTCGACGAGCCGATCGACGATCTCGTGATCTTCGTGGCTTGCAGCGTGGGGCTACCCCAAAACGTCGCGGGCAGGACGCGCCGAACGGCGATCTTCGCCGGCGACCTGGGCGCGGAGTTCGCGCAAGAGCTCGCCGATCGCTGGAGCGGCCCCGATCAGCAGCCGTGGACCGTGGCCATCGCTTTCTCGTGTGTCGACGATTTCTTCTGGTTCGATCCGACACCCGAGACGGGCGACGACGTGCCGGTGAACGCGGTCGACTTCATCTCCACGGCCACGCACGAGATCGGGCACGCGCTCGGCATCGGCGGCTCCGACACCTACGAGGCGCTCGTCAACGCCGAGCTCACGTTCTTCGAAGGGCCGAAGGCGATGAGCGTCTACGGCGGCCCGGTGCCGTTGATCGAGAACGGCGGCCTGCACTTCGCCGAGATCGTGATCGACGATCGCGAGCCGATCATGTCGCAAGGAACTGCGCGGGGGATGCGTCACGAGCCTGGTCGCCTCGATTTCGCGGCGCTCGAGGATATCGGGTACGAGGTGTCGGAGCCGTGAGCTCGCGCGAGCGCGCGGAAGCGTACGCCGCCGGCGTCACGCCCACGATACGCTTGAAATGCCGCGAGAAATGGCTCTGATCGCTGAAGCCGTATTCCGCGGCCACCGTGGCCGCCGACACCCCCGATAGCAGCGCACGCTGCGCGAACCCGATCCGCACGCACAGCAGGTAGGCGTGCGGCGGCAAGCCGTAGCGGTGCTTGAACTTTCGCAACGCCTGAAAGCGGCTGAGCCCCGATTGAGCGCACAGCGTGTCGAGATCGGGCGGCTCCGCGGACACGAAATCGAACGGCTCCTCCGTGCGCGACACGAGCGGGGACAGCGCTCGAGTGTCGTCGAGCTCCGCGACGAGCGCCGCCACGAAGCCGAGGAAGCAGCGGCTTCGGTCCACGGCCTCCAGCTCGAACGCCGCAAGCAACCGCGACAAGCTACGCGCCACGCGGCTGCTCGGCTTCGACAAGCGCCGCAGCGTGAGCTCGGTCTTCGCGACGCCGTGGGCCGCCAGCGCTTCGAGCAGCGTGTCCGCGTCGATCGTCACGGCGTAACCGCTGCCTTCGCGGTGCAGTTTCGGCGTCGTGTAAACCTCGCCCGGGTAACACGCGACCACCGAGCCCGGCCGCACCTCCCCGCGAAACCCGCGCGCGAAGACCTCGCCGCTCCAGCTCTCGGACACGGCGAACTCGAAGCCCCGAGAGTAGCAGCGCCACTGCTCCGACCAGCGCTCCACCTTGCGAATCTCGACGCCCGGAAGGTCCTCTGCTCGCAAGACCCGAACAGCAAGCAATCTAGTCCCATTCATCGTGTGTGTTCCACCCGCCCCACACACGAGCAAGATCCGAGCCTCCCCAAATTCGCCTAGAAATCCCCGCCTTTCCTGATCAAGCCCTTACCAATCGACGTCGAGCGTACACACGATGTTTAAACAATCGCCACCGCGCTGGTCTCGTCGCGGTCCGGGGCTTCTGTTCAGCGCGGTAACAGCTCGGCAAACGACGGCGCAGCTTGGAGTGAAGCGTCTGCTCCGTCGATCTGCGCTTTTTGGAGCTTGCCGGACAGATCGACGTTCACCGCTTGCCAGCGCGTGTACGCGTCGAGCACCCAGATGCCGCTCTCGCGCGTGCCGTTGCCGGACCAGCCGTTGCCGCCGAACGGTAGGTGCGCTTCTGCGCCCGTGGTCGAGTTGTTGATGCTGGTCATGCCGGCGCGGATCTCTTCTTTGAAGCGCAGCATGGCGCCGGCGTCTCGCGTGTAGATCGCGCTCGAGAGGCCGTAGGGCGTGCCGTTGGCCGCGGCGAGGGCCTGATCGATGCCGTCCACCTCGACCAGGTTCACGGTCGGGCCGAAGCACTCTTCCTGCGCGATGCGCATGTTCATGCGCACGCGGTCGAAGATGCGCGGCGTCGCGTACAGGCCGTTTTCGGCGTCGCCGGCGAAGCCGGGCGGTTCCTGGCCCGGAGACACGCGGCGGCCGTCGAGCAAGAGCTCGGCGCCGTCTTCCAGCCCGGTCGCGCGTTGCACGATCCAGCGCTCGAGGAAGCGCTCGTTGATCAGCGGGCCGTAGGACACGCTCTCGTCGAGCGGATCCCCGAGCTTGAGCTCGGAGGCGCGGCGCGCGAGCGCGCTCCGCACGCTCGGCATCACGTGCCGATCGACGATGATGTTTCCGGCGCTCGTGCAGCGCTGCCCGGCGGTTCCGAACGACGCCCACAGCGCGCCCTCGATCGCGAGATCGAGATCGGCATCCGCCAGGATCACCAGCGGGTTCTTCCCGCCGAGCTCGAGCGACGGCACTTGCAGCGCGCGCCCCGCGGCCGCGCCGATCTGCCGCCCGACGGCCGTCGAGCCCGTGAAGGAGATCTTGTCCACGTGCCCGGCCTCGATCATCGCGATCAAGTGCTCGCCGGCGCCGCCTGCGCCGCGGCCGTGGACCACGTTCAACACGCCGTCGGGCAAGCCGGCGCGCCGGAACAGCTCGAGGAACAGCGTGGCCGTACCGGGCGCGTCCTCCGACGGCTTCCAGACCACGCTGTTGCCGCACAAAAGCGCGGGGATGATCTTCCACGACGGGACGGCGATCGGGAAGTTACCGGCGGTGATCACGCCGACCACGCCCAGCGGGCGGCGGTACGTGAAGAGCTCCTTGTTCGCGAGCTCGCTCGGCACGGTTTGCCCGTACAGCCGGCGGCCCTCGCTCTGGAAGAACTCGGCGGTGTCGATCGCTTCTTGCACGCTGCCGCGCGCCTCGCGGATCGGCTTGCCGATCTCCCGCGAGCAGAAGCGCGCGAGCGGCTCTTTGGCCTCGGAAAGGAGCCGCGCCAGCCGCGTGAGCACGGCGGCTCTCTGCGGCGCCGGTGTGCGCGACCAGCGCGCGAACCCGACACGCGCGGCCTCACACGCCTTCTGTACGTCCGTGAGCCCCGACTCGGGCGCCAGCGTCACGAGATCGTTGCGATTCGCCGGATTTTTCCGGTGCAGAACCGCTTCGCCCGCGGAGATCTCTTTTCCGCCCACGAAGTTGTAGGCGACCAGTGTGTGCGGCAGGCCCGCGCTCTGCGCTTTGGACTGCATGAAGGCGATCGTGACTCTGCCGGAGAGTCCGAGCAAGCGCCAAATCCGTGTGCGAGCCGCTCGGGACTTGCCGCGCGGCGGAGGAGTTGGCCTACTCTTGCGCTTCGCATGCGGCTCTCCGAACTCACCGCCCTCGGTTTGTGCTGTGCGTGCTACAGCGCACACGCCTCGGAGCCGGAGCGCACGCCGCCCGCAGCAGCGCCGCGCGCAGCGGTCACCGTCGTAGCAGCGCGGCCCTGCCCGGCGGAGATGGCCGAAGTCGAGCGCCCGCAGGGCTCCTTTTGCATCGATCGCTGGGAGGCCACGCTGTCGTGGCGCCGTCCGAACCTGCCGCCAACGCCGTGGCCCGGCAACCGCGCGGTCGACGGCCGTGAAGCGGAGCTCTTCGCGGAGAGCGCGTCCGGGCGCATGCCTCAGGGTTACATCAGCGGCGATCAAGCCGAGCGCGCTTGCGCCAACGCCGGCAAGCGGCTGTGCGAGATCGACGAATGGACGCGCGCCTGCCGTGGCCCGCGCGGTCGGGCCTATCCGTACGGAGAGGAACGGCGCGCGGGCGTGTGCAACGATCGCTTCAAGACGCTCGACGCGCACCCGGTCGAGCGCCTTTACGATCGGCTGAAGCCCAAGGACATGGCGCGGCTTCGGATGTGGGAGCCGTTCTTCATGAACGATCCGCGCTTGCACGAGCTGTCGCAGACCGTCGAGCGCACCGGTTCACGCAACGGCTGCGTGACCGAAACCGGCGTTTACGACCTGGTGGGGAACCTGCACGAGTGGGTCGCGGATCCGGCCGGCACGTTCGTCGGCGGGTTCTTCATGGACACGCGCCAGAACGGCGAAGGTTGCGGCTATCGCACCACGGCGCACCGCCGCAACTACCACGATTACTCGACGGGCTTCCGCTGCTGCGCCGATGTCCAGCGCAGCGCTGCCGCGGCGCCGATCGACACAGCGACGAGCCCCAGCATTACACCTTGACGCTCTCGAGCGCGGTGGGGAACACTCCCGCGGACTCGTGATCCAGCTCTCCGGCCACAGGCCCGACTCGACGCACGTTTCCCATTCCACGACTTCGGCTGCGGTGAGGGGCCAATGACCGAACTCATCCCTGGTTTCGAGCTCCCGCGGGTCGTGATCGAGAACGTCACGCCCATCCTCGACGGCGGGCGTTACCCCGTGAAGCGCACGGTGGGCAGCACGGTCGAGGTGCGTGCCAACATCTTCAAGGACGGCCACGATCTGATCGGCGCGCGGGTGATCCACCGTGTGCTCGGCGACAGCGCCTGGCAGGCCGTCCCGCTCATCCACCACTACGACGCCGACTTCTGGTCCGGCTCGTTCCGCGCCGACCGCCTCGGCCGCGTGGAATACGCCGTTCAGGCCTGGCCCGATCACTACGGCACCTTCCGCAGCGAGCTCGAGAAGCGTCTGAACGCCGGGCAGGACGTGCGCCCGGAGCTCGTCGAGGGAGCCGCGCTCGTGGCGCGCTACGCCCTGCAGTTCAGCGGCGACGCCGCGGGGTTCCTCGAGAAATGCCGGCGTGAGCTGAATGATCCTGACCTCGGCCTCGATGAGCGCCTGAAGACGGCGCTGTCCCCCGAGCTCAAGTCGCTGATCGCGGGCCCGATGGCCCCGAACGAGATCGCGCAGTGCCCGGTGCTCGAGCTGATCGTGGATCGGCTCGAGGCCACGTTCTCGGCCTGGTACGAGCTCTTCCCGCGCTCGCAGTCGCCCGTTCCCGGCAAGCACGGCACCTTCGCCGACACCTTGCGGCGCTTGCCGGAGATCGCCGCCCAGGGCTTCGACGTCATCTATCTCCCTCCGATTCATCCGATCGGTGAAGTGCACCGCAAGGGGCGCAACAACGCGCGCGTCGCCGAGCCCGGCGATCACGGCAGCCCGTGGGCGATCGGCTCCAAGTTCGGCGGCCACGATGCGGTGCACCCCGAGCTCGGCACGCTCGCGGACTTCGAGGCGCTGGTCAAAGGCGCTCAGGACTTCGGGCTCGAGATCGCGATCGACTTCGCGCTGCAGTGCGCCCCCGATCACCCGTGGGTTCGCGAGCACCCCGATTGGTTCTTCGTGCGCACGGACGGCTCGATCCGCTACGCGGAGAACCCTCCCAAGAAGTACGAAGACATCTACCCGCTGAACTTCTGGTGCGAAGACCGGAAACGGATGTGGGAGGCGTGTCGAAACCTGCTTCTGTTCTGGATCGAGCGCGGAGTGAAGATCTTCCGCGTCGACAACCCCCACACCAAGCCGCTCGCGTTCTGGGAGTGGGCGCTGCGCGACATCCACGAAAAGCATCCCGAGGTGCTGTTCCTGTCCGAGTCGTTCACGCGTCCGAATCGCCTGAAGTCGCTCGGCAAGCTCGGCTTCAACCAGAGCTACACCTATTTCACGTGGAAGAACTCGGCGTGGGAGCTCAAAGAGTACATGAACGAGCTGATCCAGCCCGAGATGCAGAGCTACTTCCGGCCCAATTTTTTCGCCAATACGCCGGACATCCTGCACGAGTACCTGCAGAGCGGCGGCCGTCCGGCCTTTCGGATCCGGCTCGTGCTCGCGGCCACGCTCTCACCCTGTTACGGCATCTACAGCGGCTTCGAGCTGTGCGAAAACGTGCCGGTCCGTCACGGCAGCGAAGAGTATCTGGACTCCGAGAAGTACGAGATCAAGGCTCGCGACCTGAACGCCTACGGCAACATCAAGCAGGACGTGGCGCGCATCAACCGCATCCGCCGTGAGAACCCGGCGCTGCACGAGCTCGGCAACATCGAGTTTTTGCACTCGGAGTACGAGGGCGTGCTCGCGTATCGAAAGTACGCCCCCAACAACGAGATCCTGGTGGTCGTGAACCTCGATCCCTTCCACGCGCACGAGACGATGATCCACGTACCGATCAAGCGCCTCGGCATCGCGGACGGCGAGCCGTACGAGGTCGCCGACTTGCTGAGCGGCGCTCGCTACACCTGGCGCGGCGCGCGCAACTTCGTCCGGCTCGACCCGAACGATCGCGTGGCCCACGTGTTCCGCGTTTCGCGGCGGGTAGACTGAGTTCGATGCGGACACGGCCCGGGAAACCCCATCCGCTCGGCGCCACCTGGGACGGCGAGGGCGTGAATTTCGCGCTGTTTTCGCAGCACGCCAGCGGCATCGAGCTGTGCCTGTTCGATTCGGCCTCGTCGCCGGCAGAGTCCGCGCGCATCCCGCTGACCGAGCGCACCAACGGCGTCTGGCACATCTACTTGCCCGACGTCCGCCCGGGCCAGCTCTACGGCTACCGCGTGGACGGGCCGTACGCCCCCGACGAGGGGCACCGCTTCAACCGTAACAAGCTCTTGCTCGATCCGTACGCGAAGGCTATCGGCGGCACGGTCACCTGTGTCGATCAGGTCTTCGGCTACCGGCTCGGGGATCCGGCGCTCGACCGCTCCTTCGACCAGCGCGACAGCGCGCCGCACGTCCCGAAGAGCATCGTGGTCGAGACGGCCTTCAGCTGGGGTGACGACCGGCCGCCGGCGGTGCCGTGGAGCCGCACGCACATCTACGAGTGCCACGTCCGCAGCATGACGATGCGGCACCCGGAGGTGCCCGAGCACCTGCGCGGCACCTTCCTCGGCCTGGCGTCGGAGCCGATCATCGACCACCTGCGCTCGCTGTCGGTCACCGCGGTCGAGCTCTTGCCCGTGCAGCAAACGCTGAGCGAGCGGCGGCTCACGGACCTCGGCCTCAACAACTACTGGGGCTACAACACGATCGGCTTCTTTGCGCCGGATCCGCGGTTCGCGACGCGCAAGCTCGGCCAGCAGGTCAACGAGTTCAAGACCATGGTCAAGACCCTGCACCGGGCAGGGATCGAGGTGATCCTCGACGTGGTCTACAACCACACGGGTGAAGGCAATCACCTGGGGCCGACGCTGTGCTTCCGCGGCATCGACAACCGCGGCTATTACAAGCTCGATCGCGAGCGCCCGGCTAGCTACCTCGATTACACCGGCTGCGGAAACAGCCTGGAGGTCTCCAATCAGCGCACGCTGCAGCTGATCCTGGACAGCCTGCGTTACTGGGTGCAGGACATGCACGTCGACGGCTTCCG
This sequence comes from Polyangiaceae bacterium, assembly GCA_025937835.1. GTDB lineage: Bacteria > Myxococcota_A > Polyangia > Polyangiales > Polyangiaceae > PMG-095. Next base: position 13,933 of record JAICQO010000116.1, read on the forward strand.
CTTCGACCTTGCCGTGACGCTCGCGCGCGACCCGTACGAATTCGAACAATCGGCCCGCTTCTTCGCGACCGTCCAGCAAGACCCGGTGCTCTCGCAGGTCAAGCTGATCGCCGAGCCGTGGGACGTCGGCCCGAACGGCTACCGCGTCGGGGGTTTTCCGCCGGGCTGGGCCGAGTGGAACGCGCGTTATCGCGACTGCGTGCGGCGCTTCTGGCGTGGGGACGAGGGTCAAGTACCCGAGCTCGCTTCGCGCTTGTCGGGCTCGAGCGATATTTTTCAGGGCGGCGATCGCGGGCCGTTCGCCAGCATCAATTTCGTCACGTGTCACGACGGCTTCACGCTCAACGATCTGGTCAGCTACGAGCACAAGCACAACCTCGCGAACGGCGAAGAGAACCGCGATGGAAGCAACGACAACCAGAGCAAGAACTGGGGGGTCGAGGGCGAAACCCGCTCGCAGCAAATCTTGCGCCTCCGCGACCGCATGAAGAAGAACATGCTGGCCACGCTGGCCTTCTCGCAGGGCGTCCCGATGATTTCCCACGGGGACGAGCTCGGTCGCACGCAGGGCGGAAACAACAACGCTTACTGTCAAGACAATGACATCAGCTACATGCACTGGGGTGGAGACGATCGCGCCCGCGAGCTGCTCCACTTCACGCGCGAAGTTTTCGCGATTACGCGCACGAACCGCGTGTTCCGGCGGCGGCGCTTCTTCGACGGCGATCCGATCAGCCACACCGGCATCAAGGATGTATCCTGGGTCCGCCCCGAGGGCGGCGAGATGGGGCACGAAGACTGGAACAACCCAAAAAATCACGCGCTCGGCATGCTGATCCACGGCGACTCGTCGGACGACGTCGACGAGCGCGGCCGACCGACTCGGGGACAAACGCTGCTCTTGCTCATGAACGCTGGAATTCGAGCGCGCACCTTCCTTTTGCCCTCGTTACCCGAAATCGGCCATTGGCAAGAAATGGTGAATACCGCGCAAGCCCCGCGGAAGGTTCCCAAGGGCAATGCGATTGGCGTTGCGCCGCACTCCCTGGTGCTGCTTTGCTACGTGACCTGAGGCACAAGCTCTCTGTTGCCGTCCGTTTGGAATTCCGATGAACCTTTCCGAAGTCGATCCGGTACTCGGTGGCGACCCCGCGCTCGTCACCCTCTTGGCTGAAGATCGCATGCACGAGCCGCACGCGCTGCTCGGCGCGCACGCGGCCCGGCTGGGTGGGACCGACGGTGTGGTCGTCCGCGGCTATCACCCCGACGCCGTCGAAGCCACGCTGATCTTCGGCAACGAGCTGGTGAGCATGAAGCCGCTCGGGAACGGGCTGTTCGCCGCGTTCCTGCCCGCGGTCCAGGCGCCGATCGCCTACCGCTTGCGTTTCCACTTCGCGGACGGTCAGGTCTGGGAGCGTCAGGATCCGTATCGGTTCCTGCCCACGATCGGCCCGTTGGATCAGTACCTGTTCGGCGAGGGCACGCACGGCAACCTGTGGCGAGTGCTCGGTGCGCACGTGCGGGTCATGGATCAGGTGCGCGGGACGGCCTTCTCGGTCTGGGCACCGAACGCCAAACGCGTGAGTTTGGTCGGGGATTTCAACCGCTGGGACGGCCGGCTGTTCCCGATGCGCCAGCTCGGTTCGTCCGGCGTGTGGGAGCTGTTCGTGCCCGACGTCGAGGCGGGCGCGCTCTACAAGTTCGAGATCAAAACGCAGGAAGGCGCGCTGCGGCTCAAGACCGATCCATTCGCGCGCGAGATGGAGCTGCCGCCGGCCACGGCGTCGCGCGTCAACGAATCACACTACGGCTGGGGCGACGACGCCTGGATGAAGGCGCGCGCCGCCCGCGACATCCGCCGCGAGCCGCTCTCGATTTACGAGGTGCACCTGGGCTCGTGGGCGCGCGTTCCGGAAGACGGGCACCGCTGGCTCACCTATCGCGAGATCGCGCCGCGGCTCGTGGCGCACGTGCAGAAGCTCGGCTTCACGCACGTCGAGCTGATGCCGATCGCCGAGCACGCGTTCTACCCGTCCTGGGGCTACCAGGTGACCGGCTACTTCGCGCCGACCTCGCGCTACGGCCGCCCCGACGATTTCCGCTTTTTCGTGGACTATTGCCACCAGCACGGGATCGGCGTGATCACCGACTGGGTGCCGGCGCACTTCCCGAAGGACGACTTCTCGCTGCGTCGCTTCGACGGCACTGCGCTGTTCGAGCACGAAGACGCGCGCATGGGCGAGCACCCCGATTGGGGCACGCTGATCTTCAACTACGGCCGGCGTGAGGTCAGAAACTTCCTGATCGCCAACGCCCTGTACTGGTTGCAGGAGTTTCACCTCGACGGGCTCCGCGTCGATGCCGTCGCATCGATGCTGTACCTCGACTACAGCCGCAAGGACGGCGAGTGGCTGCCGAACCCCTACGGCGGCCACGAGAACCTCGACGCGATCGAGTTTTTGCGTGAGTGCAACACCGTGATCCACCGCGAGGTGCCCGGCGCGTTCACGGTCGCCGAGGAGTCTACTGCCTGGGGCGGCATCACGCGGCCGGCCAGCGAGGGCGGGTTGGGCTTCACCTTCAAGTGGAACATGGGCTGGATGCACGACACGCTCGCCTTCTTTTCGAAGGAGCCCGTGCACCGCAAGTTCCACGTCGACCAGCTGACCTTCGCGATGCTCTACGAGCACACCGAAGTGTTCATCAACTCGATTTCCCACGACGAGGTCGTGCACGGCAAAGCGTCGTTGATCGACAAGCTGCCCGGGGACCTGTGGCAGAAGCTCGCGAACCTGCGGCTGCTCTACACGTATCAGTACACGCGCCCCGGCAAGCAGCTGCTCTTCATGGGCGCCGAGTTCGGCCAGCACAGCGAGTGGAACTGCGACTCTTCCCTCGACTGGCACCTGTCCGAGGAGCCGCAGCGCCGCGCGCTCGGCGAGTTTCTGTCGGAGCTGTCCAAGGTGTACCGCGCGACGCCGGCGTTCTGGCGGGCGGACGCCGGGCCCGGCAGCTTCGAGTGGATCGACTGCTCGGACCGGGACAACACCGTGCTCTCGTTCATGCGCCGAGACGGCAACGACGTCGCGGTCGTGATCCTCAACTTCACGCCCGTTCCGCGGGAAAACTACCGGATCGGCGTGCCTCTGCCGGGCCGCTACGTGGAGCGGCTGTCGAGCGACGATCTGCGCTTCGGGGGCTCCGAGTTCGAGACGCTGACGGTCGTCGAGGCCGATCCGATCGCGATTCACGGCCGCGATCACTCGGTCAAGCTCAAGATCCCGCCGCTCGGCGCGCTGATCCTGTCGCCGTCGAAGTGACGGACGGCATCGC
>JAICQO010000098.1 GCA_025937835.1 Polyangiaceae bacterium
CCCGGCGTGTCGCCACGCCGGGCGCAAGGCTGGGCTTCCCAGGGGTGGACTCCTCCTGGGGTAGGACTTGCTCGCTTCGATGGTGTCATCTCGTCTCGCTCACCTACATCCTCATGCCGGCTTTGACCGGCGCTGCTTCCAGTCTTCTTGTTGCCCGGAAAACTCACCACGCCGCAACGCGACGTAAGAGCGCCGTAGCGCGACGTAAAAGGCGGCGGGAGAGGGTTACTTCGAGGACAGAGCTTCCACCCCGGGGAGGGCCTTGCCTTCGAGGTATTCGAGGGAGGCGCCGCCGCCGGTCGAGACGTGGCTGACCTTGCTGCTCACGCCCGCCTTCTTCACGGCCGAGGCAGAGTCGCCGCCGCCGATCACGGTCGTGGCGCCGGCCGCGGTGGCCTTCGCGAGCAGCTCTGCGACGGCCATCGTGCCCTTGGCGGTCGCGTCGATCTCGAACACGCCGACGGGGCCGTTCCAGAGCACGGTCTTCGCCGAGAGCAGGATCTTCTCGAACTGTGCGATCGAGGCGGGGCCGATATCCACGGCTTCCCAGTCCGACGGGATGGCGTTCTTGGCGACGATCTTGGTGGCGCCCACGCTGCGACCCTTGAAGTCGAGTTTGTCGGTGACCACGAAGTCCTCGGGCAGGATCAGCTTGCCGCCGGCCTCGGCGAGCAAACCGCGCGCGAAATCGACGCGGTCGTTCTCGACGATCGATTTGCCGACCTCGAGGCCCTGCGCCTTGAGGAAGGTGTAGGTCATGCCGCCGCCGAGCAGCAGATGGTCCACGCGCGGCAAGAGGTGCTTGATCACGTCGATCTTGCTCGACACCTTCGAGCCGCCGATGATCGCGACGAAGGGCCGCGCGGGTGCGCCGAGCGCCTGGCCGAGGTAGTCGAGCTCCTTCTTCATCAGGTAGCCGGACGCCGCCTGCTTCACGCTCTTGGTGATGCCCTCGGTCGAGGCGTGCGCGCGGTGCGCCGAGCCGAACGCGTCGTTCACGTAGATGCCGTCCGACAGCTCGGCGAGCTGCTTGGCGAACGCCGCGTCGTTGGCCTCTTCCTCCGGGTGGAAGCGCAGGTTCTCGAGCAGCAAAACTTCGCCCGGCTGCAGGCTCTGAGCCGCCGTCTTGGCCGGCTCGCCCACGCAGTCGCTCGCGAACTTCACGGGGGCGCCGAGCAACGCGCCGAGCGCCTTGGCCACCGGCTCGAGGCTCATGTCGGGCACGCGCTTGCCGTCGGGACGCCCGAGGTGCGACATCAAGATCGTCTTCGCGCCGTGCTCGCGCAGGTACTTGATCGTCGGCAGCGACTCCTTCAAGCGCTTGTCGCTCTCCACGACGCCGTCCTTGAGCGGCACGTTGAAATCCACGCGCACGATCACGCGTTTCTGCTTGGTGTCGAGATCTTCGATGAAGAGTTTGTTGGAGGTGCTCACGGCCCCCCGTTAACAAATTCCCTGGCCCGCCGCCACTGCGAGCGCGAGCAGCGCCGAGCGCCGCCCAAAAACGCCCTGCGCACCGCGCTCAGGGCAGTGCCCAGGTCGAAACGGTCCCCTTGCGGGTCCCGAGCTCCGACCAGGCCAGCCGCAACACGCTCGGATCTCCCAGCGAAGGCGCGGCGGCGGCGCTCAAGAACGCCTCCTCCGGCAGCTCCAGGGCGTAGCTCAGAGGTGCGCCCTCGGCGCCGAGCACGATCGCGACCAGCGGCTCCGAGAAGCCACCCGCGCGTGCGACGAAGAACACCACGCGCTGATCCGCGAGATCCCCGGCGACCGCACCGAAGCCGCCACCGAGCGCGCCATCGCCTTCGGGTTCGCCGCCGAAGGTCCAGGTCTCGAAGCTCAACGCTCCCGCGTCGTTCCGCGCGCCGCGGTACGCGAGCGCGCCGGTGCCGTTGTAGGCGAGGCCGTAGACAGAATCGCCGACGCAACGCCACAGCTCCGTCGAGCCTTCCCGGATCGGCGGCAGCAGCTCACCACCGGTAGTGCCGCCGCCGTCGCTCAGCCGGTAGTAGGTGCGCGTCGCGGGATCGAGCGCGAGGTAGCCGCCGTTCACGCTGCACATCACCTGGAGCACGGGCGCGTCGACCGGACCCGCGGCCCCCGCTCCGCCGGCATCCACGGTGCGAGAAATCAGCAGCCCGTCTGCGCCTTGCTCGAACACGCGGTAGCGAGCAGCGCTCGCTTCGAAGAACAACGCGGCCGGCTCTCCGGCGTCGGCGACCGGTTGCGTGTACAGCGGCCCCTCCGCCGTGAACGCGCCCACGCGGAGCCCCGCGGCGTCCCGATACGCGAGCCCCACCGACCAGCTCGCCGGGTCGATCGGTGACGCGACGACCGGGCCATCGGCTTCGAGCACGATCCTTTCGCTGCGCGCCGCGTCTGGGTTCGACACGTCCTCGCTCGTCCAGAAGCCGTAGCGATGCAGATCAGGGCCGGCGAACAGGCTCTGCCCTTCACGTCCGAATACGGTGCACCAGGCGCCCGCGCAATCGACGCCGAGCGGTGCGAACGGCCCCGGCGCGGTGATCGGCCGAGGTTTGGCCGCCACTGCCGCGCTCCGATCGAGCGCCAGGCTGTACAGATCACCGCCGAAGTCCAACCCCTGCTCGAAGTACAGGAAGCTCAGGCCGAACTCGGAACCGAGCAGCGTTCCGGGCGTCCCTCCTTGCTCTATTTTCGAACAGCTCTCGCTTTCCTCCGCGAGATTCAGCGCGCACAGCTCGATGTGGCAGCCTGGCATTTCGGCGTCGGCCAGGGTGCAGATCCCGAGCTGACGAAAGACGGCGTCCCCGGATACCACGAGCTCGACCAGCCACGGTTCTTCACCGAGCAAGGCTTGCCGCTCCGCGCCTGCGTGCTCGGTCGCTTCGAGCGTCTCTGGGTCGAGCTCGAGCAGCGGCGGCAGCGCGTCCGCTGCGGTACCCGGAGGGATCCACTGCACGAGCCACGAACCCTCGAAGGACACGGCCGAGAGCGCCATCTGGCCGATCGCAGCCGGCGCAGTCCCGAGCGACACCGGCGCTTCGTCACCGAGCAGCAAGCCGAACAACTCGACCTGTTCCGCTCCGCGACAGGCGTAAAACACGCCTGCAGCGCCCGGACCGGTCACGAGCGCCGGCAAGGTCGGCTGCTCGCACACGGTGAGCAGCTGGCTCGTGACGTCCACGCCCTCGATCACGTCCACCCAGACCTCGGTGCCTTCGGCGGCGGTGGCGAGGCGCCCGACGTAGATCCGTTCGCCGTCGCTCAGCAGCGACGCGCGCGGGAAGCTGGAAGGACCGAGGGCGATGGTTTCGCCTTCGGGCGAGCCGTCCGCAAAGAGCCGTTGGACGCGCACCAGACCTTCACCGCCGGAGCTGACCCAGGCCGTGGTGAACCCCGTCGCGGTGGGCACCAGCGAGCATTCGATCGCGCCGTCGTAGCCGCTCACCTCGGGCGCCGCGCTGAAACTCGCCGGCTCGAGCTCCGGACTGTCGCTCGTGAGCACCGCGAAGCGCTGGGCCTCGACTTTCGCCACGGCCGTGCGCGCACCGCTGCGGGCCGCGCAGTAGCCGGAAACGTCCGCCCCGCGACGCAGCACGGAGTGGTTGCCAGCGAGCAGCTCGAGCGGGGGAGGCCCCGGCGGCCCGGCGTCGTCGTTTCCGCCCGGATCGTCAGCGCAACCGGAGAGCAGCGCACCGAACGCGATGAAACCCAAAAAGCCATGCGCGAACGAGCCGCAGCTCGGAGAAGCGAAGCGCATTCGGCGAGCATAGATCAAATTCTCAAGGTTCGAGCCAGATCGGGTTCGTGAACGCAAACGGGACGATGTCGGTGCGCGAGGTGTTGGGGAGTGGTGTGTCGCCACGCACCGTCACCACCACGAACGTCGGTCCGGTGAGCTCGAGCGGCAGCGTGCGCTCGAGCCGCACGATCCGCTCGCTCTTCGGAATGGCCACGCGCGAGACCACGTTGCCGGACGGTCCCTCGAGCACCGTCACCCACGCGGTCGATATCCAGGGCGCGGCGCGCACGCGCAGCTTGAGTTGCGGTCGCTTTCCCACATGGTGCGCGGTCTCGCCGGGGCCCGCGCCCGCGATGCTCGCCTCGATCAGCGGACCGCTGCTCACCACGGCTCTGCCGGCCTTCAGGCTCGCGAGCACGCGCTCGACCGGAGCCGTCGCATCGGCCTCGTCGTCGGCTGCTCCATAGGCGATCCAGGTGCGGGGCAAGCCCGGGTCGAGGAACGCGAGTTGGTGCGAATCGCTGCTGCCGGTTGCGACGTAGTGCCGGCCCGTGCCGAGCACGCGCAGGTAGTCGAGCAAAATCCCGTCGGTGAAGCCCGAGCTCTGGACGTGGAAACCGTTGAACACCTCGAGCCCGTCGTAGCCCGCGTCGTAGCCGGGCTTGTTCGCGATACCGGTATTGCGATCCAGATCGAAGGCGAGAAAATAGCCGAGCTCCGGATCGTGGCGCGGATGGTTCACTTGCAAATAGCCACCCGGGCTCGCGGCGCGCGCCGACGCGAACAACCTCGACGGAGTCGTGTTCTCGTACTCGACGTTCCGGTCGGGCGCGATCGGGATCAGGTTGAAGTGTCCGAAGCGGTTGCCCACGGTGCTGATCTCCGTGCCCGTCACGGTCACGATCGGCCGGCTCAGCGTGCCGGCCTTCACCATCTGCTGAACCGTCGGAGCGAAGTCGGTCACCACGTAGTGATCGGTCGCCGCTGCGAACTGGACTCCTTCGGCGGCCACGGCGACGAGCCGCGCCTCGAGCCCCACGTCGGCCTCGGGGCTCGGGGCCTGGTGGAGGTGCAGATCCGCCGAAATCCAGCCCGGCGTTGACAGCACGCGCCTGAGCACCACCTCTCGCTCGAGGCTCTCGCCCGCCTCCAGCACCACGCGCTCTCGGTGGATGTCGCGCTCCGGTCCGGCGCTCAGCAACAGCTCGTAAGCGCCGGGGGCCAACCGTCGCTCGATCGAACCGTTGCCCGTCCACACGAACCGATCGGCGCCGTCGAGGCCGCCGAGATCGGGAAACAACGGCTGCGGTCGTCCGTCCTTCTCGAGCGACAGCTTGCTCGGCAGCGGGCGACCGCGCTCGTCGCGCACTCGAATCGAAAGCGCCGCCTCCGGGTGCTCGCTCGGCAACGGCGGCAACGGCTCGTACGCGAGCGCGAACGCCGCGCGCAGCTCGCGCTGACCGGGCGCGCGCAACGGCACCTGCATGCGCAGCGCCGGCACGAAGCCGCGATCGTTCGCCAGAAAGCGAACGGCGGCGAGCCCGGGATTCACCGCGCGGAGCAGCAGATCCCCTCCGGCACCGCGCCGGCCCGCCCATCCGGCGAGGCCTTCGAAACGCGACAGCGGCCCCCCCGCGCGCTCGACGAAATACGGGGAATTTCCGGCGCGCAGCGCCAAGCCGAGCTCGAGCCCGGCCGGCAACGGCGCGGCCGCGCGCAGGACGGACGCGATCGACAGCCGCGCGCGGCTCGGATCCAGCTCGTAGTCGACGCTGAGCGTCGCGGCGACGCCCTGGACGCGCACGACGCTCGTCGCGCGCACCGCGTTCGGCAGCGCCGTCACCGTCGTCGACTCGCGCCACAGCGGCTTGCCGTCGACGCTGAGCAGCGGCAAGAGATCCCAGACCCCGTCGATGTCCGTGGTCGAGCCGAGCACGTCACTGGTCGGCAGCACCGGCCCCTTGCGCAGGAAGTCGACCAATGCGCCGTCGCGCACGCGCACCACCGCCGTCACCTCCGCGTTGTCGAGCCGCAGATCTCCCGGCTTCGCGAATACGCGCAGCCCTGCCGGCGGCGTGGTCACCAGCGCGGGCGTCACACCGGCCGCGCGCGGACCGGCCAGGCCGAACGCCGTCACCAGGGCCACCAACGCACCGAACACCCAGGCCGCGGGCCAACGCAGGCGACGCATCGCGGGCCAGTCTACAGCCGTCTATTCAGTGCGCGACAGCCCGTAGCGCTCGAGCTTGCGATACAGCGTGTTTCTCGGGATCTTCAGCCTGCGCGAGACGACGCTGACGTTCCAGCGCGTCTCTCGGAGCGCTTCCAAGATCCGCTCGCGCTCCTCGCGCTCGAACTCGAGCCGGGTGCTGCTGGTGCGCGCCGGCGCCGCGCGCGTGACGAGCTCCAGATCGGCTGCCTCGATGCGCTTTCCGCTCGACATCACGACGGCGCGCGTGAGCACGTTCTCGAGCTCGCGCACGTTGCCCGGAAACGGATGCAACGACAGCGCGCGCAGCGCGTCGCGGCCGAGCTCGGGCGGCGCGCGCCCGGCCGTCTGGGCGATCCTCGCGAGCAGCGCCTTCACGAGCTCCGGCAGATCCTCGAGACGCTCGCGCAGCGGGGGTAGCCGTACCACGACGACCGCCACGCGGTAGTACAGATCTTCGCGAAACCTGCCGGCGGCGACCTCCGCCTCGAGATCGCGGTGCGTCGCGCACACGAGCCGCACGTCGAAGGGCTGCGTCTTCGTCGAACCGAGCGGCCGCACCTCGCGCTCTTGCAACACGCGCAGCAGCTTGGCTTGGGTCGGAAGCGGCATCTCGCCGATCTCGTCCAAGAACAGCGTCCCGCCGTCGGCCTCCAACAAGAGCCCCTTGCGGTCGCGATCGGCGCCCGTGAACGCGCCGCGGGCGTGGCCGAACAGCTCGGATTCGAGCAGCGTCTCCGGCAGCGCTGCGCAGTTCAGCCCCACGAACGCGCCGCTCTTGCGCGGCCCGTTCACGTGCAGGGCGCGCGCCACGAGCTCCTTGCCCGTGCCGCTCTCGCCGAGCACCAGCAGGTTCACGCCCGCGTCCATCACGCGGTCCAGCTGCTCGAGCACGGCGCGCATCTTCGGACCACGGCCGATGATCTGCGAGTAGTCGTAGCGCAGCTCGAGCGCTCGCTCCTTGGCCCGGAGCTCCTCGCGCAACGTGCGAAGCTCGCGGTCTTTCTGCGCCGAGAGCCGCTCGACGGTGCGCTTCTGCTCTTCGAGCTCGCGCGTGCGCTGCTCGAGCTCGAAGTGCAGGCGCGCATTCGAAAGCGCCACGGCGATCGGGTCGGAAAGCGCCACGAGCAGCTCGCGCTCGGACTCCGTGAAGCGCGAGCGCTGGACGCGGCTGTCCACGTAGACCACGCCGAGCAACCGCTCGGGAGTCGAGATCGGCACCGCCAGCACGCTCTTCAGGCGCAGCGCGTGCACCGAGCGCTGCGCCGAGAACCGAGCATCCGCCGCGGCGTCGGTCGTCAGCACCGCTTCCTGGGAACCGAGCACGCGCTCCACCACGCCGAGGCTCGGACCGCGCTCGGGGTCCAGCCCCGCCCGTGACGCCGCGACCCGCGGCCCAGCGCCGGGCTCGGCGAGCAGCAAGAAGCCGCGCTCGGCGCCGGTCAGCTCGACCGCGGCGTCCACCGCGTAGTCGAGCACGCGCTCGATCGACAGCGACGAGTTCACGCGCCGCGACAAGGACAGCAGCCGCCGCAACACCTCCGGCTCACCCGCGCGGTGCTTCGGCTCGGTGCGTTGCGTGAGCCGCGCCAGCACGCTCCGCCGGGGATCGCGCCAGAAACTCTCGCGCTCGGCCTCGTCCAGGTTCGATGCCAGCCGGTCCCAGAGCCGTCGCGCGCGCTCAGCGAGCGACCAGGCGTCGGGCTCGGCGCGCGACAGCGAAAGCCGGCACAGCTCGGTCGCGAACTTCGCCTCGAGCAGCTCGTGCCCGAGCGCCCGCGCCCGCCCGAGACCCGCTTCCAGCCGCTTCCTCGCGGCCTTGCCGTCCGTTGCGAGCTCGGCGCGCGCGAGCGTGAGCTCGACCCGCAGCCCGAGGTCCTCGACGCCGAGCTCTGCGGCGCGCTCCGCGGCACGCCGTGCGCGGCCCCGCGCCGGCTCCGCGCGCTCGCGCGAGAGCTCGAGCTCGGCGCGCAGACACTCGACCTCGACCAGCTCGCGGTCGAGCCCGCGTTCGCGGAAGGCGCGCTCGGCGGCGTCGAGCTCGCGTTCGGCGCGCTCGAGCTCCTCGGTGCAGAGCGCGATTTCGCCGCGCAGCAGCGCCACCATCGGCCCGAGCTGGAGCAAGCGCTGCGCCTCGGCGCGTAGCGAGAGCGCCTCGAGCTCGCGTTCTGCGCGCGCGAAGTCGCCGATCTCGGCGCGCAGGTTGGCGAGGTTGTAGCGGAGCACGAGCTCGGTGCTGTCCCTCCCCAGAGCCAGCGCCATCGACAGCCCGCGCTGATAGCTCTCGAGCGCACCGCCGAGGTCGCCCGCCTGTTGCAGCGCCGTCCCGAGGTTCAGCGACGACACACACGAGAGGTCGTCGAGCCCCGATTGCTCCGCGAGCTCGAGCGCGCGCCGGTGGCGCTCCGCCGCGACCAGCGGCCGCCCCGTTCGAAACGCGATGATCGCCTGCGCGCCGAGCACGCGCGCGCGATCCCGAGCGGGGCCGTCGGCGCCGAGCTCTTCCAGAACGCGCTCCAGGATCTGTTCGGCTTCCGCCGTGCGGCCGAGGTACCCGACCGCGACCCCGAGCGCCTCCGACAACGCCCGCTTCGTGACCGCGTCCGGCGCGCCCTCGAGCCCCTCACGCGCCGCGCGCTCGGCTCCCGCGTGGTCGCCGCGTTGCGAGCGCGCGCGCGCCACCCGCTCCAGGTAGCGCGCCGCGAGCGCGCGGCCCGGCTTTCGCGCAAGCGCCTGCTTCAAGGCGCGCTCGGCGCGCTCCGGCTTGCCGAGCCGCAGCAGCGCCTCCGCCGCGAGCGAGCGGGCGCGGCCGGCGAGCTCCGCCGCGGGCTTCGAAGCGAGCACCCGCGTGGCCTGCGACAGCGCGCTGTCGGCGTCGGCCGCGAGCAGCGCGATCTCCGCGGCAGCGAGCCCGAGCTCCGGATTGAGAGCGGACGCGGGAAGCTCCCGGAGCTGTCGCGCGAACGCCCGCGGCGCTTCGCGCCAGACGGGCTCGAGTCGCGACAGCGCGCTCGCCGCTCGCTCGAGCTCCCCGGCGAGCAGCAGGTGCTTCACGAGCTCCGCTTCCCGTACACCCGGAGCGCGTTCGGTCACGTCGCGCTCCAGCCAGGCGTCGGCGATCCGGAGGTGCGCGGCGCGCAGACTCTGTACCGGCAGCGCCCGTATCAGCGACGGCAGATCTTCTCTGGACCGCAGCCGCACCAGGCCCCGCTCGCGGCGCAATACCGGCCCGAGCTCGAGGAAATCGCCCAGCGCGAGGTCGAAATCCGCGGGATCGAGCACGCCGCCCAGCGCGGCCAGCAACGCCCAGCGCGCGAGCCGCTCCGGGGACGCGCTCGCGATGAGCTTCGAGAGCTCCCGCGCTGGCTCGGCCGCGACGTCCCGAGAGGCGCGCGTCGCTCGCCGCGAAAGCTCTGCCTCGATCGCGCCCGGCATCCCCGAGGTCGCGTCGAACAGCTCGCCGAGCGCGCGCTCCGAGAGCACACCGCGCAGCCACTGCCGCACCGCCGCGCGCTCGAGCGGTGGTACCGCGATTGTCTCCACCGCGAGACCAGCTAGCGGCTCGACGCCCGAAACGATCAAGCCGAAGCGCGCGCCGTCGTCGATCACGCGCACGAACGCGCGGAGCAGCTCGTCCTCCGCCGCGTCGAGGCGATCCGCGTCCTCGAGCGCGAGCAATAACGGCGGCTCCACGGAACCCAGCAGCTGCTTCGCCGAGAGCGCCCCGCGCGCGCCCGCGAGCGGGGGCGTCACGCCCGAAGCCGTCGACAACAGCCAGCTCACCGGCTCCGCTTCGTCCGCGGCGGCGCGCAACACCGGCAGAGAGAGCTCCGCACGCGCCAACAGCTCGCGCAAGAGCCGCGATGTCCCGGCGCCCGAGGCCCCCGCGAGCCGCAGCACGCGCGGCCCCGGCGCGCCGTCGCGCAACGCAGACAACCACTCGAGGAAACGCTCGATTTCGCCTTCCCGCCCGAGCAAACGCGGCGAGCTCGCGATCGCCCCGAAGCCCCGCTCCGGTGCGCGCCCGAGCCCCTCGAGCACGGCATCGACGCTCGCGGGACGCTCGCGCGGCTCCACCGCGGTCAGACGCCCGATCCACGGCGCGAGTTGCGGCGCTTCCTTGCGAGCCGCGCGCACGGCTCGCTCCAGCGTGCGTCCAACGGCGAATAAGTCCGCGCGCGGATCGGCCGCGGCGCCGTCGAGCAGCTCGGGCGCCAGAAAATCCGGCGTACCGGAGAGCGTGCTCGCGCGGCTGCCGAACGGCCGCGCGCAGCCGAGATCGATCAATACCCCGCCGCCGTCGGGTCGCACGAGCACGTTGTCCGGCGTGAAATCGCCGTGGCAGATCCGAGCCGCGTGCAATGCTCGCAAGCCCTCGACCGCGTCGAGCAACGCCTCGAGCGGCACCTGCCGCCGCGCCCGTGCCGCTTCCTCGAGCGTCGTGCCCTCGACTTGCTCGGCCGCGTAGTAGTGCACGAGCTCGCCGCGCACCCAGCTCGAGCCGTAGTCGTGCACTCGCGTCAGGCAGGGGTGCGTGAGCCCGGACAGCAGCGCGAACTCGTCGCGGAAGGCCTCGACCAACTCCGGCGCGTCGAGCCGCAGCACCTTCACCACGCGCCGCTTGCGCGCGGGCAGATCGTCCGCGAGCCACACGCTGGCCATGCCCCCGGCCCCGAGCGGCCCGAGCAACCGGTAGCGTCCCGCGAGCACATCACCGGCCTGCAATGCCACGCGCCACTGTACCGCTTGGCCGGGATCAGAGCATCCTGGAACAGGTTGGAACAGAACTGCAACGCGCTAAGTATCGGGAATTACTGAATTCAATGCGCTGGCATCGGCCGTGCATCCGCGCTCCTATCGGAGGTTCTGAACTGATGCGAGCGATCTGGACTACTTCTTTCCTGCTCTTGGCGACCGCCTGCGGGAGCGCCGATTCGGAAGGCCCCGCGCCCACCACCAACGAGCTCGCGGGCGAGCCCGGCCTGGCGGACGCACCGAAAGACCTGGGCCCCACCCCCGTGCCGATGGACCCGCCGCCCGCGGCTCCCCCGGCGGCACCCTCCGCCACGGGAAGCCCCGCACCGGCTCCGACCAATCCGGGTGCGGGCAGCGGCGGCGAGTCGAGCGGGCCTCCCACGTGCTTCGCAGCGCCGTGCAATCCAACCCCACCGCCGAAGCTGCACGACTGCGACGTTCGCAAGATCACCTGTCAGACCTTTGCGCCCGTGGTCTGTCCGGAGGGCACCGTCCCGACGGTGGTGGGCTCCTGTTACGGCGAGTGCGTTGCGAAGGATCAGTGCGCACCGATCGACGAACCGGTCGCGTGCGCGGCGTTCATCGAACTTTCCGACGGCGTGTGTTCGCGCAAAGACGACGACCCGTGCCGCTCGCAGGACCCTGACTGCAAGTCCTGAAGCGTCACTCCTTGGCTTGACTTAGGGGTGCGCGGGGTCCCTCCTCCCTCTCTCCACCACCCGGCCCCGCGCACCCCGACTTCGTGTCATCCTGCCTCCCGTGTCGCGCCCCTCGAAGCTGCTGCTGCTATTCGGCCTCCTTTCGCTCGCCTGCGAAGGCCCGCGAGGCGCATCTCCTCTGCCCGAGCCCCCCGCGATCGACGGCTCGCGCATCGGCTCTGGTCCCTCGCTCGCGCCGGCTTCCCTGCCTGCCGAGATCGAGATCACGGGCGACCGCGCCAGCGCTTCACCCGGAGCGACCTTGCGTGTCACGAACCTCGACACCACGGACGAGCCCGTCACGACCACGGTCACCGACGACGGCCGCTTCTCCGTCTTGGTCAGTGTCTCTCCCGGGGATGAGCTCCGCTTCGAGGCCTTCCGCGGCGAGCTCCGCTCCGAGCCCGTCGATCGCATCATCGACGGCGAGCTCACGCCGGCTCCGCGCCACGACTGCATCGCGCTCACGCCTGGCTACGTCGTCGAATTCGACGGCAGCACCGCCGAGTCGCTCTTCATCGACAACCAGTGCGACGCCCCCGCGGTCGTCCAAGATCCACGCTTCCGCCTCGGCCTGCCCGACTTCGCGCTGACCACCGCGCTCCCCGTCACCATCGAACCCGGGCGCAGCGCGTCCCTGCGCTTCAGCTACGACCCGCAGTCCTCAGAAACCCCTGAAGACGTCTTCTTCGTCGACATCGACGTGAACGGCGAAGCCCTCCGCTATCCGATCGGTCTGTCGTCGATCGAGTGACCGGGTATCAGCTGCGCGGCTTGAGGATGCCGTCGAGCGAAACGCGTGCGATGCCGAGCGCGCGCACCTGGATCTCGGTCAGGGTCTGAATGCCCTCGAGCGCGAGATCGATCATGCGGTCGATGTCGTTGCGCGGGACGGCTTCGCCCTCGGCGGTGCCCTGGACTTCGACGATCGCGCCCGTGGCCGTGGCCACGACGTTGAGATCGACGCGCGCGCTGCTGTCCTCGAGGTAACAGAGGTCGAGCGCGTACTGGCCGTCTACGTGTCCGACGCTCACGGCCGCCACCTGATCGCGGAGCGGCGGGCGCTTGAACAGCCCGCGCGTCTTCAGCTGCGAGATCGCCGCGGCGAGCGCCACCCACGAGCCCGTGACCGCCGCCGTGCGCGTCCCGCCGTCCGCTTCCAGCACGTCGCAATCGAGCGCGATCGTGCGCTCGCCCAGCGCCTCGAGATCGACGGCCGCGCGCAGCGCCCGACCGATCAAGCGCTGGATCTCGCGCGAGCGACCGCTGAGGGGGCGATCGCGACCGTCGCGGTTCTCACGCCGCTTCGGGTTGGCGCGCGGGTGCATCTGGTACTCCGCCGTCACCCAGCCCGTGCCGCGACCCTTCATGAACTCGGGCACCGTCTCCTCGATCGACGCGGTGCACAGCACCACCGTGCCGCCCGCGCGGTACAGCACCGAACCCTCGGAAAGCCGGTGAAAACCGATGTCCATCTCGACGGGGCGGAGAGCTCGCGGGTCGCGCCCGCCACGCTTGTCGGTCGGCATGAGGCGGCCTGCGTAGCACGGAATCGCCGCCGCGCGCCCGGGTGCTACGGTCCGCGCGTGGATTCCGGTCCGGATACGATCAAAATCTCCGAGATCTTCGAGAGCCTTCAGGGTGAGGGCCCGAGCCTCGGCGAGCCGGCGCTGTTCGTGCGGCTCGCGCTCTGCAACCTCCGCTGCGAGTGGTGCGACACCCGCTACACCTGGGACTTCGCACGCTACCGCTACGAGGAAGAAGTGCGCGAGCTCCCCATCGCGGAGGTCGCGTCGCGCATCCTTGCTTCGAGCGCGCGGCGCGTGATCGTGACCGGCGGCGAGCCGCTCGTTCAGAGCGAGGCCCTCGAAGCCCTGTTCTCGCAGCTGCCGGCCGAAATCGTGGTCGAAATCGAGACCAACGGGACCCTTTCCCCGAGCTCTACCCTGCTGCGTCGCGTGGATCAGTGGAACGTCTCTCCGAAGCTCGAACACTCTGGCGAGCCCCTGCACCGCCGCCTCAAGCCCGAGCCGCTGCGCGCCCTGCTCGCCACCGAACGCGCCTTCTTGAAGCTCGTGGTCCGCGCGGACGCGGATCGTCGGGAAGCCCTGGCTTTGATCGACGAGCTCGCGTGGCCGCGTTCGCGCGTGTGCCTCATGCCGGAAGCTCCCACTCCGTCACTGCACGCGGAGCGCGCTCCAGTGGTCGCGGCGATGGCCCAGGGCCTCGGCGTGCGCTTTTCACCGCGCCTGCACGTCGTGCTCTGGGGCGGCGAGCGCGGGCGCTAAGACGCGCGCGTCACTGGCCGCTTCCCGCGGTTGCCGCGCGATTCCGAGCTTCTTCAAGCGCGCGTTCAGGGTCGTGCGCTTGATCCCGAGACGCGCGGCGGCGCCTCGCGGGCCTGCGATCACCCAGCCGCAATCATCGAGCACTCGCAGGATGTGCGCCCGCGAAACCACCGAAAGCTCGTCCGAGGTGAAGCCCGGCTCTCCACGCTCGATGTCGACTTCGAGCTCATCGCCGCTCGCGAGCACGAACGAGCGCTCGAGCACGTTGCGGAGCTCGCGCACGTTGCCGGGCCAGTCGTAGTCTCGCAACCTCGCGAGCGTCGCGGCAGACAGGCGCGGGGGCGGGCGGCCCAGCTCGCCCGCGAGCTCGTCCAGAAAATGCGTGACCAGCAACGGGATGTCCTCACGCCGTTCACGCAGCGGCGGAGCGTGGATCGGCACCACGTCGAGCCGGTAGTAGAGATCCGAGCGAAAGCGGCCCGCGTTCACCCGCGCGCGCAGATCGCGGTTGGTCGCGACGATCAGCCGCACGTCGCAGCGCACCGTCTGCGAGCCGCCGAGGCGCTGGAACTCGCGCTCCTCCAGCACGCGCAGTAACTTCGGCTGAAGCTCGAGGTCGAGCTCGCCGATTTCGTCGAGGAACAGGCTGCCGCCGCCCGCCTCCTCGAAGCGACCGAGCCGCCGCGCGAGCGCACCGGTGAACGCGCCTCGCTCGTGCCCAAACAGCTCGCTCTCGAGCAGGTTCGCGGGGATCGCCGCGACGTTCAGGCGAACCAGCGGCGCGTTCCGGCGCGGGCCGTGCGCGTGCAGGGCGCGCGCGATCAGCTCCTTCCCCGTGCCGGTCTCGCCCTGGATCAAAACCGTGGCGTCCGTCGGTCCGACGCGTTCGATCTGGCTTCGCACTTTGCGCCACGCAGCGCTCTCCCCGATCATCGCGTCATGGATTGTCGTGACTCTGCCGGCGCGTCTACCCTCCCTTCGCGGGGGTCAGCGCCGTTATCGACCACGCACTGCCGTGACCAGCTCGTCGGTTCGAAACGGCTTCGAAAGAAATGTCGCCGCACCGAGCTCGAGCGCGCGCCTTCGCGTCTCCTCTCCGCCGTGGGCCGTAATCAAGACGACTCGGAGCTCAGCCTGTGATCGTCGGAGTCGCTCGAGCAGCTCGAAGCCGCTCATCTTGGGCAACTTCAGATCGAGCACGAGACAGTCGATCCCGGTCGGGGCCCGCTCCAGAAACTCCTCGGCCGAGGCGTAGCCCTCGACGGCGAAGCCGACGGAACCGAGCAGATTCCCGACCGAGCGGCGCACCGAGGCGTCGTCGTCGATCACCGCGACGCGAAGGCGGGTCTCAGTCATCCGAGCCCGCAATCCCGAGCCGCACCCCCATCCGGATCAGCTCCGCCAGCGAGCTCGCCGACATCTTGCGCATGACCTGGGCGCGCTGCTCCTTCACCGTCAGCTCGCTGGTCCCGAACCCCGCGGCGATCTGCTTGTTCAAGAGCCCGGCGAGCACTCCCTGCATCACCGCCTGCTCCCGCGCGGTCAGCGAACGATGACGTCGCTGCAGCTCGGCCAGCGACTCTCGCTCGCGCAACAAAGCGCGCTCGCGCGCGATCGCGTTCTTCACGGCGGCGACCAGCTCGCTCGGCTGGAACGGCTTGGTCAAGAACTCGACCGCTCCGTCCTTCATCGCCTTGACGGACATCGGAATGTCACCGCGGCCCGTGAGGAACACGATCGCCGGCGCGTGCTCGAGTGTCCGCAGCTTCTCTTGCAGGGCGAGTCCGTTGAAATCCGGCAGAAACATGTCGAGCACCAGACAACTCGGCGCCTGCACCTGGGCGAACGTCTCGAGAAACTCACGCCCCGAGGCGAAACACTCGACCTCGAGTGACTCGGAACGCAACAGCCGCGCCAGGGATTCGCGGACCGAATCGTCGTCATCGACCACGAACACACGCATCGCCGGCCAGAGGGTAGGCGCCCAGGAGCCCGCGCTCCACCCTCCTTTGGTAGGGAAGGGCGTCGCCACGCTTGCCGGAACGGGTGGTTCTCACCAACGATGGCGGGCGCATGTCGCGAGCCGAGGCCCAAAGTCACACGCCCGACCCGCGCGTCGAAGCGGAGCGGTTCCGCGCCCTGGTGGCGAACCTCGGCTTCGGCGTGATGGTCGAGGACGAGGGTCGCCGAGTTTCTCTCGTGAATCGCGCGTTCTGCGAGCTCTTCGCGCTGCCGGTCGGCCCCGAAGAGCTGACCGGCGCCGACTGCGAGGCGGCGGCGCGCGGTCTCGGGCCGCTGCTCGACGACCTCGACGGATTCATCGCGCGCATCGAGCAGGTGCTCGCCGGGCGCGCGGCCGTCGCCGGAGACCGGGTCGTGATGCGCGACGGACGCGTGCTCGAGCGCGACTACGTACCGATCGCGGTCGACGCCGTCGAGCGCGGTCACCTCTGGGTTTACCGCGACGTCACGCGTTCAATGCGGGACGCCGAGCTGCAACGCGCGGCCGCCGTTCGAGACGAGCTGCGGCTCGCCATCGATACCATCCCGGGCCTGGTTTGGAGCGCGCGGCCCGACGGCGACCTCGACTTCTTGAACCAACGCTGGTGCGAGTACACGGGCCTCAGCCTCGAACAGGCTTGCGGCACCGGCTGGGAAGCAGCGGTTCACCCCGACGATCTGCCGCCGCTCAGCGCCTACTGGCGCTCGCTGCTCGCCGCCCGCGAGCCCGGCGAAACCGAATCACGCTTGCGAGCCCAGGACGGGAGCTACCGCTGGTTCTTGTTCCGCGCGATCCCGCTCTGCGACGCCCACGGGGAGCTCGTGAAGTGGTACGGCCAGGTCACGGACATCGACGATCGCAAGCGCGCCGAAGCGCTGCTTGCTGGCGAAAAGCGCCTGCTCGAGATGCTGGCCCGCGGCTCTTCGCTGTCGGACGTGCTCGACAGGCTCTGCCGACTGGTCGAGGAGAACGCGAGCCCCTGCTTCTGTGCGGTGGTGTTGCTCGACGCTAGCGGCCGGCGCTTTCGGCTCGGCGCCGCGCCGAGCTTGCCGGAGGGCTTCAATCGATGGTTTCACGACCGCGCGCTCGAGCAGAAGGGCGGACCCTGCGGGCTCGCCGTGAGCTCCAAGTCGCAGGTCATCTCGGCCGATATCGAGCGCGACGCGCGCTGGGACGAGAGCGGCTGGAATAGACACGCCCGGAGTCACGGCCTTCGCTCGTGCTGGTCCACGCCGATCGTGTCGGCGGAGCAGCGGGTGCTCGGCACCTTCGCCATCTACCAGGCGGAGCCAGGCGACCCGACACCAGCGCAGCTCGCGTTGATCGAGCAGTTCACGCACCTCGCGAGCGTCGTGATCGAGCGCCGCCGCTCGGAGGAGGCGCTCGAGGCAGCCCAGGCCGAGCTCTCGCACGTCACGCGCGTGACCACGCTCGGCGAGCTCGCGGCTTCGATCGCACACGAAGTGAATCAACCGCTCGCCGCCATGGTGGCGGACGCGAGCGCCTGTCTGAACTGGCTGGCGGCGGAGCCGTGTGAGCTCGAGAAGGTCCGCGAATCGCTGCAGGCGATCGTGAGCGACGGCGCGCGGGCCGGACAGGTTCTCTCGCGGATACGCGCGCTGTTGTCGCGTTCGACGCTTGCCTACGCCCCGTGCGCACTCGAGGCCGTGCTCGGCGGCGCGCTGTCCCTGGTCCGGCCCGAGCTTCAGCGCCAGGGCATCACCGTGGACACCGCGCTCGAGCTCTCGAGGCTACAGGTGATGGGCGACCCGGTCGAGCTCCAGCAGGTGCTCTTGAATCTGTTGCTGAACGCGGGCGAAGCAGCGCGCGATCTCGATGTCGAGCGGCGGCGAGTCGTGGTTCGCTCGTCGAGCGCGCTGCTCGACGGACGCACGTGGGTCACGCTCGCCGTCGAGGATGCCGGCGTGGGCATCGCTCCCGACGACGTGCAGCGGCTGTTTTCGGCGTTCTACACGACGAAGCCCGGCGGTCTCGGCATGGGTCTGTCGATCGTGCGCTCGATCGTCGAGCGACACGGCGGACGGATCTGGGCGACCCCGAACCCGGTTCACGGAGCGACGTTTCAGTTCTCGCTCCCGCTCGCCTGACGCGCCGTCGCCTGGTCAGGCGTGACGACGCCTGGTCACGCGGCTCCTTCGATCGCGGCGCAATGCGCGGGTTTTCGGGCGGCACAGACCCTGCACTGGCGAGCGCTCGCTCCCTCGTCGGAGCCAGAAAGGACGGGCCATGCCCACGATCACCACCAAGGACGGCGCTTCGATCTTCTACAAGGACTGGGGCCGCGGCCGCCCCATTGTGTTCAGTCACGGCTGGCCGCTGAGCTCGGACGCCTGGGACGAGCAGCTCGTGTTCTTTGCGTCCAACGGGTTTCGCGCGATCGCCCACGACCGGCGCGGCCACGGTCGCTCCACGCAAACCTGGGACGGCAACGAAATGAACACGTACGCGGACGATCTCGCGACGCTGATCGACAAGCTCGAGCTCAAGGACGCGATCCTGGTCGGGCACTCGACGGGCGGCGGCGAGGTCACGCGCTATCTCGGCCGTCACGGCTCACGAGCAGTCTCGAAGGCGGTGCTCGTCGGCGCCGTGCCACCGCTGATGTTGAAGACCGAGAAAAACCCCGAAGGCCTCCCGCTCTCGGTGTTCGACGAGATCCGCGCAGGAACCGCGGGCAACCGCTCGCAGTTCTACCAGGACCTCGCGCTGCCCTTTCACGGCAAGAACCGGCCTGGTTCGCAGGTTCCACAGGGCCTGCTCGACCAGTTCTGGCTGCAGAGCATGCAGGCGGGTCTGAAGCCGGCGCTCGATTGCATCAAGGCATTCTCCGAGACCGACTTCACCGAAGACCTGAAAAAGTTCGGGATCCCCACGCTGTTCATCCACGGCGACGACGACCAGATCGTGCCGATCGGCGCCTCGGCACGTGCCGCAAGCAAGCTCGTGAAGGGCTCTCGGCTCAAGGAGTACGCCGGCGGTGACCATGCGCTCCCGGCGACGCAGCGCGAGCGCTTCAACGCGGACCTGTTGGCCTTCATCAAGGAGTGACGAACATGAAAGACGCAAGCTTCAAGGGCGTGGGCGGCCTCAACCTCTACGGCAGCTCGTGGCATCCGGAAGGCAAATCGCCGCGCGCGGTGGTCGTGATCGCGCACGGCTTCAACTCGCACAGCGGCTACTACGGTTGGGTCGCGGAGCAGCTGGTGTTGGCCGGCTACGCAGTCTACGCGCTCGACCACCGCGGCCGCGGCAAGTCCGACGGCGAACGCTACTGGATCGACAAGGCGTCGGACTACGTGGACGACCTCGCGACCTTCATCGAGCTAGCCAAATCGCGCGAGCCCGGCAAAAAAGTGTTCTTGCTCGGCCACAGCGCGGGCGGCGTGATCTCTTGCACGTACTGCCTGGACCAACAGGCGAAGATCGACGGGCTCATCTGCGAGAGCTTCGCCTTCAAGGTCTACGCGCCGGACTTCGCGCTGGCCGTGCTCAAGGGGCTCAGTCACGTGGCGCCGCACGCCCACGTTCTGAAGCTGCCAATCCCGGAGTTTTCTCGAGACCCGAAGGTCATCGAAACGATGAACAACGACCCGCAGGTGATGCACGAGGTCCAGCCGACGCGCACCGTCGCCGAGCTGGCCCGGGCTGACGACCGGCTCGAGCGCGAGTTCTCGCAGATCCGCTTGCCCGTGTTGATCTTGCACGGCAGTGCCGACAAGGTCACGAAGCCCGAAGGCAGCCAGTTCTTCTACGACCACGCGGGCTCGAAGGACAAGACGCTGAAGCTCTACGACGGCTACGTCCACGATCTGCTGAGCGATCTGGGCAAGGAAGTGCCGATGGCGGACATCGTGCGCTGGTTGAACGAGCGCGCCTGACCGGCGCCGCCGTCATCGACGACGGCTCGCTCATCAAGACGCTCTCGCGGCGTGGGCGCCGGCCATCGGCAGTGCCCACGCCGCGTATCGCGGCCGCGTCTACCGCGTCTTCAACGCGCCCTCGGGTTCGCCGCCATCAGCTCTCCCAAGATCTGGGCGTTCTTCGGGATGAACGTCACCGACAGCGGCTCGGAAGAGACCAATTGTTGGGTCTCGAGCAGCTCGAACAGCGCGTTGCAGATTTCGGGGTACTTGGCGATGCGCGCGATCGCCTCGCCGACGATGCGCGGGCGCGTGGCGGCCGCGCGGGCGAACTCGATGGCTGCCTCGCGCTCGGCGGTCGAATGGATCACGCTCACGCGGTTGTTGCCGTCCTGCTGAATCGCGCCCGTTACCTGGCGTAGCCGGTTCACGACCTTCTGCTCGATCTGCCGGACCATCCCCGGATCTCGGAAGTGCACTTTGCGAACGTAAACGCTGCCGAGCACGTAGCCCCACTCTTGCGACTGCGGCGACACCTCGCCGCGCACGGTGCGGCTCATCGAGTGCCGGTCTTCCAGCATCCGCTCGAGCTTCATGTTGCTGAGGCAACGCACCGTCGCGTTCGAGACGTTCGCGAGCAGCGAGCCCTGCGGGTCCACGTTCTTGTACACGTACGCCAGCGGATCGCTGACTTGCATCTCGTACCAGACGCCGATGCCCATCGGCGCGCCTTCTTCGGAGTTCACGGGTTGGCTGCGCAGGTAGGTCTGAGCGAGCCGCAAATCGACGAAGCGGCGCTTGCCGAACAGCGGCACCAACATCGCGAACGGTCCCATGTACGCCCACGGCGAGTGCAACCCCGGCTGCGTGATCACGCCGCGCACCTTGCCGAACAGCTCGAACACCACGGCCTGCCGCTCGACGACGATCACGTAGAAGCAAAATACCCGCGCCAGCCAGAGCAGGACCGGCACGCCGATGAAGAACGCCGGCACCGAGAAGAAGATGGTTGCGATGAGCTCTTCCATCACACGCCCTCCCGCGCCATGACCACCTGCCGGGCTTTTCGAAACAGCGCGAGCTTGGCGTTGCGCACGTAGGCCGCCACCACGCCGTTGCCGGTCTGATTGAGCGCCCAGAGCTGCTCGGCGAGCGCCGTCAGCGGCTCGACCTCGGCCTGCGCGTTCAGCGTCTCGATCTCGACCGCGCGCTTCGACTGCACGATCTTTTGATCGGCGGAGGCCTGCGCGAGGCTCACCTCGCTCGACACCGAGTTGTGCGCCGTGTTGATCGCCGCCAGCGCGGACTCCACGTCGGAGGGCGAGTCGATGCCGGTGATCAGCGCCGCGTCGAGGGCGATTCCGTAGCGCGCCGCAGCCGAAGCGCACTCCACGTTCATGCGCTCGTTCAGGTTCCGGAGGTGCTTGCGCAGGTCGTTGATGGAGATCGCCTGCGCCGCGATCATGTCCGGCTTTTCGCCCTCTTTCAGCGCCACCGCGGGCTGGTTCGGAGCCTCGAAGTTGGCGATCCGGTCGCGCAGGATCGAGATGAAGTAGCCCATCACGTGCGCCACCGGGTTCTTCACGCCGAACAGGTACGCGTACAGGTTGCGCTCCGAGACCGTGAAGCGCAGCTGCCCCGTGAGCCCGATGTTGAGCTGGTCCTTAGTGACCGCTTCGAGCATCATGCCGTTGTGGTTCGCGCTCGGCACCTCCGGGTCGAGCGCGATCGACACCGTCTGCGTCGCGACCGACACCTTGTAAACGCTCTGCCACGGCAGCTTCCAGTAGAAGCCCGGCCCCACCACCCGCACCTGGGGGTATGCGTAACGCTCGCGCTCCTCGTACTCGAGCGCCTGCGCCACCGGATCTTCGAGCGTGGTGGCTTGCCCGAGCCGCTGCGCGCGCCCGAACGTCGTCAACACCGCCCGCTCGTTGGGGCTAATCACGTAGAAGCCTCCCACGCCGTAGCGCAGGAAGAACCAAATCAGAGCAGCAATCGGGACACCGATGAAAACGCCAAGCACGCGGACCTCCGAACCGGCCACGCTACCGATCGGCCGGGCCGACCGCAATCGGCTTCGAAGGCTCCGCGTAAAGCCCGATCATCATTAGTAACGTGCGTCGTGGCTGTGCAGGCTCAGGCGCCGTCTCGGTCGGCGCTGGCCACTCGAAGCGCCAGTCGAGTGGACCGGCCGGAGTCTCGGCCTGCACGTGGAACGTCGCGGGCGGACCGTTCGAGCGCTCGAAACACAGCTCGCCCTCGGTGAGCTCGAGCCGCGCTCCGGGTCCGCCGCCGCCGGCCGGGCGCCGTATGAGGAGTAAGCGCAGGCGGGGATGCGGGGTGCTGTCCGAGACGAGCAGCTCGATCCGCTCGAATGGAGCGTCGATCCCCAGCGCCTGGCCAAAGTGATGTTCCCACACATCGACAGTGCGAGGCCGCGACTCAACCAGGAGCGTTTGAGGAGATGGCGTTGCGCTCTTCACGACGTCCGCGCTCGCGTGCGTCGCGGAGCGCGGCGAAGCGCATCCCATCGCAGTCCCAATTAATAGAACGCGGCACCAGTTCGTCGTCCGCGAACGCATCCGAGACACGCTATCACGGCGCTTGCTCGGCCGCGTTCACCGGGTTACCGCAAACCGCATGCACCTCGATTCCTCTCGACGAGTGCCCATCGTCGAAGGCATCTGCCCGAAGGACTTTCGATCGCGCATCGTCCCGCTCGGTGAGCCGCTGGTGTTGCGCGGCGTGATCCGCGATTGGCACGCCGTCAAGGCCTGGACCCCCGAAGGCCTCGAGAAGCGCCTCGGTCCGATCGAGCTTCGCTTCAAGTACTCGCGCACGCACCAGCACCCGAACTTCCTCGCGGGTTCCAAGGCCGAGATGTTCGCGGTCCGGCCGCTATTGTTCCGCGACTTCTTGCACAGCGTGCAACACGGCCCCAGCGCCGAGCGAGCGAATCTGCTGTTCACGGGCGACGAGCAATTCGTCTGGCGCCGCCGCAACGGCCAGATCGAGACCAATCCAGCGCTGCTCCCGCTGCTCGAAGACATCACCTTGCCGGAGTGCATCCCCGAGCAAGACCTCTACACCGTCTGGGCCTGGTTCAGCGGCAAGGG
>JAICQO010000035.1 GCA_025937835.1 Polyangiaceae bacterium
ATGGCCACCTCGACGGCGATCGCGGTGGCCACGGCTGGCGCGGCGATTCTGGTTTACCGGACCGCCGGCGCAGTGGCGGCGCCGCTGACGCTCGTGCGCGTGCTCTTGGCGGCGCTCGCGGCGATCGCGGTCGGGCGCTTTTTGCCGACCGCGGGCCCGGTGGCGACGGTCGGCGGCGCGGTGGTGGTGGTGCTCGCGTACTTGGTGGTGCTGCTCGCATCGCGGGAGCTCGGCCGCGCGGACCTCGCGACGCTGCGCACCGTGATCGCGCGTCGTCGAAAATGATGATCCGTCGTCACTGAGCTAGGCGCTGGGCGGCGCGGCCGGGACGCAGGCGTCCGGCACGGGCTCGGCGTCTTTGCCGAGCAAGAAGCCGGCGGGGCGGTACTCGTCACCGAGCTTGACGTACAGGTTGCCGCTGCCGCGGTAGGCGCAGCCGACGAGGTCGTTCTGCTGCCATTCGTTGCCGTAGCGGACGTCGATCGCGTAGGCCATGAAGGCGCGGTCTTTCTTGTCGCGCGAGGGCATCATCTGCAGGACGCGCACGCGGCGCTCGTGCGGCTCGGGGCGACCCCGCGAGAAGCTCGAGCGCTCGAGCTTGGAGAGCGGCTTGACGAGGCCCTCTTGGACGCGGTTGCGGGTCCAGTCGACGATGGTTTCATCGGCCTGCGCGAGGGACGGAACGAACGGGAGCACGATCGCGAGCCAGGACAGTGAACGGAGAGATTTCATTTCCAATCCTTTTGAGAGACACGGAACCAGAGGCGAGCTCGGCCACGAGCGCGCTGAGGAGCACGGGGACCCAGAGAGAGACGACATAGGCGAGCTCGGGCTCGAACCCGAGCCGATCGAGGCCCAGGATCATCGCCCGCGAAGTGACGGCGACGCTCATCTGGGCCACGACGTGGTTCATGGCGCGGCGGTGGGCCACGAAATCACGACGGCGCGCGGCCCCGATGCCGAGCACCAGCGCGGCCGCGACGATCGCGCCCGTCAGCAAGAATCCGACGCTGACGAACGCGCCGCCCTTGGCGTCGAAGGCGAGCACCACGCCGGAAGGAACCAGCAGCGCGAGCACGGCATAGCCCGTGAAGCGGCCGAGCGAGCGATGCAGGGCCGGGCGGCGCTGGATCCAGCGTGTCATCAGCACCAGGCACAGCGGGAAGGTCACGATCGCCGTCGCGACGTGGATGCGCAGCGAGGCGAGCCACAGCGCCTCGAACCGCAGCGGCATCTTCTCGATCATGAAGAATGGTCGCGCTCCGAAGTCGAAGTACGACAGGCTCGACAACGTGATGAGCACTGAGCCGAACAACATCAGGAGCAGAAACGAGCGACGCGGGAGCTGAGCGAGGAAACGGGCCATGGTGTTTTGCTGTGGCTAGAACGGTTCCGCTCTCCGTCTGCGACGAAGCGACCCAACGCCATCTGATACGGGCAACGCCGCTCCGGCCTGCCTTCTTTCAGAGGTCCGCGTTTATCTGTTGGGCGGGGGTGCCGCGCCCCCATGAATTGACTACTGCGGCGGCGGATCCGAGCGCTGGCCTTCGTCGATGGCTTCGCGGACGAACAGCTCTTCCAGCGTCTCGTGTCGAGGCAGGACCTCGGTCACGTCGGCGCCGCACTCGAGGGCGAGCCGCAGCGCGTCGGGCACCTTGGCGCTGCCCTCGATCTCGATCACGACGTGCTCGCCGAGGGCGCGCACGCTGTGGCCGGCTCTGGACAGGCGCTCGAGGCACTCGGAGCTAGCACCCTTGAGGGTGATGTCGGTGCGGCGCACCTCGCGCTTCAAGAGCTCGGTGAGACGCCCCGAGACCACGACCTCGCCGCGGCGCAAGATGCTGACCCGGTCGCACAGGGTCTCGACGTCGTTCAGGATGTGCGTGGAGAAGAAGATCGTACGCCCGCCCTTGCGTTCGTCGACGATCAGGTCGCGCACCTCTTTGCGGCCGACGGGATCGAGACCGCTCATCGGCTCGTCGAGGATCAAAAGCTCCGGATCGGCGACCAGCGCCGCGGCGAGGCCAGTGCGCTGCAGCATGCCCTTCGACAGGCGGCGCACCGGGCGATCGGCGGCGTAGGCGATACCGAGCTGAGCGAGGACGGTGCGGGTGCGGTCGCGGGCCGCCCCCGCCGACATCCCCGAAAGGCGCGCGCACAGCTCCACGAACTCGGTCGGCGTGAGGTACGGGTAGACGTACGGGTTCTCCGGCAAAAAGCCGAGCCGCGCGCGGGCGCGGGGGTTCGTGACCTCCTGGCCGAAGAGCCGCGCGCGGCCCGCGGTCGGGCGGATCAGGCCCGTCAGCATCTTGATGGTCGTGGTCTTGCCGGCTCCGTTGGGCCCGAGGAAGCCGAAGATGTCCCCTCGCCCGACCTCGAACGACACGCCCTTCACGGCCGTCACGCGGCGCATGAAGAAGCCTTGGCGAAAGACCTTGTGGAGCGCCTCGACCGCGATCAGGGGCTCGGACACGCTCCGGAGCCTAACCCCATTTTCTCGTGATCCGAAGCGCCTCCCGCAGGGATGACGCCCGCGGTGGACCAGCCCGAAACCGCGGGGACCGGGGGTTCGGTCGGCCGGCGCCGATCGCGCGGTTCCGGTGAGGGGCGAAACAATGCTAAAGAACGGGGGGCGTCGAGCTGCGGCGGGTGCCGCGGGGCAAGCATCGGAAGAGGAACTGGATGAACAGGGTTGGTCTGGCTTGGGTCGTGTGGCTCGGATCGGTTTCTTTTGCGCGGGTGTTGTTCGCTCAGGGGGCGGATCCGCCTCCTTCGGTTCCGCCGCTGGATGCGCCTCCTGCGCCTCCCCCGGCGCCGCCGTCAGAGACAGCACCGGCTGAAGGTGAGGCCGCGCCAGCGCCGCTGGCACCTCCCCCTCCCCCCGGTGGCCCGGCACCCGTAGCGGACGCGACGGAAGAGTCCGAGCCGACGCGCAGCGAGGAGGCCGTGGAGTTCGACGCGACCGCGAACGATCGTTCGTCGCGCCGCGCCTCGCTTCGCGTGCAGAACTCGCTCAGCGGCTCGACCGGCATCCTCTACGTGCCGCAAGCCACGTCGGGCCTCCCCGGCACGTTCCGGCTGTCGCTCAACACGGGCTTCTACAGCGGCACCGGCTTCCTCTGCAACACGGACAGCCCTTGTCCCGCGTACGAGGACGAGGAGCCCAACGAGGAAGACGAGCTCAACCACGTCTCGGCGCACCTCGGGTTGTCCGCGACGCTGTTCCCGTTCCTCGAGGTGTTCGCGGGGATCCACAACCACGCCTCCTCCAACTCGCGTTCGCGGCCGAAGCTGTTGCAGGTGCTCGGCGACACGAACATCGGCTTGAAAGCCTTCAACCCGTGGGAAGAGAACAACGTCCTGTTCTTCGGCGGTGAGGCCGAGCTGATGTTCTTGAACGGCACCGGCGGTGTCGGCCTGGACGGCGCAGGGACGGGGTTCGCGTTCCGCGGCCTGCTCACCTTCGACGGCACCAACCGCGAGAAGCAGGACGACCGCGTGCCGCTCCGCGCGAGCATGAAGCTCGGGTACAAGGTCGATCGCAGCGCGAAGCTCGTGGAAGAGCTGGAGAACACCGAGCCTCCGCAGGGGCGCGGCGACAGCATCACGCGCCTCGAGCGCTTCGGGCTCGGCATCAACCGCGTCGACTTCTTCGAGGTCGGGTTCAGCGCCGAGTACGTGCACCCGATCGCGCGGCCGTTCTTGCAGTGGTCGATCGACGTGCCCGTGAACCGGCAGGCCTACGTGTGCGACATCGAGTCCTCGGCCGATCGCGGCGAGGAATGCCTGGGCGAGGTCTCGCAGTTCTCGGTCGCGCCGTCGCGGCTGAGCCTCGGCGTCAACGTCTTCCCCTGGGAACAACGCGGGTTGAACCTGCTCGGCGCCTTCGACATCGGCACCGGCGCGACCAGCCTGTTCGTGGACGAGGTGAAGCCGGAGCTGCCCTGGAGCTTCTGGCTCGGGATCGGCTACTCCGTCGATACGGAGCCGCCGCCTCCGCCCAAGGTGATCGTCGAGCGTGCGCCGGCCCCGCCGCCGCGCGATCAGGTCGTGCAGGGCGTGGTGGTCGAGAAGGGCTCGCTCACACCGATCCCGGGCGCCATCATCAAGTACGAGGGCGTGCGTCTGACCGGTATGGTCAGCGACGACGCGGGCGTGTTCGTCACGACGCCGCTGCCCCCCGGTCCGTACTCGTTCTCGATCTCGGCCAAGAACTACAAGGACGGAAACTGCGCCGTCACGGTCGGGCGGGCCGCGCCCGCGGCGCCCCCAGAGCCTGCCGCGCCGCCGCACGAAAGCCCGATCCCGGGCATGCCCGATCCCCTCGTTCCCGAGCCCAAGCCGAGCAACGGACCGAAGCAGATCCAGCTCCAGTGCGAGCTCGACAAGCTGCCTCGGGTCGGCACGCTGATCGCCACCATGGTCGACGCCGAGACGCAGGCCGCGGTCGGGGGCGCACGTGTGAAGATCACCGATCGGCTGGGACGTGAGCTCGTGCTCGAAGGCGACGCTTCCGGCGTGTTCCGCTTCGAGAACATCAGCCCCGGTTCGGTCAAGCTCACGATCGAGGGCCCCGGTTACCTGCCGACGGCGACGGAGCTGACGGTGAAGGAGTTCGAGGAGCTGCAGAGCCGCATTCCCCTGAACCGGCGCCCCGCGCGCCCGAACGTCGCCCTGCAAGGCACGAACATCACCCTGAAACGGCCGATCTTGTTCCAGACGGGTGCCGCGCAGATCGCGCCCGAGTCGATGGCGATCGTCGAGGAGGTCGCGGACTTCCTCAAGAACCGCCCTGATCTCGGCTCGATCGAGGTGCAGGGCCACACCGACAACGCGGGCTCACCGCTCGGCAATCAGACGCTGAGCGCCAACCGCGCCCAGGCGGTCGCCGACATGATCACGCGGCTCGGCGTCGACGCGACGCGGCTCACCGTGCGGGGCTACGGCGACACCAAGCCAGCCGCGCCCAACACGACCGAGGCCGGCCGCGCCAAGAACAACCGCGTGCAGTTCGTGATCAAGCGCTGAGCGGATCTTCGGGGGCGGCTTGCCGAGCTGTTCGGCCGAGCCGTCCCCGCGCTGCTTCCCACGCGAGATTCACTTGGTTTCTTTGGCGATCTCTTGGAGCAGCTCGTCCACACGCAGGGCCGCATCCTGGCCCTCGTCGTGGTGAAAGCGGAGCTCCGGCGTCTTCCGGAGCTCGAGCTCGGTGCCGATGGCGCGGCGCAGCCGGTGGGCGGCGCGGCCCAGGCGCTTGAGCAGCGCGCTGCGCTCGCGCGCGTCGTCCACCCCGAGGAAGCGCGCGCCGACGTCGATGTAAGACAGATCTTCCGACACCTTGACGCGCGTCACGACCAGCAGCGACAGCCGCGGATCGTCGAGCTCGCGCCGCACCACGCCAGCCAGCCTCTCGCGGACGAGCTCGGCCAGGCGCAGGCCGCGACGTCCGTCGTTGTTGCGCTCCCGGCTCATTCGAAAGAGTCCTCCGAGCCAGGGCGACCGAGCGCGTCCTCTATGCCGCCGCGGATCCCCGAGCCGCCCTCGCCGAACGAAACGATCTCGGTCGCGACGTCCGAGACGAGCGCTTCCCGCAGCCCCTCGGCGGCGTGGCGGACGAGCGAGGTGAGCTCCTCGCAGTGCGCGGAATCCCGCGCGACCACGGCGACCCCCAGAGCCGCTACCTGGTAGCGCTCGAGATCGCCGATCTCGGTGATGGAGGCGCTGAGCCGCGCGCGCACGCGATCACGGAACGCGTGCACGACGCGGCGTCGGTCTTTCAGCGAGCGGGCTCCCGGGATGGACAGCACGATGCGGGTGACACCCACGAACATGCGCTTTTAGCGAGAGCCCGACCCGAGGTCAGAGCGTCTGGCGAACCTCTTCGAGCTCGAAGGCCTCGACGATGTCGCCCTCTTTCACGTCCTGGTAGTTCTCGAATGCCATACCGCAGTCGAAACCTTCCTTGACCTCGCGGGCGTCGTCCTTGAAGCGCTTCAGGGTTGCGAGCTTGCCGGTCCAGATCACCGCGCTGTCGCGGACGATGCGGATGCTGGCGTTACGCCGCACGACGCCTTCGGTGACCATGCAGCCCGCGACGTTGCCGGACTTGCTGACGCGGAAGATCTGGCGGATCTCCGCGCGGCCGATCACCTTCTCGACCAGGGTCGGCGCGAGCAGGCCTTCCATCGCCGCCTTCACCTCATCCACCACGTTGTAGATGATGTTGTACTGGCGGATCTGGATGTTCTCTTTCTGAGCGAGAGCGGCGGCCTTGCCGGCGGGGCGCACGTTGAAGCCAATGATGATCGCGCCGGCCGCGACGGCCAGGTTCACGTCGCCCTCGGTGATGGCACCGGCGGCTTCGTGGACCACGCTGACCTTCACCTTCTCGGTCGTGAGCCGGATAAGCGCATCGCTGACGGCCTCGACCGAGCCCTGCACGTCCGCCTTGATGATCAGCTTCAACTCGAGCTGCTCGTTCTCGGCCAGTGCCTTGGCGAGGTCCTCGAGCGTCATCGCGCGAGCGCCCGTGGACGGGCCGAGCGCGCGCTTTTCCTTGGTCTTGCGGCCTTCGGCGAGCTCCTGCGCCTTCTTCGGATCCTTGATCACGTGCACCGGATCGCCGGCGCTGGGCACGTCGTTCAGGCCGATCACGACCACCGGCGTGGCCGGCCCTGCCGTCGCGACCTGGCGGCCGTGCGAGTCGGTCATGGCGCGGACCTTGCCCCAGCCGGCGCCGGCCAGGATCACGTCGCCGCGGTTGAGCGTGCCATCCGTCACCAGGATCGTCGCGACCGGACCGCGACCGCGGTCGAGCTCCGCTTCGATCACGATGCCGGTCGCGGGCTTGCTCGGGTTCGCGGTGAGCTCGAGCACCTCGGCCTGCAGCACGACCTGCTCGAGCAGCTGATCGATGCCTTCGCGGGTGTGCGCCGACACGTTCGAGTACAGCGTGTCACCGCCCCACTCTTCCGGGTTCAGGCCGAGCTCGGCGAGCTGGCGCTTGACGCGATCGGGCTCGGCGCCCTGCTTGTCGATCTTGTTGACCGCGACGACGATCGGCACGTTCGCACTCTTGGCGTGGTTCAGCGCTTCCTTGGTCTGCGGCATCACGCCGTCGTCCGCCGCCACCACCAGGATCACGATGTCCGTCGCCTGAGCGCCGCGGGCGCGCATGGCCGTGAACGCTTCGTGGCCGGGCGTATCGAGGAAGGTAATCGGGCCGTGCGGCGTCTCCACCGAGTAGGCGCCGATGTGCTGGGTGATGCCGCCGGCCTCGCCCGCAACCACGTTGGCCTTGCGGATTTGATCGAGCAGGCTGGTCTTGCCGTGATCGACGTGACCCATGACGGTCACGACCGGCGGACGCGCGAGCGCGCCCTCGGTAGTAGCCTCTGCTTCGACCCCGCCCTGGGCGGCGACGAGCGCGTCGGCTTCGCTCACCGCCACGTCTTCGACCTCCCAGCCGAACTCGTTGGCGACGATCTTGGCCGTGTCGGCGTCGAGCGTGCTGTTGATGTTCACGCCGGTCATGCCGAGGCGCATCAGCTTCATCAGCACCTCGGTCGCCTTCACGCCGATCTTGGCGGACAGCGTCTGGAGGTTGACCGACTCCTCGATGCGCACCTTCTTCTTGTGCGCGGAGCGTTCCTGCGTGGTCGGCGGACCGCCGGGTAGGCGCGGCGCTCGAGAAATCATCCCGTGCGGACCGCGTTGTCCGGGGCGCATCGGGCCGCGGTGCTGACCCATGCGACCGCCCATCGGGCCGCCGAGCGGCTGCTGACCGGGGCGACCGCGCATGGCGCCAGCCTTGGGATCGTACTGAACGCGGCGCGGGGTCGGGCTGCGCTGGACCTGCGGCATGGGCACGCCGGGGCGGCCTTCCCACACGTCGATGCCGGTGCGCGGCGGCGACGAAGGACGCTTCGGCGGTTCGGCGGCGGGGGCCGCTGCGGCAGCCGCCGCCGGCGGAGCTGCCACCGGAGACGGAAGAGGAGCGGGCGCGGGCGGCGGCACTGCGGCGGCGGGCTGCTCGACCGCCGGCGCGGGCGCGGGCGCGGGCGGCGGTTCGGGCGCGGGCGGCGGCGGTGCAGCCACCTCTGTTCGCTCTTCGAGCGCGGGCGGCGGGGGCGCGGGCCGCGCGCTGACCGCCGGCTCTTCGACGGCGGCGGGGCGTGACGGCGCGGCCGCGACCGGCAGAGCTTCCGGCTCGACCGACGGAGGGGGCGGCGGGGCCGCAGCCACCTGCGACGGGGGCGGAGCGACCACGGGCGGCGGCGGAGCCGAGACCGCGGAGCTCGGCGGAGCGCTCGGCACGGGCGCGGAGACCGGCGCGGGGCGCGACACGGAGCGCGGCGGCTCGCTCGGGAACACGGGCTCGGGCGGAGCACTGACCCGCGGCTGCGCCGGAGACGACGCGGTCTCGGGCTTGTTCACGGAGCGGCGCTTGACCACTGTGGGTCGGATTCGTTCTTCCACGACGGCGGGACTCTTCTGCTTCTCGAGGTGGCGCTTCAGACGCTCGATCTGTTCGGGCGCGATGGCGCTCATGTGATTCTTGGCTTCCGTCACGCCGACGGACTGCAGCAGCGCAACGAGCGCCCTGTTGTCCATCCCGAGGTCGCGGGCCACTTCATAGACACGCTGCTTGGTCGTCATCCAACCTCCGATGAGATGGACCGCGCGGCGCGCGCCGAAGGGGCTTTCGGCTCGGGCAACGACGTCCACTCGATCGCCTTTCGAATCTCGCTTGCGAAACGCGGCTCCGTCACGGCGAGCAGCGCCGTGTCGGTGCGTCCCAGGCAGGCACCGAAGCTTGCCTTGGTGCCGAACGCCTGCGCCCGCCCTGATGCAATCCACGGTTCCAGAAATGCTTGCGACGCCGCGGCCCGCGCGTCCGTCGCCACGATCACGAGCTCGGCAAAGCCGCGCTCGATGGCCTCCGCCACGGCGCTCGAGCCGGCCTCGAGCTTCTTGGCGCGCCGGGCCGCGCCGATCAGGCCGAGCGCTCGCCGCTCGGCCGCGTCACGAAACAGCTGAAAAAACTGCGACGGCACGATGCCGAACGCCTGGCGGAACGCCCGATCGGCGCCCCCGCGCGCCGCCTGCATGAGGCAGCTCGGCTCCGGATGCAGCCACGCGCCGCGTCCGAAAGCGCGACCCGCGAGGTCGAACAACAGCTCGCCCTCGGGCCCAGCCACGAGCCGGACCAAGCCTTCCGGGGCGGAGACCGCCCGACAGCCAATGCAGGTTCGATTCACTCCGACTACGCCTCCTCGCCTTCCGCGAGACCGTGATCGTGACCGGCAACGGCGGCCACGTCTGCCTGCGCCTGGGCTTCGAGCTCTGCGCGCTGCTGCTCGATGCGCTCGCGCGCCTCCTGCACTTCGCGCGCGACCGTCTTCTGGAAGTCGACGGCTCCTTGCCACACCTGACGCGCCTTCTTGTGACCGAGACCGCTCTTGATCGAGAGCCGATCCGGATCCTCGCGCGCGACGTCGCGGACGCTGCGGTAGCCCGAGTCTTCCAGGGACTGAGCCATGCGCGTGCCCATGCCCGGAATCAAGAGTAATGCTTCACGATCGCTCAGAGCGCCGCCTTGCTCGACTGCGCGGCGGATCCGCTCCTGGCGCAATCGCTCGAGCGCGCGCTCGGCCGCGGCCCGGAGCTCCTTGGCCCGCTTCTCGTCTTCGACGCCCTCGATGCTGGCGAGCTCGGCGAGCTCCGCCTCGGCGATCTCGTCCAGGGCGCGGAAGCCGAGGCCGAACAGGTTCTTCGCCAGCTCCTCTTCCATGCCGTCGATCTCGGCGAGCTGGGTCATGGCCTCGTCCTCCATCTGGCGGAACTTGCTCTCGCTCACGATGTCGAGGCGCCAGCCGGTGAGCTGCGAGGCGAGCCGGACGTTCTGGCCCTTGCGGCCGATGGCCAGGCTCAGCTTCTCGTCCGGAACCACGAGCTCCATGCGGTGGTTCGCCTCGTCGACGATCACGCGGTTGACCTCGGCGGGCTGGATGGCGTTGATGATGTAGCGCGCCGGATCCTTGTCGTACGGCACGATGTCGATCTTCTCGCCGCGGAGCTCCTGCACCACGGCCTGGACGCGCGAGCCCTTGATGCCCACGCAAGCGCCGACCGGATCGACGTCCGAGTCGCGCGAGGTGACGGCGATCTTGCTGCGCGAGCCGGGTTCGCGGGCGACGCCCACGATCTTGACGATGCTCTCGTAAATCTCGGGGACCTCGGCCTCGAACAATTTCTCGACCAGGTTGGGAGACTGGCGGCTGAGGATGATCATCGGGCCGCGCGCCTCGCGGTCGATGTTCTTGACGAACGCCACGATCCGGTCGCCGGGGCGGTACGTCTCGCGGGGCGTCTGCTCGCGCGCCGGCAGGATGCCCTCGGTCTTGCCGAGGTCGACGATCAGGTTGTGACCCTTCTCGAAGCGGCGAACGATGCCGCGGATCAGCTGGCCCTGACGGTCCTTGTACTCGTTGTAGATGATGTCGCGCTCGGCGTCGCGCACCCGCTGCAGCAGCACCTGCTTGGCCGTCTGGGCCGCGATGCGACCGAACGCGCTGCGGGCCTGCTTCATGTCCAGCACCGAGCCGAACTCCTTGTCCTGCTGCCGTGCGCGCTCCGCGTCGCGCGGGTGCCAGAACACCTGGAAGCCCAGGTCCTCCCCCACGTCGGCGTCGAGGCCGTGGCGCTGGGCGACGTCGAGCGCGATCTCGCGTTCGGGCTGCGCCACCGCCTCGACCACGGTCATGTACTGGAACAGGTCGATGTTGCCCGATTCCGTGTTGAAGCGCGCTTCGAGCTCACGATTGGGACCGAACGCTGCCTGTGCTGCCTTCAGGATGGCGGCTTCCATCGTCTCGATCAGCACCGCGCGATCGATGCCTTTTTCCTGCGCGACCTGATCGACGATCATGCCGAGACCTTCGGACATACCGGATGCTTGAGCCATTTCTCACCTGCTCGTACGTTGCGGCCTCCGGGATTTGCTCCCGGAAGCCGGTTTGCCGGCTCCCCCGCGCCTTTCACGCGGGCTCTGCCGGACCGAAGACTCGAACACCAGCCGCGCGCTTTCGATCGCGGCGTGGTCCAGAGCGATGCGCTCGCCGTTGTCGAGCTCGAGGGCGATCAGACCGCCCTCGTCGACGCCCTGCAGCAAGCCGAACACGACGTACTGACCGGCGTGCGGCTGCGAGAGCTTCAACCGCGCGGGTTGTCCCGCGAAGCGCGCGTAGTCACCCTTGCCGTAGAGCGCGCGCTCCACACCGGGAGAGCCGACCTCCAGCCGGTAGCGCCCCGGGATCACGTCGTTCGCGTCGAGCGCCGCCGACACCTCGCGCGAGATGTCGGAGCACAGATCGAGCGTGATGCCCTCACCCGGGATCCTCGAACCGGGCCGCTCGAGGGTGAGCTCCAAC
The DNA here is from genome assembly GCA_025937835.1 of Polyangiaceae bacterium. GTDB lineage: Bacteria > Myxococcota_A > Polyangia > Polyangiales > Polyangiaceae > PMG-095. The sequence goes on from JAICQO010000035.1 coordinate 11,433, forward strand.
ACCCAACCGCCGCGGTCGGTGCGCCACACGAGCTCGACGGCATCCAGCTGATGCGCCGAGAGCACGGGCGCGACCGCAGCGAGCACCTGCTCGCGGTCGAGGCCATGCAGTTTTTCGTGTGCGACGTTCATTAGAGAAAAAAAAACGGACCCACAAGAGCGGGCCCGCGAGGGGAATCCCGGTTTTTCGAACGCGCGGAGTCTAGCCAAGCAGAGGGGGTCGCGCAAGCGGGCTCAAACGCTGCGGATTCGCTTCGCTGACGCCCCGGAACCGGCCCGTTACCCTGCGAGGCACCCGGCTACGCCAGGTTCGGCAGGGTGACCAGGTCCACGTGCAGGACCTCGTCGGAGAAGGCCATGATTTCCTGCAGACAATCCTCGCTCGGGCGGCGACTGAGCCGGATCTTGACGCAGGCGGCGCGCCCGCCCTCGAACACGGTGCTGTCCAGGTCGTGGATGTTGATGCCGTGCCGCTTCAGCACCGCGAGCACGTTGGCGAGCGCCCCGACCTTGTCGAGGTGCCGAACCACCAGCTGGTAGCGCGACCAGGACGTGGCGCTGATGTTCACGACGTTCGGGACCTCGCCCTTGGTCACGAAGCTGCGCAGGATCCGCACGCACTCGGTGGCGATCGCCGTCTGAGCCTCGTCCGTCGAGGCGCCGATGTGCGGCGTGGCGTAGACGAGGCCGTTCGTCAGCAACGCGTGGCTGTAGCTCGCGCTACGGGCGCCCGGCTCGTCCGGCAACACGTCGAGGCCGACGCGCAGGCGCTTCTTGGGGATGAGCTCGGCGAGCGCCGCGTAGTCCACGAGCTCGGCGCGGGCCGTGTTCACGAAGATCGCGCCATCTGGCAACGCCTCGAGCACGCGCCGGCTGACGATCTCTCGCGTCCGGTCGGCCAGCTCGAGGTGCACCGTGAAGATGTCGACCTGGGCAGCCAGGTCTTCGGGGCTCTGGACCCGCACCACGCCGAGCTCGCTAGCGCGGCTCGACGTGAGCGAGCGGCTGAAGGCGTAGGGCCTGAGCCCGTAGGCCTGCGAGAGCTTGAGCACGGCCCGACCGACGTGGCCCATCCCGAGGATGCCGATCTTGCGGCCCGACAGCCCGACGGCCCGAGCAAACTCGTGCTTTTCCCACTTCCCGGCGCGCAAGCTGGCGACTGCGTCCGGAACCCGCCGATCCAGGCTGCCGATCAAGGTGAACGTGAGCTCGGCCACGGCGGAGGCGTTCTTGCCGGGCGTGGTGGCGACGTAGATGCCGCGCTCGCTGGCCGCGGCGACGTCGATGTTGCTATAGCCGGCGCCGGCGCGGATGATGAGATTCAGGGATTTTCCAGCGCGCACCGCGTCGCCGCTGACCTCGGTGCCCCGCACCACCAGCACGTTGATGTCGGTCAAGGCCTCGGGGAGCGCGTCCGTCCGAAGGTCGGGCTCGTAAACGACCTCCGCGCCGAGCGCGCGCATCTCATCGAGGCTCTCCTCACTCAGGCGGTCGGCCACCAGCACTCGCATTTGGGGGGGCCTTCTATCACGCTTCGGGGCTTGCGCGCGGTAGCTCCCAACGTAAGTCGCCGAGTTTGAGGAAAATCGTGCCGCCGGCCCCCTCTTCCAGCCGGTCGAGCAGGGAGAGCTGCGGCTCGCGCCGGAAACGAGCCCGGTATTGCCCGTCTTTTACCGGCAAATACAGGGCTCCCGAGCGCCCGACGCCGAGCCGGTCGGGCTCGAAGGGCTCGCGCGTGCCGTCCGACAGCTCGACCTCCCGGGGGTCCTCGAAGACCCGCTCCACGAAGAACGGCGTGTCCTCGACGTGGAAATAGGTCCAGTCGTAGCCGTTGTTCAGGATGAAGCGGCCGTCGTCGGGGTGGCGACCGACCCAGCTCGCGAACGCTCTCGCCATGCCGGGGTGCGTGACCCGCGCGCCCTCGTGCCAGAAGTTTCCCTCGCCATCGAGCACGATCGTGCTCTCGCGCGAGCGACCCTCGGGCGGAGGCAGCCGGAAAAACTCGGGGTGGTCGGAGGGCTTCATTGGAAAACCTTGGCGAGCCCGACCTCGGAGCGCGACGCGCCGGCCACGTTTTCAAGGTGCTCGAGCACGGCGGAGGCCACGTCTTGCCCCGTGGCGCGTTCGATGCCCTCGAGCCCGGGCGACGCGTTCACTTCCAGCACGAGCGGGCCGGACCGGCTCTCGATCAGATCGACGCCGGCGAGGTCGACGCCAAGGACGGAAGCCGCGCGCTCGGCGATGCTCACGAGCTCGGGGATGAGCTGCGCCTTCTCGATCCGACCGCCGCGGTGCACGTTGCTCCGGAACTCGTCGGGGGCCGCGCGGCGCTGCATGCTGGCCACGACGCGGCCGCCCACGACCACCACGCGCAGATCGCGCCCGCGGCTCTCCTTCACGAAGTGCTGGACGAGCACGCCCCTCCGCGCGAGCAGCAGCGTCTCGACCACGGCTTCGGCGAGTCGCGTCGTCTCGGCCAGCATCACGCCCGTTCCTTGCGAGCCCTCGATCGGCTTCAAGATCACCGGCACGCCGCCGACCGCGGCGATCGCAGCGCGTACTCCGGCGCGCTCGCGCACGAGCACGGTCGCGGGCACTGGTAAGCCGTGCCGGCTGAGCACCTGCAGGGCGCGGAATTTGTCGCGGCAGACCCGGATCGCGCGCGCGCTCGGCAGCGTCACGACGCCCGCGTGCTCGAACTGTTCGACGACCGCCGTGCCGTAGGAGCTCACCGAGGGGCCGATGCGCGCGATCACGGCGTCGAAGCGCGACAGCGGCTTGTTGCGGTAAAGCAGGGGCACGCCCTGCCCGACCGCCGGACAGAGCTGCAGCGTGTCGAGCACGCGCACGCGATGGCCGCGGCGATAGCAGGCTTCGCGCAGGCGCTCGACGCTGTAGCCGAGGCTCAGGCGCGACAGGATGCCGATTTTCAGGCTCACGGCGCGCTCCGTCGCAGGGCGCTCACGGCGGCCGTGCCCGCCTCGCCGCCCAGCAAGTAGCGCCGGCTCGGATCGACGTAGAAGCGCGCGCCGAGCGCGGTGCGCCCGAGCAGCATCCGGTAGATCATGCGCTGGCGATCGACCAGCCCGAGCTCGGCCGTGAAGGTGGTCGAGCCGACCCGGATCCGGGTCTCGACGAAGATCCGGAGCTCGGACACACCCGATGTCGAGCGAACGCGCGTGCGCCGCGTCACCTTGGCTTCTACCGTGACGGTGCGCTCGGGATGCCGCCGGTGCAGACGCACGTCGAACCGCACCCGATCCCGCGGCAGCTCGCGCAGATTGTCCACGTGCAAGGCGCTCGATCGGGCCCCGGTATCGACCTTGGCGCGCAGGCGCAAGACCCGCCAATCCGGCAGGTCGACGTACTCAGCGAGGCCGATCAGCAGGCGTCGTGGGCGCGCGACCAAGGCAAATCACACTAGGCCACTCGCTCCCACACGGCAAGCCGAGCCCGAGACGCCGAGCTGCGTCATTCCGCGATCGATTTCGGAGCCGCGGCCTGGTATCGCGGTGGTTGTGTCCGACGAATTTCCGACGCTCGAAGCGGCGCTAGCCGTATCGCTCGTCGCGCTGGCGTGGCGGCTCGGACTGCTCGTGGGTGCGCTGAAGCGTGCGCGACGCGACGCTCCGGATCCGTCTGGGGGCCCGCGTTTCCGCAGCCGCGCCGGAGCCGACCTGGCAATCGCCGCGGTGCTCGCCGGTGCGTTGATCTACGCGGGCACGGGCGGGCTCCAAGTGGGGCGGACGTTCTTCGCGCTCGGCGTGGTGGCACTTTTGCTCTTGCTCGGCAGCGCGGTCGTCGAGGTTTTGGTCGAGCGAGCTCTGAAAGCCAAGCACGTGCGCGTGCGCCAGAGCCGCGCCCACCTCGAGCGCGCCGCGTCGGGCGCGCGGCCACGGCTCTGCACCTCGTGCGGCTCGAGCGACGGGCGCAAGGTCGACGGCGAGCTCGGTCCCAAGCTCGCCGAGCTGGGGGTGGAGGCGTTGTGGTTGTGCACCGAGTGCGGGCACCTCGAGGGTCGCGCCCGGGCCGGGACGTGGTAAAGGCGGGGCTTCTCATGGACGCCTCCGGCAGCCACGACGCCAACCGCCGCTACTACGACGCGTTCGCCACTGGGTACGAAAACCAGCGCGGAGACAACGACCCGGGCGGCTACCACGAGTTGCTCGACGAGCTCGAGTCGGAGTTCGTACGCCGCTTCGGCGCCGGGCGGGACGTGCTCGAGGTCGGCTGCGGTACGGGTCTCGTTCTGGGACGCATCGCGGGCTTCGCCAAGAGCGCGACCGGCGTGGACCTGTCGCCCGGCATGCTCGAGCGCGCACGCAGCCGCGGCCTCGAGGTACGCGAGGCATCGGCGACGTCGCTGCCCTTCGACGATCAGTCGTTCGACGTGACCTGCAGCTTCAAGGTGCTGGCGCACGTCCCGGAAATCGAGCGGGCGCTGGCGGAGATGGCGCGCGTCACGCGTCCGGGCGGCCACGTGATCGCCGAGTTTTACAACCCGTGCAGCCTGCGCGGCCTCGTCAAGCGCTTCGGGCCCTCGGGGCGAGTCGCCGAGGGCACGCACGAGGGGCAGGTGTACACGCGCTTCGACTCGCCGCGGCAGGTGAAGAAGCTCGTGCCGGAGGGCTGTCACCTGGTCGCTTCGCGCGGGGTCCGGATCGCGACGCCGACCGCGCACGTGATGCGGAACCCGCTCGGCCGCCGGCTCTTCGGCTCCGCCGAGCGGCTGCTCTGCGACTCCCCGCTGCGCGTGTTCGGCGGCTTCTACATCGTGGCGCTCGAGCGCCGGGGCTAGACGCAAGCATGAAAAGCCCTGTCTCGGTGAGCGAGCGTCGCGCGGTGCGCGAACGGCCGACCCGATGGTGGCTCGAAACGCTGGAGCGGCGGCGCGTCCGCCAGTCGGAAGAGCGCCTGGATCTCGCCACGCGGGACGCCTGGCAGACCGACGAGGAGCGGCGCGCGGCTCACAAGTTCTTCAACGCCGCGTTCCGCGCCGAAGAGTCGGGCTTGCGCCAGGCGCACGACCTCGCCGCCGACGTCGCCGCCTTCGATCCGGAGCTGTCGGAGGTGCTGCGGCTGTACGGGGACGAAGAGGGCTGGCACCGCGAGCTGCTCACCGAGTTTCTCGGCGCAATCGGCGGCAAGGTCGAGCCGATGGGGCGCGTGACGCGCTCGTTCTACGCGCTCTACGGGCGCGCCAAGCGCATGGAAACCATCGTGCTCACGAACCTGATGTTCGAGACGATCGGTTCCACCACGTATCGCATGGCGCTCCGCAACGTCGAGCAGCCGGCGGCGCGCAAGATGCTCACGATCTTGACGCGCGACGAGTCGTTCCACGTGCCGCTCAACGTGCACTTTCTGAGGAATGTTCTGTCGCGCACGCCCAGGGCGGCGAGGCTCCGGCTCAAGCTCGTTTACCACGCGCTGTTCGTGTCGCTGGTGCTGCTGCCGCTCGCGAGCCGCCCCAAGGCCAAGGCCTTCGACCGGCTCTCGACGCTCGAGCTGTCGCGCGGCTACGCGAAGATGCTCGCCGGCCTCTTCGAGCGCGAGCCGGATCTCGGCCTGAACCCGCCGCGCTGGCTCCTGGCGCTGCTCGGCATCCGCCGCGAGGAGCTCGGAGACGAGGCCGTCGGCGCGACGAGCCTGGAGGCCGCCGAGCAGGCCGCCGATCGGGATCGGATCGAGGTAAGGGCTCTTTAGCCCGAGGGGCGTGGTATTGCTGCGGGAACCTGGTGCGACTGCGGTTCTCGCTCACGGCGCTCTTGCTCTCGAGCACGCTCTCCACGGCTCGGGCCGAGCCGCGGCACGCGTTCGCGCCGAAGCCGGTGGCCGAGTCGCTGATCGGCGACGCGAAGCGCGACTACGTCGCCGCGCGGCTCCTGTTCGATAGCGGGGACTACCAGGGTGCGCTGCTCAAGTTCGAGAACGCTTACCGGCTGTCCGGAGACCCGCGGCTGCTCTGGAACCAGGCGGTCTGTGCCAAGAACCTGCGCCGCTACGCGCGCGCGATAGAGCTCGTCCAGCGCTACCTCGACTCGAAGTCCCCGCTCGTCACTCCCGACGCGGTCGAGGCAGGGCGCGCGTTCCTCGCCGCGGCGCTGCCGCTCACGGCCAAGCTGACGATCACCGCCAGCGTGCCGGGCGCTCGCGTGTACCTCGACGATCGGCTGCTCGGCACGCTGCCGCTCGAGCCCGGCCTGCGCGTGGATCTCGGCATGCACTCGCTGCGGATCGAGAAGTTCGACTACGTCGATTTCGACGAGACGCTGACCGTCACCGACTCGAAGGAAATCGTGGTGCGCGCCGAATTGCGACGGATCCTGCACCAGGGGACGCTCTCGGTGCAGGCCAAGCCCGGCAACGCGATCGCGGTCAACGGCTCGGTCGTCGGGGTCGGGCAGTGGCAAGGCACGCTGCGCTCGGGGCGCCACCGGCTGCGCGTCACTGCCCCCGGCGCCCGCCCGTACGAAACCGAGCTCGTGATCGTCGACAACCAGACGCGCTCCGTCAACGTGACCTTGGAAGAGGCGCGCGGGGGCGGCATCCCGACCTGGGTCTGGATTTCGGGCGGCGTGCTCCTCGCTTCGGGCCTCGGCGCGGCGGGCTACTACCTGCTCAAGCCGGACGGAGAAGAGCTGCCCCGCGGCTCGATCGCTCACGTCGGCTTGCCGCTGGTGCGAGAGTGATGCGCGCCCCCGGGCTCTCCCTTGCCGCCCTCGTCTGCGCGAGCCTGCTCGGCGCGCTGGGCTGCAGCGACTCGCGCGGCGAGGTCATGGTGGTCGTGACCACGGACATGTCCTTGCCGGGCGATCTCGATCGACTGCTCTGGCACGTCTATCGCGAGGGGGTGGTCACGAACGAGGGCGAGCTTCCGCTCACGAGCTTCGACAGCCTGCCCGCGACGCTGTCGATCGCCGGCTCCCAAGAGCAAGCCGTGCGCGTCGAGGTGGAGGGGCTCCGCGACGGCAAGACGCGGGTGCGGCGCTCGGCGGCCTTCGAGCTACCTGACGACGGCGTGAAAGAGCTGCGGCTCCCGCTCAATTTCCTGTGCAGCGACGCGCTCGGCGACGAGAGCTGCGGGACCGGAGCGACCTGTCAGGCCGGGCGCTGCGTGCCCGAAGCGCAGGACTCGAAGGCCCTCCTGCCGTTCGACCCGCTACCGAGCGGCGCGTGCTTCGACGCGGCGGCCTGCATCGTCGGCAACATGATCGCAGCGCCGACGCCGCTGCGCGACCGGGACAGCAACGACTGCGTGCTCACCGGCAACTCGGTCAGCGGCGACGGCAACGTCAACGTGGCGATCGTGGTCGACACCTCGGTCGTCGGAAACTACGGCGTGTGCGGCGCCGCCGCCTCGTGCGTCGTCCCGCTCGAGCCCGGCGCGCCCGAAGGCTGGAAGCTCAACGTGGACGATCGCCAGCGGCTCTTGTCGATCAACCTGCCCGAGGTGATTTGCGAAGAGCTCGGACACAGCGTCCTCCGCCTGCAAACCGCAAGGGTCAGCGCCGACTGTCCCATGAAAGAACCGGACCTACCGCTCTGCGAGGCGCAGAGCGCCTGCATCGCTGCAGATATCGGCTGCCCCGAGGGCTGGGATTCGTGGACCTGCACCGGCGCGGCCCAGCCCGTCGATCCCGAAAAAGACTTCCGGTATTGCGGGCAGCTCGATCTCGATCCGAGCAAGGTGCCGTTCGTGCCCGGACACTGGTGCTGTGCACCCGCGGAGCCCGAGCCCCCGCGTGCCGACCGCGATCCCCTGCTCCTCGATGACATGACCGGTGGCTCCCAGGTGAAGATCCGAGTTCCTCCCGGATTCACTGCCGGCGGCTGGTACTCCCAGACCGACGACACGCGCTACCCGATCTCCCCGCCTCCGTACCCGGCGCTGTTCACGTACCGCGAACGCGACTTGCCGCGCGAGCAACCGCCGGGCGCTCCCGGGCTCGGTAGCGCCGCCTGCCTCACGTCCAAGACCGGCTACGAGGGCACCTTCGCCCTGGCCGGGTTCAACTACCTCCTCGACCGGACCAACTTTTTACCAGCCGAGTTCGACGTGAGTGCGTACACCGGGGTTCGGTTCTGGGCGGCTGCACCGAACCTGCGCGATGGCGAGCCGCTGTCCTTGCGCGTCAATTTTCCGAACACACAAACGTATACCGAAGCGAACACCGAGTGCGTCCGGCAAGTCGGAAAGCAGGCCTGCGACCACTTCGGAGAGGATCTGCTGCTCACGAACCGCTGGCAGCAGTACTTCGTGCGCTGGGACGAGCTCGAGCAGTCGCCGCGCGAGCTCGGTCAGGTTCGCTTCGACGAGTTCGCGCCGCGGCTCTACTCCACGGACTTCATGATCTCGGGTGGTGGCTCGGGGGTGACCTCGCAGCCGTTCGATTTTTGCATCTCGCAGATCTACTTCACCACGGACTGACCGATGCGCGCGCCTTCGACTCGAGCCACGCTCGCCCTGCTGCTGCCGCTGTGCGGTGCCGCTTGTGGAGACCCGAGCCGGGACTCGAGCCCGATCTTGCACCTCGAGCGGGATCTGCTCGTGGATGGGCGCGGGAAACCCGTGGTGCTGCGAGGTGCGGCGTTCGCCAACGGCGCGCTCGAGACGCCGTTCGATCCGAACGACGTCGAAGCCGGCCAGGGCGCCGCCGACTACGCGCGCATGAAAGCGCTCGGCATGAACCTCGCGCAGCTCTATTTGAACGCGCGGCTCTTCGAGAGCGACCACGCGCCCTACGTTTACTCCGAGGAAGGCTTCAGGTTCATCGACCAGAACCTCGGGTGGGCCCGAGAAAACGGCGTGTATTTGCTGCTCACGCTGGCCGTGCCCGCGGGCGGCGAGCAGCTCGCCTGCGGCGGGGACACGCTCTGGGACGAGCCAGAGCTCGCGCGCCGCACGGTGGCGCTCTGGGAAGCGCTGGCGGCCCGCTACGCCGGCGAGCCGTCGATTGGCGGCTACCGGCTCCTGCGCACGCCGCTGCCCTCGGGAGAGGCGACGGAGTGGCGAGACCTGGCGACCGAGCTCGTGACGCGGATCCGCGCCGTGGACTCCGAACACCTGATCGTCGTCGATCGCGCCGACGGCGCGCGCTGCGCCCCGGACGATGCGCTCGGCGAATCTTTCGTGGAGCTCGAGGACGCGAACGTGATGCACGCCTTCGAGTTCCGCTGGCCGTACGAGTTCACGAACCAGCTGATCGACGAGCTCGGCTTCGGTGAACAGGGCCCGTATCCGAACGAGCAGCGCCTGCTCATCGACTGGAACGAAGCGGAATTTCAGCACGCCTCGTGGGACAGCCGCCCGGGCGAGACGGCGCTGTGGCTGAAACCGGACGAGACGGAGTGGACCGAGAAGCGCTTCTGGTACACCGTCACCGACCCCGATTTTCAGTTTGCGTTTCCGGATCTGCAATCGCGCAACAACCGCGGCACCGTCTATTTCGACGACCTCGTGATCCGCGAGTTCGACGAAGACGGCGAGCTCGTGCGCACCGTCGTCGACTACGACGTCGAGACCTCGGGGCCCTGGTACCTGTGGCAGCCGCCGGAAGAGAACGGTACCGGCGTGGTCGGGCTCTCGTCCGACAGCCACCGCGGCAGCGCCTCGCTCACGCTCAGCAACACGACGACGGATGCGGCGCTCTCGGCCAGCATGTTGGCCTTTCGAGTCGAGCTCGGCCACACCTACGAGGTCACGAGCTGGATCAAGGGCGAAGACGTGTCCGACAGCGCCGAGTCGATGTTGCGCCTCGACTTCTGGACCTATCCCGGCTCGCTCACCTACTGGAACAAACAGGGGCTTTCGCGGCAGCTCGAGCCGTACCTCGCCTGGAGTCGAGAACGGCGCGCGCCGCTGTTCGTGAGCGAGTTCGGCAGCTCGCGTCCGACCTTCGACGACAGCCACGGCGGGCTCGCCTGGACGGAGGACGCGCTCGACCTGTTGCTCCAGGGCGGCCTGCACTTTTCTTATTTTGCCTACAAGGACCGCGACTTCGGGCTGGTGCCCGCCGGCCCCAACGCCGAGCCCGACCCCGAAAATAGCGCTCTCGCCGAGCTCTTCGCTCGGAAGCTCCGCCGCTGACGGCGCGCGTCGAACCGGCGCGCACTGGTGCGTCTCCCCCGCCGGGTGTAGTCCTTACGATCGAATGTCCGAGGACGGCAGCCTCGCGGCTCAAGCCAAGGAGCGCATCGGGCGCGTCCTCAAGGGCAAGTATCGCCTGGATCGGCTGCTCGGCGTGGGAGGAATGGCGAGCGTCTACGCCGCCACGCACAGGAACGGCAAAGCCTTTGCCGTCAAGGTGCTGCACCCGGCGCCTTCGCTGCAGCCCGGCCTGCGCGCGCGCTTCCTTCGAGAAGGCTACGTCGCCAACGCCGTCCAGCACCCGAGCGTGGTCTCGATCCTCGACGACGACGTCGATGAAGATGGCTCGGCGTTCCTGGTGATGGAGCTGCTCGACGGCGCGACGCTCGAGAGCCTGTGTTTGCCGCTCGGCCAGCGTCTGCCCGTGCCGGCCGCGCTGTGCCTGCTCCACCAGCTGCTCGACGTGCTCGCTTCCGCCCACGCGCGAGACATCGTCCACCGCGACGTGAAGCCGGCGAACCTGTTCTTGCTGCGCGACGGTCAGCTCAAGGTGCTCGACTTCGGGATCGCGCGCTTGCTCGAGCCGGATCCCGACGCCTCCGCCACGCAGACCGGACAGATCCTGGGCACCCCCGCGTTCATGGCCCCGGAGCAGGCGCGCGGCGAGGGCAACGGCATCGACGCGCGCACCGACGTCTGGGCCGCCGGAGCCACGCTGTTCACGCTGCTCTCGGGCGAGCTCGTGCACGAGGGCGACAACGGGCGGATGGTGCTGGTTCGAGCCGCGACCAGCGCCGCGCGCCCGCTCTCGGAGCTCGCGCCGGAGCTACCCGCGAGCGTGCTCGAAATCGTGGCAAAAGCGCTGGAATTCGAGCCGTCCGCGCGCTTTCAGACGGCGACCGAGATGCGCGACGCGATCGAACGCGCGCACCTCGAGCTGTTCGGCCCGCTGAGCCGTGAGCCGCTGGAGCCGCTGCTCGCGTCGCTGCCCGCACCGCTCGAGACCGCGCACACCGAGCCGTTCAAGTCACGGCCGCGCTCGGAGCTTTCGGAGGCGGCGCACACCTCGGACGCGCGCACCACCACCGCCAAGCCGGTCATCACTCACAGCGACTCGGCCAAGGGCTCGAACCTCCGGCGTGGAGCGCTCGCAGGTCTCGGCTTGCTCGCGTTCCTCGGGCTTTCGTTGGCGCTGGCGTTCGCTGGGCGTGAGACGCCGGGGGCGAGCAAGGCCGAGAGCCCCCCGCCAACGCGTGAGTCGAGCTCGGCAGCGGCGCCGGCTGCGCCATCGACGCCAGCAACGGCGAGCGAAGCGCCCGCGGCTCCGGCGTCCGCGACGAGCGCGGCTCCGGCTCCGGCTCCGGCTCCGGCTCCGGCTTCCAGCGAGCGCCTGCGACCACGCTCGGCGGCGAGCCGCGGGAAACCGGCCGCACCAAGGCCCGCAACGTCGCGCGAGCCTACAGCCTCGCCCCCGGCCTCCGCATCCTCCGGCCGGCGCAACCCGCTCAGCATCGAGCTGCAATAGCGCTGATCGAAGTCGGCGCGGCGGCGGCGGCGCTGGAGCGCGGTTTCGAACGCGAGCCGCGCTCGCCGCAGACGAGAGGCCACGGTTCCGACCGGAACGTCCTTGAGCTCGGCGATTTCCGGCACCGAGAGCCCTTCCAGCTCGAACAACACGAACACTTCGCGTTGCGACTCGCCGAGCGCGCCGAGAGCTCCGTCGAGCAGCTCGCGGCGGCGCTTCTGCTCGAGTAGGTGCTCGGCGCTCGGCAGCTCGTCGTGGGCCGCGTCGACCACCTCGCCCGCGATCACCAGCCGGCGCGCCCGCGACCGCCGTTGATTGGCGGCGATGCGCAGCGCGGTGCTGAACAGGTAGTGCTTCTCGCTGGCCTCGGCGATCAGCGCGAGCTTCTGGTGAACGACCAGGAACACCTCTTGAACGGCGTCGTCGGTGTGCGCGCTCGGCACGCCGAGCCGGCGCAGAGTCCGCCACACTTGCCAGTAGTAGCTGTTGAAGATGCGTTCCAGGCGCGAGCGTTCGGGCTGAGCGGTGGCGGTCACGCGGTTTCCTCGACAGCGGAATGAGCACGCGCCGTGCCAGCGACGAACCGGCGGAATTACCGCCAGATCGGACGGTCAGCGCGCGCCATTGAGCAGGAATTGCTCGACCGCGAGGCGCCGGTCGAGCAAGCGTTGCTCAACCGCGAGCCGCTACTTGCGCGGGCGCGGCACGCCGAACTCGTCGAGCCACGAGACCAGAGTGCGCCGCGAGATCCCGAGCAGCTCGGCCGCGCGGGTCTGATTGCCGCCGGAGCGCTCGAGCGCGTCGAGCACCCGCTCTCGCTCGAGAGCCCGCCGCTCGGCGTGGAGCCCGCGAGCCGCCGAAGGCTCCGAGGGTCGCTCGGCGGCGGGCCGCGACGGAGTCGCTTTGGGGCGCGTCAGCGCGGGCGGCAAGTGCTTGGCTTCGATACTCGCGCTCGTGCACACCACCAGCGCGCGCTCGACGGCGTTGCGCAGCTCGCGCACGTTGCCAGGCCAGTCGTAGGCGGTGAGCGCCTCGGCCGCGGCTTGCGAAAGCTTGGGCTGTGGGCCCGGCAGCGCGCCGCTCGCCGCGTCCAGAAAGCGCTGCGCCAGAGGCAGGATCTCGTCGCGCCGCTCGCGCAGCGGCGGGATCGTCAGACTGATGCCGTTGAGCCGGAAATACAGGTCCTGACGAAAGCGCCCGCTCGCGGCGTCGGCCTCGAGGTCGCGGTTGGTGGCCGCCACGAAGCGCACGTCGATCGCGGTCGGTGTCCGCGCTCCGAGCCGCATCACGCTGCGCTCCTCGAGCACGCGCAGCAGCTTCGCCTGGGTGGACAGGCTCATCTCGCCGATCTCGTCGAGGAACACGGTGCCGCCCTGCGTGGCCTCGAACAGACCGGGCCGCGCCGAAACCGCGCCCGTGAACGCGCCCTTCTCGTAGCCGAACAGCTCGCCCTCGAGCAGGGCCTCGCTGAGCGCGGCGCAGTTCACGCCGAGGAACGGCTTCTTCGCCCGGCTCGAGCGCGCGTGCACGGCGTGGGCGAGCAGCTCCTTGCCGACGCCGGTCTCGCCCAGGATCAGCAGCGTGATCGGCGATTTCGCGACGCGCTCGGCCTGGGCGTAGAGCGCGCGCATCGAAGCGTTTTTCAGGACCACGCCGCCCTCGGGCTCGGCGGCTCCCAGATCGCCGAATTCGGACACCACCTGCCGCGGCCGCACCACGATCGCGACCTGGCCGAGCATCACGCTCTCGCCGAGCCGCACCTCGGCGGTCTGCCGCAACAGGCGGCGCAGCTGCACGGTCTCGAGCGCTCCCGGGCTATCGGAGCGCTCCGCGACGTAGGTGCCGTTGGCGCCGCCGAGATCCTCGATCTGTAGCGAATCTCCCAGGCGCAGGATGGCGTGGGCGCGCGAGACCGAGAAGTGCTCGAGCCGCACGTCGTTGTCTTCGCCGCGTCCGAGCTTGACCTCGCCGCGCGCCGGGAGCTCCCAGGTCCGGGTCTCGTCCGGCGCGAACACAGCGAGCTCGAGCGCCGCCATTCAACGCCTCAGAAGCGCCCCGAGACCCCGAGCGAGAAGCCGTGCGGATCCGCGCGCAGATTCGGGACCACGCGCACGCTCGTTTCCTTGCGCCGCAGGCTCGGCGGGATCTGCCGTTTGCGTTCCTCGCGGCGCTCCGGCACGAACGACAGCTGGGCCTCGGTGATCCCGAGCACCGCGACGCCGACGAAGGCCCAGGCGCTCACGTCGAGCAGCGTGTTCCAGGTCTTGAGCACGGCGTTGTTGTCGGGGTTCTGCACCTCGTGCGCCTCGAGCGTGAAGTGCGTCTGCATGGCCAGGGCTGTCAGGGCCGTGGCGCCGAGCGCGATCTCGCTCGTGAGGAACACCCAGCCGAGCTCGGGGTTCTGGTTCTGGAACTGACCGACGCCGAACGGGATCAGCGCGAGCCAACGGCGGTTCTTGACGATCACCACCTCGCGTGACGCGAGCTCCTCGAGGGCACGGACGCGCTCGGACTGCTCGCGCGCCTTCAGTGCGCGCTGCTCGGCTTCGCGCCGCGCACGCTCGACCTTCATTTGCTCAGCCTTGCGGATCTCTTCGTGCAGGGTGTCGCGCACGCGCAGAAAGCGCTCGACCACGGGCCCGGGAAACACCATCTGGTCCGGCGGCTTCATCTGCGGGTCGGCGAGGATCGCGTCGCGCAGAGGCTGATCCGCCTCGGCGGTGCGCCCGCCGCCGATCAGACAGGAGGCGTGATAGATGCGCGCGGTGGCGATCACGTCGGGATCGCGCAGCCGCTCGCGTGCTTTCGGGTCGAGCAGCACCGCGAGCTCCTCGGCACATTGCGCATACTTGCCGGCCTCGAACAGCCCGACCACCTGCGCGAGCTCGGCCTCGTCCGACATGCGGGTGCGCGCGCCGGCGCCGCCTGTCGACTGCGGCGGTGCCGCCGACGCAACTCCGCCGGCACCGACCACTAGAGCTGAAACGAGAACCGCCGCCGCAAAGGAGCGCATCGACCGCACCCCGGTCAGAAAAACCTACTGCCCGAGGTTCGTAGAGAGTCGGCCGGCCTTGAGCGTCACGTCAAACTCTTTCGGTTGCTCGGTGCTGCCCGGAGCCGGCAAGAGCTGGCAGCTGATGCCGAGCGTGGGCGACGACATCGGGATTTGCTGCTGGCTCGGCACCGGGAACGAACCGAGCGGGCCGCAGCTGGCCGTGCTGCCGGCCGGCCCGCGCAAATCCAGCAATGCGGGGCGGAACTCGATGCGCCCGCGAACCGTGTGGACGTCGCTCGGCCCGCCGGAAACCGGGATGTCCACGCTGAGCGTCTGGCTGCCCGCACAACACCGATCGTCGGGGGGCACGAACTCGAAGCTGTGGCTCCCTGCGGCGAGCTCCTGGATCTTGCCGAACCAGGCCACCTCGGCGCCGTCGATCCGGACGATGGCGCTTTGCGGGCCATCCACCAGGATCCGCACGCGCCCCACGCCGTCCGCCGGGACCGCGGAGGGCCTGGGCTCGGGCGGCTTCGGCTCGACGCGTGCGTCCGGCCTCACGTCCGGCTCGGGATTGGTGCGGGGGACCGCGGGGCGCGCGATCGGAGGAGCGACCTGGCTCGAGGGGCTGGCGCTTGCGGAACTAGTTACGGAAGCGACACGAGTCGAAGGCGCTGGCGCGGGCGGCGGCGACACGGCGGCGCTCGGCGGAGCGGGGTTCGGCTCGACCGCCGGACGAGGCACGAAGCGCGACGCGCCGGCCACGAGCACCGCGCACCCGACCAGGGCCCCGCCGATCACCATCCCGCGCCGCGCGCCTTTTCGGAGCCGCTCGCGACGCACGAGCCGGGCCACGCTGGCGATGAGCTCCTGGTCGTCGGGGCGATACGCGAGCGCTCGGTTGTAGCAAGCGGCGGCGAGCTGGACGTTACCCTGCGTTCCGGCGGCGCGGCCGCGCGCGGTCAGCCGCTCCACGATCGTGCGTTCGTGCTCCGCGCCGTAGCCTTTGGGATCGAGCAGGAACGCGTGGAGCTCGCGGCGCGGCGATTCGACGCCGAGCGCGTCGAGCTCCGCACGCATCGCGGCAGCGAACTCGGCGGCGGAGGCGAAGCGGTCTTGCGCGTCGTGCGCCAGCGCCTTGCCGAGCACCTCGGCGTAGCCTGCGCCGATCGTCGGCCGCGCGCGATCGGCGGGCGTGAACTGGCCGTCGAGCACGCGTCGCAAAACCTGCGCCGGGTTGCGACCGTCGAACGGCAAGCGCCCGACCAACACCTCGTAGAGCATCACGCCCAGGCCGAACACGTCGGCGCGCGCGGTGACGTCCCCACCCTCGATTTGCTCGGGCGCCATGTGAGCGGGCGAGCCCAGCACCTGCCCCGTGGAGGTCACGCCCTGCGCGTCGAGCAGCTTGGCGATGCCGAAATCCGTGATCTTCACGTCCACCGGATCGCGATCCGGCGGGGCGCTGTTCAGATGCGGATCCGCGACCAACACGTTCTCGGGTTTGACGTCGCGGTGCACGACGCCGAGCTGGTGCGCGTGCTCGAGCGCTTCGGCGACCTCGATGCCGAGCGCGGCGCCGATTTCCGGCGGGAGGTGCCCCTCGTCCGCGAGCAGCCTTCGCAACGTGGTGCCCCGGACCAGCTCGACCACCAGGTAGCGCTCGTCCTCTTTGGCGTCCGAGACGTCGTAGACTTCGACGATGTTGGGGTGCTTGAGCTTCGCGACCGCGCGCGCTTCGCTCTGAAAGCGTTGAGCGACCTCGCGGTTCTCGCGCAGGTGGCGGTGGATGATCTTGACCGCGACCTCGCGGCCCAGCCGGCGGTCGCGGGCGCGATACACCGTCGCCATCCCGCCGTGGCCTATCTCCTCCAGGACCTCGAACTTCTCGAGCTGGAGACTCGGTTCCGGGAAAGCGCTCAGCTAGCCTTCCCTTCCCGAATCAAGCGAGCTGCTCCACCCGCACGGCATTCGTGGCTCCCCGCACTCCGACTCGCGCGCCATACACCATCACGTAACGTTCACCCGATTTGACCAGGCCATTCTGCGTCAAAAACTGGGTGGTGTCCCGTACTTGCTCTTCGAAGCTGGCCTGCGGAGACATCAGAGAACGGGGCGCTACCCCCCACAGCAGGGCCAGTTGTCGGAGGGTCCGCTGGTCGGAAGAAAATGCGACGATCGGCACGTTGGCTCGAGCCTTGGAGACGAGCCGGGCCGTGACGCCGGTTTCGGTCAGCGCGACCACCAACTTGGCGCCCACTTCTCGTGCGATGGCGACGGCCGCGTGAGCGATCGAGTCCGGGGTAGAGTGGTCGGGCTCGGTCGAAACGGGCTGGAAAAACCGGCTGGCTTCGGCCTGGCGGATGATGCGGTCCATCATCGAGCAGGCGGCGTGGGGGTGTTTACCCGTGGCGGTTTCCGCCGACAGCATCACGGCGTCGGCTCCGCCGAACACGGCATGGGCCACGTCGCTCGCCTCCGCGCGCGTGGGGCGCGGCGAGTCCACCATCGACTGCAACATCTCGGTGGCAACGATCACCGGCTTTCGGTGAATGCGACAGGTTCCGATGATCTGCTTTTGGATCACGGGCACGGTCTCGGGCGGGAGCTCCACACCGAGATCGCCGCGCGCGACCATCGCGCCATCGGCCGCGCGCACGATGGCGTCGAGCCGCTCGACGGCGCTCGGGGTCTCGATCTTGGCGATGATCGGCGTCGGCCGCCCCTTCTTCTCGCAGAGCTGGCGCAGCTCGTGAACCTCTTCGGCGCGGCGCACGAAGCTGAGCGCGACGTAGTCGACGCCCTTCGACAGACCGAACTCCAGATCGACCTTGTCCTTCTCGGTGAGCGCCGCCATGCGCAGCGCACCCGACGGCAGGTTCACCCCCATCTTGGAGCGCATCGGACCGCCGTGCTCGACGCGTACCTGCACGCGGTCCCCCTTCACGTCCAACACCCTGAGCTCGACCTGACCGTCGGAGAGCAAGATCCGATCGTCGGGGCGGACGTCTTGAGCGAGCGTCGCGTATTCGACCGCGACCGTGCGCTCGTCGCCCTTGTTGCCGGCGACGAGCTCCACCATTTGCCCGGTTTCCAGGACGGAAGGCCCGACGGTGCCGGTGCGGATCTTCGGGCCGCACAGGTCTTGAAGGATCGCGACTGGCTTGCCGAGCGCCTCGCTCTCGGAGCGCACGAGATCGAGACGCGCGCCGTGCTCGGCGTGGCTGCCGTGGGAGAAGTTCAGCCGCGCGACATCCATACCGGCTTCGATCAGCCCGCGAATACCTTCGCGACTCTCGACAGCGGGACCGATGGTGCAGACGATTTTTGCGCGGCGGATGATCATTGAGCTTCCGTGAGAACCGGGGTGAGAGATTGCGGCGGCAGCATGCCACAGCATTGCGCCGCGCGGGGGCCAGCTCGACGGCTCCGCGCGCATTTCGGGCGGCTTGCGACGCTACGAGCCCGAAGCTATGAGGCGATAGCCATGTTGGGCTTTCGACGCAATGCGCAAGGCGCTGCCTGTCTCGGCCGTTCGACCGTGCGCGAGTTGCTGGCGAGCGCCGGCACGAGCACGCCCGCGTACCTCTACGATCTGGACGCGATCCGAAAGACTGCCGAAGATCTGGAAACAGCGCTCGGTCCGGAGCCGCACCTCGCCGCCTACGCGATGAAAGCCAACTCGGCCGGGACGATCTTGCGCACGCTGCGCGCCGCGGGGCTCGGCGCCGACGTGGTTTCGGGCGGGGAGCTCGCGCTCGCGCTCGCGAGCGGCTTCAGCGCGGACCAGATTTTGATGAGTGGTGTCGCCAAGTCCGACGCCGAGCTCGATCAGGCGATCGGCGCGGGAATTTTCGCGATCCAGGTGGAGAGCGTCGAAGAGATTGAGCGCGTGGCGGCCCGCGCGCGGGCTCTCGGGCGGCGCGCCCGCGTCTCGATTCGAGTCAACCCCGACGTCGCCATCGATTCGCACGAAAAGATCTCGACCGGCCACAAGTACGCGAAGTTCGGCGTCCCGCTCGCCGACATGCCGCGCGCGTTCGCGAGCATCGATCGCGAGCCCGAGCTGCTCGCGGGCGTCGGTATCTCCGTCCACATCGGCTCGATGATGACGAAGCCGGAGCCCTACCAGCGCGCTGCTCGCTGCGTGGCGGAGCTCGCGCGCGCGCGTCGGGAGAGCTCGACCACGCTCGAGTACGTGGACTTCGGCGGCGGCATCGGCATCGACTACGGCGGCGCTCCGGCAGAGCCGCTCGCCGCGTTCGCACGCGCCGCGCGCCAGGTGATGCGCGAGCTCGGCGTCGCCGATCTGAAGCTCGTGATGGAGCCCGGGCGCAGCCTGGTCGGCCCGCACGGGATCCTCGCGGCGAACGTGATCGGCACGAAGCAAACCGCTACCGGACGCTTCCTGCTGCTCGACGCGGGCATGAATGATCTCGTCCGCCCAGCCATGTACGGCGCAAACCACCGCGTCGAGCCCGCCGATTGGGAGCCCGGGCCCGGGGACTGGCGCGTCGTCGGTCCGGTCTGCGAGAGCTCGGACGACTTCGGCACGCACGCGATCGGCGAGCGTGCACCGGAGCTGGTCGTGATCCGCGACGCCGGCGCGTACGCGTTCACGATGGCGAGCGAGTACAACGCTCGTCCGCTACCCGCGGAGCTCTTCGTGAGCGACGGGCAGATCGTCTCGGTGAGCGCGAGCCCGGGCGTCACGAGCTGGGTCGAGCGCCGTCTCAAGGCCTGAGCGCAAACGAGCTCCGTCGCCGGCTCCACGTTTCGAAACCCGTTGTTGGGTGGCCTCGATGATACGGGCGCGACGGGCGGCGCGGAGCGACGAGAGGCAACTAGGAGCGACCAGGTGAGGAGCAGCAGCCGCGCCTGCCCGACGGATGGGTAGAAGCCTTATCGCTCACATTTTCCGCGTACGGGCACGGGCACGCGCGGGTTTACGGTCAAGCAGGTAGATGCCTAATCCCCGCCGCGCTTGACGGAGCGTGGGGTCACGCTGCGCGGAACCGCCGGCAAGCGCGTGCTGCTCGGCGCGCGGGCGGAGCGCATCGCCGGCAAGGTGCCGCTCGACTCGGTGCGACGCGCGCCGCTTCCGCGGCCGGGCGTCATCGTGCGCGTCCGGTAGACCGCGCCCTCGACGACGATCTCGACGCCGAGCGTGCGGCAGCGCCGCGCCAGCCGATCGAGATCCACCCCCGCCGCGATCAACAGACCGCCGGGCGGCGACGGATCCACGAACAGATCCGAGGTTTGACGGCGTGTAGACAAGAGCTCCCGAACCTCGGGGTCGTCGACCCACAAGAACCCGACCGTGGGCACGAACTCTCCGCGGCCGATCACTGCGCTGGCCTGGGTCAGCAAGCGCAGGATCGGATCGGGTAGCGTCGCGAGCTGCTCGAGGCGCGCGCGGATCACGTCCGCTTCGAAGCCGGCGCTCAGGGCGTGCGAGACGGCCTGCGGCGTGACGTGCAGATCGAGCGCACCGGCGACCCCACCGATCTCGACGAACGCCGCGAGCGACACCACCGAGCCGACCTTGGCGCCCCGGCCCACGCGGATCGCCTGGTTGTCGAGGAAGCGGCTCGGCTCGGCGCCGCGACGCGACTCCGGCGCGTCCGACAGGTAGGCGCGGCCGCGCGGCGTGATGCGCAGCGTGGGGCCGAGCGAGGAAGCGTCGTGCTCCTCGGGATCGCCGAGGTCGACCATTCCCAACGCGTGCAGGCTCTCGAGGGCGATGCGCCGCGCCACCTCGAGCGGCGTCACGGGCGTGAAGCCGCCGCGCTGTGCCCAGCGCTCGAGCAGGCGCGCGACGCCCGCGGTGCGCGCGTCCGAGCGCACGTAGGCCGCCACCGCTTCCCACGGCGCCCAGCGACCGTCGCTGAGCTCGCGCAGCGCCTCGAGCACGAGCTCGCGCACCACGCCCACGGCGCTCGGCTCGCGCGCTTCGGGCGGCGCGCGCAGCACCTCGTGATCCGGTCGCGCCTCGTCCCAAACGCCACCGCGGCGCCAGGCCTCGAACAGCGCTCGCCCGAGGTCTTGGACGTCGAGCGAGCCGGGCGACGACGCGAGGCCGACCGCCGACGGATCCCAGAGCCCGATCGCGCGGCTCAGGGCGGCGATGAATCCGACCGTCTCGACGTCACGACCGAAGCGCGCCGCGAACTTGCCGATCAACGAGCGCGGCGTGCCGACACCCGCCCGCACCTCGACGGCCGGATCGCGCACCAGGAGCGCCATCGCCAGCGCGAGCG
This sequence comes from Polyangiaceae bacterium, assembly GCA_025937835.1. Lineage (GTDB taxonomy): Bacteria > Myxococcota_A > Polyangia > Polyangiales > Polyangiaceae > PMG-095. The sequence continues at coordinate 32,302 of JAICQO010000035.1, forward strand.
GCGCCGGATCTTCGACGAACCGCGCGCGCCGGGGCGCGTGATCGTCGCCGAGGACGAAGGAGCGGATTTCGTGGCGCTGCGCCTCGCGCTCGGCGCGGCGCTGCGCGCCCACGTGCTGCGCGACCTCGGCCGGGATCACGTGCCGGTTCGGGTGTACCGGGATCAACAGCCCGCGCCGTTCCAGCGCGAAACCCACGCCGCGCCGCGAGGGCGTGGCGCCCGTCGCTCCGCGCAGCCGCATCGGCTCCCGCTCCAGATCGAGCAGCTCCTCGGTATCTACTTCACCGCCGACGTGGTCGATGGCGAGCAAGAGCTTGCGCTCGAGCGGCGCGAGCTCTTCGATTTCCCGCGCCAGCCGCTCGGGATCGCTCAGCGCCTCCCAGGCGGGCTCGAGGCACAGCACGACGGGCGGCGTCGCCGGGCGCCCGAGGTAGTGCGCGGCCACGCTGGCCGCGACGTCGGGGTTCAGCTGGTTCAGGAGCGCGCGCACGCCGCGCGGATCTTCACCCTCCCACGACTTCAGCACCAAGAGGTGCGCGCTCGGCAGGAGCAGGTCCATGCCCTCGGCGCCGCCGCGCACGAACACCACACCGCGCGCCACGAGCGGCTCGACCGCGGCGGGCAGCGTCTGTGTCGGCAACACGCCCTTGGCCTCGGCTATCCGGTACAGGAGCTCGCGCGTCGGCCCCGGCAACAGGCTGGGATCGCGCAGCTCGGGCAGCTGCACGAGCGAACGGGCCACCTGCGACGGCACGTCGATGCGCTTTGCCTCGTCGACGCGGATCTTCAAGCGCGCGACCAGAGAGCCGAGCTCCCGCTCCGGCAGCAGCCGCAACACGTCCACGAGGCGGGTGGGCATGGCGGGCGGGGGACGGTCTGAACGCGGCATTTCTGATCTCGGAACGTGGAGCTTGGGAGGATCGCCCGTGGGTCGCGGCGTGAGGTCCAGAGCCGCTGCTGCCTTCGCCCGGCCCTCGAAGGGTGGACGGGCCAGTGGGGTATCGTAGCTACTCAAACCCGAATCCCGGCCCTGCGCAAGAGCCGAGGCTTTGCATTCTCGCTAAGATCCAGGCAGCTCCGCCGCCGTTTCCGGGGGGCACGCCGGGGGGCGAACGGGCTAGACTCGCGACGCTCAATGATTTTGCGCGATCCGGTGCACGGCTTGGTGACGTTCGAATCGGCCGAAGAGTCGATCGTTCCGTCTCTCCTGGAGACACAGGAGGTGCAACGGCTGCGCCGCATTCGTCAGATGGGCCTCGCGTCCCTCGCCTACCCCGGCGCCGATCACACCCGATTTTCCCACGCGATCGGCGCGGCGCACGTGATGACGCGCTTGCTCCGGCGGCTCCGCGCCATCGAGGACGAGCTCCCGCCGGAGGAGCGCGTGACCGAAGAGCGCGCGCGCGAGGCTCTGGCCGGCGCCTTGCTCCACGACCTCGGCCACGGCCCGTTCTCGCACGTATTCGAAGAAGCTTTGCCCGAGACGCGACGCCACGAGCTCTGGACCGAGCGCTTCGTGCTCGATCCGGACACCGAGGTGCACCGCGTGCTTTCGCGTTACGACTCGAGCCTGCCCCAGCGAGTCGCCGATCTCGTGCGCGGCGAGCACCCGATCACCTTCCTGGCGCGCGCCGTCAGCGGCACCTTCGACGTCGATCGTTGCGACTACTTGCTGCGCGACGCGCACTTCACCGGCGTCGGGTACGGCAAGTTCGATCTGGACTGGTTGCTGCGCAGCTTGCGGTTCGGGGTGCGGCCGAGCTCCGGCGCGCCCGCGCTCGCGATCGACGGCCCGAAGGGCATGCAGGCGATCGAGTCCTTCATCCTCGCGCGGCTGTTCATGTTCCAGCAGGTCTATTTCCACAAGACCGAGCGAGCCAGCGAGTGGATGTTGCGCTGCATCTTCGTTCGGCTGCGCGAGCTCTTGCTCGACGGGAGTGAGCCTGCCGGCGTGCCGCCCGCGATCGCGGCGCTCTCGCGCACCGGGGATACGGACCTCGGTGCGTACCTGGCCGTCGACGACGGCGTGCTGTGGGTCGCGCTGTCCCAACTCGGGGGCTGCAGGGACCGAATCTTGTCCACGCTCTCGCGGCGGCTCGTGTCTCGAAAGCTGTTCAAGACGCTCGAGCTGTTCGGCGAAAACGCGAGCCCTGCCGGGCGCAGCTCGGCCCTCGAGCGGGCCCGCGACGTGGCCAGGAAGCGCGGCCTGGATCCCGACGTGTTCGTGGGGCTCGACGCGGCCAGCACGCTGGCGTTCGACGCGGGCGACGATCCGCCGATGGTGGTTTTTCCGAGCGGCGCGCCGCGCCCGCTGGCCGAAGTGTCATTTTTGCTGGGACGGCTCGCCGGGCAGCGCGTCGAGCGCGTTCGGCTGGTGTTCGCGCCGGAGCTCCGCGACGATATCCGGCGCGCCCTGCCTTGATGCCCCCATCGATGAAGCCCCCGAGTGCCCTCGCGATCGCGCGGCTCGTTCCATTGCTGATCGTGCAGCTCTTTGCGAGGCTCGCGTCCGCCGAAGAACCGAGCTGGCACCCCGGGCGGCGCACGACCTCGGAGCTCCCCGGAGAGGTGCAGCCGCGGGATGTACCGGATCAAGACGGCGTGTACGGTCGCTTCGATGGCGACGTCTTCCTGGGCGTCGGCGCGGGCGTCGAGCTCGATGCTGGCGTGCGCGTCGGCGGCGTGGCCCGCGCTCTCTTCTATCAAAGCGCGGGTCTCGTGGCCGGCCTCGCGCAAGCGACCTCGAGCGATGCCAGCCTCGAGCGCATCGGCTTCGTGGGCGCCGAGCTCCGTCCGTTGTTCTTGCCGCGCTTCGCGCTCGACCTCGAGGGCATGGGGCCGTTCCTCGACCTGACCCTCGACTCGCTCTCACTCGGCGCGGGCGTGTGTTTCCCCGCCGAACGGGGGAGCGACCGGGATGCGGCGCTCGAGTTCTCGATGGGGCTCGGGCTCCCGCTCTTTTTGCGGGCAAATGGGCTGTGGCTCGAGGCTCGCGCGGCGCTCAGGCCCGCGCTCTCCGCCGATTCCGGTCAGCTGTTCCTGCTGCTCAGCTGGTACGAGCCCGTCGAAACCGCGCTCGTGCGCTGAGCGCCGCTACGCGGGCCGCGGTTTCATGCGCATCTCGCGCCGGACCGCGTCGATCTCGGAGAGCACGCTCGGCTTCTCCCGAGACAGGTAGTCGCGCACCGCGCGATCGAGGCGCGGGTCTTCGAGGTGATGAGCGCTGTGCGTTTCGGTGGGCTCGAAACCGCGCGACAGCTTGTGCTCGCCGCCGGCGCCCGGCTCGAAGCGCTCGAGGCCGCGCAAGATCGCCTGCTCGATGCCGCTGTAAAAGCAGACCTCGAAGTGCAAGAAGTTGCGCTCTTGCAGCGCGCCCCAGTAGCGCCCGTAGAGAGCGCGCTCGCCGAGCACGTTGAACGCGCCGGCCAGGCGTTCCCCGGACGACCTGTCCCGCGCCACGACGAGCAGGATGCGCTCGCGCAGCTTTACCAGGATTTCCTCGAAAAACTCGCGGTTCAGATAGGGTCGCCCCCAGAAGTATTTATCCACCGTGGAGCGGTAGAACTGGTGCACGAAATCCGCGAGCTCGGCGGACAGATCGCTACCGGTGAGCACCTCGATCTCGACACCTTGAGCCCGCACCTCGCGGCGTTCGCGATGGATCTGGTTTCTGCGCTTCGAGTTGAAGCGCTCCAGAAACTGCTCGAAGCTCGCGTGGCCGGCGTTGTGCCACTGGAACTGCACGCCGGCGCGGCGCGCCATGCCGGCATCACACAGCCCCGTGACCTCCGCCGCGGTCGGGAACAGGACGTGCGCGCTCGAGGCCGACAGCTCGCGCGCCACGCGCCGCAACCCCTCGGCGAACGCCGGCAGCAGCCGCTCGCGCGAATGGCCGGGCTTCACCAGCAACCGGCTGCCAGTGGCGGGCGTGAACGGAACGGCGGCGATCAGCTTCGGGAAGTAGGAGATGCCGAGCGAGCCCTCGGCGAAACGCGCCCAGGCGTGATCGAAGACGAACTCGCCCTCGCTGTTGCCCTTCAGGTAACACGGCGCGAACGCGACGATTTCCCCCGCCTCGTGCAGGCTCAGGTGACACGGCATCCAGCCGCGCTCGGGTGCGACGCAGCCGGTGCGCTCCAGCGTGTCGAGCCAGGCAAAGCTCGTGAACGGCGAATCTCCGGGCGCGCTGACGGCCGCGTGGGACGCCTCGCCGAGCTCCCGCATCGATGGCCAGGTTCTAAGCTCCATGCTCATTCACAAAAACTTGCGGAAGCGGTAGGCGATGAGCTCGAGCAAGCGATCGCCGAGCGAACGGAAGCGGAAGCCGCGCGGCTCGACCTCCACGCATTGTCCGAGGTCGCTCATGAAGCTGTGCTCCATTCGCGCGCCGAAGTCCTCGTCGAGCACCGTCACGTTCACTTCGAGGTTCATTCTGAGCGACAAATGGTCCAGGTTGAAGGTGCCGATCGTGCTCCAGTTGCCGTCCACGACCGCCGTCTTCGAGTGCAAGATGCCACGCGTCCACTGGTAGATGCGGACACCCGAGCGCATCAGCCGGCCCCACACGTGGCGGCTGGCCCAGGCCGTGACCGGGACGTCGCTCTCACCCGGCACGATGACGCGCACGTCCACGCCGCGGCGCGCGGCGCGGCGCAACGCTCGCACCACGCGCCGATCGGGCACGAAGTACGAGTTCTTGATCCACACCCGGCGATCGGCCCGGTAGATCGCGACCAGGTAATTGCTGCCCATGGCGTGACGGCCGCCGATCCCCGCCTCGCCGACCACTTGCACGCGATGTCCCTCGGTCCGGACCGGCTGGGGCTCTGGAGCTGCCAGCGCTTCGGCCACGAACTCCGGGAGCTCACCGGCCTGACGCTGCCACGCGCCCGCGAAGCAGCGCAGGAACCCGTCGACGACCGGGCCCTCGACGCGGATCATGTCGTCGCGCCAGCCGCCGCCTCCCTCCTCCTCTTCTGGCCCCCACTGGTTGGCGAGGTTGACGCCGCCGGTGAAGCCCAGCGTGCCGTCCACGAGCAGGATCTTGCGGTGGTCGCGGCGAGTCAGCCGAGCGAGGCGAAATCTGCGCCGCCAGGGGGCCACCGGGTTGTACTCGAGCACGTGAGCGCCCGCGGCGCGGAGCTCGTCGAACATCTCGGGCGAGGCGCCGAGCGAGCCGATCGCGTCGTAGATCACCGCGACCTTCACGCCGCGGCGCGCGGCTTCGATCAGCGCAGCCGCGAAGGTCCTGCCCACGCGATCCGAGTCGAACCAGTACATCTCGAGCAGCACGCTGTGCTTCGCGCCGTGGATCGCGGCGAGCATCTCTGGGAATGCCTCGCGCCCGTTGATCAACAAGCGCACGCTGTTCGAGGCGACGAAAAGCTCCTGGGCGCGTCGAAGACTGCGGGGTACGCGCGCGTCGGGCATGACCGAAAGGGGAGCTCTAACACTCGTTGGCGAGGACCGCGAACGCGGTATGCTCCGAGCGATGGCTCAGGTTTCCGGGTTTCGGGCAGCGGCCGCGTTCGGGGTCGTCGCGCTCGCGGTCGTTTCTGCCCCGCTCGCGTGTTCCACCAGCCGCCAAAGCGCCCCACAGCCGGCGTATTATCCGGCCCCGTATCCCGGTTATGCGGGCACGCCCGGCTACGGGCCGCCGCCGCCGGGCGCGCCACAGCCGGGGGCGCCAGTCGTCGGGCCTCCGGCGGCTCCGGTCGCCTACGATCCCATCAACGCCATCGACATCGGCTACCTGCGCAACCAAGCGCAGACGACGATGGCCGAGCTCGTCAACAACCTGCCCGCGCTCCAGCAGTCTCGCGTGCGCGGCATCCCGCTCATCCCCGACGACGAGGTCGGAGAGGTGAACGCCTTCGCCGCCTGCACCCAGGGCGGCAAATCGGTCATGGCGGTCAGCGACGGCCTGCTCGACGTGGCCGCGCACCTCGCACAAGCCCGCGCCATCGACGAGACGTTCGGGCTGCGCAAGGTCGATGAGTACGTGAGCTTCGTCGCGCGAAACCAGCGCCCGAAGAGCCCGGTCGTGCGCCCGCCTCCCGGCTTCTTCGATCCGGGTCAGACGATGGACGGCCGCAAGGTGCAGCGGCAGCACCAGCTGCTCGAAGAGACTCTCGGGTTCGTGCTGGGGCACGAGCTCGCGCATCACTATCTCGGGCACCTGCCGTGTACCGCGGGCAACGTGACGGCGAGCGAGATCGGGCGTGTGCTCACCGACGTGGTCCCCGCATTCAATCAGCAGTTCGAGCTCGCGGCCGACATGGCCGGGATCAACAACGTGCTCACCACCGGCGCGCGGCGCGCGGGCTATCACTACACCGAGGGGGGCGCGCTGCTCACCATGCAGTTCTTCGGCGGCGTCGACCAGCTGAGCCCGATCGACGTTCTGTTCGGCTTCGAGCTCACGCATCCTCCGGCCGGCATCCGAACGCCCGTGATTCAACAGACGGCGAACGCTTTCCGGGCCACGGGTGGGCAGGGATTGCCTATTTTTGGGTTCTGACGCGCTTCGGTGTCTGCAGCGCTTGGCGGTACTGGCTTCGCTGAAGGGTTCTTTTCCTTCTACGGGTGGGTGACTGACGCGTCTTGCGTCATTCGTGTCCTGAACCACGGCCCCTACCGGCTTCGCCGGTTTGTCCATAGTGAGCGGAGGCTCGGGGTGATCGTGATCTGCTAGTGCTGAGGACGGGGGCGCTTGGTGGGAAACGCGGTTTGCTTGCGGCTCGTTCGGGGGCGGCTGTTTCGGGCGGCTGTTCACGGCTGTTCCGGTGGACGGCTGCTTCGGTGGATCGTGATCTGCTAGTGCTGAGGACGGGGGCGCTTGGTGGGAAATGCGGTTTGCTTGCGGCTGGTTCGGTGGACGGCTGCCTCCATAGACGGCGGTTCGGTGGACGGCTGTCTCGGTGGACCGCTGGTTCGGTCGACGGCTGGTTCGGTCGACGGCTGGTTCGGTGGACGCTGGTTCCATAGACGGCTGGTTGCATAGACGGCTGGTTTGGTGGACGGCTGCCGCGATGGGCGGCTGTTTCAGTGGACTGCCTCCGAAGAGGGCTGCCGGCCCGGGGACCTGGGCGCATTGGGGCGCTCTCTGCTGGGGTTTCTGAACCTTGGGGGCGCTGTGATAACCTGCCCTCGTTTTGGACTCGCGGGCTCCGATCGAAGTTGGGACCATCCTCGGGGGGAAGTTCCGGGTGATCCGGCAGATCGGCTTCGGCGGGATGGGGGCGGTGTACGAGGTCGAGCACACGCTGACCAAGCACCGGCGCGCGCTGAAGCTGCTCCACCGGGAAATGGCGGCGATCCCGGCGATCGTCACGCGCTTCTTGAGAGAGGCCTCCGCAGCGGGCCACATCGGCAACCCGCACGTGGTCGAGACTTTCGACGCCGGACAGCTGGACGACGGCGAACCGTACATCGTGATGGAGCTGCTCGAGGGCAAGACGCTCGCCGAGCTGCTCGAACAGAGCAAAGTGCTCGGCTTGCTGGAGACTTGCGAGATCTTGCTGCAGGCCTGCGACGGCGTGGCTGCCGCGCATCAGCGCGGGATCGTCCACCGCGATCTGAAACCCGAGAATCTGTTCCTGCTCAAGGGGCCGCGCCCGTTCGTCAAGATCCTCGACTTCGGGATCTCGAAGTTCGATCCGGCGCTGACCGGCGCGCAAGGCATCACCCAGGACGGCTCGACCCTGGGCACGCCCTTCTACATGCCTCCCGAGCAGGTGCGCGGCGAGAAGAGCATCGACGCCCAGGCCGACGTCTATTCCCTGGGAGTGATTCTCTACGAGTGCTTGGCCGGCGCCCGGCCTTTCGAAGCCGACACGCTGCCGCACCTCGCCGTGCTGATCGCCGAGGGCAAGTACGTGCCCCCGCGCGTGAAGCGCCCCGAGCTGCCGCCGGACGTGGACGCCGTGGTCGCGCGCGCCATGGCCTCCGATCGCGCCTACCGTTACCGCAGCGTGGACGAGCTGTGCGCGGCGCTCGCGGCGCTCACCAGCGCCGGCGCGCGCAGCGGGCCCGCCTCGATGAACTTCGGCGACACGCTGGTCGCGGGCAGCCCGGGTTCGGCGCCACCGCCAGCGGCCAGCGCCATCCCCCATCAAGCGACCGCCGCCGTCAGCTGGTCGCAGCCCGCCCCGGCGTCACCCGACACGGGTCGCTCGGCTCCAGAGGTCTCGGACGCCAAGGCACCCGCGCACACCGGAGCGCCGTTTTCACGCACCACCGGCGAAGCCGCGAAGAAGCCGCGTTCCTACGCGGGCCTGCTCGCTGCCCTGATTTTGGTGGTCGCTGGCGTCGTTGTCGGCTCGCTGCTGCTTCGCAAGAGCGAGCCAGCGGCTACCTTGCCGAGTGCTACGGAAAGCGCGAAGGCCACCGTGGCTGCCACGCCCGTCCCCTCGCCCTCGCCGGCGCCGATCCCGAGCTCGACGCCCGCCCCCACGCCCGAGCTCGCAGCGTCCGCGCCTTCGACACCGGCGGCATCCGCCAGCGCGACGCAAAAAGGCCGCCCCGCTGGTTCGGCCGAGCCGGCGAGGCCGCCCGCGCGCCCCGGCAAGGGTGGCGCCGCGTCGCGCGCCAAAGCGCACGGCCTGTCCGAGGAGAACCCGTTTTGAGCTCTCGCACATTGCGCCGCATCGGCGCTTCCTTCGCTTTGAGTCTGACGCTGTTCGCGACCCACGCTGCGCTGGCGCCCGCGCTGGCTCGCGCCGACGACTCTGCCGCGCGCACCGAGGCGCGGGAGCGCTTCGATCGCGGCTTGCGGCTCTTCAATCAGCAAGACAACGACGGCGCGCTCGCGGAGTTCCAGCGCGCCTACGAGCTCGCTCCGCACCCGCTCGTGCTCTACAACATCGGCCTGGTCTACGCGGCGATGGGCCGCCCCGTGGCCGCCGTCGAGGTCTTCGACCGCTTGCTCGCCGCGCCCGAGGGGCTCGACGCCGGGCGCCTCGCCAAGGTCAAGGCCGAGCGCGAGCAGCAGGGCCAGCGCATCGGCGAGATCGCGATCACGAGCAGCGTGACGGGCGCGCGCGTCGAAATAGACGGGCTCGAAGCCGGCAAGCTGCCGCTCGGCTCGCCGCTGCGCGTGTCGTCGGGTGTGCACATCGTCGCGGTGGTCGCGACCGGCTACGCGCCGGCGCGGAAGCAAGTCGTCGTGCCGGGCCAGGCCAAGATCGAGGTCAGCTTCGAGCTCTTGCCCGTCGAAGGTCAACCCGCACACCTAACGCTCGAGACGCGCCTGCTCGACGGCGAAGTGTTCGTGGACGACGCGCCCGTGGGGAAGACGCCGCTCAGCGCCTCGCTGGCGCTCTCCCCCGGAGAGCACACGATCGAGATCCGCCGCCCCGGCTACCGCAGCGCGAAGAAGACCGTGTCGCTCGGCCCCGCCAGCAACGGCACGCTCGCGCTCGATCCCGAGCCGGACCCGACGCAGCTCGCCACGGAAGGCGGCACCCTCGAGCTCGTACTGAGCGAGCCGGACGCGCTGATCGCGATCGACGGCGTGCCCCGCGGTGGCTACGCCGGGCGGCTCAACCTCCCGCGAGGTCAGCACGTATTGCGCGTCGAGCGCGCTGGCTTCACGCCGCTCGAGCGCAAGGTGACGGTCCCGAAAGCAGGCTCCGCCCGCGTCGCGATCGAGCTGCAGCCGACCGCAGAATATCGAGCGAACTACCGCTCTCGGACCGTCACCCAGCGCACGTGGGGTTACATCTCCGTCGGCGCCGGAGCCGCGCTCGCCGCGGCGGGAGTCGGCTTCGTCTTCGTGAACAAGGGCGCCGAGGAAGACAAGAAAGCCGAGTTCGACAAGCAAGCCGCCCGCAACGGACCCGGCGGCGACTGCGACAAGGAAGCCGGAGAGCAAACCACGGCCTGCGTGAACCAGCTCAAGCGGGCGCTCTCCGAGCTGGAGGACGTGCGCTCGCGGGAGAAGTTCGGATGGATCGGCGCGGGCGTCGGCGCGGCCGTGGCCGGGCTTGGCGTGGTGCTGCTCGTGACCAACGACGATCCGAACCGCTATGAGCCGCGCCCCGAGAGCGACGTCTTCGGCCGGCTCCGCCTGACGCCGACGGCCTGGTTCGACGCCACGGGCGGCGGATTTGCCATCACGGGCGTGCTGCCCTAGCCGTCAACCATCGGCCCTTTCGAGCTGATGGCTGACGGCTGATGGCCGAGTGCGCTCTCAGTCCTGCGTGACGGTCAGCACGTACGGCTCTGTCTCGAAGTCGGGGGCCGTGGTGGCCTGGCCCCTCGACATCTGGCCGGTGTAGTAGCGGACGACCACGTAGTACTTGCCGCGATCGAGCGAGGTCCATTCGTACGACACGTCCACGCCCGCGGTACCGTAGGTGTTGCCACCCTTCTGCGCGCCGGTCTCGTCGTAGAGGTAGACGTAGTGGCCGATCGTCTCGGGCTGATCCAACGTGATCTGCATGTTGCCCGCGGCGAGATCCACTTCGTACCAGTCCTCGTCGTTGGTCGGCGCGGTGGCCGACGCGAAGCCCTGGAAGGCGTGGCCGCGAATCTCTTCGCCGAGCGCGATCGGCTTCGCTTCCTCGCGCGTGTCGTTCGGCTCGTACTCGTCCATGAGCGGCGTGTAGCTCGCGTAGAACGTGTACTCGGGCGGGATCGCGCTATACATCTTGACCTCGGCGCGGAAGGTCTTACCCGCGGCGACCGGAAGGTAGACCACGCCGTTCGCGCCCTGGTAGCCGTAGCCCTGCTGGAGCTGCGCGTTGTCCTCGGTCGAGTAAACCGTCAGGTAGAAGCCGCCGGAGGTCCCCACGTCCTTCATGCCCACGAGCAGCCAACCGCCCTGCACGGGCTCCTCGGGCGTCGTGAACTCGTACCAATCCGTGTCCTCACGCGACTGCAAGCAGCCGGCAAACTCCGTGTCGAACTCGTACGGAGTGGCCTCGTCTCGCGAGTCGTTGCCCACGTCTTCGAGGCTGCAATCGTCGCCGCTCGGGGCGCCGCCGTCGCCGGTCTTGCCGCCCGTGGTTCCACCGGTTCCGCCGCTCGCGCCGCCGGCACCGCCGCTGCCCATGGCCGGCTCACCACCCGCGCCCGCATCGCCCGGGGTGGGCTCTGACGCGCCGCCGCTGCCGCCGCCGGCGCCGGTGGCACCACCTGCTCCGCCCTCCGAGCCACCGCCCGCCGGGGGCAGGTCGCCGTCACTCCCGACCTCGTCCTCTTTGGCGCAGACGTTACTGGGAGTGCAGACGGTGTAGTCCTTGATCAGGTTGCAATCGCTGTCGTCGTTGCAGCCGTCCCGACACTCTTGGTCCGGGCCGCAGTACTGGCCGCCGTTGCAGTCGCGATCCTCCTCACACTCTTTCTCGATCGGGAGCTGGCAAACGCCGGGCTTGTCGGCTTCTTCGGCGTCGTCCTCTTCACCGGTGACGCAGCGCTGACCCGTCGGGCAATCCCGGTCCGCCGCGCACTGCTTGTGGCAGCGCGAGAACGCGCAAATCAACGGGTCTCCGCAATCGGAGTTGAGGCTGCAGTCCTCGCTCAGCTCATCGGTCGTGTTCTTTTCGTCCGATGAGTCGCTGCAACCGCCCAGGGCGCCCGAGAGCGGGGTCGCGGCCACGATCAGTGCAAGTAAAGCTCGATTGATATTGCGCATGTTGGGATCACCTTCGACACGAGACGACACGAGCCGCCGAGGGGCTCGCGGCGAGTAGGGCTACCAGCGTCGCTCATAAGCCGAGCCCGAGCCGCGAATCAAGCGAGGATCCTTGGCTCCCGCGTTTCGTGAGCCTCATTCCAGCCTCATTCCAGCGAGAACGCCAACGGCTCGCCGCGCGGCTAGTCCGAAGTTCCCTGCTCCACTGCCGCTGAATTCCAGGTCATTCGGCCTCCGTGGTAGTGGGAGAGCGCGAGCTCCACGGCGGCATAAGCGCGGCGGTACGGAACCGGGCCATAGACCCGCTCGCCCTGGTCCGCATCGGCCCAAATCGCCTGCTCTACGGACCGCGCGAAGCTCTCGTGCCTCGAGTACAGGTTCACCTCTTCGTAGGCACCGTGCGACAGCAAGGTGAAGTTCGCCGAGCCGATGTCGACTCGAGCCCCGTCGGCCACGATCGCCTTGCCGTGGACCATGCGCGGATGCAGCACCACGCGCAGGTGTTCGGGGGAGCGCGTTCGACGCAAGAGCTCGTTGACGGTGTGCAAGTTCAGATCCGCGATGATGTTGGCTCGACGCGCGGTGAGCAGCGTCACCTCGACGCCGCGCTCGACGGCGGCTACCAGCGCGTCGGTACAGCGGCGATCACCGAGGTACGCCATCTCGATCGTGAGCCGGTGCTTGGCTTCACGCACCAGGCGCAGCCGATCTTCGAGCAGCGATCGCCCTCGCGTCCGGAACGAATGCAGCAGGTAATCGAGGTCTCGGTCCGGATCGAACCGGGCACGCCCGAGGTAACGATCGCCGAAGCGACGCACGGACTCGCGCCCGCGCACCTCGACCATGAAGTCGACGTTGAAGCAGCGGAAGTCGTCGCCGATCCCCATGCCGCCGAGCACCAGCACGTCGTCGTCGAACAGGTACAGCTTCGAGTGATCGAAGCGCTTTTCGTGGCGCGAGATGGTCACGTTCTGGTGGCGCAGCAAGGCGCTGGCGAGCTCGCTCTCGCGCTGGCGGAACGAGCCCCACTGCCGGTAGCCGGCCATCAAGAACCAGGTCTGCATCCGCGCCACCAGGTCGACTTCCTTGTGGAAGAAGCTCGAGCGCGTGCCCTCGAGGTACTCGTAGGTGCGGCCGACGCGGTCCTTCAGCACCGTCACCTCCACGCCGCGATCTGCCGCTTTCAAGAGCTCGCGCGCGACGAGCTCGCCGGTCTCGTCGTCACGCCAGTCGAAGCAACGCATCAGTATCGAGCGCCGAGAGCCCCGGATCCGCTCGAGGATCCGCTCGAAGGCCAGCTTGCCGCCGGACAGGAGCTCGGGAACCGGGAAGGAAGCCGGTGTTTCGAGCTCGACAGAGGCCGGCATAGACCTGCGCACCTTATCACACGTCCGCGGCCTGCCCGCCTGCTGCCGATTGGGGCTTCAGTGGAGCTGAAAAACGGGTTAAAGTCCGATGCGTGTTCGCTTCGACGGTCGTCGCGAGTCACAACCTGATGCACGGCAGGCAGCTTTGCGCCCTGCTGCCGCACTACCAGCAGCTCCGTCAGCGAGAGGGGCTCGACGTGCTGTGCCTCCAGGAGGACCTGGTTTCCCAAGAAGGCCGGCTGTCCGAACGAATTGCGGAGACGCTGGGCCCGGGCTTCGCCGTGGCTCGCGGTGAAATGCCGGGGCTCGCGCTCGTGTACGACGCCGACCGCGTGCACTGCAGCGAGCAAACGCTCGTGCCGCTGCCGAGGCTCCCGTCGTTGTCGTGGTTCGAGCGCATGTACATCGCCGGCGGCAAGACCCGCCCGAAGTACGCCTTGCTGGCCGAGCTCACTCCGCGCGGCACGAGCCAGGCGTTCGGCGTGGTTTCATTCCACCTCGACACGGCGGGGTGCAACCTGCACCGCCGGCGTCAAGTCGAGAGCATCGCGGACGCGCTGTGCCAGCGCGGCCTTCAACACCGCTTCGTCGCCTGCGGCGACACCAATGCTTTCTCGGTGCGTCGCCAGATCGACAGCCTGCGCCGCGTGCTCGCTCCGCTGGCCCGTTACGGAGCCGAAGATCCGGACGTGACTCCGACGCACTGGTTCGGGCGCCAGCGCGAGCCGAAGTTGACGCACCGCGCGTGCGTGGCGCTCGGCCGGCTCGGGCTCGATCTCCCGCGGCGCTACGACGTCGTGTGTACCAACCTGTCGGCGCTGGCGCGCGGGCAGCTCCGCACCCCCGCGTCGGATCACGATCTGCTGTGGGCGCGCGTCAGCTCGTGAGCAGCGCGCATGTCCGACAAGACCGAGCAACCCACACCGCGCCGCCTGCGGCACGCGCGCGAGCAGGGCGATCTGGCGGTCTCCGGCGCGCTGACCCAGGCCGTCACCTTCCTGGTGGCGATCTCGCTCGTGCCGTCGCTGGTCTCGGCGGGTTTCGGCGTGGCGTCTCGGGCCGTCGCGAACGCGGCGGAAGGCCGCGCGCTCGAGCCGGCCGAGCTCTCGCTGGCCGTGCTGGCCGTCACGCTCCCGCTGCTCGCAGCGGCGGCCTTCACCAGCTGGTGCGTGGGCCTCGTCCAGAGCGGCGGTGCCTTCGTGCCGTCGCGGCTCTCGCTGCGCCTCGATCGATTGAACCCGCTGACGGGGCTCACCGGGCTGCTCTCGGCGGAACGGCTCGTGAGCGTGTTGCGCGCGCTGCTCGCTGCCGCGATCGTCATCGCGCTCACGCTGTCTGCGCTGCGCTCGCACCTACCCGCCCTGGCGGCGACTCCCGGGCAGCTCGGACCAGCGCTCGGCCTGGTCGAGGTCGTGTCCCGGCGCATCGCCCGCGACGCCGCCCTGGTTTTCCTGGCGCTGGGCGCGCTGGATCTATTGCTGGTGCGCCGCGCCTTTCTGAAGCGCTGGATGATGACGCGCGCCGAGGTGCAGCGTGACTTTCGGGAGGCCGAGGGCAATCCAGAGCTCAAGGCGGCGCGCCGCCGCGCCCACCAAGAGGTGCTGTTCAGCGCGCAGCTCGCCGCCGTCGAGCGCGCGCGCGTGGTGATCGTGAACCCGACTCACCTCGCCACCGCGCTCGGCTACGACGAAGCCGAGGACGCTGCCCCGACGGTCTTGGCCCAGGGGCAGGGCGCGCTCGCCCGCCAAATCCTGGACGCTGCCCGAGCCGCCGGTGTGCCGGTGATCCGCGACGTGCCCGTGGCGCGCGCCTTGATGGACCTCGAAGTCGGCGAAGAAATCCCGGAAGCCCTCTACGAAGCCGTGGCCGAAATCCTGCGTGAGCTGATGCCCGCCGACGCCTCCGAGCCTTCGACACCAGAGCCTTCCGGGCCGCCCCCGCGCTGACGCGCTGAGCGCGGGCCGCGGCGCCAGCGGAGGTGATAGTCTGCGCCGGTCATGCCTTTGCGACTCGTGATCGGCCGCCGTTCTTCGTGGAAGCTCGCTGCGCTCGGGTGGGCGCTGACCGCGTGCGCCTCACCTCCCCCGGCGCCGCAGGCTCCCCCGGCACCCGCGCCGGCGCCGGCGCCGGCGCCGGTCGCGACCGCGGCACCGCGGCCAGCGTTCACGAACCCGGGCGGGATGTGGATGCCGTCGCAGATGCCGCAACAGGCCGAGGTCCTGAAGAGCCTCGGCCTCGAGATCGATCCGCTGCTGCTCTCGGATCCGAAGTCGAGCGTGCTCGGAGCGATCGTGAATCTCAACGGCTGCTCCGCCTCGTTCGTGTCGAAGGACGGACTCGTCGCCACGAACCATCACTGCTCGACGCTGGCGCTGCAGCGCAACTCCACACCGGAGCAGAACCTGCTCGAGACCGGCTTCCTCGCCAAGAACCGCGCCGAAGAGCGCTCCGGCGGGCCGGGGATGCGCCTGTCGGTGCTGTCTTCGATGACCGACGTCACCGCCAAGGTCCGCCCGGTCTTGCAGTCGATCGTCGATGATCTGGCGCGCAAGCACGAGCTCGACCGGCTGGAGAAGGAGCTGGTCGCCGAGTGCGAAAAGGGCCGTCCCGGCGTGCGCTGCGGCTTCGTCGCGCTGTACGAAGGCTTGCGCTACTTCGTGGTCGAAACGCTCGAGATCCGCGACGTCCGC
Source organism: Polyangiaceae bacterium (assembly GCA_025937835.1). Lineage (GTDB taxonomy): Bacteria > Myxococcota_A > Polyangia > Polyangiales > Polyangiaceae > PMG-095. Next base: position 47,997 of record JAICQO010000035.1, read on the forward strand.
ATCGTGTGGGCCCCGGCGCAGGGCATCGGCAACTTCGGCGGTGACATAGACAATTGGCGCTGGCCGCGTCACTGCGGGGACGTCGCGCTGTTCCGGGCCTACGTCGGCAAGGACGGCCTGCCCGCCGAGTACTCGCCCGACAACGTGCCGCACCGACCGCCCTCGCACCTGAAGCTCGCGACGACGCCGCTCGCGGAAAACGATCTGGTGTTCGTCGCCGGCTATCCCGGCCACACCTCGCTCCTCAGCCCCTCGGTCGAGATGCGCGAGGTGGTACACGAGATCTACCCCGAGCGGCTGGCGATGTTCGACGCTTACCTCGGGCTGCTCGAGGGCATGGCCAAGGACGACCCGCAGATCGCCATCAAGGGCGCGCGCTGGATGCGCGGCTTCAGCAATTACCGCATCAAGCACAAGGGCGAGCTCGAAGGACTGGAGCGCGCCGGGCTCCTGCAGAAGAAGCTCGACCAGGAAAAGGCGCTCGCCGCCTACATTGCGAGCGATCCCAAGCGCAACGCGGGCTACGGCACGCTGCTCGCCGATCTCGAGAACGCCTACCGCGAGGCGCAAAAGACGCGCGTCTCCGACACCGCGCTCGAGCGCGAGATGCTCATGCCGCGGCTGTTGTTCGCCGCCTACCGCATCGCTCGGATGGCCGACGAGCGCCAGAAGCCGGACGCCGCACGCGACCCGGCCTACCAAGATCGCAACCTGCCGAAGCTCAGGGACGAGCTCAAGGCGATGAGCTCGCAGATCTACGAGAAGCTCGACCGCGCGCTGCTGAAGCTCGCGCTCCAGCGTGACCGCGCGCGCTCGCCCGAGGCGCGCACCCCGGCCCTCGCGGCGATCGCCGGCACCGACACCAGCGACGCGGGCCTGGACCGCGCCATCGCCAAGCTGTTCGAAAAAACCAAGCTCGCCGACGAGAAAGCGCGGCTCGAGCTGTTCGAAAAGGCCAAGCCGGAGGAGCTGGAAAAGAGCCAGGATCCGATCGTGCGCCTGATCGCCAAGCTCTACCCGGAGTTTCGCGCGGTCGAGAGCCGCCGCAAACGCTTCCAGGGCAAGATGCTGATCCAGATGCCGCGCTTCCTCGAGATGTTGCTGGCCTTCAAGGGCGGCGCCGTCGCGCCCGATGCCAACGGCACATTGCGCATCGCCTACGGCACCGTCCAGAAAGCCCCGCCGGGAGCGCCCGGGCACGAAATCGGCGCCTTCACCAAGCTGTCCGAGGTCGTAGCCAAGCACACGGGCAAGGAGCCGTTCGACGCGCCGCCCGCGCTGCTCGCTGCCGCCAAGACCAGCCCGAGCTCGCGCTACGCCGACCCGGCGCTCGGGGACGTGCCGGTCGACTTCTTGAGCGACCTCCACATCACGAACGGCAACTCGGGCTCGGCAACGCTCAACGCGCGCGGCGAGCTGGTGGGCCTCGCCTTCGACGGCACCTACGAGTCCGTGGCCTCCGACTGGGTCTTCCTCCCGACCACGCGCAGCATCCACGTGGACCTCAGGTACGCTCTGTACCTGCTGCAAGAAGTGGAGCGCGCGAGCCCGGAGCTATTGAACGAGCTCGGCGTCAGCGCGCGCTGATCAAACCTTCACGCGCAGCTTCTTCTTCAGCGCGCTGAGCTCGCCCTCGATCTCCGCCGAAGCCGCGGGGGCATCGGCCTTCGACTCGAGCTCGCGAAAACGGGCCTCGACCTCGGCCGTGCTGAGCCCGGTCGGGCCGCCGCGCTGGAAGACACCATCGAGCTCGCGTTCGGCCTGAACCGAGGCCTCGATGCCCTCGATTTGATCCTCCATCCGCCGGAGCTCCTCGAGCGGCGTGGGTCCGGCACCGGTGTGCCCGAGGCCGCCCACCCCCGCGCCCGCGCGCGCCATCTGCGCGCCCGCTACGATCGTGGAGCGACGCGCCTGGACCTCGCCGAGCTTCTTGTCCATGCGCTCGAGCTCCGAGCGCATCTCGAGCGCGAGGGCCCGGTGCTCGGCCGCGAGGGATTCCGCGCGGTCCCGCTCGCCGAGCGCGCGCCGTTTCTGTGCGAGCGCCTCGCGCGCCAGCGGCTCGTCGCCCTTCTCGAGCGCGAGCGCTGCGCGGTCTTCCCAGCGCTTGGCCTCGGCCTCGAGCGTCTCGACCTTGCCGCGGAGCTGCTTTTCCATGGCCACGGCGCGCACCACCTCGCCCCGCGCGGCACGCAGCTGCTCCTTCATGTCGAGCAAGATCTGATCGACGGATTTTCCCGGATCGTCGAGGCGATCGAGCAGGGCGTTGAAGTTCGACGAGATCACGCGGCCGACGCGATCGAAGAGGCCCATGCGCCGGAATTTGTCACGCGCTCGAGGGTTTTGCCAGCGGCGCCATCAATCGAGCTCGCCGTGCTTCGCCTCTTCGTAAGAAACCAGGAATTCCGCCCCTGCCAGCACCAGAAAGCACATCAGCCACAGCCAGGCCATGGTCACCGCGACCGCGGCGAGGCTACCGTAGTAGAGCGCGTATTTCGCGAGGCTCGCCACGTACAGCGCGAACACGGACGAGACGAGCACGAACAGCACGATCCCGAGCGCTGCGCCGATGAACACGCGCCTTCGGATCCGCTGGTGCGGGAGAACGACCCAGTAGAAGCCCGCGAGCAGGAGCAGCGCGAGGCCGTACAAGAGCAGCAACGACAGAGGATAAGACGCGACGCCCTCGGTGTCCGGGCGCACGAGGGATTCGAGCATCTGCACCGGACCGCCCGTGATGAAGAACACGAGCGCGCTCCCGCCGATGAAGATCGCGAGGCTCCCCGTCACCCAGGCGAGTGATAAGAGCCGGCGCTTCCACCACGGGCGCGGCGGGGTTCCGAGCCTTCGCTCGAGATAGTCCATGCACGTCGCACACGCCGAGGAGCCCAGCCAGAGCGTGACGAGCACCGCGAGCGGCGCGAGCATCTCGGGCGTCGAGCGCGAGAGCTCGTCCTCGGCCAGGGACTGGACCTGAACCGGAGTCACCCCGAGCAACAAGGCCGCGGCCCTTTGCCCGCTGCCGTCGGCGACGAGATGCCCGAAGAACCAGCCGGCGAGCGCGAGCAACGGGATCGCGCCCAGGAACAGGTCGAAGGCCATGGCGCTCGCGCGGTGCAGGAGCGGCCCTTCCAGGCTCTGGGCGACGACCTGAAGGAGCGCGCGCCCGGAGGCGAAGCGCGACAGGCCGCGCCGCACCAACGCGCGCGGGCGCTTGGAGAGCGCCTCCACCTCCTCGAGCATCGCGCCGAACCGCCCCCGCCTGCTGACTGCCAAGACTTCCGCGTTCCGGTTGCTCGCGCTGCTCGAGTCGGTTGGCCGCGGCTAGCGGTTCTGGATGTGGATGGCGTGGCCGAGCGAGTGCGCCGCAGCTTCCATCATCGCCTCGCCGAGCGTCGGGTGCGGGTGGATGGAGAGCGAAATGTCCTCGGCGGTGGCCACGGTCTCGAGCGCGAGCACGGCCTCGCTGATCAGGTCGCTGGCGTTCGGACCCACGATGTGGATGCCGACCACGCGCCCGCTCTGGGTGTCGGTGATGATCTTGGTGAAGCCGTCGGTCTCGCCCATGCTCACGGCGCGCCCGAGCGCCGCGAACGGGAACTTGCCGACCTTGAACTTTATGCCCTGCTCCTTGGCCTGCGCCTCGGTGAGGCCGGCGGTGGCGATCTCGGGCTCGGTGAAGATCACGCCGGGCACGGTGACCCAGTCCTTCGCCGACTTCTTGCCAGCCAGGACCTCGGCGCAAATCTCGCCCTCTTTCGTGGCCTTGTGGGCGAGCATCGGCGGACCGCTGACGTCGCCGATCGAGTACACGCCGCGGATGTTGGTCTCGCAGAGCTCGTTCGAGGGCACGAAGCCGCGCTGGTCGATGCTGACGCCGAGCTGTTCGAGCCCGATGTTCTTCGAGCGCGGCTTCATGCCGACGGCGACCAGCACCACGTCGCACTCGATCTTGGAGGTGCCCTCGGGGCCGGTGACGGTGACGACCGTCGACCCGTTCGGGCCCGGCTCCTGCTTCTCGGCGCGGGTGCCCTTCAAGACCTTGCCGCCGCGCTTGGTGATGGTTCGCTCGACGACCTTCGTGCAGTCGGGATCGACGCCGGGGAGCAAGCCAGGGGTGAGCTCGACGACCGTGAGCTCGGCGCCGAAGCTCTGGTAGACCATGCCGAGCTCGAGGCCGATCACGCCCCCACCGATCACGACCAGCCGCTTCGGGATCTGACGCAGGCTGACCGCCTCGCGCGCGCCGATGATGCGCTTGCCGTCGAACTCGAAGCCCGGCACCTGGATCGTCGCCGAGCCGGTCGCGATCACGATCCCCTTCTTGGCGCTGACGCGCTTCTTTTCTCCGGTTTTCGTCGTGACTTCGAGGGTCTTCGCGTCCACGAACGCGCCGCGACCTTCCAGCAGCTCACCGCCGTTGGCCTTGATCAGGCTGCGGACGTTGCTCGTCATCTTCTTGACGATGCCGTCCTTCCAGTCCTGCATCTTGTTGGTGTCGACCGACACGTTCTGCACCACGATGCCGTGGTCCGCGATGTGCTTGGACTTCTGGAAGAAGTGCGCGTTCGAGATCAGCGCCTTCGACGGGATGCAGCCCCAGTTGAGGCAGACTCCGCCGTACTCCTCCTCTTCGACACACAACACCTTCAGGCCGAGCTGGCCGGCGCGGATCGCGCAGGGATAACCGCCGGGGCCGCCGCCCAACACGATGACATCGTACGAAGCTTCCATGGCGTGCTCCGCATAGCGGAGTTATCCGCGCTGCTCAAGCGATCCCCGGATTTCCGGCGAAATGTCGCCGGAATAGCCCGAAACAAACCGACATCAGCGCGAAACGTCGCGTGTCGGCTACGCAAACCGAGCTAGCTGTTCGGTCAGGTGCCAGGGCGGCTCGCAGTAGACGTCTTCGAACAGCGTCTCGAGCGCAGGCGCGGGCTCGTGCTCGAGCTCGCCGAGCGCGTCGTCCACTTCGCGGTCGAGCTCCGCGTCGATCCGCTGGTCGGCGTCGGGGTCGTGCCGCGATTCGCGCACGAGGTGTCGCCGTAGCCGCTCGAGCGGGTCCCGCTTCTGCCATTGCTCGACCTCGGCCGGGTCCTGGTAGCGGGACGGATCGTCGCTCGTGGAGTGGGCACCGAGCCGATAGGTCACGCACTCGACGAGCGTTGCGCCCTGGCCGGCGCGTGCCCGCTCGAGCGCGGCGCGCGCCACCTCGAACACGGCTAGCGCGTCGTTGCCGTCCACACGCACGGCGTTCACCCCGTAGGCGAGCGCCTTGACGGCGAACGAGCTCGAGGCCGTCTGTCGGGTCGAGGGCACGCTCAGCGCGTATTGATTGTTGGTGCACACGAGCAGGGCGGGAGCTCGAAATACGCCAGCGAAATTCAGGGCGGCGTGGAAATCGGGGTGGCTCGTCGCGCCGTCGCCGAGGAACGCCACGGCCGCGTCCGAGCCGCCGCGCGCGCGCATGGCCATGGCCGCACCCACGGCCTGCGGCAGCTGCGTCGCGATCGCGCTCGACCACGACACGACCGACACCGAGCGGCTCGCGACGTGGTTCGGCATCTGCCGGCCCTTCATCGGATCTCGCGCGCAGCCGAGCAGCTGCGCGAGGTACGTCGCCACCGGCAGACCGCGCACGAACAGCGCGCCGCCCTCGCGCAACGCGGGGAATAGCCAATCGCTCGGCCGCGCCGCCAGCGCCACCGCAACGGGCGGCGCCTCCTGCCCGGTCGCCGCGCCGTAGAAGCCGATCCGCCCCTGGCGTTGCAGGGCGGTCATGCGCTCGTCGAAGCGACGCAACCGCCGCATGTGACGGTACAAGTCCGCGCGCGTCTCGAGCGGGAGCGCCGTCTCCGCGACCCCGTCGTCGTCGAGCACGCGCACGAGCTCCACGTTACTGCCCGCGCCCCGTCACTGCGTCGCCGTCGAGCAACTCGAGCGCGCGCTTCACGACCTCGGGATCGGCGCGCTCGGGGGCCTTGGCGAGCGCTTCGAGCGCGGGCCGCGCCGAGTGCAGCCGCGCACGACCGGCGGCTTCGGCTGCGCGCGTGCGGCGTCGAAAACCGAACCGCGAAAGCTCGCGCACGATCGCCGACCGCGCTCGTTCGTGGCCGAGCCGCGCCAGCGCGAGCAGCGCGTCGTGCGCCAGCAGATCGCGCAACAAGAGGCCGCCGAAGGCGCGGCGCTCGAGCCAGACCACGGCCTTTTCCAGGCGGAGCTCGCCCGCACGCTCGATCGCCGCCTGCTGATCTTCGAAGCTTGCCCCCCGCGGGCGGCCTGCGATGAGCTCCAGCAGGACACCCTCGCCGCTCGTGTCGCCGAATTGAGCGAGCGCTAGCGCCGCGGCCGCCTTGACTTTCGGGTCTCCCGTGTCCAGCGCCGCGCGAGCCCGCGCGCGAGCCAGCTCCGGCAACGCGCTGTCGGCGAACTCAGCTTCGGCCAGCCGAAACGACAAGCGCCGGATCTCCGGATCGGGATCGGTCATCGCCTCGACGATCGCGAAAGGCGCGGCCTCGGCCTTCAGCTGGTGCAGCGACAGGAGCGCCTGAAAGCGGATCGGCGCTGCCGCGTCGTGCACGGCCTCGCCGAGCACGCGCGAAACGTCGGAATCCGCCGGCTCGGCCAGCTCGCCGAGCGCGAGGATCGCAAACTGGCGGACATTCGCGGAGGCGTCGTTCTCGAAGGCAGCCAGCAGGGCGTCGCGAGCGGCGCGGACTTCGGCGTCGGCGAGGCCGAGCGCGGCCTGCGCGCGCAGCTGCTCGAGCGGTTCGTGCTCGAGCAGCCGCAAGAGCTCGTTGGAGGCGTCTGTTTCGCCGCTTCGAGCCAGGCGGACCAGGTCCGTGAGCGCCGCGGCGCGCACCGCGGGCTTTTCATGCCGAGCGTCGCGCAGCGCCGCCGCCAGATTTCGCGGAAGCGGCGCGAGCCCCAGCATCAGTCGCCGCCGCCGCTGGCGGAGTCGCTACCGGCAGCTCCGCCGCCGCCGGTGGGGTCGGTACCGGCGGTCCCGCCGCCGCCACTGGCTCCGCCACCACCCGAGCCGGCAGCGCTGTACGCAGCTTCGTTGCTGCACACGGCCGCCTCGGCGTCTTCGGGGAGCATTGCCTCGGACGCGGGCACGATGCACACCTTGCCCGACTCGTCGGCGTCGAGCAGCACCGAGCCCCAGGCGTTGCCCTCGGCCCCAGCATCGAGGCACTGATAGCCGGAGCGGCAATCTTGGTCCGAGCTGCAGGACGCCATGCAGAAGCTGCGTGAGAAGCGCGACAAGCCATCCGCGCTGTTGCAGGCAGGGTTGGCCGAGAGCTGCGCCGCGAAGGCGATGCACACCGAATCGTCGGGACAGCTATCCGGCTCGCAGTTGAAGACCGTGCAGTAGCCGCCCGGCTGCGTGATGTCACACAGCCGTTCGCCGCCTTGCGAACAATCTACCGACGTCTCGCATTCGTCGCCGATCTGCGGTGCGCAACCAAAGGACAGCGCGGCCACGGCGACCACGGCGGCCACGGCGACCACGGACTGGGGCAGGAACAGGCGGGGAAGCATCGAAGCGCCGGGACTCTAGCCTACTGCCCCGGTCTGACCAGAGCCTTTCTCGGGGGCCGCAGTCGCCGCGCCGCACCGCGCGCGCACGCCGTTCGTCCGAATCTTCAGCTCTTTTCGGTCCGTCGCTCGAGGTTTTTGGGAAGGCCCGGGCTCGGGTTTGCGGGGGGCCACGGCGTCCGGTAAGAGAGCCGGGCACCGATATGGCCACGCGCATCACGGACGACTGCATCAACTGCGGGGCTTGCGAGCCCGAGTGCCCGAACAACGCGATCTCCCAGGGCGACTCGATCTTCGTCATCGATCCGGAGCTGTGCACCGAGTGCGTCGGGTTCGACGACCACGAGGCTTGCCAGGCGGTGTGCCCCGTCGAGTGTTGCTTGCCCGACCCGGGCCACGTCGAGACCGAGCAGGACCTGATCGAGCGCGCGGTCGCGCTGCATCCGGACGACTCGGACCTGAAGTCCCGCGCCGACGCCGGCACTTTCCCGTCACGCTTCCGCAAGTAGCCGCGGTTGTTTTGGTATTCCTTGCGGATGCGCCGCTCGTTGCATAGGCTTCGGGGGTGCGAGCGCCGTCCATCCGCAGGCTTCGAGACCGCGCCGGGGTCCCCGCGTGGTGGCCCGGTGCGGCCGCCGCGTGCACGGCCCTGCTCTCGCTGACGCTGGCCGCATGCTCGGCGGGCAGCACGACCTACACGTCGGACGCCGACCACGGCGCCACCCAGACCTTGATCACGATCGAGCGCCGCGAGACCGTCGGTATCCCGGCCGCTCAGACCGAGGTCTTCGCGAGCTTCGTGCGCACCCCGCCGGACGTCGATCCGGGCGCAGTGACGCGCGTGACCGGCCTGGACCTCGGCTTGCCGGAGCTCGGCGAGTGCAGCACCGCGAGCTCGAGCCGCGACGGTTCGATCCCGCTCACGCCGCTCCGGCGCGTCGAGCTGCTCGACGCGGGCGACGTCACGCTCGAGACCGAAGCTGGCCGGCTCGAGCTGGCGCGCCGCGCATTTCCCGCGGTAACGGACCTGATGGCGGGCATCGTGTACACGACGCGCGACCAGTCCGCCGAGCTCCCGCCGAACTCGAGCTACTCGCTCACGGTCGCCGGTAGCGCTCAGGTGCCGACCTTCGCGACGCGCGCCGACGCGCCGCCCGCGTTCGAGTCGCTGACCGTGGACGGCGTCCCGTTCGCCTCGGTCACGGAGCTCGACGCGCGCAGCGTGCTCAGCTGGTCCGCGGGCTCGGAGCGCGACACGGTGTACGTGTCGCTGCAGAGCGCCGAAGTAGCCGGTACCACCGTCTGCGCCTTCCGCGATGCCGCGGGTCAGGGGCGGATCACCGAGCGTGCCCTGCCGCCCGTGGGCAGGGCCTTGCTGTCCGTGCACCGGCTGCGTTCGGTGCTGCTCAACCCATCGGTCGGAACGGGCGAGCTGCGCTTCGACTTCGAGCAAGCCGTCCCGGTCCAGATCACGACGGCCGAGTAGTTGTTCGGCGCGGCGGGCGAGGTGGCGGCCTAAGATGCCGGGACGGACATGACCATGCCCAGAACCTTAAGGACCACCCGCCCGGCAAGTTTGCGGTTTTGGCGAGGCTTTCGCGAGCACCGGAGCGGAGCGTAGGTGGCTACGTGAGCACCGGAGCGCAGCGAAAACGAAGCCAAAACCCAAAATCGCCGGGCGTG
>JAICQO010000110.1 GCA_025937835.1 Polyangiaceae bacterium
CAGGAGCTGCGCGCCGGCCGTGACCCGGCACAGTGCGGCATCGTGCTGAACGAGCCGCGCGTCTCGAGCGTCCATGCGACGCTCAAGCTCGACATGGGGCAGCTCTTGATCAAGGACGAGAACAGCAACAACGGCACGCTCGTCAACAACGGACGACTGACCCCCGGCGTATGGTCGCCGGTGCCACCCGGCTCGTTGCTCCGGCTCGGGCCGGTCGAGCTCAGCGTGCGCCTGCAGTAGGAGGCTTTAGTGCTGCGCTCGGCCGCTGGCGTCGTGCTGGACCAGGCGCACCTGAGCGATCCCGGTCGCGACCCCGAAAAGCAGATCAACGAGGACGCGGTGCTGGTGATCGAGGCGCCGTTCGGCGTCGCGCTCGCGGTCTGCGACGGGATGGGCGGCCACACCAGCGGTGAGCGGGCGAGCCGTGCCGCGGTGGAACGGGTGAGCGAGGTGCTGCAGAACGACGCGGGTGAGCCGCTCACGCAGAAGCTCGCCGTCGCGCTCGAGCGCGCTCACGCCGACGTCTACGCGCTCGGCGGGGAATTGCCGATCGATCAGCGCCCGGGCTCGACCGCCGTCGTGCTGGCGCTGGCCGGACGCGAGGCCTTCGTGGCTCACGTCGGAGATTCTCGGGCCTACCGCGTGCGCGCCCGAAAGACCGAGCGGCTGACGCGCGATCACTCGGTGGTGGAGGCGCTGCTCGCTGCCGGCGCGATCAACGCCGCTCAGGCCGAGTCGCACCCCGACGCCAATCGCATCACGCGCGCGCTCGGCATCGCGCCCGAGATCGAGCCCGAAGTCGGACCGCCGCTTCTGGTCGAGGTCGGCGACACGTTCATCCTGTGCACCGACGGCCTGTCCGACCTGGTGAGCGACGCCGAGATCGGAGAGGGCGTCGCCCTGGCGGCAACGCCCGAGCAAGCTTGCGAGCGGCTGGTAGCACTCGCCAACTCGCGGGGCGGACACGACAACATCACCGTCTCCGTGGCGAGAGTGCTCGCGCTCGGCACCGAGCGCCGGCGCGAGACGGTCGAGATCACGCGTGACGTCGAGGGCCGCCCGGAGCGCATCGCGGCCACGGTCGTCATGACCCCGGACCGCCGCCCCTCCAACACGCTGCCGAGTGAACGCCCGAGCGATCGCCCGCGCGACACGTCACCCACGCTCGTCGATCCCACGGTGGTCGAGCCGGTGCTGCAGCAGTCAGCCCCCACGCTGCACGGCGGACCCCACAACCCGATGCTGTCCCAGTCGGGCCACGCGCTGCTCGGCACGCCGCCCGCGACCCCGGCGCGCCCGTCGATCCCCGCGCAGACCTTCACCCAGGGCCGCGTGCTGTTCTGGATCGCCGCCATCGTCTGCGCGTTGATCGTGCTGGCCATCGCGCTGTGGTGGATCGTGCGTTAAAGCGCGGCTCCCGAAAACGGGTCGTTCCATCGCAGGGCCCCGTTTGTTAATGACACCGTGAGGTTTCGCATGGTTCCGGGCTTCGGTAAGCAACGCATCGTCATCGGCAGCGCCCCGCACTGCGACATCCGCCTCGGGGGCAACGGCGTCCAGCCGGAGCACGCCGCGATCGTCCACGAGGGCGGCGGCAAGCTCGTGTTCATCGACGGCGGCGCGGGTCCGACCGCCGCCAACGGCGTGCAGGTCGCGCCCGGCACGTCGATGCCGTTCGACTTCCGCACCCAGTTCCAGGTGGGGGAAGCCGCGATCCCGAACATGCACCCGGCGCTCGGCCTGATGCTGATGCAGGCCGGCGAGCTGCCACCGCGACAGAACGAGCTGGTGTTCGGCCGCGATCCGACGCGGGCGCACATCGTCGTGCAGCACCCGCAAGTGTCCGGCGCGCACGCGGTGTTCACGATGAACCCGCTGTCCGTCGTCGATCAGGAGTCTACCAGCGGCACCTGGATCAACCGCGACCGCTTGCCGCCTCGCACGCCCGTACCGCTCGACCCGAGCGCCTACCTCGCGCTCGGCCCGGTGCCGGTACCGGTCGCGCTGGTGTTGCAGCTGGCGAGCCAGATCAACGCGCGCCTGCCGAACGAGCCTGCGAGCGGTCAGGAGCATGGTGGCGCCGCCGCCACGCCCAAGAAGCACAAGACGGTGATCGGCCAGATCCAGCTCGGCGCACCGGGACAGAAGCCGTTCAAGACCATCGGCCGCACGCCGGAGAACGACATCGTCCTGCCGCAGCCGCAGGTCTCGAGCCGCCACGCGATCTTGCACGTGACGGGCAACGAGCTCGCGCTCGAAGATCGCGGCAGCGCCAACGGCACCTTCGTGCGCGGCCAGCGCATCGCCCCCGGTCAACGGGTGCCGGTCCAGAACGGCGAAAAGGTGTTCATCGGCCCGATGCCGCTGGTGATCCAGATGGCGGGGCAAGAGGTGGCCGTCGTCGTCGAGGACTCGGCGCACTGGGCAGGCCGCCCGCTCTACGAGATCGAGGCCTGGGACCTGAACCTGCAGGTGCCCGATCGCGACAACCCGAGCTCGCTCAAGACCCTGCTCGATCACGTAAGCTTCAAGGCCCTGCCGGGCGACCTGATCGCGCTGATGGGCCCGAGCGGCGCCGGCAAGACCACGCTGCTGCTCACCCTGAATGGTTATCTGCCGCCCACCTCCGGCCAGGTGCGGATCAACGGCGAGGACCTGTACGCGATCTACGACGCGCTGCGCGGCTCGATCGGCTACGTGCCGCAGGACGACATCGTTCATCCGGAGCTCACCGTCTACGAGGCCGTGCGCTACAGCGCGCGCTTCCGGCTGCCGCCCGATTACTCCGACGACGAGATCGATCGCCGCGTCGAGACCACGCTCGCCCAGCTCGGCCTGGAGAACGTCGCGCACCTGCAGATCGGCCGCCCCGAGCGCAAGATCCTGTCCGGCGGCCAGCGCAAGCGCGTCAACATCGCGATGGAGCTCGTCACCGATCCGGTGATCATGTTCCTCGACGAGCCGACGAGCGGTCTGGCGGCGGACGACACCTCGGCTTTGATCCAGCTGCTCTCGGATCTCGCCAAGCAGACCGGCAAGACCATCATCACGACCATCCACCAGCCGGCCAAGGACGAGTTCGAGAAGTTCAACCTGGCGCTGGTGCTCGGCGTCGGCGGCGTCACGCTGTTTTACGGTTCACCGAAGGACGGCTACAAATTCTTCGGCTCGGTGCTCGAGCGTCAGGGGCGCCCCAACGCGGTCGACAACCCTCGCGACATGTTCGACATGCTGAACCAGCGCGAGCGTCCGATCTACGAGATGATGCGCCAGCACGATCCGAACGCTCCGCGCTACGCGGCGCGCGCGCAGGCGGCTCGCGAGTGGCACGCCGAGTATTTCAACCCGCAGAGCCCCTTCTTCCAGAAGATGTTCTCTGGCAGGCGCGCCGTCGGCACGGGCGGCACCGAGCACGGCGTGCCGCAGAGCCGCGCCCGCACCCGCGGCCAGTTCGGGCTGCTCTTCAGCCGCTATTTCAAGGTCAAGGTCCGCGACGTCGGCGGCACGATGATCATGTTGCTGCAGGCGCCGATCATCGGCTTCCTCCTGGCGCTGGTGTTCGGCGGACAGAAAGACGCCATCCCCTACTGGTGCCTGGGCGCCCTGCAGGAGCTGTCGCGCCGAGCCGGGATCGGCGGCGGCAGCGAAGAAGTGCTGAAGAACCTGCCCGCGACGCCCGATCACTCGGGGGCGATCTTCTTCCTCGTGGTGGCGGCCGTGTGGTTCGGAACCAGCAACGCCGCCCGCGAGATCGTGAGCGAGCGCGCCATTTACCGGCGCGAGCGCATGGTGAACCTCAAGCTGTTCAACTACGTCGGCTCGAAGTTCCTGCTGCTCTCGTTTTTCTGCGTGATTCAGTGCACGGTGCTGCTCGCGATCGTGTTCTTTGCGCTGCGCTTCAACGGCGGCCCGCAAGCGTTCCTGGTGTCGCTCGTGACGCTGATCGTGACGGCGATGAACTCGGTGGCCGTCGGCCTCGTGCTCTCGACGCTGGTGGACAGCAGCGAAGCCGCGATGGCGCTCACGCCGATCGCGCTGATCCCGCAGGTCGTGCTGGGTGGGCTGATGGTGCCCATGACCACGAACCCGCTGCTCGAGTGGCCGATGTACTTGATGCCGGCGCGCTGGGGCTTCCAGGGGGTGGTAGGACAAGAGCGCCTGGCCATCGCCGATCAACCGGCCTGGCTCATCGACATCAAAAAGCCCGACGCCACGAGCCCTGCGGACTTCGTGTTTCAAGGTAAGTTCCGCTGCGCAGAAGCTCAAATCGCGAGCTCGGACTTCAACGGCGCGTGGGGCTTCACCACCTACCAAAATGCCTGGTTGCCACCGGCCGTGCTCCTCGGAATGAGCCTGTTCGCCTTCATCTCGATTCTCGTGCTCCTGAAGCGCCGCGACTCGATTTGAGATCGGACCGGCCTAGCCGTTCTCGGCCACTATCGCCCGCTAGCGAGCTGGGATACCGTTCCCGGTTACCGCGGGCATGGTGCTTGGCTCGAGCGAAATCCGGTTGTCGCCGTACTCTTCCCAACCGGGCGAGCCGGGTGCACCCGCTCGCCTCGGGTTCCTGGTCGACAGCCTGCTGTCGCGCTACCAGATCCGGCTCTTCAACTCGGTGAAGCGAGCGGCTCGCGAGCGCGGTGCGCGCGTCGTGGGCTTCCAGGGAAGCTACCTGCGTAACCCTACCGAAGCGCGCCTCGTGTTCGACGGCTCGTTCCTGTACGAGCTCGTGTCGACCGGCTGCGTGGACGGGCTCCTGGTCACGGCGAACATCCTGGCCAGCGGCGTGGGCGTCGAGCCCGTACGCGCTCTCTGCGAAAAGAGCGGCGTGCCGATCGTGAGCTTCGGCGAGCTGCCCGGCTATCCGCAGGTGGAGGTGGACACGCAGCGCGGGCTGAAGAGCCTGATCGATCACCTGATCCGCGTGCACGGCCGCAAACGCCTGGCCTTCATCCGCGGCACGCCCGAAAACCCCGATTCGATCGAACGCGAGCGGGTGTTCCGCGCGGCGCTGGCGGCGCTGGGGGTGCCGGTCGTGGAGGATTGGATGTTGCCCGGCACGTTCCTCGAGTCCTCGGGCCACTCCGCCGTGCGGCTCCTGCTCGACGAGCGCCGCGTGCCGGTAGACGCGATCGACGGCATCGTGGCCGCGAACGACCAGATGGCGGTCGGCGCGGCGCGCGAGCTCGCGGCCCGCGGCGTGAACGTACCCAAAGACGTGGCCGTGATCGGCTTCGACGACGACGAGCACGCGCGCAGCTTCAGCCCGCCGCTCACGACCGTGGCCCAGCCGCTCGAGCACCTGGGGCGCCGTGCGGTTTCTTTGCTGCTCGACCGCATCGCGGACCGCGGCGTGCCCGAACGCACGCTGCTCGACGCGACGCCCGTCTACCGCCGCTCCTGCGGTTGCGGCAGCGACGACCGCGCCCCCGCCCTCCACGATTCGAGCGCACGCCCGTTCGCAGAGCGGCTCTCCGGCGAGCGACAGCGCTTGCTCGATTGGCTCGAGCGCATCGACGGCGGCGGCGCAGGCGGACTCGGCGCCGAGGCCCTGATCGCCTACGTCGGCGGCAGCACAGACAGCGACAAGCTCGAGGCAGCGATGCTGCAGATCGCCGAGGACGGCTTCGATCCCGCGCGCTTCGGCGAAGGCCTCGAGCCGCTCCGGCGCATGATCTCGCACGAGCCGGACCCGGAGCGGCGCCGCCTTCACGAGCTCAGGCTGCTGGAAGCGCGCGCCATCACCAGCGAGATCGCGGCGCGCTCTCGCCTGCTCCGCCAGCTTCAAGTCACGCAGCAAGCCAACGCGCTGCGCGTGCTCGGCAGCTCGATCGTGTGCGCGCGCAGCCTCAAGGTGCTGGCCCAGGTGCTCGAGACCGGCCTCGGCAGCCTCGGCATCCGCTACGCCTGCGTGTGTCTGTTCGCCGGCGGCGGCGAAACGCGCCTGTCACGGGTGATCGCCCAGTACGACCCGGTGGTTCCGCCCTCGGATGGCTTGCTCCAGACGCCGGCCGAGCTGTGGCGAGCCGTGCCGCCATCCGTGCCCCCGCCGGCCACCGAGGCCGTGGTGTTCCCGGCGCGCGAGCTGATCCCGCACGAGACCGTCGCCGCAGTGCGCGGCTTGGATCTGCTCGTCTATCCGCTGGTCTTCGCCGAGCTCGCGCTCGGGTACGTGGTGTTCGACGCGCCGCGGGACCTGCAAACGGCCTGGCTGCTCGAGGGCCTGTCCGGGCACCTCAGCAGCGCCGTCTACGCGCAGATGCGCGCCGACGACCTGCTCCACGCGCGCGAGCTCGCCGAGACCGCGAGCGCGGCCAAGAGCGAGTTCGTCGCGATGATCTCGCACGAGGTCCGGACGCCGCTCACCGCCGTGATCGGCCACGTCGATCTGTGCCTTTCCACGGAGCTGTCCCGCGAGCAGCGCGGCCACCTGACCCGCGCCCGGAACTCGTCGCGGGCATTGCTCTCGATCGTCAACGACATCCTCGACTTCTCGAAGATCGAGGCTCGCAAGCTGTCGATCGAATCGCTGCGCTTCGACCTCGAGGACGTGCTGGAACAGGTCGTGGGCACGCACGCGAGCGCCGCTTCGCGCAAGGGCCTCGAGCTCGTCGTCGATCTCGAGCCCAATGTGCCGCGGTTTTTGACGGGCGACCCGCTGCGGCTGACTCAGGTGCTGCTCAACCTGGTCGGCAACGCCATCAAGTTTTCCCCGAGCGGTCACGTATTGGTCGAGGTCGCGCGCGGTGCGCAGCGCCCCACTCCCGGCCTCAGCCTGGAGTTTCGCGTCACCGACACCGGTATCGGCATGACACCGGAGCAACGCCGGCTCGTGTTCGAACCTTTCACCCAGGCCGATAGCTCGATGACGCGCCGCTACGGCGGAGCCGGCCTCGGCCTCACCATCAGCCGGCGCCTGGTCGAGCTGCTGGGCGGCGAGCTCTGCGTCGAGAGCGAGCTCGGGCGCGGCAGCACCTTTCGCTTCGAGTGCGTCTTCGACGGCGACGAGGCGCACAGCGGCGTTCCGACCGAGGGCACGGGCATTCGGCTGTTGTTGGTCGAGGCGCACCCGCTCCAGGCTCGCGCGCTCGACCGGCTGCTCTCGCGGCGAGGCTACAGCGTGGTTCACCGGGAAAGCGCGGCGGATGCGCTGGTCGCGCTGCGCGGTGCGCGAAGCGCCGGCACGCCCTTCGACGTGGCGCTGATCGATCACGATCTGCCGGGCCAGGACGGCTTCGAGCTCGCGCGGCGGATCGGCGCCGATCCCGAGCTCTCGGGACCGATCTCGATCCTGATCAGCCGCTCCAGCGCCGAGCTCGTGGCGAGCGGCACGCTCGGGAGCCACGGTATCTGGACCGCGCTGCCGAAGCCATTTCACCGCGGTTCGGTGCTGCACGCGCTGTCGCGGGCGCTCAGCGTCGGCAAGAGCTCGCGGCCCCCGAAGCGCCCCGAGCCCAAGCTCACGAGCTTGCTGCGCGGGCGTACGATCCTGGTCGTGCAGGACAGCGCCGTTACGCGCGACCTCGCGCGTGAGGTGCTGGAGCAGAGCGGGGCGACCGTCGAGCTCGCGAGCGACGGGGTCGAGGCCGTCGCCCGCGCCACGGCCGGAAACTTCGACGTGATCTTGATGGACCTGCACCTGCCCCAGCTCGACGGCGTGGGCGCGACGCGCGCGCTCCGTCAGAACCCGCGCACGAGCCGCACGCCGATCCTGGCGCTGTCTGCCAGCATCCGCCCCGAAGATCGCGAGAAGAGCTTCGCCGCCGGCATGACCGGCTTCATTTCGACCCCGGTCGGCGCGAGTGAGCTGCTCGAAGCGGTCGTGCGCTGCCTGCACGTGAACCCGTCCGGCACCTTCAACGCGGTCACGGCCGCGGCCCTCGCTCAGTTCGCGCCCGAGTCGCAACGGAGCCCCGCGGGCGGGAGCTCCGAGCTCGACATGGCCTCCGCGCTGTCGCGCCTGGGCGGCGATCGTGGCCTGTACCGCCGGCTGCTGTCGCGCTTCGCGAGCTCGCACCAGAACACCTCGACGGAGATCGCCCGCGCCCTCGCAGAGAGCGACTTCGAAGGCGCCGCGCTGCTCGCACACACGCTTTCGTCCGCCGCCGCCAACATCGGCGCCACGCGCCTGCACGGGGCAGCTCAAGCGCTGGAAGCGGCGCTGAAGCGCCGTGCGCCAGAAGCCAAAGACGGCCTGCTCGCCGACTTCGAGCGCGTGGAGACCACGGCCCTCGCCTCCGTGGCCGCCGCCCTCGATGCCGAACCCGCGAGCACACCGGGGATCCAACGCGCCAAGGTACCCGCAGCCCTGCTCTCGCGGCTCCGCTCGCTGCTCGACGACAACGACACGGCCGCGCTCGACAGCGTCGACGAGCTGCGAGAGCTCGTCGATGGACACGCCGCCGGCGCGGAGGCATTTCAGCGGCTCGAGGCCAGCGTCAACGCCTACGACTTCGCGCAAGCCCGTGCACACCTCGAAGCGTTCGAAGCCTGGCTCGGCGCCAATCCGGAATCGGAACCGATGCGATGACCCTGTCAGCGGAACCCACGGCAAAGCCCGTCGTCCTCGTGGTCGACGACGCGCCCGAGAGCATCGACGTGTTGCGCGGCGTGCTCGGCGCAGACTACCAGCTCAAGGCCGCGATCAACGGCCCTACCGCGCTGGAAGTAGCCGAGCACACGCAACCGGATCTGATCCTGCTCGACGTGATGATGCCGGAGATGGACGGCTACGAAGTCTGCCGTCGCCTCAAGAACAACCCCAGCACCGCGAGCATCCCGGTGGTCTTCGTGACCACGCTCTCGGACGCCCCGAGCGAAGAGCGGGGCCTCGCGCTCGGCGCCGTCGACTACGTGGCCAAGCCCTACGTGCCCTCGTTGGTTCGCTCTCGCGTCGGCACCCACGTCGCGCTCCACCGGCATCAGCGAAGCCTGGAAGCGCTGGTCGAGGAGCGCACCGCAGAGCTGCTCACGACGCGGCTCGAGGTGATCCGCCGCCTGGGCCGCGCCGCCGAGTACCGCGACAACGAGACCGGCATGCACGTGCTGCGCATGAGCCACATTTCCCGGCTGATCGCGCTGGCCGCCGGCCTCGGCGACGCGGCGGCCGAGCTGATTTTGCAGTCCTCCCCGATGCACGATGTGGGCAAAATCGGCGTTCCGGATCGGATCCTGCTCAAGCCCGGCAAGCTCGACGCGGAGGAGTGGGAGATCATGAAGCGCCACACCGTGATCGGCGCCGAGATCATCGGCGATCACCCCTCCGAGTTGATGGTCGCCGCTCGCAGCGTCGCGCTCTGTCACCACGAACGCTGGGACGGCGCCGGCTACCCCAACGGCCTCGCAGGCACCGCCATTCCGGAGTCCGCCCGCATCGTCGCCATCGCCGACGTCTTCGACGCGCTGCTCTCCGTCCGCCCGTACAAGGCCGCCTGGAGCCTCGAAGAGACCACCCAAAAGATCCAGAGCGAGCAGGGAAAGCACTTCGAGCCCCGGCTCGTGGAGGCGCTATTCCGCGTGCTCCCCGAGTGCCTCGCGGTGCGCGAGCGTTACAAGGACTAGCCGGCCGTCCTCGCTACAGCTTTTGATACTGCCCGGTGAACGGGTTCTGCTTGCACGGAAAGACCGCAGCGCCCGCGGGGCGACCCTTGCTCGCGAGCTTCACGGTGCCCGTGAACGGATCTCGGAAGCACTGCGCGGCCTTGGGGGCGTCGGCGTGAGCGGTGCCGCTTTGCGCCGGTGCGGGCGGCTTTTCTCGGGGTTTTTCGTCCTTTTTTCCGCGCCCCGCGGCGCCTCCGGCTCCGATCGCCGGCACGATCTCGTCGAATGGATTGCGCTCGGGTGCGGAAGGCGTGCCTCCGACGCTGATCCCGGGCCCGGGTTCCGGCGCGGGCGCGATCGCGGGGCTGCCTCCGGTGGCCGGCGCGGGCTCGGACGCGACGGGTGGCGCCGCGTGCTGCGAAGCGCTCGCCGACGGCTCGCCACGGCCTCCGAACCATTTCATGGCGCCGATGCCGAGCGCCGTCGCTCCGAAGCCGAGCACGACGAAAGCGATCGCCGCCACGGTCAGCGGGAGCCCGAGCTTGCGCGGGCGCGCTTCGCCCGTGGCGCTCACGTCGAGCGCGTGACCCGGTCCGGTGTTGGCGGCCGGGAACGGCGCCGACCCCTGCGCCGGAGGCAAGCCGATGATCGGTCCGCTGTGCACGACCGTGGCGCCCTTCTGGCCCCACTGGCGTCCAGTCACGACGGCCGGTGCCACGCCCTGCTCGATGCACGCCTGGAGCGCCGCGGCCTGCTCCTGCGCGGAGTTGAAGCGCTGGTCGAGGTCCCGATTCGTCGCCTTCGCGAACCAGGCGTCGAAGCCCGCAGGAGCCGGCCCCTGCGCAGACGGGACCGGCATCGGCCGTGCGCAGATATTCAGCAAAAGCTCGCCCCAGGTCTCACCGCTGAACGGCCGCGCGCCGGTCAGGCATTCCGAGGTGATGACAGCCATCGCCCACAGATCGGTGCGATGGTCGACCTCCTTCTTCCCCTCGGCTTGCTCGGGGCTCATGTAATAGGGCGTCCCGATCGTCATCCCGGTGCGCGTCTGAAGCCCGCCGAAGCTCGGCTCGCGCGTCTTCGCGATCCCGAAGTCCAGCACCTTCACGAGCTCGTGCCCGTCCTCCTGCACGAGGAACACGTTGTCCGGCTTCAGATCCCGGTGAATGATGTTTGCCGCGTGCGCGCGGCCCACGGCTCGCGCCACCTGCGTCATGATCTGCAGCGTGCGCTCCGGCGAAAGCCGCTGCTCGCGCTCGAGGCAGCGCCCGAGGTTCTCGCCCTGGAGCAGCTCCATGACGAGGAACGGCATGCCCTCGTCGACCCCGTAGTCGAGCACTTGCACCACATGGGTGCTGCGCAGCGATGCGGCGGCCTGCGCCTCGCGGCGGAAGCGGTCGGCGCCCTCCTCGGACGCAGCGATCGATGGGTCCATCAGCTTGATCGCGACCTTCGAGCGCAGCGTCAGGTGCTCCGCGATCCAGACCGACCCCATCCCGCCCTTGCCCAGCTGCTCCTCGAGCCGGAAGCGGTTGGCCAGGATCTTGCCCTGCATGGTTCCGAGTTTTCGCACGCCCGCCCCGAGAAATCTTGGGCGAATCTCGGGCGATCGTGAATTTCTCTCCCCCGCTTGACCTCCTTTGAACCGGTCACCTACTTTGCCGGTATGCGCCGCGCGCTGCGGAACCTCCTTTTCGTCTCTTCGCTCGCACTCTGCACGCCCGTCCTGACCCTCGGCTGCAACCGCTGGCAGCCAGCGCGGGCTTATCAGATCCCGCCAGGCAGCGCGGGAGGCAAGCCCACCTACGATGCCGTCCAGGAGGTGCTGGCCGCGAACAAGTACCAGGTGCTCGAGAAGAACGACACGGCCTTCAGCACCAAGGTCCGATCGCACGCGCACGAGTCGAACGACGCGCTCGCCTCGTTCATCGCGATCAGCGTGGAGGCCAACGGCCACGTGGTGCTCACGCCGTCGGGTTACCTGGTTCGCCCCGACGGCACGATCCACAGGAAGCTCGAGAGCGAGCTCGAAGAGCTCGAGTACGCGCTCTCGCAACGCCTCAACGTTCCGCTCGGCGCGCGCCAGCCGCTGCCGCCGCCTCCCCCGGTTGCTTCCAGCAGCGCGGCCCCCGCCGCAAGCGCCAGCTCCCCCGGCGGCATTCCCTACGCCTGGAGCGAGCGCGCCTACGAGCCCAGCACCTGGGGCTCGGACGAGTTCACCTGCGTCCCGGTCAAGATTGCCCCGGAAGACCAGAGCCAGCTCCGGCTCCGGCTCTCGAACGGTCAGGACGCGACCGTCGTCATTTCCATCGCCTACGCGCCGGAGCTCTGCCGTTCACCGCAGCAATGCTCGCTCCCCGGCGGCTGCCCCGCGCTCGGCCTGGGAGACGAACAACAGGTGGCGGCGCTGGCCGGCCTGATCTCGAACAACGCGGTGGCGAAGGAAGCCGTGCTCACCTCGCGCGGCGTCCCGATCGCAACGCTCGACCTGTCGAAGCACGGCTCGATCGCCAAGGCGATGCTGCAGCTCAAGAAGTAGCTAGTCGCCGGCCCCGGCTTTGCCCCACAAACTCCTCAGGTCGAGCTCGACGGCGTCGAACGGGACCGCGCGCACAGTCGCGTCAGCGCCGTGCGTGGCGAGCAGCACCCAGCGGCCGGCTTCGAGCACGCTCACTTCGAGCGTCTGCTCGATCGGATCGACCAGCCACAAATACGACACGCCGAGCTCTGCGTAGATCGGCCGCTTGACCACCTTGTCGATCTTGCTCGTGGACGGCGAAAGCACTTCGCAGAGCCAGTCCGGAGGGGTACCGAAGTAAGCTTCGTTCGGCAGACTCGGGAGCCGCTCGCGACGCCAACCAGCCAGGTCCGGCACCACGACGTGCTCCCCGGCGTGGACCTCGGTCTCGTCGAAAATCCACCATCCGCCAGGACCACGGTCCCCCAAGCCGAACGGGGGAACCAGTAACCCGCCCAGCGTCGACGCGGCATTCAGATGCCGTGGGCCGGGTCTCGGAGTGACCACCAGCTCCCCATTCAGGATTTCCCCCACGAGATGCTCCGGAAGCGCCTCGATGTCGGCGTAGGTCGCGGACCGCCGCGCGGGAAGCGTCATGGCCGGAACGTTAGCACGCCCTGGCGACTGCGATTGAAGCCCCGGAGCAAGCTCCGACGAAGGATGGCGCATGCCGACTCATCGGCACGACTGGCGCGGGGTTGCGTCGATCCCACAACCCCGCGCCGGAGCGGTCAAGTAGTTGAATATTCGACACCAGCGCGCGCGGTCGGTGAAGAGCCCGTGTCCGCTTCCTCGCCCGGCCGGTGCTGTGCCGCGATCAGCGAATAGAAGACCGGCACCACGAACAGGGTGAACAGCGTGCCGATCGTCATGCCCGACACCAACACCGTGCCGATGCTGTTGCGCGCCTCGGAGCCGGGCCCAGAGACGAACACCAGCGGCAAGTGCCCGAATACCGTGGCCGCCGAGGTCATCAGCACGGGCCGGAGGCGCGTGAGCGAAGCTTCCCGCAGCGCGGCGAGCTTGGCCATGCCCTGTTCCTGTAGCGTATTCGCAAACTGCACGATCAAAATGCCGTTTTTCGCAATCAAGCCCACCAAGGTGATAAGTCCCACCTGCGAGTAGATGTTGAGTGTGGTGAGATCCAGATAGCTGAACACCAGCGCGCCCGAGATCGCGAGTGGCACCGAGCCGAGCAACACGATCAGCGGATCGCGGAAGCTCTGGAATTGAGCCGCCAGCACCAGGTAAATCAAGATCACGGCGAACCCGAGCGTCGTGGTCAGGGCCGAGCCTTCCCGGCGGATCTGGCGGGACTCGCCAGCGTAGTCCGCCTTGACGGTCGGCACCTTCGCCGCCGCCGCCTCGAGCACCGACAAGCCTTCCTCCTTGGTGACGCCGGGTTTCACGCCGCCGAACACTCGCACCGCGTTCCGTTGCTGGAAGCGCGTGAGCTGCCGCGGAGCCACTGCGGTCTCGATGCTGGTGAAGGTGGAGACCGGGACCAGGTCGCCGCCAGGGGTCTTGATCTTCAAATCGAGCAACGGCCCGACGGTCGCGCGGTCGGCCTCGCCGATCTGCGGGATCACCTTGTAGCTGCGGTCGAAGTAGTTGAAACGGTTGACGTAGCCGCCGCCCAGCAGCGTTCCGAGCGATTGCCCGACGCTCGCCAGATCCAGGCCGAGATCCGCCACCTGCTCGCGGTCGATGACGACGCGGGCTTCCGGCAGATCGATCTTCAGATCGGTGTCCACGTACAAGAACTTCCCGCTCTGCCAGCCCGCGCCCACGATCGGCATCACGCTGGCGAGCAGCTCGTTCGGCGGCGCGTCGCTCGCGAGCACGAGCTCCACGTCGTACTGACCGGGCGTCGGCAGCGGCGGATCCAGACGCGGGAACACCTGGAGCCCCGGGACCTGCGACACGGCGTGGTAAACCTCGCCGTACATCTCCTCGGTCGAGCGCTCGCGCTCTTTCCAGTCTTTGGCGACCAGGCCGCCGAACGCACCCCAGTTGGCCGTCAGAGACCACATGAAGCGCGCCTCGGGGAAGGCCTCGATCGCCTTCACCACGTCGAGCGAGGCGCGGTTCGTCGCCGGCAGCGAGGCGTCCGGCGCGGACTGCATGAACAGGCTGATGTGGCTCTGATCTTCGACCGGCGCGAGCTCGCGGCGCGAGTGTTCGTAGAGCGGCCAGGCCGCGAGCGTCACGATCGCCGAGGCAGCCACCACGGCCCAGCGGATCGACAGCGCGCCGTCGAGCATCCGCGCGTAAGCGCGCTTCACCGCGTCGAAGCCGCGGTTCACGAGCCGTGTGAGGCGGTTCTCGTGGCCGTGCTCTTGCACGAAGCGCGAGCTCATCACGGGCGACAGCGTGATCGCGACGATGCCCGAGACCACGACCGCTGCGGCCAGCGTGATCGCGAACTCCAGGAACAGCGCGCCCGTCAAGCCGCCCTGAAAGCCGATCGGCGCGTACACGGCGACCAGCGTCACCGTCATCGCCAGCACCGGCCCGACCAGCTCGCGCGCGGCGACCAGCGCGGCCTCGATCCGCGTCTTGCCTTCGCGCACGTGCCGTTCGACGTTCTCGACGACCACGATCGCGTCATCCACGACCAAGCCGACCGCCAGCACGATCGCCAGGATCGTCAGCAAGTTCAGGCTGAAACCGGCCGCGTACATCACGATCGCGGCGCCCACGAGCGAGATCGGCATCGCCACCAGCGGCACCAGCGCCGTGCGGATCGAGCCCAGGAACAGGAACACCACGAGGCCAACGATCAGCACCGTCTCGGCCAGCGTCTTCGTGATCTCTTCGAGCGCGTCCTCCATGAACACGGTGGCGTCGTAGGCCATCTGCATGTCGATGTCGGCCGGCAGGGTCTTCCTGATCCGCTCCATCTCGGCCCGCAGCCGGTGCGCGACGTCGATCTCGTTCTCGCCGATCAGCGGCCAGACGCCGAGGTACACGGCCTCTTTCTGGCTGTACTTGGCGACCATGTCCGCCTCTTCGGCGCCGAGCTCGACCTTGGCCACGTCGCTTAGCCGCACGATCGCGCCGTTGCGCTCGGAGACGATCAGATCGCGGAACTCTTCCGGCGAGCGGAGATCCGTGTTCGCGAGCAGGTTGACCTGTGCGATCTCGTTCTTGGTGCGGCCGACCGCAGCCAGGTAATTGTTGCGTTGCAGCGCCGAGTACACGTCGCCGGGCGCGAGGCCCAGCGCGGCTAGCCGCTCCGGGTCGATCCAGACGCGCATCGCGATTTGTTGACCGCCCTCGAACGTCACCCGCTGCACGCCCGGCACGGTCGCGAGCTGAGGCTGGAGCGTGCGGAGCAACCAATCCGTGACCTCGGGTGCGCTTCGATCCTTGCTGGTAAAGCTCAGGTAGAACGAGGCGTACGGCCGATCCGCGCGCTGGATCTCGACCACGGGCGGCTCCGCCTCGGCGGGCAGCTCGCTCTGCACTTGCTGCAGGCGCGCCGTCACCTCGGCCAGCGCCGCCGTGCTGTCGTGGTTCAGCTTGAGCCGGACCGTGATCGTGCTCACGCCGGCACGGCTGGTCGACTCGAGGTGATCCACACCGCTGATCGCGGACACGGCCCGCTCGATCGGCGTCGTCAGAAAGCCGCGCACCGTCTCGGCGCTGGCCCCGGTGTAAACGGTGGTGATCACCACCGACGAGCTCTCGATCTGCGGATACTGCTGGACGGGCAGGCTCTTCAGCGCGCGCGCGCCGACCAAGAGTATTACCAGGTTGACGACCAGCGCCAACACCGGGTGCTTGATGAACACGTCAGTGAACGAGCGCATCGCCGCCCTCCACGCGCAGGTTCTCACGCAGCTTGAACGAGCCCGACGCCGCGATCTTCTCGCCTGGCTCGAGCCCCGAGAGCACCACCACGGTTTCGCCGAGCACGGGGCCGGCCTCGAGCTTACGTTCGTGCGCGCGCAGCGCCCCCTTCGGATCCGCCGCGACGACCCAGGCGTGGTCGCCGTCGGGGCCCTTGCGCAGCGCGCTCACGGGGATGACCACCGCCTTGCTCGATTCGCCGAGGCTCACGAGCACGCGCACCGAAGCGCCCGGAGCCGGACCGTTCGCCCCGCCGGCCAGGCGAGCCCGCACGGTCGCGCTGCGCGTCTCGGGATCGACCCGCGCATCGATCGCGACGACCTCGGCGCTCAAGGTCTGCCCCTGGCTCGTCTTTACCTCGACGCTCGAGCCCAGCTGCATCCCCG
Source organism: Polyangiaceae bacterium (assembly GCA_025937835.1). GTDB lineage: Bacteria > Myxococcota_A > Polyangia > Polyangiales > Polyangiaceae > PMG-095. The sequence goes on from JAICQO010000110.1 coordinate 16,300, forward strand.
CGGCGACGCTCTGAGCCACCGAGAAGTCGATGTTCACCTCGTCCGAGACGCCTTGCAGCGTCGTGAGCTCGGCGCCGACGTCCAGGTATTGCCCCGGATGCACGTCGGAGAGCCCGACCCTCGCCCGGAACGGCGCGCGGATCGTCTTCTTGGCGATCAGCGCGCGCAGCTTCGAGGTCTGCGCTTGCGCCACGTCGCGTTGCGCGCGCACCTGGTCGACCTCGTCCTGGGTGGTGGCGCCGGCTTGCAAGAGCCGCTCCCGGCGCTCCGCCATCGTCTGGGCGAGCTTCGCCTGGGTTTCCAGGGCGCGCAGCTCGGCTCGCTCGACCGACGTGTCCAGCGCCACGAGCACCGCGCCGGCCTCGACGATCTGCCCGGGCTTGAGCGACGCGCGCACTACCGTGCCCGAAGCCTCGTTCTTCAGGGTGATCGAGCGCAGCGCCAGCACGGTGCCGATCGCCGTCGTAGTCGCCTGATGCTCGCGCGACTCGGCCGTCGCGAGCTCCACGCGCTCGACGGGCTCCGGCTGACTGGCAGCCGCGGCGGCCGCTTCCTGGGCCGAGCCCTCCTTCCAGGAAGCGAGCAACACGCCGCTTCCGAGCACGACCGCAAGCAACACGAAACCCGAAACCCCGCGACGCAGGGTCGAAAACGTCTTCGAACTCATGGCTGAAACCTTCTATCTGGCGTTCTGGAGTTTGATGCTCATCAAACTCTAGGCAGGAAACTGGATAGGGCGGGTCGCCTCTCCGTCGCAACCCCGTACGGGAAAATTTTCTCCGCGCCGTCTACGCGCTGCCGAGCCCGGAGACTCGACGCAACAGCTCGGCTGCATAGGCGGCCATCACATCCCGGCGGACTTCGTAAAACATGTACTGGCCTTCACGTCGCTCCTCGATCAGCCCGGCGCGCACGAGCTCTCGTATATGGTGCGACACGGTGCCTTTCGTAACCCCCGCCTCGGAGCACAATTTTTGGCACGGGCACTCGCGCTCCTGGCCGATCGATTCCAACAGCGCCATCCGCCGCGGGTCGGCCACGGCCTTCGCCACGGCCTGGAACTGGCGCGGCGTCAGGGCGGGCTGCGGGTTGCGAGGGGGCACTGTCTAACCGCTATCGAACTCCCCGGCCGAGCTGTCAAGCAGCAGGCCCGCCCTGGAGCGGGTAGCGAACCCTAAAAATTCCACCAGAACGACAACTACGTACAGAACCGCGCTTCCGGGCATTACGTGTCAGGCACATGTCGAAGCGGGTGAACCGGCGGATCTTCCTGCGCGGCCTGGGCGGGGCCGTGGTGGCGGCTCCGTTCCTCTCTTCCGTGGCCGAACGGCTGGCAAGGGGCGCGTCGGGCCCACCCGAGCCCGGTCAGCGGCGGCTGATCGCGATGTTCACGCACTCTGGCTGCATCACGACCCGCTTCTTCCCGACGAAGTCTCACGGGCCGCTCGTGGCCGCGGATCTCGAGCCCACCACGCTCGCGCCGCTCGCGCCCTACGTCGATCGGCTCCTGCTGCCGCGCGGCATCCGCGCCATGAACGAGTGGACGCCTTACCTGGAACGCGGCCAGGGCAACGATCCGCACACGCAGGTCTGCGGTTCGTACTTCACCTGTCAGCCCGTCACTCCGAACAGCGACGACCCCTTCAGCTTCGCTGCAGCAGCGAAGTACAATGCCAGGCCGGTCGGGCCTTCACTCGATCACGTGATCGCCCAACAGCTGAGCTCCAACGGCGAGCCCCTGGTGCTCCGCGTCGGGGGTTACGGAGAGACCCCGCAGTCGGCCGTCTCGTATTCGGCTCCCGAGACCTACTACCCCGGTATCGCGACTCTGACTGAAGCCTTCAGCCGGATCGCTGGCGTGTTTCAGCCCGGGGTCCCCACGGCACCCGACAGCTATCAGGCGGTCCGCGGCAAGAGCATCCTGGATCTGGTCCGGGATGATCTCGAGACGCTCGAGCGCTTCGACATGAGTCAGTCGGATCGCCTCAAGCTCGCCGCCTGGAAGGAGCTGCTCAATCAGACCGGCGGCGTCGTCGCCTCCGCGCAATGCAACCCGGAAGTGGCCGCCTCCCTCGGGCTGACACAGGCCACCATCGACATGGTTTCGAGCCTCGGTGACAGGCTCTCCAGCGAGATTGGTGATACCGGGCTCGACGGCGCGGATCTCCACTCCAACCTGGCGGTGCTCGCCGCAGCCTGCAATCACAACCCCGTCACCCTGCTCAAGTACCCGAGCAACATCGTGCTACGCGGGCTCGGGCTCAAGTCCGAAAACATCGGCCTCTCGCACCGGGTCGGCAGCGCCAACATGTCGGGCACGTGCATCCAGGATGCGCTCGAGCAGCTCCTCACGATCGACCGCTTCTACGCACGCAAGTTCGCACACCTGGTCGAAAAGCTCGACGAGCTCGGGCTGCTGGACGACACGGCCGCGGTCTGGTTTCAAGAAATGTCGGACGGCGCCGCCCACAACCTGAACAACCTGCCGATCGTTCACGCTGGGAGCGCGGGCGGTTTCTTCAAGACCGGCTGGGCCGTCAACGTGGAAGACGGCCGCGACGATCTGAGCGCCGGAAACAGCGAGCACTGGTGCAAGGACGGCGCGCTCGACGAGGTCATGGGCCACACGCAGGCGA
>JAICQO010000064.1 GCA_025937835.1 Polyangiaceae bacterium
GTCGCGGCGGGCCGAATTCGCGCAAAAACAGCGCCGTGAAGCGCGGCGGCCGGCGCCCGAAGCACCCAAACCCGACAGCGAGCGCGCCGAGAAGAGCCGCGCGGTCGCGGAGCTCGCGAACCAGCTCAGCGCCGGCTTGCCGGAAGATCCGACGAACGACAGCCCGGACCAGGCCGGCCGTCGCTTGATCGCCAACATCCTGGAGTGGCACTGGCGGGAGGCCAAGTCCGGCTGGTGGGAGTACTTCCGGGCCCGCGAGCTGCCGCCGGACGATCGCCTCGACGATCGGTCGGCCCTCGCGGCGCTCGAGTTCACGGGCGTCGTCGGCGAAGTCAAGCAATCGCTCGTGTACCGCTATCGCTTCCCGGAACAAGAGCACGCCATCCGCCGTGTTCCCTCGCCGGTCGATCCGGATACGCAGAAGGACGTGAGCGTGGTCGACGTCGTTGCCGGTCAGATCGATCTGAAACGCAGCAAGCGCAGCTCCTCACCCCACCCCGCGGCGCTCGTCCCCGGCAAGCCGATCGAGGCCAAAGATCACGCCGAGAGCTTGATTTCCCTCGGCCGCGCGCTGCTCGGCGGCCCGAAATCCGTGCCGCGGGCAACGCTCCAGCTCTTACAGCAAGCGGCTCCCGGCCTCGGTCAACCCGAGGGCGAGGCGCTGCTCCGCCCCGGCGAGTCGATCGAGGCAGCGCTGTCGCGGATCGCCAGACATCCCGAAGGCGTCGTGCTCGCGGTTCAGGGCCCGCCCGGCTCCGGTAAGACGTACCAGGCCGCCGTGTTGATTCTGGATCTGATCCGAAGCGGCAAGCGCGTCGGCGTCACCGCCAACAGCCACGCCGTGATCTCGTCGCTGTTGAAGAAGGTCCAGGAGCTCGCTGGCGACGCACGCACGCGCGCCGTGCACATCGACGACGAGGACGACGAAGACGGCCTGTGGCCGTTCGAGTTCGAGAAGGACAAGAAGAAGGTCGCAAAGCGCCTGTTCGCGGGCGAGCTCGACCTGGTCGGCGGCACGTCCTGGGTCTGGGCGAGCCCCGCCTACGAAACCTGCGTCGACGTGTTGGTCGTGGACGAAGCCGGACAAATCGCCCTTGCCAACGTGCTCGCCATCGCCCGCGCCGCAAAAACCCTGGTTTTGGTCGGAGATCCGGCGCAGCTCGAGCAACCACAAAAAGGCGTGCACCCGCCGGGCGCGGACGTCTCGGCCCTCCAGTACCTGCTCGGCGGCCACGCGCTCACCATCCCACCCGACCTCGGCATCTTCCTGCCGGCGACGCGGCGCCTGCACCCCAAAATCTGCGCCTTCATCTCGCGCGCCTTCTACGAAAATCGCTTGCATCCAATCGACGGCCTCGAGAAGCAGGCGATCGGCGGAGCCCAGCGCTACGCAGGCTCCGGTTTGCGCTTCGTCGCCGTCGAGCACCGCGGCAACACCAACCGCGCCCCCGAAGAGGTCGCGGCCGTGCTCGAGATCCTGCGCGAGCTCGGCCTCGACCAAGCCGAGACCTCCGCCACCGCGACCTTCACCGAGCGCAACGGCACCACGCGCCCGCTGCGCCAAAAAGACGTCCTGGTCGTCGCGCCGTACAACGCGCAGGTCGCGGCGCTCCGCCGCGCGCTCCCCGACGCCGTCCTGGTCGGCACCGTCGACCGTTTTCAGGGAAAAGAAGCGCCGATCGTCATCTACACCCTCACCTCCTCCACCGCCGAAGAGGCCCCGCGCGGCCTCGAGTTCTTGCTCAACCCCAACCGACTCAACGTCGCGATCTCTCGCGCGCAAGCGCTCTCGATCCTGGTCGCGAGCCCCGAGCTCACCCGCGTCGCGTGCAGCACCCCGCGTCAGATGCAGCTCGTGAACGCCCTCTGCGCCTACCTCGAAATGGCCGAGGCCCCGAGCACCGCCGTCCCTTGACCCGCGCCGTCCGGGCGCCTACCGCTCGAAGCATGCGCGTCTCCCAATTCGCATGGCTCTCGTGCTCGTTGCTCTCGGCCCTCACGGCCTGCGGCCCCGTCGTCACCACCGTCCAGAGCTCGAGCGCACCGCCCCAGCTCGGCAACTGCGCTCTCCAGTACATCGACGTCGATCCGACCGCGCCCGGCAGCCCCTGGGAAATCGTCGGCCAGGTCATCGTTCAGGGCGGGCATCACGACCCCGCCTCCAAGCAAGCGCGCGCCCGCGTCGCGCCCCAAGCCTGCCGCCTCGGCGGCGAAGCCGTCACCCCGCTCAAAGACCCCCAGCCCTCCCCCGACGCCGAGCCCGTCCTCAACTACGCGGTATTGAAGCGCTGCGGCCCGCCCGCCTAGCGCCCCGCCGGCCAGCAGATCAGCCCGCCCGCAAAAATCGCCAGGGTCCCCTCGGGTTCCCTTGACAGAACCGAGGTCGAAAGGTACGAAAGCCGCCCTTCCGCGGGAGTAACTCAGCGGTAGAGTGCCACCTTGCCAAGGTGGACGTCGAGGGTTCAAATCCCTTCTCCCGCTCTGCTGAGACCGGCCTCGAAAGAGGCCGGTTTTGTTTTGTCACTCCGCCGAGTTCGACGCCGTTGGCGTCGCCGCGTCTGCCTCTTCCGCACGAGCGTTCCGCGACGCGCTCGACGGCCCCTCCCCACTTTCCTCCCCACCTTGCTGGTTGGCGCGGTTCCTTCCGAACAGGGCGATGACACGTGCAACACCCTCGGCCTGTTCGCTGCTGCTGACCGTGCTGTAGCGCTGCTGCATGGCTTCCGTCGCGTGCCCGCAGATGGAGCGAGCCACGACGTCGGCCACACGAGCCTCGCGGCACAGATCCTGGAACGTCCGCCGCATGGCTCGAGCCGTGATGCGCTTCTTCAGTCCGATCGCCTTGGCAACCGCGGCGAACGGCTTGTCGAACACGCTCCGCGACCGAAACCCGCCCATTTCGTTCGGAAAGAGCAGCTCCGAAGCCTGCTGCTCCTTGGTCACGAGCTGAGACTTCACGTGCCAGTCGAGCACGCCAACGAGCTCGTCCGGCAACGCGATCTCCAGGTCCACCCCCGTCTTCGTGCCCAGCATCACGACGTCCCGGCGTGTGTGCGACTGACGGACCAAGAGCGCCCTCTCCTCCCAGAGCACGTCCGGGGTCGGCCCCGTTCGTCGCAACGGCCGCAGGCTCGAAGGCCGAAGCCCCGTGCTGAAGCCGGTGAACGCCATCGCGAAGTACTGAGGGAAGTCCTCGCGCAGGCACGCAAGAAACTCCCGCAGCTCTGCCGAGCGCAGGGCGTTCGGCTCTTCGCGCGTGTACGTACGGCGCTGTGACGTGTCGAACGCCGGTACCTCGCGGGCCGCATTGAGCGGCAGCTCGAAGTCCAGCTTCGCGTGCCCGAGGATGACCCGGAGCACGGACAAGTCCGTGTTCCCGGTGTTCGGCGAGTACTTCCCCTCGCGCACCCACCGCGCCATCTCCGAGCGCCAAGCCACGACGTCGCGCGGCCGGATCGCATGCAGGTACAGGTCGGCTACCTCGAAGCCTTTCAAGCGCCTGAGAACGTCCTTCCACTTCTCGATGCCAGCCTGGCTGCGGATCTCTCCGTCGTTGATCTTGCGATCCAATAGCCGCGCCGCGTACTCGCCGAGTCGTTCTCGTGTGAGCGCCTGTTTCGCGATCCCCTGACGGATGCGGTTGCGTTCGGCCTCGAGCCACTGGCTTGCAGCCGTCGCGTCCGCATTCGGAAGCACCTTCGCGATCTCTCGTTGCCGTCCCGTCCGCGGATCCAGCACTCGCCCGCGGACCACGTGTCCACCGTCCCTTCGCGCCCAGACGCCCGGCAGCACGGGCACTTGGGAGATCCAGGTTCCTCGGACTTTTGTCCATGATTTCTGCTGCTTGCTCATCGTCACCTCTTGGCGTGAGGCGATCCCGAGCGTTCCGGATCGGACTCTAGCAGCACTGGTGCGACGGCGGCATCACGCTCCGGCGCGGCGGTTCCCAGCATGAACCGCCGAAGCTCGGCGACTTCCCAGACGAGCGTTCCCCTTCCGCCGCGACGCCCAGCGGCGCGGATGCGGCCCTCCACCTTCGCTTTCCGCAGGCCGCTCGTTGAACGAAACCCGCAGAAGAGCGCGGCTTCGCGAGTCGTGAGCAAAGCGTCGGGGGGTAGCGCCCGCAGCTGTGCTGGGTCACGCGGCGTCGAGTCGAACGTCGAGGGAAAACGCATCTCGACATCTGATCGGGAATCCGTGACACCGGGTGCGACACGCCGGGCTCGATTTGCGCTCGCGTTGTCGCAGGACGGACGGGCGCTCTCCTCTCGCCCGGTGCTAGGAAACGTCCGTGGCGAAGGACGATGTGGACGAGCCCAGCCGGCAGCCATGCGACGAAGCGCCGGCTCCAATCCGAAGAAGAGCTCCCGGTTTCACCTCGCCGCTCAGCGACGCGGATTACGACACCTACGTCCTCGAGCCGGCTACCGATCGGTGCTGGTTCGAGCTAGCGACGACGTTTCTCCTGAATGACGATTGCAACGCCGCGGCGGACGAGAACGGCTGGCAGGATCGCGTCCGCGCCGCAGTCGACGCGCACGCGCTTCGAGAACTTTTCGCGCAGAATGCTGTGGAGTTCCGCCTTCGCGCGTTCGACCAACAGAGCGTCCCCAAAGTGGCCAAGGCAAAGCTCGAAAAGTTCCTGAGGCGACTGCTCCGCCCGATGGCCCTCCACCTGGCGGGACAGCAACCCCCGCGTGAGCTCGTCGAGGAATACTCAGGATTCGCACCGGACGCCGACACTCACGGCGGAATCCTCCATACGGACATCGCTGGCTCTGAGATGGACGACTATGGACTTCGCCAGTCCCGCGACCTGCTCGTTCAGCTTGCAGATCTACGCGACGCGATCGCGGATCGCCTAAGCACCGAGAAGCAACGATCTGTCCTCGTGTCCGCCACGAACCGGCTCGAGGAGCTCATCAACCAGCTCAACGACGAGAAAGAGAGCTCTCTGGAGCTCACCTACGAGGCTCATCGCGCGTGCTCGAAGGCGTTCGAATTTCTGGGGGACAGCGCGTCCGAAAACTCTCGAATGGTCTGCACTTACACCGCATTTGCGCTGGAACTAGCCGGTTATCCGGGGCGACCAGGAGCACCCGATCCCGATCGCGACCCCTATCAAGCGCGGTACGACCGCGTAAGGAAAAGCCTCCAACGATACGAGGAAGCTACTGGCACCACCTCCGGAGGTAGGTGGTAGCCCCTTCGCGAAGCAAGCGTGACGCCGCCTCCTAGTATTATTAGTACTGTTGGAGGAGCGTGATGCGACACGCTGCCGCTCGGATCTGACTGGCCCTGTCCCACCCTGACCCCCCCCCCCGGTGCTCCACTGTGCCCATGGGCAGCAAGACTGCGGACCTGCAGGCCGAGGAAGCAGAGTGGCGCGAGAACTTCTACGCGGACCACATCGCAGACCCGAGGTGCCGAGCAATGGCGTTCGACTTAGCCCGGAATCTGCGGGCCGCCAGCGATCCACACGTGAGCCTGGTCGACCTCGAGGTCGCGACCAAGTACCTCCGCACATGTATTCTTGCGCGTTCGGTCGCTGCCCTGAGCACGATGACGTTGGATCAGGTCGCCGCCCTGTGGGCGCAAGGCGCCTACGGCGCAGCTCGCTACCGCGCACAGCGAGGCACTCGGCAGTCGAACTTGGAGGTCCGACGCAAGCCAGCCATCCGGGGCGAGCGATGATTCCGGGAACCATGCCGGGATCATCGGCTTCGATGCGGCCACCCAGTTTGATCGGGCGCGACTATGCGCCAGCCCTGTTCGCCAAGCTCTGCGTCACCCCTTGAAGCGGATTGCCGCTCTCCTCAGCTAAGAACAACGCACTGTTCCCCCTTGCCCATCGGGTGACGGGCATTGAAGTCGCCTTGTCGTGTTCGACGAGAAGTCAACAACGTTCGCGCCACCCCACCCGGCCCGAGTCGTGTAGCCGGATCTGGTCGCGGGTCGGCGACGAGTAACACTCAGGTATGACACCGGAGACGGCCCGCGCGGCTCCTCGGAGTCGAGTCGGCGGCCTGCTGCAAAAGTTACTATTCGCGGATTATTGGCTGTCGGATAGAAGGATGCCCCAATAGCCGAGTCCGACGCCTGTCGGGATAGGGAGGCCGCCATGGGGACGACGACATCACTACGAAGGTTCTGGCTGTTTGCGCTGCTTGCGGTTGGACTCTCAGCGGCTGTTCTTGGAGCTTGTTCGAGCGAGGTTCAGCCCGCGGACGATACGAAAACCCTTGTGCAGGCGACGGTGACGGATCCAGGTGCAACGACACCTCTGACGCTCAGCTTTCAGCTACACACGAGTGTTCCGCTGACAGATGTTGTCGTCGCCGCGCGCGATCTCGCAAAGTTCGCGGATCGCGTCAACCTTGCCAAAACCACCGACGTGACGCAGGGACGCATCGAAGTCGGCAACCAGGCGAAGACCGGCAACCTGGCGGCTCATACGACCGTCAAACTCGGACACCAGACGGTGGTCTCCGGAGACGTTCGCGCGGGAGGCACGGTCACTCGAGAGGCGTCCACCGTCGTAACGGGAGCGGTGAGCAAGAACTTGGGTCCCCAGCCCACGACGACGGTGGCGTGGACCATCAAGGTGCCGGTCGCGAACCTCGGCAACGTGTCGCTCGAGCCGGACCAAAAGCGAGACCTTCTGCCCGGACGCTATGGAAACCTGGTGGTTAAGTCTCGAGCACAGCTCACGCTGCACACAGGCGTGTATGCGTTTGGTTCCATAGCGCTTGAGCCGGACGCGAAGCTTCGAATCGAAGACCGTGAGGGCCCCGTGCAGATCGTTGGCTCAGGAGCTTTTACGTTCCGTGGCGCAGTAGTTTCGGCGCGTCAGAGCATCCCGCAAGTGCTGTTCGCGCTTCAAGGCACTCAAGATGTTTTCGTGGAGAAGCCGTTCACCGGGGTCCTGATTGCTCCGAATGCGACGGTTCGATTTCAGGCTGCGCTTCCGCAAGGACACCGAGCCATCGTCGTCGGCAAGAACGTGTGGCTCGAGCCCGACACCAAGATCCGACGGCACCCGTTCGACTGGAGCAGCTTGGTGGGTGCCAAGCTCGACCCGATGCCTCCGAACGTTCCGGTGCACAAGATGCCCGCGGATGAGACAGAGCTGACGATCAACATTCCACCTGTCGGCGGTACGAGTACAACGAAGACGGCATCCATTGGTACTCCGCGGAAGTTCCGGCTCGTCCCGAAGTACACCGTGGAAGGCGGCATCATCGGCAACGGGACCGTCGTTTTCCGATTCAATCCGGGCTCAGGCTTCGTCACTTGTACGTACAAGGGCCAGTCACCCGACGCTGCCCCGGACACGGCGGATGAGCTGATCCAGGGCACATCCCTCGTCTTGCAAGGCTGTAGTGACGGGCAGCCCGCGACGGCCGAGCGCACCGCCAACCAGTTCGAGCTGACGGTCAACCCGATTCCGAACTTCCCCGTTACGGTTCAGCCTCCGCTTCAGCGCCCCCACGTCTGCGAGGACATCATGGAATTGCTCTCGCCAGCGGAGACGCGCTCGATGCGTCAGGGCTTCAACTGGTCATCCGCCACCAAGGTCCCCGACAACAATCCGGACGGGAGCCCCACTCTCTATCCGGCTTGGGTCTATATCCGGAACAAGGAAGAAGCACTGGCGCTCAAGAAGTTGTTCATTCATGTCTTGTCCCACCCGCTCTTCGACGAAGAGCTCATGCAGTACGCTGGCAAGTGCGGAACCTTCACCAACCCCGGCGACGGCGAGGGCACATTCGTGTCCGCGCTGATGCCGGGTAGGACCTACAATCGGCTGATCGACGCGCTCACTAGCGGCGACGTTTCAGGTGATCGCGTCATTTTCGACGCCGTCATCCTGCGTCCGGTACCAGTGGCAGCGCGCAACGCCAACGGTTCAATCAATCTGCAAGTGCTCGGACGCGCGGGCTTCCGCTACCTGGACTACGAGGCGAACCCGTTCGCTCCTGACAACGAGATCGTACTGGACGGAGGCGGGAGCAAGGTGTGGACCGACGCACTAGCCTGGGTCGGGCAGGCGGCGCGTGACGCCGGTGAAATCGTCACCGGCATCCTGAATGAGATTGATCAGTTCTTCAGGGGCGAGGTCGAAGTTACGGTTTGGGTGCACGCTCTCACAGCCGACCCGCTGTTTGGCAGCGACGTGCTGCACCGCGCGTGGGGAGTGAATGCGGGAGAGCCGATCGGCGCCTCGGGAATGCAGGTCAAGATCCTTCAGAAGATGTTCGGCACGCCCGTTCCGACGACGGCCAAGGACGACACGAACGTCCATGGCCGCGCGATTATGGACGTGACCCAGGACGCCGCGATCCGAGGCAAAGGTCTTTGCATCGAGCTCCGCACTAGGGCCGCGATCGTCACCGACTTCCTGATTGCCAGCGAACTCTGCGATCTTCGCGGCTACGATGCGGCGTCGGGGACTACCAACACGGTGGAGGATTTCAGGCTCGACAGACTGGAAGCCGACACGACCCTGGACCTGCACATCGACAATGCTCGCCTGGCGGGCTTCTACCAAGCGAACGACGTGTTTGCCTATTCCGAGGATGTCATGGATTACGAGCCGAAGCGGGCTCGAATTCTGAGCGGCTATTGGGCGACGACATTCACGACGGACACCGCAACCGGGTACAAGCGCCTCTACGCGCCCTGTCTCAACTTCCCCAACAGCTTCAGTGATGCGATGGCACTCGCCGCAGCGGGAGGCGGCGCAATCATCGGAAGCATCCTTCCTGGTGTGGGTTCTGCCACGGGTGCGATCGCACTCGGGACATTCGCATCTGTGGTCGGCAACTCGGACATCGTGATGTCGACGGAATCGAAGGTCCGGCTCAGCCGCGGCGTGCTGTCACACGAGTATGGGCACTACATGTTCTGCAACATGATCTATGACGCGGACGGGGAGGCCGTGGACCACGTGATCTGGGGCACCATGATCCGCGGAGATCTCGTGAATTTTCCTCTTCGATATACGAACGAGGCCGTGGCTGAGTATTTCGAGGGGCAAGTTGCAAGTGGTGCAGACTATGGCTGGCTGCAGCAGGCCCATGCGAGTTCAACCGCTGGCGATCAGTATTGTTCTGATATTCAGGTTCCCTGTTGGGACGCCAATCTTCAGGGAAACAACTCGGGAACCCAGAACATCGGACGCGTCGCGACGCTCTTGATGGACATGTTTGATGGCCAAGGGGCCGAGCGCACGGCGAACGTGCCGACCAATGCTGACGCATGGGTCTTCGATCCCGCTACATCCGGTATCGCCTATAGCACCAATCCCAGCGGCGATGGGAATGACGACACGGCGCTTGAGCGGGTGGCGTTGCCGGGCGATGCCATTCGCGCGGTGTCTGGGTGGCTTGCTCAGTCGATGGAACCATTCATCGAGTACGACTTCGGAGACGGTCACTGGGAAGCTGCAGGACATGCGATCGACGACATGAAAATCCGCGGGGCAGTCAACGCGACCATGTTGAACGAAGGTGTAAGCTGGTGCGATCGTTGCCGAGTGTTGGCACTGCACGAACCTGGGGCCACCACGACCGATGTGCGCAGTCTATGGCAGAGCTGCCTTGCCGACACCGAGTTGAGCGCCGTGCTGGGCCCGGGGCCGGATCCAGCTAACCTGCGGCTGGATGCCAACACCTGCACGGCCTGTCCGGACGGCTTTACATCGGATGCCAATGGGCAATGCGTAGTCTGTCCGAACACGGTCGTTGGCAACAGCTGCGAGTTCTGTGTGACGGACCTGGTTCTCGACGGCAACACTCTGCCGTTCGGGAATCACGTGTTCGACGTGAACCAAACGAGCCCCACGGACAATTGCCCGAACCTGCTGGTCGTTGAGGTTCAGAACGCCGACGGCGTGTTCACGAGAGGCGCCGATTCCTTCATCGGCCACATCGACACGACTCCGATGACGGAATCGAATTGCGAGAGACCATTCGCTCTGACGACGACGTTCCTCGGCAGCACCGGTACCCCAACCAATGACGTCCAGGCGGCCACGGGCGCGTGGGGAACATGCACGCCGCCGGTCTGCCTAACCCCGTGCGTGGGGCTGCCGAAGCACGCCGTAACTCCTGCAGAGGCTGCAGGCCATACGGTCTTCTTTCGAACCCCAGCAAGCCCGAGTGCGTTCCTCGAGATTGACGTGGGAGTTGGGGTCATTATTGAGTGAGTCCTGACCTGCCGGTGAAGCACTGGGTTCACGCTCACACGGAAACCAGGCTAAGCTGTCGCATGCAGGATGTTTCCATACGACGGAGGTCGCCACGGCTCGGGCTCGGCTTGAGCTTGGCGGCCCTCGTATCGCTCGTCGGCGCGGCCTGTGTTGGGGACCTGGAGCCTTGCCCCGGGGTCCAGAAGGGCGCAGCCTTCGAGATTGAAGTGCTGGGCTCCCAGGAGCCGGGCCTCTCTTGCCACGCGGCATATGGCCTAGAGGCAGGGACGCTGATCGAAGGCGTCGTTGCTGATACCGTCGGAGAAGGGGATTGCGAGGCGGGTGTGCCCGAGATCGAGCGCGTGGGCGATTGGTCATGGGTTCGCGAGCGCAAGGCGCGGATCATCGGCGGTCACACGCTGGAGGGCCACTATGTGATCACGAACGGCGCCTGCTCGGCGACGCTGTGGTTGATCCTTTGGGATGAACCGCCGCTCGCATGCGACGCTAGCCGAGGCGAAGGCTGCAGCTTGGAGGCGCGCATCTTCCCGGTCGACGGAGCCTGGGACAGTTGTCCGATGTTCTGCAACGGGCAACTGGACGTTCGTGCGCAACGGTTGTGACCTCCGGGTCCACCCACCGGCTGCCTGCTCACGGGCACCAAAATCCTTGGGCCGAACCACGTCGGTGGCCGCCTGCCTCCTCACACTCGCCTGCCGAGGAACCGACGGCGTAGCGGGGGCCGCGACGAGTGACGCCGGGGCGCCGCTGCGTTGGGCCACGCGCGAAATCATCTTGCGAGCCGCTCCAGAGGTCGCCGGGGCCGCGATCGAACCCCGGGTAAGCGTCGCTCTCGAGCGCGCCGCGGCCACGTGGAATGCTGCCCTACGCCGATGCGACGCTCCGCGGCTCGTGATTGATGCGCCGCTGGTCCGCCCGGCCATCCGCCAAGACCTCGTCAACGAGGTGCTTTTTCACCGTCGCGAGTGGTGTCCGCCCTCCGCCGTTGACTTCGAGGAGTGTTACGACCGATCTCTAAACGCTTCCACGAGGCTGCGGCCGCGTCTAGACGCGGTCGGCGCGCGCGACGGAGAGATCCAAGAGGCCGACATCGAGATCAACGGTGCGGCGTTCCGCTGGTCCCTCGACGGCAAAGAATCGGGCACGTTGAGCCTGGAGGCGGCTCTCGTGCACGAGCTGGGGCATGTTCTGGGGCTCGACCATCCTTGCTCGGGTGGCGGTCCCGGAGCCAGACGCGGTCTCGTGCCATGTAGCGACGCCGGGGCGCGTCGCGCCGTCATGCATCCGGACGCCGCAGAAATCCTGATTGGGCAGAAGCCCGAACCCCTCGGGGCCGAAGTCGAAATGGTTTGCCGGAACCATGCGCTACGCCAGTGACAGAGCCTGGCTCGTAGCGCGAGCGCGGTGGGTCCTCGCTGGGCTCGGTTCGGCGATCTTGGTGCGGGCTACCGTGCCTCCGTTTGATCTTGCGCCGCTCGCTCTGTTCGCGTGGGTCCCGCTGTTGTTGCTCGCCGGACGCGCGCCCCTGCGGATGGTTCTGGGGGCGGCGTTGCTTCAGGGCGTCGTGCTCAACCTGAGCGCGCAAAGCTGGGTGGGATCAGGTCTCGAGGGCGCCGCTTCAGCGTCCCCGGGGGCTGCATTCGGAGCGTGGATTCTGCTGGCGGTTCTACAGGGTCTGCGCACGCCAGCCGTGTTGCTGGTCGTGCATTGGGCCGCAGTTTACCGCTGCCCGGTCTGGGTTGCGTTTCCCCTTGTGCAGGCAACCGCCGAGGTGCTTCTTCCGGGCTTGTTTCCTTGGACGCTCGCGCTCCAAGTGCACGTGGTGCCCCAGTGGCTCCAAGCTGCTTCCCTCGGCGGGTTAGCTGCGGTCACGTTCTGGCTCGGTATCGTCAATGGACTGGTGACATGTGCGTTCCTTTGTCGCCGCAGGCGGCTGGCGAGCATCTTCGTGGGGGCCGCGACGGCCGTGGTGGCGCTGGTTTCGGCATTTGGCCACGCGGTGCTCCTGCGAGTTGACGACCGGGAGACGGCGAGCGCGCCCGGTCGCATTCTTGTCGGCCACTTCGGTACGCTCGTGGACGAGCAACGTCGCGAACCGGTGCCGGTTCTACGTAGGCAAACACTCGCAAGCCTGAAGCAGCATGATGCGGTCGATCTCGCGATTTGGCCGGAGACCGTCGTGCAGAATCCGACGCCGATGCGCCGGGTGCCGCAGCTGGCACGGGACTATCTGCTCCGCGATCGCCGAGGGGGAACTAGCGCCCCCGTCCTTGGCGTCCCACTGCTGTTCGGCCTTGCAGTCGAAGACGCCGGCCGGCTCTTCAACTCGGCCGTCCTCGTCCGCGAGCCGGGGATCGTCCTGGGCCGCTACGACAAGCAAGCGTTGGTCCCTCTTGGCGAGTCGCGCACGATTGTGGCTGGGCTCCCTGATCTGGGATCGCTTGCACCTACGGCCGGTGACTTTTCGCGCGGTTCAGGCGCTGCCACGCTGCAGGTGGGGAGTCACCGCGTCGCTGTGTCCATCTGCTACGAGGACATCCTTCCGGAACTCGTCCGACGCAGCGTACTTGCGGGCGATCCTGAGCTCTTGGTCAACTTGACGAGCGACGCATGGTTCCGTGGCACGGATGCGGTCGACTTCCACCTGGCACTCGCCAAGCTTCGCAGCGTGGAGCATCGAAAGTACCTGGTTCGTTCGACGCGCGACGGAGCATCAGCTGTCATCGACAGCGGCGGGCGAGTGCTCCGGCAAGTGGACGCAGCTTCAACCGAGGCTTTCGTCGCCACGATTCGGTGGCTGCCTGGCTCCACGATCTATGCTCGCTACGGCACGGCGTGGCTGCCTGGGGCGGCGATCGTGGCAGTTCTGGTCGCGCTGGCACGGTCCCGCCGGGGGCGCCGAACCGCCGGGCGGCAAAGACGTCGAAGCCACCTCTCCTGAGCTAACATCATGAACTCGCAGACGAGGTAGCACGATGACAAAGAAGTCTATGCAACGGCGGCGTGCAACGCGATCGAAATCAGATTCGAATCGAGCCTTGACGGCAGCCCTTTCCGTCGCTTTCGGGATAGTGACCGCGCTTGGGTGCGGGCCTGCGGAGAGCAATGACGACCAGCCGACGCCGCCCGGGTCGACTTCGTCAGAGCAAGCCTTCGCGGACGCACTCGTTTCGGCGTTTTGCGAGGGGCTCGCTGCGTGCTGTTCGAGCCGTGCTCGTGCGCTGGAGACGACGATTTGCGAAACGAAGATCCGGTCCATCGTTGCCGGGCGAGCGACCCCGAGCGACGACGTGCGTTTCGACCAAGGCGCGGCCGAGCAATGCCTAACGAACGTGCGCGCAACGCTCTCGACCTGCGCGGGCGTCGAACTCGAGCCCTGCGACCGTGTCTACGTGGGCACGCTCGCGGCGGGCCAAGCGTGCGATCGGAACGACGAATGCGCGCCCGTCGAAGGGAGCTCCACCTATTGTCAGGGCGTTTGCAAAGCCGCGCGGCGGGAGGCGGCAGGCGGGAGCTGCGCCCGAACTTGTCGTGCTGAAGATGATTGCTTCGTGCTCCCCGGAGAGCCTGCCGCCGATGTGACGAACAAGGCCAGCTGGGGGGAGTGCTTCACCGAAGACGGCCTGGCCTGTGTTGGCGGTAGTTGCGTGCACGCGCCCGCAGGGGGCGTTGCGTGTCTGGCCGGGTCTTTCTGTGATCGCGGTTTCGGGTGTGTGGCCGGGGTCTGCACATCGCTGCCAGCCGTCGGCGAGGCATGCACGAGGAGCTGCGCGCCGGGAGCCGCTTGTTCAGGTACTGGTGTCTGCCGGCAAGCGCTATCCGCGGGCTCGCCGTGCGCCGAGGACGAGGACTGTGCGTCGGCGAAGTGCGGCAGGGATGCGTGTACAGCGGAGAGCTGTCCGTCGGCTTGTCAATCTCCCACCCTGGGGCCAGCACATGGCACGGCGCAGGAATGCGCCGGGACGGTTCATCTATAGACGGATCGACGAGATCGACGCCCATGGTATGGATGCGCCATCCTCGACCTCACTCGCCCGTGATCTCGATCACGACGTGCGCCCGGTTGCATCAGAACACAGAGGCAGCGCCTACCCCGAAAGGAGAGCTGCCACTCTCGCCGCCTCCGCGACGTCGAGCTCATCTCGAACAAAAGCGATGCGCCACAGCTCCGACGGCAGAAAGCGTTCAAATTTCTCACGCCCCAGCTCGCGTAGCCTCATCTTTTCGTCCGCGAACTCTGCTAGGCGCGACTCATTGGGCGATGCGGC
Organism: Polyangiaceae bacterium; assembly: GCA_025937835.1. Taxonomy (GTDB): domain Bacteria; phylum Myxococcota_A; class Polyangia; order Polyangiales; family Polyangiaceae; genus PMG-095. Next base: position 14,482 of record JAICQO010000064.1, read on the forward strand.
AAATTCGCGCAAAATGCTTCCAAACTCGGCCGGTTCGCACTCGACGTCGAATCCGACGCCTTCGTCGGAATAGCGCACGCCGGCAGCTGCGAGAGCGATCGACAGCGTCTGCTGAACGCGGCTGCCTCCGAAGACGAACGCCCGGACGCCGACCTCGAACGGTTGCGCCACCGGCTCGAAGGCGTTGCACTTCGTCGCCGTTGCGCGGGCGTGTTCCAGCACATCGCGAGCCGTCTCGTCGATGTACGTCGGCACATTGGTCTCGACCAGCAGAGCGCGCATCTTCTCGTGCACCCGGCGATGGATCGCCCCGATTCTCGGAATGAACCAGGGCGCGCGGCGGCCCCGAGCAGGGCTTACCAGTACCTCCTGACGCTCGGGATCGATCTCCTCTACTCGCCAACGTCGTCCAGCAAGGATCAGGTGTTCGCCCGGGGGTGGGGGGATCGCGATGGTTCCAATCAGGTCGGCGTTACAGACGACACGCAGCTCGGACGCGGCGTTGAATGCTGCGTAGAACGTGTAGTGCTCGACGATCTTCTGGCCTTCGACGCCGAGGACCAGCGTTCGGTCGGGCATTTGCTCGAGAAGCTCAAGGCTACCGAGTTGGCGCAACAGTACGGCAAAATCGGCGCGACTGACGCCGGAGAAGCTGCCGGCGTCCACAAGGCGATCATACAGTGGTGATGCCTGGATGCCCCCGGTTTCCGCCAGAACCGAGAGGACTTGGTGAACGAGCGTCGAGAGGTGGCTCCTTCCCGTGTCCGGCGGTTCCACGAACCCCTCCAGCATGAGCTCTATGACGGCGACGCCTTGAATGAACGGGAGGTGAAGCAGGTCCCAGATGTCGGACTTCTCGGTGGGAGCGTCCTCGACGAAGAACCCTCTGAGGGTTCGTCGTTCGTTGGCCCGTCGTCCGCTGCGCCCGAGCCGCTGCGTGAGGGAAGCAACGGACCAGGGGGCCGCAACTTGGATGACTTCGTCGATCTCGCCGATGTCGATGCCCATCTCGAGCGTGTTCGAGCAGACGGCGGTGCACGGGCGATCCTGCCTGAGGCGGGCCTCCGCAGATTCGCGTCGCTCTTTCGACAGTGATCCGTGATGGACGACGATCTCGTCGGGCAAGCACATTTGCTCCGCCTGCGTGGCCATTTCATCCGCGACTTCCTCGATGCGGGACTTCGAGTTCGCGAACACCAGGTTCGTCTTCCCGTGGCACGCGACGAGGATCGAACGGCCGAGCTCCGCGAGAGATGGGTCCGCCTCTCGGTCCGTGCCTTCACCGGGCGGCCTTCGCCAGATTGCTCGTACCCGGATAGCGATGGTCGAGGCGCTTGCCTCGTCAGAAATCAATGTAGCAGGAGCACCATTCGGTCGAAGCCAGCGAAGTGCTCGCTCCGGTTCCCCAATCGTTGCGGAGAGCCCGATGCGCGTGGGATTGCAGCCCGCTCGCAGCTGAAGGCGGTGCAACTGGCTGCGGAGTTGTGCTCCGCGCTCACTAGCGAGAAACGCGTGCAGCTCGTCGATGACGACGTAGTCGAGGCGCGCGAAGACCGCGGCCATCTTCGCCGGTCTCAGCACGAACATCGCTTCCAGCGACTCCGGCGTGATCAGGAGCACGCCGCCGGGCGAATTGAGAAGATTCTTTCTCGCGCTGGCATCAACGTCCCCGTGCCATTTGTGGACCGGGAGATCCATGCGAGAGCAGAGATCCTCGATCCGTCGAAACTGATCGTTGATCAACGCTTTCAAAGGACCAACGTACATTGCCCGGACGGAACCTCGCGGTTCGTCCGCGATCGCGGAAAGGATCGGAAGAAACGCCGCTTCGGTCTTTCCGCTCGCGGTCGGAGAACTGACGATGCAGTCGCCGCCGGCGTTGAGGAGGTGGACGATGCCTTGCTTCTGAACAGGGCGAAGCTCGGTCCACTTCATGTCCCAGAGCTTCCGCTGGACGGCCGGGTGCAAGAGGTCGAAAGCTGTCCCCATCAGAGGTTGAACTCGACCAAGTCGTCATCATCCGGTGCCGGCTCCGCGTTTGCTTCCGCGGATGCAGTCGGTGCAACCTGTTCTTTCTCCACTTGCCCGAGGGCGGCACGCCAATCGTGCGACGGCTCTGCCTCGAGCAAGTTCATCAAGCCGATGAATCGCATCACGGTGTCCCGCGGCGTCCGGAAGTAGTCCTCGCCCAGCGTGCGCCGGGAGTACTCGATGAAACTGTGGAGACCGTCGTCCGGGAGGAGGTGCTTGCTCTGATCGCCGCTCGCGAACACGTCCCGAACGCGCATCAACAGCACGAACAAATCCTCCGGCGTGAGATTTTTCAGGCGAATCACCGGCCCAGAAAGGTCGACAAAATCCTCCTTTGCGAACTCGTTCGGGGCCAGCCGTGTGGCCAGGGCTTCGTAGCTGTAGAGGCCGCGCCGCTTGTCGGCCAGGCACTCGTCCGTCCCGGCGAACACGATCTCCAGCCCTTCGACCTGAGCTTGAAGACAGTCGTTCAGCATCCTCAAGATGGCTTCATAGTTCGCAGCGCGAGCCCGCGTGCTCGCAAGCCGATGGGAGAGCACGACCAGCTCATCGATGCAGACGAGCAGCCCCTTGTAGCCCATGATGCGAGCCAGCTTCGCGAACAGCTTGAGGTAATCGTAGAACTCGGCATCGTCGATGATCGCGCGCACGCCAAGGTCACGCCGTGCCTCGGTTTTCGTGTCGTACTCCGCGCGTAGCCATCGCATGGCGGCCTGCTGCGTGAGCTCGTCCCCCTGGCGCACGGCCTTGAGGTGACGGGTCAGGACGGTATGAACGTCGAACCCGCTCACCAAGTCCTGGAGAGGGCGCAAGCGTTCGGCAAGCAGCCGTTCCGTCGAAGCGTCGTCTCCGTTCGCTTCGTGCGCCACCTCGGAGATCCAGCGCTCAATCACCGGCCCCAGGGCTCCTCCCTCCGGCTTCGCCTTGGAAGCCAGGTTCCGCATCAGCTCGGCGAACAGGGAGCGGGCCTGCCCGCCGCTTCCGTGAAGGCGCCGATCAGTGGTAATATCCGCACGCGCGACCAGGAAACCTTTCTCCAGTGCGACCGTGCTGACGAGGTTCAGGAAGAAGCTCTTGCCCGCGCCGAACCGTCCGATCACGAAGCGGATCCCGGAACCACCTTCGCTGACGTGCTGCAAGTCGTTCAGGAGAGCAGCCACCTCAGCCTTGCGCCCCACCTGAATGTGTTGAAGGCCCACCCGAGGAACGACACCTGCCCGGAGAGCCTTCAGAATGGCCTGTCGATCCCGGTCTTTGATGCGCGGAGCACCCGCTGCGTTCGTAGTCATGCTGTCTGTCCCTTCAGAAGCTGCGACCGGACGTGCCAACTTTCCGAGTCCTCAATCAGGAAGTCGCCGTACATCTCGTCGGACCAGCTGTTCACGGCATCCAGGATCGCGCCCGGCATGAGCTTCCGTCGATTGGAAAGGGCCCTCACCTCGTCCATCGTCCAAATCGGTTTGGTGAGAAGCTCCTCGAGCGCCGCATGGTAGCGAACATCGAGGCCGTCAGCTCCGAAGGCTCCTCCCGCCTTCGGCCGTTGCGCGTCCTCAGCAACAGGTAGCGCCGGTGCGACCTCGCGCTCGGCGTCCTCACCGTCGTCGTCCTGGTCGAGCACTTCGGCAAGCATCGCAGCCACGTCGCGCGTGTCGGCGAGAATCGCGGCGATCGCAGCTTGATCTAGTTCGACGGGACGCGGCTCGCCGGGCGGCGGCGGGATCGGTTCCCCAGCGCGTCCGGTCGTCGCCGGCCGAACCTCGACCACTCGGTCCGTCGCGAGGCGCGCTCCACTTGCCGCGATCGCGGCAGACAAGTCGGCATCTCTCAGGCCCAGTGCCTTGTACAAGCTGCGGAGCACTTCTTGCTCCTTTTCAGCAATCTCTCCATCCGCGGCAGCTACGGCCACGAGCACTCGCCCCACCTTCTCAATCTCGAACCGGGACCGGGTCGCCTGAAGCTTCCTTGCGACGCTGGTCGCAGATCCCGGTTGACGGGCCAGGAGATGCTGCAACGCGGTGAGTCGCTTTCTTAGACCTTCGTCGAGCGCAAGCACGTCGGCAAGCATGTCGATCATCGCACGAGTCTCCCTTTCGTCTACCGTCCCGTCAGCCAACGCGACGGCCATCTTCAACGTCATCAGTGAGAGCGCCGACGCGTAGAGCTTCTGATCCGGGCTCGAAGTATCGGCGCTTCGCCAGACCAGCATCTCATCGCTCGCTTGCGCTCCCTTCCGGTGCACACGACCATCTGGCTCGAGCGCATACCCCACGTCGGCTGCAATCTCGGCCACTCTCCGGAGCTGAGCCGCCGAAAGCTTCGGCGCGCCACCCAGACCGGACACGTTCGCAAGTTGGGAGCAGCGTACGAGATGGAACTCCCCGAGACGAGGCGCAGCGGCGATCAATGAGTCCCACTCGTCGCGCGCGGGATGGTCGTACTTCTGCCTGAGCTCCGGAGGAAGCGCCGCCCACCCTTCTGCAGTCAGCTCGCCGTCGTTGCGATGCTTCAACGAGCTCGCCTTCCGGAGGTCGTCGATGCAGGCGTTCCAGATCTCGATGATGCGGCCAAACTGGCGCGCTCTTCCGAGTACGTGGGGAACCGACAGGGCCAACGACTGTCCTATCCCCCTCAAGCTGCCGCTCGCAGGGTGATACTCGACCTTCGCGGGACGCTTTGCTGCATCCAGCACAAGCCCGCTCCCGAGTTGCTCTCGGTAGCGCGCTTCGAATAGGCTATCGAGCTCGTCCGCGGCCCGCGTCGCAACGACGCTGCGCTTGGCTCCCTCCAGGATCGCAACGAGCCTGCGAGCAAGGTGCGCTCCGAGAGGTTGCCCTCTCAAGTAGTGCCAGGCCAGCAACGTCGTGGTTGCGGTTTCCGACTCGATGAGGATCGGAGCAAGCGCCGTCGTGAGCTCTTCCTCGGTCAATTGCTGGAGCTGACGCAAGCTCGAAAAGGCGACGAACTCAGACAGATAGCTCCGGAGCGATGCGCTCCGGTCGGCATACGTCTGGAGTAGGCGTCGAACCTCGGCGACGGCCAGCGCTGTATCTGCGCCATCCCGAAGGACCCGCCATTCGAGCCCGTAGAAGAACATGAAGATGTATCCAACATCGATCGCTGGATCGACGCGCCCGCCCGCCATCCAGTCCAGATACCGTGCCCGTTGATTCGGGGTCGCTTCGAGGTAGCTCGGCCAGTACGGTAGGTCTTCAGCCCACTGCGCGGTGCCGACGTTGAACGGCGTCACGATGGTGCTCGCGTCAGCGCCGGTAACCACATCAGAAACGAACGCGAGCGGGCGCTGAATGGTGCGCCCTGCAATGACGACGACCTCGTTCGGCCCGTAGAAGCGTCTGGCTCCGGACGGCGTAGCCGCACGTGTTTGGCGTGCGTTTTCAACCGCGGGGCTCGGTATCCGCGGGGGTGGTAGTGGCGGCGGTTGCCGCGACTGAGGACGCGGTGCTGGCTCCGGCGTCGGTCTGATCGGCGGAGCGGGGGGTAGAATAGGCGCGGGTGGCAACGGCGCAGAGCGGCTTGGCTCGGTCGCCGCCAGCGGAACGGTTAGCCCTGACTGTCGCGTGGACGGTGCCACCGATGCCTGCCGTGGCGCGACCTCAGGGCTCATCTGTGGGGTCAGTCGCGACGCTTCGTGTCGGTGAGGATCCGGGACCGGCGAGCTTGCGATCCGAACCAGCTCCTGAAGCGCACAAGCCGCATGGTACGTGGCTGCGGGATTGCTCGCCTGCAATACGATCTGGAGGCCATTCGAGGAAAGCAGCTTCAGCTCGCCGTACTCCAGGATCGGCAGCTGCCGGTTATTGTTGAAGCGAAGATCCGGGCCTCCGTTCTTGTTCACAAACCGCCACGTCTGCCCGACGGCCCGCGAGTCTCGCGGCACCACCCCCTCTTCGATGAACCGCGTCGTCTCATGATAGACGGACAGCCACGCGTACGGCACGGCGGCCAGTCGCTTTCCCTCGCGGACGATCAAGTAGTCCGGAAGGAGCAGGATTTGTTGAGGCCCAACCGGTACTGACCACGGCTCCACGTTGAGCTCGATTCCCGACAACGACCCCGCAGCGCACCGGGTGCCGGTCCTTTGGATCAGCGTCCCGGCGCCCGCGTTGTACTTTGGGTCGCGAACACCGACGGAGGAATAGATGTGCCAGAGAGCTGCGGCCTGGCCCAGCGCCTCCCCGGCGGCGTTGCAGAGAGCGAGCCTGCCAACGATCTCGTCGTTGTCCACGTCGTACAGAATGCGAGCGGTGCGTCGTTCCCGGTCCCACCGACGCACAAACACCCCGCCAACGACCGCCAGGACCATAAGAACGAGGCACAGGCCGGGCAGCCCGATCGTGACCAGCACCAGTCCGCCCGCGCTCCAGAGATACACCTTGAACAGATTGGTCCGATTGAGCCGGCTCTGAACCTCTTGCAATGCCGCATCGGGACCAATCACGGCAAGCTGCTCAACCGATGCCGTCGAGATCCATCCCGTCGACGGCGTTGCGACCGTGGGCGTCGATGGAAGTGGCAGCGCGACGTCGTTCAGCTTCGCCCGGTAGCTGAAACCGCCTCCGCTGAACGTCACATACGTCCCCCGAGGGCCCACCCCCACTCGAGCCCCTCGCACACCTGCCGACAGCCCGACCCCGCTTCGCGAGAAATTGACCCGAAGCGGCCCGAACCTCACCGACTTACGGAATGAAAGACCCATCTAAGCCCTCCCACGACCCAGTCTTGAAGCGACTTCCATGCCCTGTTCTCAAAGCTGCCCGCATGTTCCGAAAACGATCGACTCGACGACCGAATAGCATCGACCGATTGAAGACAGAGATCAAGGCTGATGAGCTCCCTCTCCTCTTCACCGATGTCGGAGCAATGGTCAAGCCGACACCCTTTGCATCGACTCCGAAGTATGTTCGACTGAAGGGCTATGACTTCATCGAGGCGGTCGTCCGGCTTGCTGTCCTCCTCGCCGGAACGCGCGGGGCGTAGAGGCGCGTCGCCACCCAGCGACTACGTCGAGAACCTGCCACAACGCCCTATGGCACCCCGGTTCCGGGCACTCAGCCCACGCCCTCTCCAACAGGCAGTCAGTGCGACTCGGGACTGCGCTGCGCTGATGGAACCCCCGGGATGAGTTTCCTTTCCAAGTTGAAGGAAGTTCTCTCCACGAGAACTACCGGGGCAACGAGAACTCCAATCCCCAGCAGTCTTTCGTGGCGCGTCGTCCTTTCAGAGATCGGCGCTTCTAGGCCGACATGTCCGTACTGCGCGCGCGCCTTCGATAGGATGCCGCAGCGAAAACGTTCTTGTCCCGAGTGCGGAGGCGTCCTGTACTCGCGAAAGCGTGCGGTGGACGGAACCAAAGTCTTGCTGACCGAGGCACAAGCTTTGGAAGGCGAAGCGCAAGACGCGCTCGTGACCCTGGCAGCGGAGGGCGCCGGCAACGCCGAACTCGACGGCCTGGTCGGCTCGTTGCACGTGACTCTCGACCGCATGCCCACCGCAGACGAGGTCGTCTGCCAATACCTCACGCGCTCCGCGGCCAAGCATGCAGAGCTCTGTAACTGGGGGCTGTACCGGAACGCGCGCTTCAACCTCGCCGAATCATACGCGCGACGACGGTCTTACGAAGAGGCGCTGCGGCTGTTCCTCGAGGTCTCGCTCATCGACCTCAACGGGCCGCGCAACCGTGGAACCAAGGATCCGGCTGCCCTGCGGCGCATTCCGCCTTTTGAGCCGCATGCGGGTTCGCTAGCGTCCGGTGTTCTCAGCCGCACCATCGACGTCATCACCGAGCTGAAATTCTCCCGAGACGAACTCCAGCGCCTGTTTGAGTCCGTGGCAAGCGCCATGACGACCGTTACCAACCTTCCGCGCCCGACGAGCGCCGCATGGCAAGAGTTGTCCGCGGCTCTTGCCGATGGGTGGAGCTAACACGCTGCCAATGTCGTCACTATTCGGAAGCTTCCGCGTGCGTATCGACCCTTGGGAGGTCGAGTACGGGGATCAGACTCCCCTTGCGCCGGTCGATGATCCGGCGCCCGAGCACGTGCGCCACGAGATCGAGGTGCGCGATGGTGAATGGCAAGCGATTGTGCCCCTTGCCAGCGGCACTCTCCCACGTCGAGTTGTCTTCATCGACGGCGTGCGCCGACTGGAAGCACGCGTTCAGGCTCGTCAAGGCGAGCAGCTCATCTACGGCGGCTTTGGCAGCTACGCCGTCGGGGCGGTCGAGGTGGAGGATCTCTCTGCGTCGTTTGGGACCATACGCGTCTTTCGATCCGCCGTTCTTGGATCTGGCGCGTGCTTGCCAGAGCCGATCCATGTCCGGCCGGGGCTAATCTATCAACCGGAGAGTGCGCCGAACTCGGAAGTCGACGGGCCACTGCGTCACATTCAGAACTCGATGCGACACGCGGAAGCAAAACTTGCAGGAGACCTCTCTCGGGAAGACACACTCACGATCGTTGATGGACCACTCAGTTTCGAGCCGGAAGGTCGAGGAGTCGCACTCGGCTATATCAAGCGTGTTCACCGACTGTATCTTCCGGCCAAGTTCATTCCCCTGCTGGCGACGTTGCCCGCCGGCGCAAGGACGCCTATGTTCGCAATTCAGACAGCCAACTCCGGTTTCGGTCGATACTCTTGGTTTCAACGCCTCGCTGAGCCCGGTACCGGCGCGACCGAGATGCATGGGATCGTTCGCCTCGAGGTGATCGCGAGCGTCGGCATTGACGCCGCTCGCGAGCTAGCCAACGCCGCTACGACGTGGTTGCCGCGCACCGCGCCGAAGCGTGGCCGAGATCCTCGCTCACCTCAGAATCTTCTCCCCATCGGCGCGCTCGAACAGAAGCTACGAGTCGCGCTCGGCGACGCTCGCCTGTTTCGCCGTTGGCTCGAGACGCTTGTAGCAAAGGAAGCGTCTCATGACTGAGTCAACCCCCCGCCAGAGCACGTGTGTCGGAGTCGTGCTCGGCTCCGTGGATGCGGGGCCGCTCGAATTCTGGGTCGGCGTCTCCAGCAGTAAGGACGTTCAACTAGACGACCTCGTGGTTGCAGAGCTGACCACTTCCGAAGGCGTGCTCGTTAGCTTCTTCGGCATCGTCGACATCGTACGAAAACGCTACGAGGGCGCGACTTTCGATTCGGATGCATTTCGCGCGTCAGAGGGCACGCTACCCGTTGAGGTCTCCTACGCGGCGCACATTCAGGTGACCCGAGTCGATCCAGAAATCTTCGTTCCGCCGCAGCCAGGCAGCGAGGTGCGCATCGCTCGAGGAGCGGAATTCGAGAGGGCTCTCTTCTTCGATCGCATGAAGAAGAAGGTCGCCATCGGATCCACGCGCACCGGGGATCCTGTGTTCGCCAACCTTGAGTTTCTTGACGGCACTCGCGGCGCGCACGTCTCCATCAGCGGTGTATCCGGCGTGGCGACAAAGACCAGCTACGCGACCTTTCTTCTCTACTCGCTCTTCCACTCTGGTGCACTTGGCGCAGAGGCGGCAAACACCCGCGCCCTAATCTTCAACGTTAAGGGTGAGGACCTTCTCTGGCTCGACAAACAGAACAGCCGTGCTGACGACGCTCTCATCAAGGAGTACCGGAGACTTGGTCTACCGCCTGGCCCGTTCGGAAGCGTTGGGTTCTTCGCACCAGCCCGCCGACACGGCGACGTTGTGATGCCTGAAGTCGGCAGCCGTCACGAAGGAGTTCGTGCCTACGTCTGGACCCTTCGCGAGTTCGCCCGGGATCAACTGCTCCGGTTCGCCTTTGCTGAATCGAACGATGCACGCTCGCAGCTGTCTTTCCTCATCTATCGCGTCGAACGAGTACTAGAGCGCGCCGCGCGAGACGGAGATCAGAACGATCCGGGACTGACGGTGGACGGGACACGCATCCAGTCGTTCGATAACCTCGTTGAGCTGTTGGACACGGCGTCTCTTGACCAGATGGTGCCCAACGCCGCATCGGGGACGTTGGACGCTTTTCGCCGGCGCTTTCATGCAGCCGCCCAGCATATGGGACACCTCGTACGAGGGGATCGTGAGACGACGCGGCATCGCGTCGACTGGCAGGCGAACCAAGTCACGGTTGTAGATATCCACACGCTCCATGACACAGCTCAGATGTTTGTCGTCGGTGTATTGCTCAAACGCATGATGCATGACAAGGAGACCCAGGGCACCGCACGTCCGCTCGTGTTTGTCGTCCTCGACGAGTTGAACAAGTACGCGCCTCGAACCGGTTGGAGTCCTATCCAGGACGTCCTGCTCGACATCGCCGAACGCGGGCGTTCGCTTGGGGTGTGTCTGTTCGGAGCACAGCAGACAGCGAGCGAAGTCGAACGTCGTATCGTCTCCAACGCGGCAATGCGGGTGGTCGGCCGACTCGATGCCGCCGAAGCAGAGCGTGGCGAGTACGGGTTCCTCACCCGGGTCGCGAGGCAGCGCGCCACAATGTTGTCGCCGGGAAGCATGATCGTGACGCAACCTGAAATCCCGACACCGGTCTTACTCAAGTTCCCGTTCCCTTCCTGGGCTACTCGCCAGAGCGAGGTTCGCGAGCAGGACGACGGAGAAGACCCGTTTGCGCGAACGTGAGGGACCGGAATGAGGATCGTCCATACAAGCGATTGGCATGTTGGCCGCAGATGGAGGAACATCTCACGACTTGACGAGATGGAGGCCGTCCTCGAACACCTTGCCGGCTTCATCGAGCGCGAGGCGGTCGACCTCGTGCTGCACACTGGGGACATCTTCGACAGTCGCAATCCGCCCGCCGACGCCGAGCGTCTCGTAAATCACTTTTTCGTTCGCGTTGGCCGTGCCGGGGCCCACATGGTGGTGATCGCCGGCAATCATGACGATCCGCAGCGACTTGATGCTCGATCGCCGCTTACCGAGTACGCCAATGTTCAAATCCTAGGCAGACCGCGATCCGCCCAGCACGGCGGCCAGCGCGTCATTACCACTCGCTGCGGCGACAAGGCTGTCGTTGCGGCGCTCCCGTTTGCGTCGCCCGGGGCCTGGGTTTCCGCCCTGGACCTAGTAGGAGAAGAGGATAGCGCTCGCAGCAAGTACGCGCGAATGTTCCAACGCGCAGTCCAGAACCTCTCGCAGCCGTTTCAGGCCGACGCCGTGAATCTCCTGATGGCGCACACCCATCTCGAAGGCGCAGTCTTCGGTGAGTCCGAGCGTCGCGTACACATCGGCGAGGACTGGGCTGCCACCGCGCAGACGCTACCGACTTCCGCAACTTACATCGCGCTCGGGCACATCCACAAGCCACAGAAGGTCAACGGAACGTTGCCGGCTTACTATGCCGGGTCCCCGATCCAGATGGACTTCGGCGAGGTTGGACAGGCGAAGACCTTCGTCGTCGTCACGGCGAAGCCAGGCAAGCCGGCGCAGATCGAGCACATCAAGTACGACGGCGGCATCCCGCTGGTGGATCTCCGGGTCACACTGGAAGAACTCGATAGACTCGCTGGTCAGCATCGCGCCGGTTGTTGGCTGCGCGTGACGGTTCCTCTCGTCGAGAACGATCCGGATCTCAACCGCAAGGTTCGTGACTTGCTGCCCAACGCCCTTATCGTGAAGCCTGAACTACCCCCAACCGAAAAGCAGGCTACGATTCCCCTTGCCGAGGGCGCTTCACCATCGGAACACTACTCGACGTACCACCTCCTCGAGTACGACCGCGAACCCGATTCCGAGGCAATTGAAGCTTTCGAACAGCTGTACGCGACCGTGTCAGGCGCGGAGGTCTGAGCGATGCGGCCACGTCATCTTACGGTCGATGGACTCGCCTGCTTCAAAGACAAGCAGGAACTCGATCTGAGCGCGCTTGACCTTTTCGCCATTTCCGGCCCTACGGGCGCTGGCAAGAGTACGCTCCTCGACGCGCTGACGCTGGCGCTCTACGGCCAAGTGCCGCGTGTTTCAAAACAGGACCGGTCGGAGATGATCTCCGCGTCCCGTGACCGGGCGAGTGTGCTTCTAGAGTTCCGGGTAGGCGACGACCAGTATCGCATCGCTCGCACGCTTCGACGAGGTGGTGGCCATCAGGTGCGCCTAGACAAGCACGACGGTTCCGACTTCACGACCAACCTAGCCGATCAGGTTCGGGAAGCAGACGAGAAGGTGGCCGAGATCCTTGGCCTCGACGCAACGGCCTTCATGCAGGCGGTCGTCCTTCCGCAGGGCGAGTTTGCCAGGTTCCTCAAAGCTCAGCCCAGCGAGCGACGAAGCATGCTGCGATCACTCCTGCGTCTAGACTTCTACGAATCGATGCGAGCGCAAGCCGAACGGATCTCGAACTCGAAGCGAAGCGCGGTCGCAACCACGAGGAAGGTGCTCGCGGACGAATACGCTGGCGTTACCGAAGACTCGCTCGACGAGCTGCACCACCGCCACAGCGCCCTTGTAGACACGCTGAAGGAGCTGCGCGAGAGCAGCGACGAGGCGCAAAGAAAGCTCCTGTCTGTTCGCGAGAAGCACCGGTTGAGCGTTGATCTCACGCGAAACGAAGCGGAGCTCCTCCGGCTGGAGAAAGACGGCAACGAGGTCGCCCGCCTTCGGGAGCGGGTGCACGCATCCCAACGCGCACAACCCATCGTCTCGCTACTTGATGAGGCGCACCGCGCCGACGCCGAGGCTGAAGATTCCCTCAGGAATCTGGAACTTGCTCAGAAGCAACAGAGCGAAGCGACCGATGAAAGCGAGCGGGCATCCGTCGCCTTGGAAGACGCTGAAACAGCTACCGAAGATATTGCTGCGCATCGCAACCAGATCGCGTTGCTCAATCAGGCTGTCGGCCGCCTTCAAGAGGCTCAGAACCTCGAGGACACGATCGCGCGGCAGGTCGATGAGGCTGACGAGATCCGTGGCGAGCTGACGGTTCTCGATGGTTGCCTGAAGGACTCACTGATCGCGGAGGAGAATCACTCGCGAGAGATCGAGCAAGCCCGCAACTCGATGCGAACATCCGGGTACAGCGCAGACATCAATGATCTGCTCGACGGCGTTCGCGAACGGGCGGCCAGGCTCGGATCTGATAGGAGCAAAGCAGCCGAACTCGCCGGTCGGGTCTCGGAGAAGCAACAGGAAGCCGAAGAAGCTGCGGCGGAATTGGCGACTATCGACAACGCTCTGGAGAAGTTCGCCGACGCTCAGGAGAAGCACTCGGACGCGATCGAGCGCGCTCGCGAATCTATGCAGGCATCTGGGTACGACGCATTCTTGGACGAGCTGCTCGACGGTGTTCGCGAGCAGGCGACTGAGCTTGGAACTGCGCGAAGGAACGTCGATGAGACGACCGGCCGGTATTCCGAGAAGGAGGTCGAGATCGAGGAGCTTCGGGACAAGCTCTCGCCGCTCGAACACGATGTAGAGACTAAGCGCGCAGCCGTGGTGGAAGCGGCGGCCGGCGTCCAGCAAGCAGACGATGCTTTGCAGCACGCGCGCCAACTTGACGCTGCCAATCACCTTCGCGAAGGGCTCAAGCCCAACGCCCTCTGCCCGGTATGCGAGCGACCTGTTACCTCACCGCCGCCAGCGAACATAACGGCCGAAGTCGACTCGGCCAAAAGCCATGTCACCGGCGCGAAGAAGCGGCTCGAGCGGATCGAGACCGAGAACAACACCGCTAAGCAAGCGTGCACTCGGGCGAAGATCAACCTCGAGGCCGAGGAGAGAAACCTCGCACATCTCGCAACACTTTCCGTCAAGGCACAGGAGCAAGTTGTCGCCAAGGAGGCGGCCCTGCGCAAGTCGCTCGGCGATGCGGCACCACCCGACGATGTCGCCGTCGAGACATGGATCGCGAACTCCCTCGTATCCTTAGCGATCGCCCGAAAGGCCTACGAGACGGCGAGGAGCGAGCTCGACGAGGTTGAGCGCGCGCTGCAGCGCGGACAAGCAGAGTCGAAGTCCGCCCAGGTCCGGCACGCCGAGAGACTTCGAACGCGGAGTCGAATCGAAGACGAGCTCAGAGCCGAGCGAGAAATGCTAGGAGCGTCCGAGAACGGGATCGCTGCCGAAGATAGATCCCTTCGCGGATTACTCGGGGAGCAGGCACCGTCGGAGGACATTGCGATCGAGACCTGGATCGCGAACTCCGTGTCCTCGTTGGCCGCTGCTCGAAAGGTCCACGACGCGGGTAAGCGAGATCTCGACGAGGCGGAACGCAAACTGCAGGGAGCACAGTCGGAGTCGAAGCTCGCCGAAACCCGACGAGCGGAAAAGCAGAGGGCCTGGGATCAAGTTAGAATCGAGCTAGAATCAACCCGCGTGCGGCTGAGCAAACTACGAGCGGAAGTCTCTGCAATCACTACGTCGGACGACCCGGCCGCCGAGGCGGCAGCGCTCGACGACAAGATTGAGGCGCTCCAGGGCGCGATGAGGACCGCGGCAACGGTGTCGGCGGATGCTAAAAACCGATTGACCGCAGCCACGGAAGCTCTGAAGCAGAGGGCTGAAGCAGCCGAGAGGGCAACCCAAGAGGCTCAAGCGCGCGCGTTGCGGCGGGACAAAGCCATCACTGGCGCTGGATTCGAGAACGAGGCGGCGGTGCAGGGTGCGGTGTTGGAGCCGAATGAGATCGCTGCGCTGGCTGAGCGAATTCGCAAGCACGAGGACGACCTACACGCCGTCAAGCGGCGGCTGCAGGAGTTAGCGGACGCGCTCGGGGACGTTCGAGTCGCCGATGATGACCTTCAAGCGGCCAACGACGCGGCCGTCATTCTGTCTGCCGAGGTTCAGGCGAAGCATGGCGACCAGAAGACACTCGAGGCCGAGATCGAGCGGATGAAGGAGCGCCTTGAGCGCTCGCTAAAGATACGCGAACAGCTGGCCTCGGACGAGAGCGCGCTCCGCACATACAATCAGATGGCTTCCGACTTGCGCAGCGACAAATTTCAGGCGTACTTGCTGCAGGAAGCTTTCACCGAGCTCGTACGAGGAGCCTCAGCGAGGCTGCTCACGCTCACCAGCGAACGCTACTCGCTCTTGTACAGGGACGACAACATCGTCGTCGTCGACAACGACAACGCAGGCGAGACGAGGATCAGCGACACCCTGAGCGGCGGGGAAACATTCCTCACGTCGCTATCGCTTGCGCTGGAGTTAAGCAACCAGGTTCAACGCGCGGCGGGCGCTGTGAATCTCGACAGCCTCTTCATCGACGAAGGCTTCGGCACCCTAGATCCGGACACCTTGGCCATCGTTGCAGAAGCGCTCCAGAACCTGCGCGTCGGGGGGCGCATGGTCGGGATCATCACGCACATCCCGGAACTGCGCGACGAGTTTCCCCAGCGAATCATCGTGACCAAGCATCAGGGTTACTCGACCGTCGAGGTGCACGGTGCACCGGTCGAGGCAGTGCATGGCTGACGGTCTCCCTTCTGGGGTCCGGCTGCGAACCCGGAATCAGCGTTCAGATGCATGCGGAATACGCAGTCAGCGCACTCCGCTCACGGGCGGATATCGGCACAATGCGGTTGCGGTGACGGACGCAAGGGCAGCGCGCACGACGCTGAAGTCGCGAGGGGCAGCAGGCTCGTCAGTGTCGCGATCGACTAGGACGTTCGCCGGTTTGACGTCGCGGTGTACGACGTTGCGGCGGTGTGCCGCGTCGAGCGCGGCGAGCAACCGGCGAAGCTGTTCGACCCGCCATCGGAGCGGGCGGCGCGCTTCTCGTCCGACCCGGATGTCGATGAGCATCTGCTCGAGGTTTCGCCCTCCGGGCACCAGCTCGAGGACGATGCCGACCCGATCGGCGTCGGGCTCCGTGAACCGACCGCGCAGCCCGACGACCGCTGGATGGTCGAACCCATCGAGGGCGTCGACCTCCTTGCGGGACATCGCCTCGACGATCTCGCGATGCGAGCCCGCGAGGGAGAGGACTTTCACCGCGACGCGTTTGCCGGTCTTCCGGTCATGGGCCTCGTAGACGGCGGCGTACGGGCTGCGTCCAAGCACCGCCACGACGTTGTAGCGACCGCGGTCCAGGTCGGGCGGGTCGCTGGAGGTGCGCGTGGTCATGCAGCTCACCATTCTACGCCTCTTACAGCGGACCGACACGAGGACGAGCCGGCGGGCCGCGGGCGACCCGCCGCCGCCGTCGTCAAGTCATGCGCCGCGGGCGCGGCGGTCCGCGTCGTCGCGTTCGTCGATGTCGCGAAGCTGTACTGTCGTAGCGGAATTCGTCGGGAAGTAGTCGAAACGCAGGTTCCAGCTCCTGTCGCGGTTCTCGAAGGCGACGCCGATCCGCGTCCAGAACTTCTTCGCGTCGGCTCCCTCGCCGCGCTCCACCACCGCCACGATCTGCTTCATGTTCGTCCGTGCTTTGCTCATGTCGCGTCTCCTTGCTGCGAGCTGTCGGCTCGTTCGCCCCACGCGGACCGCGCGACGCTCCTCGACATGGCGGGCTGCTTTCTCGGTGGGCTCCCTCGGGTAAACCGTGAAAGCAGAAGCGCGCCACCCGAAGGGCGGGACGTGACGAGGCGCGACGCTCTTCGCGGACCACGAGAACGAGCCGAGGACGCAGACGCGACCGTGAACTACTCGAACATGGACGGGAGCGCGTCGAATGGAGCAACGGGAGACTCGCCGGCAACGACCGCGCTGGCGCGCGCCAGCAGTTCCGGGAGCCCCGTCTCGGTGGCGCCCGCGGCTACATGCGCGGCCAGTTTTCGCGCCTCATCCTTCTTGTCGAGGAGCCACCAGACCTCGACAGCAGCCATCTTTGCTCGGAGTTCTTGCTCGATCGCGTGTGCGCCGTGGAATTTCTTCGCCGCGAGATCCAGCCGGGCGAGCGACCGCTCGAGCTTTTCCCGGCGACCCTTCGCGAGATCAGGTGTGGATGCGACGATCTTGTCGCTTTGGAGCGTGTCCTGGATCGTACAGGTCTCGTACACGTACAGCCCCTCGGCAAGCACGAGGTCCAGCTTCAGGGCGTCCGCGACCTTCAGTGCCGTCTCGAACTCCGTGAGCCATGCGCGGTAGTCCTCTCCAAGCACCACGGCTCCGGCGGCGCGGTGGTCCGCCGTCTTGTCCGCGATCCCCATGGCTTCGGTCATTCGATACATCGTGACCTGCTCGAGGAACTCGTGTTGGAGAAGGTGGAAGCGGAGCTCTAGCCAGACGAACGTCGCCTGCACCGCGAGCGGGGCCAACGACGGACCGCGCGCCTGGAGCGACTCGACGATCTTGCGTGCAGCCTCGGAAGGCGCGGCGTCGTCGCCGCGCAGCCCCTCGCGTCGAAGCCGTTCGAGCCGAGCATAGACCGTCGGTACCGCATCGGGGTGCGTGCGCTCTACGTGACGAACGGCCTCGAGGAGTTGCTCGCCTGACAGCAGGCCCATCGAGCGCCGGAGCGTTGGCTCGAGTAGTGCGCGAAGGGCTTTCCGATCGCCATCAGCGAAGTCGGCCTCCGCGCACATGCGCACGTGGTCCATGGCCGTCGCGTGACGACCGAGCATGTACGCCGCGTAGGCGAGCGCTAGCCTGACTTCGGGCGTCAGCGATGCCGGCGGAACCTGATCGCCGAGCGTCAGCACCTGCTGCGCGTGACCGTGTGCCGCCAAAGCCAGACCGCTCGATGCGAGCAACTTGAGAAGCGCCGTGACGTCGGTCACCTTCTCGATCGCGGGGTCGTAGTGGAAAGCCGCGAGCATGTAGCCGCCCTGCTTGACCATGAGCAGGCGACGGTCGCGCTCGCGCGTCGCCTCGGCGATCACCTGCTCGTTGATCTGCTTCAGCGCGGCCGCATCCACGACGTTCTTGAAACGAACGGTGACGGAATCCTGGCTCTGCCAGTCCTTGCCGCTCTTCTCGTACTCCGCGTACACCTCCTCGGCCCACGCGTAGAACAGTGTCTTCTTCTCGCGTGAGAAAAAGACGTACACCGACCTGGGGCTGTTCAGGAGGTAGTTGAGGTTCGTCCGCTCGACCGAGTAGCTGAACGACCCGTCCTTTTTAGCTTCCCCGATCGAGGCTTTGAGCTGTGCGTGGAAACGGATGTTCATCGGCCGCTTCGTCTGCGCGATGGCCTCCACCACATAGTCGACGCCGTAGTCACGCTCCTTCTCCTCCCGGATCAGGAAGTAGGGGTCCTTGAACGCCGCGCGGAAGGCCTCGCGGTTCTCGGTCTCGCCGACGTGGTCGTCGGTGCGTTCCGGGAGGTCGTCGAGGTGGCTCATGATTTCCCGAGAGTAGCCTCTACGTCACGGGTCTGTCGCGGGGGCGGTGAGAGTTTCCCGGCGGTCACCTTCCACCGCTGGTGGCGCGCCCGCCACGCTGCGGAGTGAGATCCAAGACCGGCTGCTTGGCGCGGATGAACGAGGGGGATCACCTCGTAGGCGCGGCCCGCGACCCTCACTGCGTGGCGACGACCGTACCTGTCGTCGGCTGCGCCGAAGTCGCCCAACGAGGTCCACCGGCCGTCGAACGCCCTGAGCCAGTGCCGGACCGGCTCGTCACCGAGGAGCACCAGCGTTTCGGCGCGCGATTCCTCCAATTCCGCTAGCACGGCCTCCCTCCGGGGAGCGTCCGCGAACGCCTTGGGAACCGGTGGCAGATTGACCGGGGGTAGACCGAGTCGCTTGGCGCGAGGCATGTACTCGCGTTCCAGCGCACGCGCCTGTCCTGCGTTCAAGCAGGTATGAGGGACGAGATCGCAGAGCCACGCCTCGGAGCGAACGCACTGGAGCGGGATGAGGAAGTGCTCGTCGAGCGCCCTGCCGGATGGCCCGTTCATGCTTCCATCGGCGGCCTTGAGCGTGCCTGCACCGTCTGGCAGCTTGATGCGCGAGACGATTCTGTCCGCGTCGCCTCCGGTCCAAAAGATGGTGGGCTCGCTGGCGACAGCGAGGGCGCGAACGAGCAGCGTGCCGCTCAAGTCGAACCACCGCGCATGGACACCACTAGCGTAGACGCCCAGCACGAAGACGCGCTTCGGTTCACGGTCCCGCTGAACAACGGCGTGCAGCGGTTCCCCGAACGGATACGTGCCGAGCAACGCGTCGGTCTTCATCGCGGCTCCAGTGGACGACTTCGATGGCATGCCGCCGGTGCTCAAAGGGCCTCCACGGCGGCAAGATCGCGCTTCGTCTGCTCCAGAACGTCGCGGAAGCAGCTCGTACAAAACCGACGCGTCGACGCGAACTTCTTCGTCGCCTGCGGGACGTCGTAGCACTTGACGCCCATCGCGATGTCGTCGTCGCAGCGGCTGCAAGGCGAACTCCTGCCGGCGACCGCGCTGCGCGGCCGCCCGAGCGACGAGCCGATGAGCGATGGCGTCTTACCCCTGGGCATTTTGCAGCTTCTTGATCTCGCGCACGAGCGCGTTCAGGACCTCGGGCAAGAGCTTCATCGCGGCCTCGAACTCCTCCGTCGTCCACTCCTGCCGCTTCTTCTTCCCGCTCGCGACCCTCTTCGCGATGCCCTCGTTCACCATCTGGAACGCGGCGATGAAATTGTTCGTGGCGCCGATGCTCGGCTTGAGCTTGTAGGGGAGCTCGACTCCGGCCGGGTTGAGGTCGGTCCGGTTCAGGAGCAGCTTCGCCGTGCGCTTCGCGTCATCGTTCAGGAGGCGCTTGGCCTCCTGCCAGCGCTTCGCCGGGAGCACGCTGAAGGGCTGAGCGGCCGCGGTCGTCCTAGGGCCGGAGCTCGCGCGGCTTTGCTTCAGCATCTGGGCGGCGAGGGCTGGGTCGAGGCCGAGGCTCTCGAGCTTCTTCTCCAAGTCGCGGACGATGTCGGCGTCCTCCGCGCTCGAGAAGTCCTCCTCGAACAGCGAGTCGACGATCTCGCTCTTCACGACCATGTCCTCGTGCAGCTTCATGCGGGCGTCGCCGTTGAGCACGTCGCGGGGCGGCTCGGGCTCGGCTCCGCCGGTGACCTCCTCCCAGAACTTCTGGTCGTCGTTCTCGAACTGCTTGAAGCGCTTGAGCTGCTCGTCGAGGTTCATTCCGACGTGCGTGACGATGTGGCCGTAGTTGTCGGGGTGCATCGGGTCGTTCTGCACGACGACACGCAGGATGCGCCCCACGAACTGGATGTACGGCGCGAGCGTCCGGAAGGGGCGAAAGATCGCCGCGACGCTGAGCTTCGGATGGTCGAAGCCTTCCCCAAGCATCTGAACCTGCACGATGCAGTCGAGCTCACCGCTGCGCAGGCGTAGGAGAGTGGCCTTCTGCTCGTCCTCGTCCTGCTTGCTATGGATGATCGCGGTCTCGAAGCCGCGCTCCTGGTACATCGAGCGAACCCGCTGAGCGTGACGAATCGAGCAAGCGACAGCGATGAGCTGGTGCTTCGTTCCCGACTGGCGGAGGTTCTCGAGCTTCTCGAGGCTGTTGTCGACGATGCTGACGTTGCACGCGTCGGAGAGGGCGACGCCGCGGCTGAACCACTCCTCCTCCTTCATCGCGAGGACTTCGTCGAGGGAGAAGGTCCGCTGCGAGCCGTCGACGGTGAACGTGAGCTCGGTCGGGGCGACGTAGCTAGCGCGGAGCTTCTTGATGTAGCCCTTGATACTCGCGCTCTTGAACGGATACCGGAAGACGAGCGTGCCCTCGATCTCCTGCCGATCGGACCGGAACGGCGTGGCGGTCATGTTCACCACCTTCGCGCCGGGAAACTTCTTGAACACCTTCTTCCAGCTCGCCGCGGCACCGTGATGCGCCTCGTCCACGATGATCAGGTCGAAGAAGTCGTCGGAGAACCGGTTCAGCCACTTGTCTGTGTTGGTCGAGAGCTGGTGGATGTTCGTCAAGACGATGTGCGACTTCTCGCAGACCGAGATGTTGCCGTCCTCGAGCGTCGTCACGTACGGGCCGTGCGCCATGTCGGCGTCCTGGAGCACGAGCATCCGGCGCCAGAAGCACTTCTGCTTGTTCGTGATGTCCAGCGACTTGAGCAGCTCGTCCTTGATCGTCAGGTTCGGCGCGATGATGAGCGCGCGGCCGCGAGCGATCCCGAAGGGCAAGATCGCGGCGAGGCCCGACTTTCCACACCCGACGGGCAGTTGAACGATGGCCGTCGTCTCGCCACGGCGAAAGAAGTCCGCGACGGCGAGGTAGGCGTCGCGCTGGGGGTCGCGCAGGTTCGTGTTGGTCTCGATGTCGAAGGGCGTGTCGACGAAGAAGTCCTTCATGTCGCGACCTCCCTTCAGCCACGCCGCCAACGCGCCCTTCTCGTAAGCCCACTTCTTCCCGGTGCGGCTCGCCGGGATCCGCCCTTCGCGCGTGAGCGCGTACAGCCTGGTCCGACCCATCCGCAGGAACGCAGCCGCTTCATCGACGTTCAACCACTCGGTCATCCTGAATTGATAGCAAACGACACCAACCGGTGTCAATTGGCGCCTTAGTGGCACGACCCGGAGCCGGATGGCGCGGCTACGCTGGCCCTGGAAGCGATGAACCTCTGCCCGTTCTGCCAGGAGATTGACCCCGCGCTCGCGGTTGCTCTGGGCACGTGTCCCACGTGTGGTCACGACTTGCGGCCCTTGCCCGAGCCGACACCGGCGGTGCGGCGAGTCGAAACGTTCGACGCTCACCCGGTGGAAGCCGAGTACGCCAGCACCGACGTCGTGGAGACCGACGCGCCGCTCGAGCACGACGCCCACGATGTCTTGGCCTACGCGCGCGCGCTCGTCGAGGTCGTGCTGATCGTCGAGCGCTTCACGAAGGACGAACGGGAGCGCAGCGCGGTGCTCGGCTTCATGACCGGCAGCGAACCTCTCGACTGGTTGCTGCGTCGACGGCTGGGGCACCTCTTCGAGGGACGCATCCGCCATGTTCGCGGGCTTCGGCACAAGGTCGGTGGCGCAGACCCTGATGCGGAGCTCTTCGCCCAGCTCGACGCGTGGAACGCTCGCGGCGTGTTGCGCGTCGTCGTCATCGACGAAGTGGTGGAGGGGAGCCAGCTCCGGACCGCGTTTCTTCGACTCGTGAAGTGGCACGGCGATCGCGGCGCGCCTCCGCTCGCCGTGCATCTCGTGGCCGTGACGGAGCGGGCTCCCGCAGATTCGGCCGAGCGCGCGGCCTGGTTCTCCGAGAAGGTACTGAAGGGTGACGAGAAGAGCATGAGCGCGAACCTCGCGCTCTCGTTCGAAGTCGTGAGCACTGTGCGCCTACTCGGGAAGGACAAGGCGGGCCAACCGGTGAAGGACGTCGTCCTGTCGAGCGATGGCTCGTACGACGCGCTCCGCTTGTGGCCCGGAAGCTACTCGATCCGCTGTCCGAACCGCCTCACGCTCGAAGGCGGAGCCGGCGTCGCCGTGATCGCTTCGCTTGCGTCTCTGGACCAGCTCTTCGGCGTGTTCATCTACGCCGTGTGCGGCTTCGGCTACGTTGATTCGGCACGGTGGCCCGAGACGATCAAGCTCGCGGGCTGCGTCGCCTGCAAGGCGCTGCTGGCAGAGGTTCGCGAGCTCGCGGAGAAAGTTGCCCAGGCGGTGACGCCGCCCGAGTCGGTGCCCGGACGGGTCGTGGGGCCTCGGGCAGTGCAGATCCTCGACGCGCGAGGCGCTCCCGTGGCTGACGGCGGCGACAACGCGTGAGAGGCCTCAGGTCCAACCGACGGCGATGAGCTCGTCGAAGGGGACCCAGACCTCTGCAACTCCTTGAATTTCCTGGGCAGGAAAGTCGAGTTGCGAGCCCGCGATTTGAACCGCCCGTGACCACCTCCAACGCGAACCCGATCTGCGGCCGTCGCTTCAATGACTCCCCACTTCCCACCCCACCCGCGACGTAACACCTGGAACGCTCGGGAAACGCCTCGGATGGGGTTGCTAAGTCATTTCAAGAACTTCGAAACGGCGGGAAACGGGCTGAATCGGCTGACTTCACCTTGCCAAGGTGGACGTCGAGGGTTCAAATCCCTTCTCCCGCTCTACGAAACACAGCCCGGCGAGTCTCCTCGCTGGGCTGTGTGGCTTTGTGCGATCGCTCGCGGGCCTCCGGCCGCGAGCTCTAGGCATCCACTGCATGCTTCGAGGGTGCCGCTCGGCCCTCCGGGCCTGCGCGACCTCATGCGCGGCGTGAAGTGGACTTGCGGCTCGCGGGCGACGTTCGACGACCCTGGGCAGCCGGTTTCAAATCAGTTCTCCCGCTCTACGAAACACAGCTAGCGCTTGAGCCTGGCGCAGGCGGCGCTGACGCCGAGCTCGCAGGCTCGCTCGAGGTCGGCTCTCGCCGCTTCGGCGTGGCCCAGGTGGTGCAGGGTGCCGCTGCGCTCGTAGTAGGCGCGGCCGTGTTCGGGGTTGGCTTGAATGAAACGGTTCCACAGGGTGGCGATGCGGTTCCACTCGCGGCGCTTGGTGAGCGCGTAGTCCAGGCGCTGCTGAGCATAGAAGTCGTCGGGGCGCGCGTTGGCCTCGCTCTCGAGCTTGGTGACCGCCTCGTCGGAACCGTTGAAGCCGCTGGTGAGCACCTCGAAACGGCGTGCTTCCAGGTCGCGGCTGGGCAGAAGCTCCGTGGCTTGATCGAGCAGGACTATGGCCTCTTGGTTTCTCCCCTCCTGATGCGCCTGCCAACCGAGCTTGGTAAGCCCCTGAGCAACGAGCGGCAGGACTTCGTGAGCGTCCGGATCGGCAGGTTTGAGCTGTAACGCAAGCATCAAGTCGGGATACGCCGCCGGATAATCTTTCGACTCGTACGCGTACACTTGCGCCCGCTCCAGCAAGAGCGCCGGATCCTGCGGACGGCGCTCGATCGCTTTCGTCAGTGACTCGAGCGCCCGCTTGACCTCGCCCAGACGCGCGAGGTACCGGCCGCGAACGCGAAGAAATTCGGGTTCCTCTCCCAAGGCCACCGCGCGTTCGACGTGGCGAAGAGCACCGGCCAGGTCGTTCCCTTCGTAGGCGAGCTGAGCGCGATCGCAGTCGACGTAGCCCCGGAGGGTGGCGAACCGCGGATTCACTGAGCGCGGCGCAGACCGAGCCGCGCTCTCCATTTCCTCGTAGCTCCCGCCCCAACGCGGCTGGAGGCCGACCAAGTAGCTGTAGCGAACGGGATAACATCCCGGGCAGACCGCGAAGGCGCGCTTCGCGATCGTATGGAACTGGGACCGATACTCCCCGCCGACGAACGCGATCCGGATCTGATCGCGCAGCGCGGGGATCACGCGCGGGTTCTTGGAGAGCGCCTGCTCCAGATCGGCAAACGCCGGTCGGAACGCCGCGTTCATGGCCGCGAAGTTCTCACTGTTCGTCTTCGGGGCGTAGGCGAAGCCGCGCCCGGCAACGCCGACCGCGAATCGGTACGCGCCTCGCGCGAGGTAAGGAGCGAACGAGGCCGGTGTGGCCGAGACCCAGGCGTCGAACCGGGGCTCGAGCTCCTTCTCTGCGGTCTCGAAGGCCTCTGCGGCGTCGTTGAGGAAGTACTCCGCGTGAAAGTCGGCCTCGAAATCGGCCTGAAACTGCTCGAGATATCGCGTCAGCTCCTGATACTTCTCTCGCAGCAGCAGAGCCCGCAGGCCCACACGATCGACGTAAGAGCGTGGGTAGCCGTGCTCGTCTTTTCCCGGTCGCTCGATCAGCGGCGCCTTCACCGCCAGCGGTGGCAGCGCGACGATGGCCGCAGACGTGACGCGCTCGCTTCGA
>JAICQO010000126.1 GCA_025937835.1 Polyangiaceae bacterium
ATCGATTCGATGGTCAAGGTCGTGCAGAGCGCGGAGAGCTTCGCGCA
Organism: Polyangiaceae bacterium; assembly: GCA_025937835.1. GTDB lineage: Bacteria > Myxococcota_A > Polyangia > Polyangiales > Polyangiaceae > PMG-095. The sequence goes on from JAICQO010000126.1 coordinate 48, forward strand.
GTGGTACACGGCCTCGACGATGAGCACCGAGGTGAAGGGCACCCTCGAGCTCGCGAACATCGGCACGCAGTTCCAGTTCAGCAGCAGCACGCCGGGCGCCCCCGCCGGCGCCCCTGCCCGCACCGTCTACGAGGACTTGCACGACAACTGCCTCGGCACCGCGACGCCGCTCCAGAGCGGGTTCTTCCCGCTCGAAGCCGCAGCAGGCACCAAGCTGTGCAACCTCTGGCCCTACTGGGCGGCGGGGCTGTCCACCACGTCGTGCACGGCCGGCGCTGGGAACCCCATCATCTCCCAGTGGGACCCACTCGCGTCCTACGACAACTGCCCGACCGCTGGAACCGGCGGCCCCGTGCCCCGGTCGGACGGAACCGGCACGGCCATCCGCGGCGTCCCGCGCAACTTCTACTTCACGACCGAGGCTCGCTACCTGTTCCGCTACAGCGGCCCGGCCACCCTCGCCTTCTACGGCGACGACGACGTCTGGGTGTACGTGAACGGCAGGATGGCGCTCGACCTCGGCGCTCCGCACGAGCGTCTGCAGGGCATGGTCGCGATCAACGAGACCTTCGGCCTGGAGATGGGCAAGATCTACGAGATTGCCGTGTTCCACGCCGACCGCCACCCGCGCGAGTCGAACTACCAGCTGACGCTGTCCGGCTTCGCCACGCAGCGCTCGGTGTGCACCCCGCGCTGCGGCGACGGCACCACCACCGCCACCGAAGAGTGTGACGACGGAGAGGCGAACATGGACGGCGTCTACGGCGGCTGCACGTCGGAGTGCAAGTTCGGTCCGTTCTGCGGAGACAACCAGGTCAATCCAGAGGGCGGCGAGCAGTGCGACCTCGGCCGCGAGAACGGCGCCGTTTACGGCAGCCGCGACGGTTGCACCTCGGCCTGCCAGACCCCGCTCTTCTGCGGCGACGGCATCATCAGCACCGAGTTCCGCGAGGGTTGCGACGACGGCGTCAACAACGGGACGCCCGGCAGCGTGTGCACGGCTGCCTGCACGATCGTCGCGCAGTAGTCGCGCTCCGCGCCTCGAGAACCACCGAAGGCCGGCTCTTCTAGCCGGCCTTCGGCGTTTCGAGCTCAGGCCTTCTCGGCCGAGACCACGAACTCGAACAGCTCCTTCTTCGAGCTGCGCTTGCGAATCACCCGCACGCGCGCGTTCCGGAAGCCGGTCGCGGCAAACATCGCAGCGAAGATGCGCTCGACGGGCAGCAGCACCTCGTAGAACTTCGAGTTGCCGACGATGTAGTGCACGGTCGCGCCCGGCACGAGCAGCCGCTGCACCGACTCGCAGTGCCGCAGCATGTCTTCGAAGTACTTGTGCACGTAGCTCGCGAGCAGCGGGCTCTGCCGGCGGATCGCCGGCAAGATCCGGCGCTCGAAGCCGGGAAACGGCACGCGCGCGCTCGCGTCGGGCCGCCATTTCGTCAAGTTGCTGGTCGCCGTTCCCCAGGTGCCGCCGATCGCTTGCCAATCGAGCTCGCCCGCGCCCTTGCCGCTGTCCAGGTAGCGTAACCAATACATATACGGCCGGAGCTCGCGCACGTAGCTCATCCGATTCGGATACGGCGGTGAGGTGATCACGGCGCGATACGTGCCGGGGGACAGCCGCTGCTCGAGCTCGCGAGCGTCACACTGCAGCGCGCGCGGGATCGCGGTCACGGGTCGCTCGGCGCCCTCGGCGACGGCCGTCACGGCCTCCCGCCAGGCGGCCTTCAACGCCAGGGACTCGTCCACCTCTGCCCGCGCGCGTCGAAACGACATCGACTGGTGCCCGAAGCTCACGTGCGCGCGCGCGATCAGCGTGCGGCAGAACGCGACCTTCAGCAGATCGGCGGCGTTACCAGGGGCTTCCCGCTCGAGCCGCTCGACGGCGGCGAAGCCGCGGGACAGCCCGGCGAGCGTGGCCTCCGACCACCATTTCTCGATCTTGTAGAGCGGAGGCACCCACGCGGTGGAGCTCGAGGTGTTGGACAGCGCGCGCTCGACGCGCTTCGAGCTCTGGGCAAACCACGTTCGCTCGGCGGCCGAATAGTCCCGCGCCTTGGCGGCGGCGAGCCACAGCAAGAACGGGTTGATGTCCGTGGTATCGGCGGAGACGCCGCGCTCGGCGCAAACGAGCGCCGTGGTACCGCTGCCGCAAAAGGGATCCAGCACCGGCCCCCTGGGCACGGCGCCGCTGTCCAGGATTTGCTCGACCATCTGCACCGAGTACGCCGGCGTGAGCCGCAGCCAGCCGTGCCTGCCGAGCCCGCGGTTGCCTCGGAACGTGAGCTCGGCCTGGCTCTTCGGTGCGGGCTTCGGCATCACTCGCGCGATCCGAAGCTGCGCAGGCAGCGCACGAGCTCGCCGAGCTGTGCCTCGGACAGATCTGGATGAGCCGGCATCAACGGGCTGAGCCCGAGCGCGCTGCCGCCGCCGACGATCACCTGGCGTAGCGCCTCGTCGCTGCGATAGCGCCCGAACGTGGACTTCGAGAAATCACGGGGCGGCGGCTTCAAGCTCGCGGCGAGCGGTCCGTCGCCGCGCCCGGAGACACCGTGACACGACGCGCAGCGCGTCCGATACACCTCGGGGCACGCCGCGACGGCAGCGGAGGCGCTGGAGGCCGGCGAGGTCACGGGAGCCTCGCCCCCGAGCCCGCGCAGCAAGGGCCGCGCGCTCGAGCGCCCCGGCCACGGTATCGATGCCAGCATGCAGGCCAACGAGCACCAGGCGAAAATCGCCGTGGTGCGGTGCTTCTGCCGCGGCTCGTCTCGTCGCTCTGCGCGCTTGCGCCCGACGTGAGCGAGACCTACGGCGATCAGCATCCCGAGCGCATGCTCCATGCCGAAGAACCGAACCTGCGCGCTCTTCATGCCCGCCGCCATGTCCGCCAGGAACGCCCGCGGGAAAGGGCTCAAGAGCACGTACAAAATCAGCCCGAGCAAGAACTGCAGGTCGAGCGTGCCGAGCGTTGCGACCTGAGTGCGCTCGTCGAGCCGGTCCCAGCCAGCTCCCGACAGCCAGCGCCGAGTGTGGCGCAGGCACGCGAAACACAGCGCCGAAAGCACCAGCCAGCGCAAGTAAGAGTGCGCTATCAATACGATCTCGTGAAGTGTCATCGGAGCTCGAGCCGAGCGGGCGCAGGCACGGTATGCCGAGCACACCCCTCCCGCAATGCGTTTGGAGCCTGCTCGGGTGGCGAGGCTTGCGGTTCCACGCAGCGGCATTAAATCAGCACACCGCGAGGTCTTCATGATTCAGGTCCGTCCGTCCGAAGCACGTGGGCACGCCGATCACGGTTGGCTCGATAGCCGTCACTCGTTCTCGTTTGCCGATTACTACGACCCGAACCACATGGGTTTCCGGGCTCTGCGCGTGATCAACGAAGACCGCGTCGAACCCGGTCGCGGTTTCGGGACTCACGCGCACAGCGACATGGAGATCATCTCTTACGTGCTCGAAGGCGGCCTCGAGCACAAGGATTCGATCGGCACGGGCTCGGTGATCCGCCCGGGGGACGTGCAGCGCATGAGCGCGGGTTCCGGCGTCCGACACAGTGAATTCAACGCCTCGAAGCAAGACCCGGTGCACTTCCTGCAAATCTGGCTGTTGCCCGGAGAGCGCGGCATCGCGCCGAGCTACGAGCAAAAGGCCTTCCCGCGCGAGCCCGTCAGCGACCGATTGCGGCTGGTCGCTTCGCCCGACGGGCGTGACGGCAGCCTCACCGTCCACACGGACGTAGCCCTTTACAACGGCATCTTGAGCGCTGGGCAGAGCGTTCGACACTCGCTCGCCCCGGGGCGCCACGCCTGGGTGCAGGTGGCCCGCGGCGCGATCGCGCTGAACGGCACCGAGCTCCGCGAAGGCGACGGCGCCGCGCTGTCGGGCGAGACCGAGCTCGAGCTCAGCGCCAGCGCGCCGAGCGAGATTTTGGTCTTCGACCTGGCCTGACCGCGCCGTCTCGCCGATAGTTGGGCGAGATGCGGGAGCCGGACACAGGGCGGCGCACGTCGCTGACCGAGTTATCGGCGCTGTTCTTCGTGCTGGGCGCCACGGCCTTCGGCGGTCCTGCCGCCCACGTCGCCATGATGCGCCGCGAGTTCGTCGAGCGCCGCCGCTGGCTCGGCGACGAAGAGTTTCTGGATCTGCTCAGCATCTCGAATCTGATCCCGGGACCGAGCTCCACCGAGCTGGCGATCCACATCGGCTGGATGCGCCGCAAGCTCATGGGCTCGATCGTGGCCGGAGCCTCCTTCATCGGGCCGGCGATGGCGCTCAGCATGGCCTGCGGTTGGGCGTACACGAATTACGGGACCTTGCCGCGCGCCAGCGCGCTGCTCTACGGCATCAAGCCCGCGATGATCGCGGTGATCCTGCAAGCGTTTCTGATCCTCACGCCCAAAGCCGCAGCCACCGCTCGCCAGCGCGTGCTCCTGCTCGGCGCGCTGATCGCCTCGTTCGCGGGGCTCGGCGAGCTCTGGGTCCTCCTCGGCACCGGCCTGTGTGCGCTGGCGTGGAGCCAGCCAGCCTCTTCAGGCAAGCTCGGAGTGGCCTGGGTCGCGCCGTTCGTCCCCGCAGCTGCGGCGGCCTCCATACCGCTGACGTTGTCGTCGCTGTTCTGGGTGTTCTTCAAGACCGGCGCGCTGCTGTTCGGCAGCGGCTATGTGTTGCTCGCCTTCCTGCGAGCGGACTTGGTCGAGCGGCTCGGCTGGCTCAACGAGGCCCAGCTCATCGACGCGATCGCCGTCGGCCAGGTCACGCCGGGCCCCGTGTTCACGACCGCGACGTTCATCGGCTATCTGCTGGCCGGCTGGAGCGGCGCGCTGGTCGCTACCGCCGGCATCTTCTCGCCAGCGTTCGCGTTCGTGGCGCTGACGGCTCCCTGGGTCTCGCGCCTGCGACGCTCTCGGCGGGCCTCGGCATTCCTCGACGGAGTGAACGCCGCCTCGTGCGCGTTGATCCTGAACGTCACGTGGCAGCTCGGGCGCGCGGCCCTGATCGACCTCCCGGCGCTGCTCGTGTTCGGCCTTGCGTCGTTCCTGCTGTTTCGCCACCGGCTGAACCCGAGCTGGCTGGTGCTCGCGGGGGGCGTGCTCGGCGTCGCCGTCCACGCGGCGGGCCTCGGCGGGCCATGAAGTCGCCAAAATCCAGGGCAATTGATGGATTGGATTCGAGAGCAAGGCCCGGGGTGCGCCGCCTTCGCCGGGGGCCTAGGTTCTAGACCATGACTGCAGCACGCAAGGCCGACCCGCGCTTCCGCGCCGTCTCGGAGCGCGACGCGGACGCAGACGGCCGCTTCGTGTACGCCGTGAAGACCACCGGAGTGTACTGCCGCCCCTCTTGCCCCTCGCGCGCGGCTCGGCCCGAGAACCTGCTGTTCTTCGAGTCGACGGCGGACGCCGCTCGTGCCGGGTTCCGCGCCTGCCGTCGCTGTCAGCCCGATCGACCTCCCCTGGCCGAGCAGCGCGCCGCGCTGTTGACCGAGCTGTGCCGTTTCATCGAGGGCCGCGAGGAACCACCGACCCTCGAAGAGCTCGCCCAGCACGCGGGGCTGAGCCGCTTCCACCTGCACCGGCTGTTCAAGGCCGGCACCGGCATCACCCCCAAGGATTACATCACCGCGCTGCGGGCGCGCCGCGCGGAGCTCCGGCTCGGGACCGCCGGAAGCGTCACCGACGCCTACTACGCCGCGGGCTTCGGCTCCTCGGGGCGCTTCTACGCCCAGGCCGGCGAGCGGCTGGGCATGACCCCGAGCCAGTTCCGCGCCGGAGCGCGCGGTCTGCCAATCCGCTTCGCCTTCGGTGAGTCGTCGCTCGGAAAGGTGTTGGTGGCGGAGACGACGCGTGGCGTCTGCGCGATCTTCCTCGGGGAGGACCGCGATAGGTTGATCGAAGAGCTAAGATGTCGGTTTGGCAACGCGGCCGAGCTCTCGGCCGATAGCGGGCTCTGCCGCCGCGTGCGCGAGGTGGTGAAGCTCGTGGAGCAGCCGAGCCGCGCGGCCGTGAGCGCCCTGCCGCTCGACATCCGCGGCACCGCCTTCCAGGAGCGCGTCTGGCGGGCGCTACGGCGCATCCCCGCGGGCTCGACCCGCACCTACTCGGAGCTCGCGCGCGAGCTCGGCGATCCGAAGGCGGTGCGTGCCGTCGCGGGCGCGTGCGCAGCCAACCCGCTCGCCGTGGTCGTGCCTTGCCACCGCGTGGTGCGCCGCGACGGCGCGCTCGCCGGGTACCGTTGGGGCGGCGTCGAGCGCAAGCGCGCCTTGCTCGAACGCGAGGCCGAGGAGAACAGAGGGCCCGAGCTCACCCGCGCCGCGCGGCGAGCGCGAACATGAGCGGCGTGCGCGTCACGCCCTCCGGCCAGACCCAGCGTCGCCCCTCCGCCGCGACGAGCGACGGATGCAGCTTGCACCCGTTGGCGTACGGGTACTCGCGAAGCGTCTCGAGGACGAGACCCGCGCGTAGCAGGGCATCGACGATCTGCCCGAGCCCGTACTGATACGAGCTGGCCGGGGTCGTGTTTTCCCCGGCCGGGCCGGGGTCCACCGCTCCGAGGTACGCCCCCGAGTCGGCCACGTAGTCGCGTACCGGATCTCGGAACGGGCTCGTCGCAAAGTAGTCGTCGCCGGTGAGGCCGAGGTCGTCACCGATGCTCCAGCGCACCGGGTGAAACTCGACGTACACGAAGCGCCCGCCTGGCTCGAGGATGCGCCGCACCCCCGCCGCCCAGGGTGCGAGCTCGGGCAGCCAACCGACGGCGCCGTAGCTCGAGAAGGCGAGCTCGAAGCGCTCCACGGTCGAGTGGAGGAAGCTCACCACCTCCGCCTGCTCGAACTTTGCCGGTATCCCCGCATCCAGCGCGAGCTTTCGCGCGAAAGCGATGGCCTCGTCCGAGAAATCCACGCCCGTCACGCGCGCACCGCGGCGAGCCAGACACAGCGAGTCCTGCCCCGCGTTGCACTGCAGATGCACGAGGCTCCGCCCCTCGAGGTCTCCGAGGAGCTCGAGCTCCTCCGGGAACAGCAGCTCTTCTCCACCACGAAGCCGCGCGGCCTGATCGCCCTTGTGCGCGTTGTGGTTGCGCGTCGCGAGGTTCCAGCTCTGTCGCGTCTGCTCGTAGTCGTGACTCACTACGGTACCCCCGGCTCGGATCAGGTGAACTGCACCGAGCGCCGCGTGAACGCCCCGCCCAACCAGAAGCCCGTGATCGGAAAGCTGATCTCCGGGCGCGCGTCGCCCACGGCGCCCGCTGCGACGAGCAGCGGCGCGTAGTGCTCCCAGGTCGGCAGCGCCGTGCGTGCCGCCGGCGCGCGCGCCTGGAAGTCCACCAGCGAGTCGATGTCGAACTTGGCCAGCGCACCCTCCGCCCAGTGATCGAACTCCCGCGCCCAATCGGGCACCCCGGGGCGAAACGCGTAGCGCATGTTGTGCGTGAGAAAACCGCTGCCGAAGACCAGCACGCCCTCGTCGCGCAACGGCGCGAGCGCGCGGCCGAGCTCGAACAACGCCTGGGGGTGAAGCCCGGGCATCGACAGTTGCAGCACGGGCACGTCGGCCTCGGGGTACATCGCGACCAGCGGCACGTACGCTCCGTGATCGAGACCGCGCTTCGGATCGTCGGCAACGCCGAGGCCCTTCTGCTTCAGCAAGTCGCGAACGCGCCCTGCGAGCTCCGGCGCGCCTGGCGACGCATAGCGAGTCTGATAGAAACGCTCGGGAAAACCGTAAAAGTCGTAGACGAGCGGCACCTCTCGGGTCGCGCCCAGGGTCGCGGGCCGCGCATCCCAATGCGCCGAGATCACGAGCACGCTCTTGGGTCGAGGCAGAGCCTTGGCCCAGGTTGCGAGCTCATCCATCCACGACGCGTCGTCGAGCAACACCGGGGCCCCATGGGCCGCGAAGATGACCGGCATTCGCCGGCTGATCGTCGCGCCTTCCGTCTCGGATCGGATCGTCATCACCTTCCGTTCGTTACGCGAGCAAGACCACGCCACCGGTGCCGCCAACAGGGCACCGAGCACGTCTCGTCGCGTTCGCAGAGTCATCGGACCGGTACCGAAACATGAGCCACCGCGCGGTTCCACGCCGTCTCGGGCCAAACGAACTGCGAACTACCGGTCTCACTTCACTGTGAACTGGTTGAACCACTGCGCACCGCGAACGGTTTTCAACGACGCCAAGTAAACGTAATCATTAGTTTCTTGCCTGCCACCGCGCTGGCACAGCCTTCGCTTAAGACGGTGCCGAGGCGCCCATGCTGGTCCCGCTCGCCGTGCTCATTGCTTCGCTCACGACCCTCTGGACGTTCGCCGGATGGCTCGCCGTGTACCGGGCCACGCGTCGACGAGCTCCGCTCGAGGGCCCGCGACCTCCGGTCAGTGTACTCAAACCGCTCTCGGGCGCCGATGCGGAGCTCGAGTCCAACCTCGAGAGCTTCTTTCGTCAGGATCACCCCGACTTCGAGCTGCTGTTCGGGGCCGTGGATCCGAGCGACCCCGCGCTCGCGATCGTGCGCGCGGTGGCCGAGCGCTACCCCCACGTCCCGTGCCGCATCGTCGTCCATCGCGGCATGGGTGCGCTGAACCCGAAGGTCGACAACCTGTCGGGCCTGCTGCCGCACGCGCGCCACGACCTGGTGTTGATCAGCGACAGCAACGTCCGAGCGCCCGCCCACTATCTGTCCGAGCTTGCCCTCCTCCACCGGCTCGAGCGCCCCGGAGTGGTGACGAACCTGTTCGCTGGCGGCGGTGAGAACTCGTTCGGTGGCGCGCTCGAATCGGTCGAGCTAGCCGGCTTCTGTGCCGCCGGCGTGGCCTTGCCGACCCTGCTCGGTGACGGACTTTTGGTCGGGAAATCAGCGCTGTTCTCGCGCAGCGCGCTCGACGAGCTCGGCGGGCTCTCCCGGCTCTCCGACGTGCTCGCGGAGGACTTCGTGCTCGGAAAGACCTTCGCGCATGCCGGTCAGCGCGTGCTGCTCGCGCCCACCGTGCTCACCAACGTAACGCGCGGGATGAGCTTGAAAGTTGCGTTCGCCCGGCACCTGCGCTGGTCGATGCTGCGCTGCCGCCTGCGCCCGCTGGCCCTGATCGCCGAGCCGCTCACCAACCCGCTCGCGCAAGTGCCCCTCTTGTGGTGCGCGCTCGGACCCTGGGCGCTGCTCTGGGCAGCTGCACTGATCGTGCTCCGCGACGTGGGGGGCTGGCTCTTGCTCGTCGGCGTGCGCAGGGTCTGGCTGCCCTTGTGCCTGGGCGGGCTGCGCGATCTGCTCGCGCTCGCGGTCTGGTGCACCACGCCGCTGAAGCGCCACGTATCGTGGCGGGGCAAGCGCTACCGGCTCGGGGCAGGCACGCTGCTCTACCCCGAGCCTTCGCGAACGCGTTAGCCGCTCTCAAGCATTGGTCTCGAGCAGGCGATCCAGGGCCGCGTAGCTCTGATTGAGCCCCTGCTCCATGCCGGAGCTCATCATGCCGTCGCGATCTTCGTTGGTGTGGAACAGGCTGGTGTTCACGACCCGCGTGCGCCGGTCGGGCAGCTCCTCGAGCTCCACGGTTTCCACGATCACGTGGCCGGGCATCCCGTCCCACTCGAAGGTGTAAGACAGCCGGGATTCGGGGGTGACCTCGCGGTAGCGGCCCTCGAACCCGTGGCTGCCGTCGGGCGAGTGCTCGACGAAGCGCCAATGACCGCCGCGTTCCACCTCCATCCGCTCGATCACCAGCTTGTTACCGCGACCCCACCACTGTGCAACGAGGCTCGGATCGGTGAAGGCCGCCCAGACTCGGTGCCGCGGGGCGTTGAAGGTGCGTTCGATGAGGATCGTGCGATCGCTCGGCGTCGTGACTTTGGCCGTCTGCGGACGTTTCGTGGAGTCGTTCATGTCGGTTCACCTTTCGTGCGTTCCAGAAAATCTCCCAAGCTATCCAAGCGTTCTTCGAGCATTCGCCGATACTTGGCGATGAACGCGGCTTCGTCTTCGAGCCGGTGCGGGCCGAGCCGGCAGTTGCGGACACGGCCGACCTTCTCGGTCGTCACGAGCTTCGCGCTCTCGAGCACGCCGACGTGCTTCTTGATGCCGGTCAGCGTCATCCCGAAGCTCTCGGACAGCTCCGTGATCGACGCCTCACCCCGGCCCAGCCGCACCAGGATCCCGCGCCGCGTCGGGTCGGCCAGCGCGGCAAAGGCCGAATCCAGCCTGGTTTGTGTATACTGAACCATTCAGTTCAGCATTGATCCGCCGCTCGACTCCGTCAACCCCGCAGCGCCGAGAGCGCCTTCAGGCGTTCACTTTTTCTTGGGCGCCGCTCGGGTCTTCGCCGCCTTCTTCGTCGTCTTCTTGCCGGCCTTTTTGGCGGCCTTGGCCGGCGCGCGGCGGGCGCCGAGCTCCCCCACTTCGAGTGCTCGTTGTTTGGCGATGCCCGCGATCAGCGCGCTCGGAACCGGAGCGCTCAGGGAAAACCGCAGCGTGCCCTTCGAAACCAGGAAGCCCTTCAGCTCCTTGCCGAAGCGCGCGACCACGCCCGCCGTGGCCGGATAGAGCGAGTAGTGCTCCTTCCAGCCGGCGAAGTACAAGAGGGCGCGGCCGTGCAGCTTGAAGGTGGGGATCTGATACGAGATCGCTTCCTCGGCGCGGGGCACCGCCTTTTGGATCGCGCGCCGCACGCGTTCGAGCTGTTTGCGAGCCGCGTCCGGCTGCAGCTTCAGGTATTGGTCCACGCTCTGATAGTCGGTCTTGGCCATGGTGTCGTCGCCGGCGCGCCGAGCTTACTTCACCGCAAAGGCGGAGCCAAACGGCATGCGCAGGAACGTGGTCGGCGGATGCGCAGCGAAGCGAAACGCTCTCGAAATCGGCGCGGTAGTGCTTGCGCGCCTTCTGGATCGCCTCGCTGGTGTTGATGAACTGCGACTTGTCGCGATCGTCGAACTCCGACAACCCCTCGAACGAGTCGAAAACCTTGAGGCGCCCCTTGAAGCCGTAGCGCGTGAGCAGGGTGCCGAGCATGTACGTCGAATGACCGTGAAAGCAGCCGCACTCGACGAAGTCGAGCTCGGGAAAGCGGCGGCAGGCCTGGACCGCCGCTTGAGCCAGGATGAAGAAGCGCATGCGCTTCAAGCGGCGTCGATGTCGGCGGCACCGAGTACATGTGTCGCAAGCTGGCGGCCGCGGGCCGCGACATCACCTACTACGACCTCAACGTCCCGCGCGAGCATCCGAAGTTCGTTCAGGACGACGTGGCCAACGTGCTCGACCATTTCGAGCCGGGCTCGCTCAACTTCATCACCACCCGCCACACGCTCGAGCACAGCATCGCGCCGCTGTTTCAGCTGTGGTCGTTCAACCGGATCCTGAAAGAGGGCGGGCAGCTGCTGGTGGTGGTGCCCCTCCACTGCAAGGAGTGGGTCTGGTTTCACACCCGCTACAGCTGCTTGCCTCAGGAAAACTGGCCGATGTTGTTCCACCGCGGGCTTCGAGGTCCACGAGATCGGCGCCGGCACCTGGAACTCGAAGCGCGAGCTGTTCGTCGAGCTGCGCTTCGACCTGCGCGTCGAGTCGCGCGCGCTGCGCCTGGCCGGCGGCGCACCCGCCAAGCGCTGAGCCCGCTCAATCCTCCAGCGGGAAACGGATCGTCCTTTGACGGCACGTCGCTACAGACATCCGAAGGTCGAGTGGCCGTCTGGAACCCGTGCGCCTGCCTACTGCTCGCGCGGCTGAACGCGAGCCGTTCGCCGACCCGATCTTGAAGGCGCTCGACTGCGCGCTGAGCGCCGAAGGGGAGGTGACCCTGTTCTTCGATGCGGAAGCGCTCGAGACGTACGAGTCTGCGCTTCGCCTTCAGATCACCAAGGCGCTCCAGGCTGAACGCGCAAAGATTCGCGATCTTCACGTTCTGGTGGGCTCCCGGCTGGCCGCAATTCTCGAAATCATCCCGGCGCTCGCTGATGGATCACCGAGCACCGCATGCTCGAACTCGCCCAGCTCTTCTGGGCTCGCACTCGCGACCGGCTCGATCCGAGTGTTCTCGCCGCAGAATTCGGCCCGATCTCCATTCCCGATCGGCCTCTCGACACGGGCCGAGCGACCCAGAAGAAATCCGCGGCTCCTCCGCAATGACTCCGTCACACCGCTGAGCTTGTGCGCACCCGCTCGCCGTCGCTACACGGCGGCTTGAAGCGGATACTCTTCATTTGCACTCCGTCGCCGGTGAGGCATCTTCTACGTTTCAGCTGGCCCGAAAAAAGCGCCTAGTATACACAGTCGTCCACGCACTCCGTGCAGGACATGCCGGCTGGAGGAAGCTCGGGAGCGACACGGCAGTACGCGGTGTTCCTCGATCGGCATTCGACGTGCTCGTCCTTCAGCCGGTAAAGCTCCCTCACCAGTGACATGATCGCGTCATCGCCGCACACTCCCGAGCACCCATCCCAGAGCCTAACGTTATGGATCCCGGACCCGTCGTCGAGAGTCAATTGGGCGCTCGCGTCGTACGGCTCATTGCAATCCCACTCAGCAGGTGCAGATGCGGTTTGCGCGAACGCTTGGGTGCTCACACGTGCCCGTATTCCCGAAAATTCCTCCACGGACAGCGCAAAGCGCGACTCCCGAGCAACGTCCTCCACCGACAGAACACCAGGACGTCGCACAGTGATCTTTAGCCAACAGTTCGCACACGTCCCGCTTTGGCTTGTTAACGTCACACTTTCGAAGCCCCGGGGATTCCATGCTGTCGGCTCGGAACGCGGCCCAGAGCCACCACAGCGCAATCCCAGCGGAACGAGGAAACACGCCGCAAAGACACGAAGTCTCAACACGAACCATTGCAAGGCCAACACATCATTCGGATGGGTGGCGGCCCGCTCGACGGGTTCCACGGCGGGGACGACTCTCGCGCCTCGCAACCGAGATACTTGTTCTTAAGGTCGATAAGCATCCAGTAGAGCTGGCTGTAGACATGCGGGTCGCCACGCAACCCAAAGCAACGGCTGGGGTGTGTATCCGCAACCGGGCCAGTATTTTCCCATGATGCGATCAGAACGTTCGCGTCGCCGGGGATCGGCTCACAATCATCTGGATCAAGCAAGGCCTCAGAAAACGCTGACGCGCGTACGACATCCTCGAACGCAGCAGCTTCGAGGTCATCGAGGAGAAACGTATCTTTGGAGGACGCATCCGCCAGGATCAGATCGTGCGAAGCCGTGACCTCGAACGTACGCCAACAAGGCTCACAGTTGCTTCCACCAGATTCCAAGCGGACAAACTGAAATGCGCCTTTTGGACCTGCTTCGTGGTTCACAGGCCCTGGAGAAGTTTGTTCCGCCTTCGGGTTCGAAGAGCAACCCACGGTGAGAAACACGACGGCTAAGACTCGCGCAATCATCCGCCTCACAAATAGCCTAACAGAGCGACCTCACGACGCAACCGCGCGCGCAGACCTATTGGGACTGAGGAAAGTCGGGCGCCCCATTGTAGCTGCGCCGGACTTTCCTCGCACGCACTTCAGACGCAGGAACGTTGGCCCGCCTTGTCAGGTGTCATCCTGACAGGACAGATCATTGTGGGTGTAGAAGGCCGACGCGGCAATCCCCGCGTTCACGCCGAAGTCCTTGACGTTGACGCCGTCGGCATCGCTTTCACGATCCCTTCGGTTGCTGGTTCCGTCGGCAAACGCATCCATACTCGAGACAATCGTGGACGTGGCCCAGTTCAATCCATCATTTCCAGTGCCTGGTGAGGAACTGGTTTCGTTTTGCGCGTCATCGAGGTCCCAGAACGTCTTCGCCACCTGTCCAGCGTTTCCTGAGTTGTCGGTGCAAGTCGTCTTGAGGGTGACTCTTTGCTCGAGGTTGAACCCGAAAGCTTCAACCGTACCGGTGGTGTTCTGCGGATTGTGCCAACTCGCCATTGCCACGTACGTGGCGAACCCTTCGCAAGAAGCACCTGACTGAAATTCCACCGAGTCGATGGCCCAGCCGCTCCCGTTTAAGCTCACATCGTCGCGCAAGCCGTCCTGCTCAAAGTTCTGCATCTGCACGATGTGACCCATTTCGTGGCTGACTCGAATGCCATCCTCAGCGAGCCCCGTCGCGCTCGCGATCGTGGTTCGATCCCAGGCGCACGAAGTTGTCGAGCAGGGGGCGGCTTTGTTCGTCGGATACTCAAGATTGATGACCGTCCCCGCGTCCAGCGTCCCACCGAATGTCTGGAGCGTCAGGTACGCCGACCGCAGGCTGATGACAGACTTTCCGTAGTTCGTCGTCTCATCCGGATTCGGGATGAGGCTGCCGGTCGAGGGGACTGTGGGTGATTGGCCCGGCTCGACGTTCCAGGCGACATAGGCCTCAGAATTCCCTGCGGTGCCGTTTCTCCACGAGACGGTGTTGTAGATGTTCCCGTTCGCATCCACGATGCGAACGATGCGATCGAAACTTGCGAGGTATACAGCGCGATTGGTGAAAGCAAAGTACACGTCCGGATGTGGCTCGCCGCCTGCGTATGCTTGTCCTTCCCACGGAAACGAAATGCATTGGATCCCGCCCCCCGTCCCGATGACGAAGGTACCAATGAACTCATCACCGCCCGTAGGATCTTTATCCCACACTTCGAGCTCCATCCCGACAGCGTCAGACGTATCCGTTGCCGAATTGCAGTTATCGTAGGCTCCCGCTGTTCCCGAGGCTGGGCAATTGAACCGCGAGTCGACGTTGATCTGCGCGAAAAAGCACACGGTCCGGTTCGCCGCGAGGGCGGGCGTTCCCAGA
>JAICQO010000087.1 GCA_025937835.1 Polyangiaceae bacterium
ATGCCCTCGCGAAGCTCGGGTCCTCGAGGATCGTCTGCTCGTCGATGGATCCGGCAAGAGGGGTGCCGCAATCGAGTACAGCGCTGGCCCTGGCACCGCCCGTCACCACGATGCCGAAATAATCGTACGCCAAACTCGCGGCTAACGGCTTTCGAGGATCGGTGGTCGCTGGCTCCAGATATTCGATGCTGAACCCGTAGCCGCGATCGAACGCGTCCGGAATGCTCCAGGGCCTTGGTTGCGTGCGTACGCTGAGCAGACCAGTGACTTCGTCGGTGTCGCACTCGATTCCGACGAAGGGCAGCACGAAACCGGATGCCGTCTCTAGGTACGCCATACCCGCCGCTGGCCGCATGAGGGGCACCGGGTCTCCACGGACGGGCCTGAGGTCGGAGTCCGCACTGCATTCGAAACGCAGCCTCAGGCCATCGGCGGTAGTGGCGGTCCCCAAGCGGCCGGCTTCCTCCAGCGTCACCTGCGCTGCATAGGTTCCACTCCAGCACCCCGACCGCGGAAGGCAGGGCTCGCCCGAAATCCAAAGGACCAACTGGACGGAGGCGCCCTCTCCCTCTCCCTCTCCCTCTCCCTCGCCCTCGGCATGGTACGTACCGTCTCCCGTGTATCCGGACGCCACGAGCACGGCTGCGCGCTGGCCGATTGTGGGGAGGCTATCCGCGAATCCTGCCGCAAACCCTATCACCGCGCCCTGTGCGTCGCGCAAGACCTCGCACCGAAGCTCACGCCCAAGCGTTACCTGGGTGCCGTCCGGGTAGTCGAGCTGTGCGGTCCCCGTGCCAGGAAATAACTCGCTCTCCTCGACGCCCTTCCTGAAGGCGTGCGGTTCCTCGGCGCAACGCTCCGGAGCTGCTGTTCCTCCATGGGCTTGTTCGCCTGCGTTGGATTCTGTGTCACCACCAGCACCCGTCGACGCTGCTCCGCCAGCCTCTGCGCCGCTCCCATCACCGTAAGCCGTCTGGGTGCATGCACCGAGTACGATCGCCGCGCCAAGCATGAGCAGTGCGCAACCAGCGTCTGCATCAATCGACGC
The DNA here is from genome assembly GCA_025937835.1 of Polyangiaceae bacterium. Taxonomy (GTDB): domain Bacteria; phylum Myxococcota_A; class Polyangia; order Polyangiales; family Polyangiaceae; genus PMG-095. Next base: position 1,049 of record JAICQO010000087.1, read on the forward strand.
TCGCTTCGAGCTAGTCCTTCGCACGTTTGATGTCATGGCGCGGGCGCAATCGCGGGTAGTGGCGGCGGGACGGGAAGGCCCACTTCAGCACGAGCCGCGCGGTAGTGCTCGTGATACTGGCGAAATGCCCGGTAGTCCTCAAGCCATTCCTCAGGCGTCTCCGATATCATAGAAAAGGTCGGCGCGACCTTCCCACTGGCATCGTAGTATTCGGACTCTGGATGTGGAGCGCACGAGCGCGCTTCCGGGCGCATAGGATGGTGGATGCAGTAAGGAGCTTCCGGATAGCACTCGCTATCTGCAAGACAGGCCCCGCACCAATGTCCAATGTTCAAGAAGCCTATGCAAATATCTCCCAGGTTCGGCGGCTCCCTCTGGATAACGGCAGCCCCGTATCCCAATCCATTTGGATCCACCGTAATCGCGGAGCACCCTCCACGATCGCAGAATTCATCCCCGCGGCAGTCCTCGACCTTCCGACACTCGTCCTTTGGATTGGTGACAAGAGGAGGTCCAGAAATCTCCGGTTTGGTGGGTCCACAAGGCACCGGGTTCTCCGGCACACCGCACGGCACGGGTGGCTCTTCCACGACCGCGCGGAGGGTGCAGCGCCGGCCCGGAAAGTCAGGCGGCCGGTCCGGATACTGTGGGTACCGGGGCGCGGGAGCACACACATAGTTCTCCTTACACTCGGCATCCGAAGCGCAAGAACTGCAGTGCCCATCCATGCACACATACGATCGACAATGCAAGCCACGTAGGCTGCCCGAGATGTCACTGGGATAGAATTCCTCTCCCACGCACTGGGCACCATAACCGTGCCCATAATAATCATAGGTGGCCAGCGTCGAGCAAACACCACGATCGCAGAACTCCCCGCCGCGACAATCGGGCGTGCGGGCACAGGAGATCGGCTGGCCTCCCTCCGCTTCTCTAGGGGTGTCCGAGTCCGTGGCTTGCCCGCAGGCTGCCGCGCCTGCCAGCCATCCGAGGACGACAATGCGTCTCAGGCTAGCCAGTCGAAAGCAAAGGCGTCGCAGAAGCCACACGCCAGCCAACCCCATAGGGGTGCTCCCTCGAGCGCTTGCCAGCGCTCGAGGGAAGCAAAACGAACTAGTTGTTCGTTGACCGGCTTTAGAATGGGTCACAGACACCTGTTCCAGTTCGGCCCGGTCCGCCGTACCATACGGTTGTATTCCAGAACGTCTCTTCGTAACGCGTATAGCAGTCCGGGTCGTCCCCGCCAACTTCAGCTACTTCAGTCAGCGTACTGTACAATGGCGTGTAGTCGCTCGCCCTCCTGTATCCCATTTCAGCGAACCAACCCGTTTGCTGCCAAGTGCTGCTCGATGACGCAAACTGCGCGCTGCCCATGTCTGTCGAAGTCCACGTGCCGGGTGACGCATCATAAACCTCTCCGTACCAGTCGACGTTGGGAGCACTACTGGCAATGAGGTCGAACGGTACGTTTGGCGATGCTGCTCCAACGGGGTAATGACCGACCCAACCACTGTTGACGCCCAGCCACCATGAACCCGTGCAACCGGTCCCGCAGTTCCATGAGGACGATGGAAAGTAATCCATGAACATCCATTGATCGTATTGGTCGCCGTCCACCGTCGAGATACCCGGAACCTGGTCGTCCAGCGCGACTAGCGCGCCGGCCATTGGAATGAATCCGGCGTTTCTCGCTGTGCCCGCCCAGCCGCCCACGTAGGGTCCGGTGTTGCTCATGCCTTGAGTAAAAAACTCTGAATAGAATCGAGCCTGGGGGCCGTTCAGCTGCGGATTCCGTCCGATAATCCATCCAATCCATTCTGCGTTCGTTTTGATATTGGTGCCGAGATCAATCACGTTCATCTGCGACAGAAAGAAGGTATTTGTTTGAACTTCCCCCGGTGACCAGCGCGCATTCATCCAGGAGAAGGCGCCCCGACTATTGACATTCTGTCGAGATGCTGCGTAAAGGCGCTCACAATTGTCGGCGCAAGGCGCCCCCGGTGCGAAGCCGGTCGGCGCTATCCCGACAGGGAGTTTCGCCAGATAGCTGAGTAGGGAATCGGAGCGGGCCGCTCCTGTCACATAATGGTCAAACGTGGGTCGAACAAAGCGCACCAAACTCGGGTCGCCAGCTCCAATCCGAAGAGGAAAAGCCCGATTGCGTAACTCGGGGCGGTCGGGCTTGAACGTTGGCGGCGGGGGCGAGCCCTGTGAACCTGGTACAGATTCTGCAGCCACTAAGTCCACCATGTCTCCGTTGTCTTCAGTAACTGTACGCAGCACGCGATGCCCTGCCGAAGCGTGCCAGTTCGCAATGTATTCATCGACCTCGGCCCGACGGGCGGCCACCGCACGCGCGTCCACTCCATTCACGAGGTCGCTGCGAACATCCTGGACGGGCTCCGTTTCGTCATCGATTCCTAATGGGCCCCCGCTCCCGCAGGCGACGAGCAGCAAGACCGAGGGCGTCCAGATTGCCCAACCAGCGCGGATCCCAGCCTGACGATTGCCCAAGACACGAATTCCTCTCCACCATGGTCGCCTTCCTCCTCCTCCAGTCCCCGCCAAAACAGCGCGGACGATGCAGATATAGAGCTGCCGCTAGTGCAAGCCAGTCAAGAAATTTCGGTCATTAGAGCGTCACGTACGGAGTCTGGCGAGATGAATGCAGTAAAGACTGGAAGGTCACCTCGCACCCAAAGGTGGTCTGCTGGCGGACGGGCGTCGCCGTCCCCATGCAAATGAGACGGTCAGCGATTTGAAGCGGGGACGTTGCGGAGACGTATAGAGAAACCTTTCATCTTCGGCGACGCAGCCGGCGAGGCAAGGTCTCTGCGGCATCCGGAGGTTTTGCAGAGCCCGCGCTGGCCATCGGGGTCGCGCCGCCGCCGCCGCCCTGGCTCGCGGCCGTGTTGCCACCCGTTGAATCGAGCCCGGCCGACGCATCCTCGCACGGCCGCATGCGACCGCGAGGAGCGCGGCTGCGTCCTCGTTGGGAATGAGTCAAGGTCGCTGGATCTGCGCGGTCTCGAAGCCGTCGCTCGGCAGAGCGGTGAACACGCCGTCTGCCGTCAGCCCGAGCCATGGGTCGGAGCGCGGCGTCAGAAACAGCGCGCTGTAGACCCAGCGGTTCAGCTCTTGAAAGTCCTCGTTCGGGAAGGCCGCCAGCCGCTGGTGAAGCGCGAGGCTGAGCTCGAGGCGATTGCGCTGAGTGTCCACGGCCAGAAGCTTCTCGAAGCGCGCAACCAGCGCCTCGAAAGCGGTATCGCCCAGCGCCACGGGCTCGGCGCGGTCGTCGAGCGCGCGCGGAGAGAGCTCGCGCATCAGGGCGCGGCTCTCGCGAGACAGTTTGGTTTCGCGCCCGAATTTCTGGTGACGTTCGGCGATGCGCGTCCAGATCTCCGGCGTGGTGCGCTCGATCAGGTCGTTGGACGTGAACGTGGGCAGCGGGGCCACGATCGGGATCAGCGGACCCTCCGTGAAGGCCTTGGCGGCCGCCCGCGGGACCGCAGCCGCTGCCGCGACCGGCAGGGTGCTCGCTGTCTTTCTGCCGGCCGCGAGTCGTGAGGTCTGCGCGTCGAGAGCGCGCGCGTCCTTCGAGCTCACCGGAATGCGCAGCGCGGCGAGCTCGCTCTTCCAGGCTTCGAGCAGGCTCCGCTCGCGCTCCGTGTGGTACGCGAACGACCGCTTCGAGAACAGCTCGTCGGACGCGCCGGCGAGCGTGCGGTGAAATTGCGAGGCCGAGCTCAACGCGGAGAGGAACGGCGTCGGTCCCATCAAGCCGGGTATCGCGTCGACCACTCGGCCGCGCTCGTCGAGCACGTAGTGGATGCTGTTGCCAGTCACGGTGCGCACGAGCTTGCGGCCGTCGCCGTAGTCGACCGTGACCTTCGGCACGGGCCGCTCCGACGACCAGTGCAACACGAACCGAGACCGGAGCAGCGTCGAGACATCGGGGTCGGGATACAAAACCACCCGGAAGAATCGACTGTTCGCGCAGGAAAGATCGTCCCGGAGGTCGCCGAGCAGGCGCAGGCTGAGGATCGGCTTGTGCTCGGCGCGCGCCTGGGCCTTGGCTTTCTCGAGGTCGGTGTACCAGTACAGCTGCGAGTGCCGCGCGTAACGCTGGCCGGCGACGCGGTCGATCAGCGGGTCGAGCCGTGCGTCGAGTTGGTTCCGGTGCCGGGCCTCGCTCAGCAAGGCGGCGAGGCCGGCGGGGCCAGCGTCCCTCAGCTCGTCTCCGCGGACAGTGGCCGTTGGTTCGCGGAGCGCGTAGCGCGCGAGCCCTGCTAGGTCATCAGCTGCCGGCTTCGTGACGGGCGGTGCGCCCTGGTTTTTGGGGTCAGGGCCGCTCCCACACGCGGCCAGCGTGAGCGTGCTCAAGAGGCCGCCGATCCAGCAAAATCGAAACGCGCGCATCGAAAGCTCCTCCCGGAGTCCTTGATACGCGCGTCGCGGTCGGTTCCTTTGCTCGAGGAACCGAGTTTCGTATTTCAGCGGCTGAAGCGCACGTTCACGCGCAGCGCGGTCGCCGCCGGGTCGCCCGAACGATCGAGCCCCGGCACGAAGCGCTTGGTCATCATGCAAGCCCGGGCAGCCTGGCCGAAGCCTTGCCCGGCAGGGTTCTCGGCCACGACACGCGCGCTCGAAACGCCGCCGTTCTTGCCGATCGTGACCAGCACGGAGGCCTGCGCGGTATCGTTCGAGGCGTTCTGCGGGAAGAAGCCGCGGCACGGATCGCTCTCGTTGAGGCGCGGAGCCCGGCTCAGATCGCTGGCTGCGACCAGGCCGTCGCCCGTGGGGCGCTTGGCTCCGACTTCCACCGTGTCGCCGCGGTTTGCGACGCCGACCCGCGCTCCGGCCTTGCCGACCGCGGCCTTGCCGCCGATCGCCACGACTCCACCCCCGTAGGTGGTGCCGTTGGGATCCGAGACGAAGTCCACGGGTTCATTGGACTGCTCGCGCGGCGCCTCGGGCTTGGCCGTCAGTAGGCGCCCGGCTCGAGCGGGCTCGGGTGCCCGTTCGACGGGACCGCGCGCCGCCCTGGCTAGCTCGACCTTCTCTGGTTCGGGGAGCGGAGCCGCGGGAGGAGTCGGTGGCGGCTCGGGCGGCAGAAACTCCACCTCGACGGGCGGAGGAAGCCGGGTCTGCGCCGCCTCGGTCGGGGCCAGCGTTCCGGCAACGGCGTGGCCTGCCACGGCAATCACCAGCATCGCCAGCGTCAGACCCCGGCGACGGCGGCTGCGCTCGAACAGGTCGTGAACGAAGCCGCCGTGGGGGAGTGAAGCGGGGTTCATGGTCGTCTCCTCTGAGGTCGAAGCGGCACGGCTCATCGAACTACGGACTTGGGTTCGAGCTTGTCGGCGGCGAACGCGATCTTGACGATGCCCGCCTCGCGCACGGTGTCGACCACGTGCATCACGTTGCCGTGGCTGGCCGCAGCCGAAGCCGAAACCACCGTGCGGAGCTCGGGGTTCTGTTTCAGCGCGCGCCGAGCCTGATCGGCGAGCGCTGCGTCCGAGGACACGGGCTGGCCGTTGGCCGAAATCTTTCCGTCGGGCGCGATGGCGATCGTGAGCGTGGTCTGCGTGGCGCCGGCGCTGGCCGCTTTCGGCAGGTCGAGCGGGATGCCCTGGCCGGCGATCAGCTTTGCCGTGACCATGAAGATGATCAGGAGCACGAGCGTGATGTCGACCAGAGGGGTGACGTTGATGCCGGTGATCGCGTCGTCGTCTTGAGCTGCGTTTGCCATGGCTTTACCGATCTGCGTTGGTCAGCCCGCGATCACGCGCGCGCGCTCGATGCGGAAAGGTTGCGAACCTTCTTCGGCGCGGCTCTCCGCGTTCGATTGGAGCACCGGAGCTGCGAAGCCCGGCCCCCCGCGCGTCTTCAGATACGCGAGCACGATGTGCCGCAGCGCCTCGGTGTTGCCGAGGATCGACTTGATCCGGCGGTTGAAGTAGTTGAAGGCGGCGACGGCGGGGATCGCCACGGCCAGACCGATCGCGGTCGCGACCAGCGCTTCGGCGATCGCGCCCATCACGTCGGTGCTGGCGCCGTTGGTTCCGACGCTCTGCAGCTTGTCGAACGCCTGCACGATGCCGATCACGGTTCCGAGCAGACCGACGAACGGCGCGTTGTTGCCGAGCGTACCGAGAAACGCCAGGCGCCGCTCGAGCCGCATCCTCTGGAGCGCCGCCGCGCTCGACATCGCCTCTTCGGCCGCTTCGGGTCCGCGCTGCACCTGGCGAAGCCCGGCCGCGACCACCGCGGCTTCCGCGGAGCGCGAGCCGTCCACCAGCTCGTAGGCGCCGGCGAGGTCGTTCTGTTCGAGGCGCTCGGCGAGCAGCCGCGCCAGCCGCTCGACGTTCTCGCGCACGACCAGGAAGAACCAGGAGCGCTCGAGCATGATCGCGACGCTGATCACGCTGAGAGCGATCATCAGATACAGAATCGGAGAAGCGCCGATATCGAGAAGCATGATTTTGGAACGTTCGACGAGTGACATGACTGTTGGTTCTCCCTGAGGGTGTGGCGGGCTCCAAAGCACGGCTCGTGCCAGCTCGTGAACTGCTCGGAGCGGCGAGAATCCCAGGGTTTCTGGGCGTGAAGCAGGCTCGCCCGGCATCGACGGACAGCTGTCCGTCCGGCTCCGCGACGGTCGTCCGGTGTTCGCGGCGCCTCGTCCGTGAACGTTCGTGCGCTCACGCTGGAGCACGCGAGTGCGAATGCGATGCATTTGTTTCGAGCGAATCGGGTCGATCGTGAATCGAAGTTATCGCTCGTACGACGCGCGTTCACGTTGTCGCTTCGAGGCTGGCCCGGAGCTTGCTCAAGGCTCGGTCGCAATGAACGACTCGAACGATCACACTCCAACTCGGCTCGCTCGAGGACGACTCGAGTCGTCGTGGCGCGCGCTCTTGATTGCTTGCGCCACACTCGGTGTTTCCGCGTTCGCACAGGCGGAGCCCGAAGTGAGCGACGACACCGCGGCGAGCGGGCCGACTCTGGTCGCTCCGAAGCTCGTGGAGAATGCCGAGCCCGTCTACCCGGAGAGCCGCCGCGCGAGCGGGGAGACGGCGAAGGTCGTGCTCTCAGTCACGCTCGACGAACAGGGCGCGATCACCGCTGCCAGCGTGCTCGAGTCGGGAGGTGAAGACTTCGACGCTGCCGCGCTGGAAGCCGCCAAGCGGCTCGTGTTCGAGCCCGCGCGGAAGGGCGGCAAGGCCGTCCCCGCGCGGATCGCCTTCCGCTTCGACTTCGAGCTCGCGCAAGGAGAGCCGCCCGCTGCCGAGCCCGTGCCGCACCCAGTTGCGGCGCGCCCCGCCCCGAAGGCGGCCGAGCCCGCGCCCGAGCTGCCGCCCAGCGTGGACATCGACGTCGAGGGCGAGCGTCCGCCGCGCGAGGCCACGAAGCGCGTGCTCGCGGCGGAAGAGGTCACCAAGATCCCGGGCACCAACGGCGACGCCCTGCGCGCGGTCACGAACCTGCCTGGCGTGGCGCGCCCTCCGGGGCTCGAGGGCATGCTGCTCGTGCGCGGCTCCGGTCCGCGTGACTCGCAGGTGTTCGTGGACGGGATGTCGATCCCACTCGCTTATCACTTCGGAGGGTTATCGTCGGTGATCCCGAGCGAGATGCTCGAGCGAATCGACTTCTACCCCGGTAACTACAGCCCGGAGTTCGGGCGCGGCATGGGCGGCGTCGTGGATATCGGCGTGCGGTCGCCGCGCACGGATCGCCTGGGCGGCCTCTTGCAGTTCGACTTGCTCGACGGCCGCGTCCTCGCCGAGGGGCCGCTCGGTGAGAACACGAGCTTCATGATCGGCGGTCGGAGATCCTGGGTCGACGCCTGGCTCGGCTCGGCCATGGAGGCGGAGGGCATCGACGTGTCGGTGGCCCCGGTTTACTACGACTTCCAGGCGATGGTGGAGCAACGGCTGGGCGCGCGCACCAAGCTGCGTCTGTTCGCCTACGGCTCGGACGACCGGCTGGAGCTGGTGATGAACGCGCCGTCGGCGAACGATCCATCGCAGGGTGGCGATACACGGCTCCACACCAACTTCGTGCGCTTGCAGGCGCGCCTGGAGACGCGCATCTCCGACGACCTCGGCTGGAACACGACCTTGTCCGTCGGCAAGGACGTGGAGCGCTTCTCGCAGGGACCGATCGACGTCGACACCGACGTGCTCGGGTTCGAAGCGCGGAGCGAGCTGAAATTCCGGCTCGGCGAGCAGGTGACGGCGATCGCCGGCGTCGAGGGCTGGCTCGCGCGCTACGACGCTTCCTGGAAGTACCCGCCGATCGATCTCGACGACGGCGACACCTCGGGGCCGCTGTTCGGGCGCCCCACGACCCAGGTCGACGCCGAGGGCTCGCTGACGCGCCCGGCCGCGTTTGCCCTGCTCGAGCTCACGCCGTTCGAGAACCTCAAATTGTTCCCCGGTGTTCGCGCCGACTACAACCAGGACACCGGCCAGGTCACGGCCGATCCCCGGCTCGGCGCGCGCTGGGACATCGCGCCCGGGTTCCCGAGAACGACGCTCAAGGGTGGAGTCGGCGTCTTTCACCAACCGCCGGAGCCCTACGAAACGGTCGAGCCGATCGGCACCGACGGCGTGCAGAGCAACCGCGCGATCCACTACAGCGCCGGCATCGAGCAGGAGTTCTCGCGGCCGCTCGAGCTCTCGGTCGAGGGCTTCTACAAGGACCTGCAGGACCTGGTCGTGGGCGTGCCGGACGCGGACGGCTCTCAGGGCGGATACCGCTACGAGAACATCGGCTCGGGGCGGACCTACGGCAGCGAGTTCTTGCTGCGTTACAAGCCGACCGGGCCGTTCTTCGGCTGGGTCGCGTACACGCTGTCACGCAGCGAGCGCCGCGACTCATCCGCCGAGGATTACCATCGCTACGACTACGATCAGACCCACATCCTGACCGCGCTCGGCAGTTACAAGCTCGGGCGGGGCTGGCAGCTCGGCGCGCGCTTCCGCTACGTGACGGGTAGCCCGTACACGCCCAACGTGGGCGGCGTGGTGGACCACGACGCCGGTGCGTACTCGCCGGTCGAATCGTCCAAGCGCAATTCGAAGCGCCTGCCCGCGTTTCACCAGCTGGATCTGCGCGTCGACAAGACCTGGAAGTTCCAGTCCTGGAGGCTGTCTGCCTATCTCGATCTCCAGAATGCCTACAACCACCAGAACACCGAAGAGATTTCCTACAACTACAACTACTCGAAGACCGACACCGTCGCGGGCCTGCCGCTCTTGCCCGTTCTCGGCATCCGGGGTGAGCTATGAACAGCATCGACGAACTCTCGCGTTTCTCCGTAACACTCGCCGCCCTCGCCTCTCTCGGAGCCCTGACGGGCTGCGAAGACAACGACTTCGATCCCGGCTCTCGCGTCACGGGCCTGCGCGTGCTCGCGCAGCAAGCCGACAACCCCTATGCGCGGCCCGGTGAAGCCATTCACCTGACCTCGCTCAGCCACGAGCCGGCCGGGCGGGCCGTCACCTGGGCCTGGGCGGCCTGCGTGAACCCGGACTCTTCCTCGGTCGAAGGCTGCCTCGCGAAGGTCGCGCGCGACTCGCAGAGCAGCGGGGCCTCGCCGCTGCTTGCGATGGGTCAGGGGCTCGAAAGCTTCGACTACACCGTGCCCGCGAACGCGCTCTACGGCTTCGACCAGGACGCGCTGCCGCTCGCGCAGGTGGGCCTGGTGAGCGTCGCGTGCCCCGGCGAGCTGAGCTTCAACGGCAGTCGCCACGAGCTGCCGTTCGGATGCACTGAAGCAGGCAGCGGGCGCGAGCTCGGCCTCGACGAGTTCGTGCTCGGCATCAAGCGCGTCTACGTTCGCAATACCGACCGCAACCAGAACCCCGCCGTGGCGCAGATCCTGTTCGACGGGGCAGAATGGCCCGCGGACCTGGTTCCGGAAGTGGAGGCCTGCGAAACCGACGACAACCAGTTCGACGACTGCTCGAAGTCGCTGAGCCACAAGCTCGCGGCCGTCGCCACGCCGTCGAGCTTCGAGGCCGGACGCGACGAGTTTGGCCGCGAGTTCGAAGAGCAGCTCGTGGTGCAGTACTACTCCACCGAGGGCATTTTCGAGGACGAGGTCCGCGTCGGCGACGACCCGGAGACGCGCTTCGTCGCGCGCAACAATGCCTCGGGCCAGGAGCTCAGGCTGTGGTTCGTGATCCGCGACGACCGCGGCGGCGTGGCCTGGACGGAGCGGCGGCTGCGGGTGCGCTGAGCGAGCGAGCTTTCCCACCCTTGCTCAGATCCACGCACTTGCTCGCCGTGAATCCTCCCGACCCGCACTTCGAAGAAATGTTGAAGTCGGAGCGAGCGCCGACTACTCAGCGAGTAGTCGCAACGCTTGGGGAACGCCGCCCGCGCAAGCCGCGGCCTACGGAGCACACGCGCAGCCATGGGAGCAATCGTGCTTGGGAACACGTCTCGTCGCCGGCTAAAAATCATCTCCGGCACGATAGTGGCCATCGTCGCCGCAACGCCTGCTTTCGCGCAGGAGGCTCCGCCGACGGTCGACCCGCCCGCACCGGAAGGAGCGCGGCTGCCGGAGGCAGAAGCTCCTCCCGCTCCCGCTCCCGTTCCCGAAGCCGCGGCGCCGGAAGTCGTGCCAGCCCCCGCTCCGCCGCCGCCGGTGCCCGCGGAGCCGTCGCCGGAGGTGCAGGCGCTGCTCGCGGCCCAGCAGCAAAAGATCGACGAGCTCGAGGCGCGCGTCACCGAAGTCGAGGAGCAGGGTGGCGAAGTCGTCGAAGACAAGCTGAAGATCTACGGCTTCACCGACTTCGGGCTGCAACGCATCTTCGCCGCGGACAGCTTCTCCGCGATCACCGATACCGAGACGTCGTTCGTGATCGGCAATCTGAACGTCTACTTCGACGCTCAGCCGATCGAGCGCTGGCGAACGCTGTTCGAAATTCGCTTCACGAACGCGCCGAACGGCAACCTCGTGATCGGGCCCACGGGCGCCACCCGCACCAGCACGTTCCAGTTCGATCCACACGCCGGGGTCTGGGATGCGCCGATGTGGGGCGGCTACACCGTCATCGAGCGAGCTCACACCGATTACCTCGCGTCGCAGTACTTCAACGTGCGCGTCGGTAACTTCTTCACCCCGTTCGGGATCTGGAACGTGGATCACGGCTCCCCGGTGCTGATCCCGGTGACGCCGCCGCAAATCATCCTGCAGAGCCTGTATCCGATCCGTCAGACGGGCCTTCAGTTCTACGGCAGCGCGTTCGCGGGCGCCTGGGAGCTCGGCTACGCGCTGACCGTGACGAACGGCCGCCAGGAGCTCTCGAACTTCGACTTCGACGACGACAAGGCGCTGGGCGGACGCTTGTTTGCCCGCAACGACGGCGACGTTCGCACCCAGATCGGGCTGTCGTTTTATCGCGGCAACGCCGAGGACAAGATCGTGTCCTTCCCGCCCACGGGCGAACCGACGACGAGCTCGTCGTGGGAGTACGACGAGTACTCCATCGGCGCGGATTTCTCGCTCGACGCGGGCGGGACGCGCATCCGCACCGAGGCTCTGGTGCAGCGTCAGGTCTTCGAGCCCGGGAAACGGCAACCTGCGTTCGGAGTGCTCGGCGCCCTGGTGCCCGACGGCTACCGATACAGCGGCTACCTCGTGGCGGCGCAGCAGCTGCCGTTCCTGGGCCTCGAGCCGTATCTGTTGCTGGAGGGCGCGCGCTTGCCGGGCGCGGTCTCGGATACGCTGGGTGTGCTGTCGGGAGGAGTGAACATCCACTTCACGCCCTTCACACAGCTCAAGCTGCAGGCCGTTCGTGTCTGGTTCTGGAACCTGCGCGACGATCCTCGCTCCGCCGCCGGTTTCCCCCCCGAAGACCTCAATCACACCATCCTGACGAGCCGACTCGTGGTGGCTTTCTGAGGGGGAGAAGGCATGAACCGACGTAACCTGCTCCGTTCACTGCTCGCCGCGCTTCTCGGTTGGCCCGAAATCGGGTCCGCCGCCGACGAACCCGTCAGTGTGATCGTCGCCAAGCGCAGCAAGGTCTCGGCCGTCGATCGCGACGAGCTGCGGCAGATATTCCAGACCAACCGGACCACCTGGTCTCAGACCGGGGACCGCGTGATCCCCCTCAATTTGCCCGACAAGAACCCGGTGCGCCACGACTTCGACCGGGCGGTGTTGGGCTTGGATCCCGATCGCGTCAGTCGCTATTGGGTAGACAGAAAGATCCGCGGCGATGCCCGGCCGCCTCGAACCGCGCCGAATCCCGCGGCGGTGGTCCGGGCGGTGGAGAGCAATCCCCAACTGGTCGGCTACGTTCCAGCGAGTGACGTCAGCGGTGACGTCAAGGTGATCGCCCGGATCGTGGACGGCAAACTGCAGGGGGCCTGAGAGCATGAGCGCATCCAGAATTAGGGCTCGAATCTTGTTACTGCTCGCCGCGAGCGCGTGGCTCGCCGGTTGCTGGGATGACGAGCCCTGCGATCCCGGGCAGATCTTCGAAGACAATGTTTGCAAACCAGCGCCGCCGCCCGCCGGTGGTCAGGGCGGTCAGGGCCAGGGCGGTCAGGGCGGCACCCCGGCGATGGAACCCAGCGATGCGCCCTGGGGCGCCCCCTGCACCACGGACGCCGACTGCGCAGGCGACGCATCGTTCTGCCCGCCGAGCCCGTTCAACACCTGCACCAACATCAACTGCGGGGCGGGCGAAGAGAACGAGGGCGTCTGCCCCTCGGACTGGATTTGTCTGCCTGCGGGCGGCGGCATCCCGACCTCGGTCTGCCTTCCGCCGATGTGAGCGGCTAGCTCGTTACCACGGCGCGCCGCTTCACGAGCAACAGCGTCCAGTCGTCTTCTCTCTTGGGGGCGTAGTGCGAGACACGCTCGATGATGGCAGCGGCGGCCTCGCTGAGCGGCTTGCTCGCGACCTCTTCCTCGACGGCGCGCATCATCCGCTCGACGTCGAAGAGCGCTCCGGCCGCGTCGCGCGCCTCGGTGAGCCCGTCCGAATACAGGCACAGCACGTCGTCCGGCTCGAGCTCGACGTTCTGGATCGGGATCTCCGGGAGCTCGTCCACGATGCCGAGCCACGGCCCGGTCGCCTCGATGACCTCGCAGCGCTGCGTCTTCTTCCGGTACACGATTGGCCACACGTGCGCGCCGGCCACGGCGAACCTGCCCTGACCTTCGTAGACCCAGAGCTGGGCGGTCACGTACTTGTCCTCGAGCAGGCGCTTGCCGATGGCCTCGCACAACAGGCCGTTCACGGCGCGGAGGACCGCGTCGGGGCGCGCGCGGCCGTCTGCGCGGAAGTGCGCGCCGAAGGCTGATTGAGCCATCAACATGATGAGCCCCGCCGTCAGCCCGTGACCCGACACGTCGCCGACGGTGATCCACAGACGGTCCCGCTGTGGGTCCGTGAGGACGTCGTAGAAGTCGCCGCCGACGTCGTCCGCCGGCAGCATGCGGCCCGAGAACTCGAACTCGGGGTGGGCCGGTGCAGGCGGTAACAGCGCCTGCTGAATGTTCATCGCGATCTCGATTTCGCGCCGCAGCATGGCCTGCTCGCGCAGCGCGGTCCGGTGCTCGTTGAGCTCGCTGACCATCGAGTTGAACCCCTCACCCAGGCGGCCGAGCTCGTCGCGCGTTCGGATCGTCACCCGCGCGTCGAGATCGCCGCTGCCGACCCGTTCTACGGCTCTCTGGAGCCCGCGCACGCTCTTGAGAATGCCGCGGCTGATCAACAGGGCCAGGACCGCGCTCACGGTCAGCACCAACCCCGCGGTGCCGCCGCCGAACAGCGCAGCGCGACGCGAAGTGTGCATCTTGGCTTCGGCGGCATCGCGAACGCCGGCCATCAACGCGCGTTGCGTCTCACCGAGCAGCTTCACCTTGGCTTGCTGCGCTTCGAACCAGGCGGGCTCCTCGACGGGAAACTCGTTGTCGAGGGCCGCCAGCACCTGCTCCTCGAGCGACGTTGCGGACGTGAACTCCGGGCGCTTCGGATCTGCGGACGCTCGCGTCAGGACCTTGCGCGGCGCCGAGAGGCGAAATATGCCCTCGAACGTGTGCTCCTCGCTGCGCAGCGTTACCAGCGTTTTGTAGCTGCCAGCCGGGAAGTCGCGGAGCACGAGCACGTGCGAGATCCACGCTTGCCGCTCACTCGCCCGCTCCTTCAGCTCCAACATCGCCACCGCGGCGTTGACGTTGCGCAAGATCTCGCCGTCGTCCGTGAGCTGAGCCAGCGTCGCGGTCGCTCCGATCAGCGAATGAATGGCGGGCTCGTAAGCGAACATGACGTCGTCGATGCCGGCTTCTCCGGCCTTGGAGCGCGGTCGCAGCTTGCGAAGCGCTGCGTCGGCCTCTCGCCAGGTCTCGAGGTCTTGGGACAGGCGCTCCGGCATGTTCTTGGGCTGCCGCTCGTGCAGAAACGTGAGCAGCCGTTGCTGGGCGGCGTCGCTCGCCGCCCACTGCTTCGCTATCTCTTCGTCCGAGACCGGCTTTGCCGGAGGGACCAGCCGACGCGCGACCAGCGCGCGCTCGGTCTGGAGCTCGTCAATCAGCTCTCCGATGCTCGCGACCACCGCCGCGAGCTCCTCCACGGAGCCGAGCTCGGCGGCCGTCTCCGCGCTTCGCTTGGCGCTGAGCGCGATCAAGATGCCCAGTACCAGAGCGCCGAGCACCGGGATGCCGGCGAGCAGGCCTAGCTTGAGTCGAATCGTGAAGCCGCGCATGACGAAACGCGGACGGCTAACGACGGCAGCGGGCGACGACCAGCACCTCGCCTACCGAGCCCTCTTCGAGGTAGAGCTCCATGCGGCACTCGTGGCTGACCCGCGCGAGCCCGAGCATCGGCTTTCCGCCGCTCATGCTGCGCTGCATGGCCTCCGCGTAGGCCTTGGACGGATCCGCCGCGATCTTGCCGATCTGCTCGCGCAGCCGGGAGACGCGCGCGGGGACCGCGTGGTTCGTCACGCGAAGCTCCACCCAGCCGTCGCGCTCGAGCATCTCGAAGATGACCTCTTTCGCGACGGAGCCGTACTGGATACCGTTCTCGATAAGCTCGTAGGCCGCGACCGGTAGGCGCTGACCGAGCTGGCCCGGGTAGCGTTGGGAGGTGTACTTCGAGAGGAACTCGAGCAGAAGCTCGGTCGGAGTGCCGCCCGCGTCGCAAGCCACGCGAACCAAGCTTTTCGCAGGCCCTGTCGCGCGCAGTGCGGCGCCGGGGGCTTGCGAGCGAGCGGCGTTGCGGTCCCAAATCATGACGGTTTCAGAAAGACGACGCTGGGCGCGAGGTTCTTCAAAACGGGGAACGTGGTCTTTTGCCAGGTGAGCGCGGGGTCGGTAACGAACGCGAGGCGGTAGGGGCTCGCCTCTTCCTTGCGGATCCAGGTCGTCCAATCCACGAACAGCCGGATCGCGGAGGAATTGACGAAGGTCAGCTTGGTGACATCGACCACGATTTCCTTGAGGCGATCCTGGACGATGGCCTGATGGAAGGCCTTGAAGAACGGGCCGAGGTCCGCAGCCGGGTTCTGCGTCGCCATCGTGCCCTCGAGCACGAGACGTCCGCCGTCCAACCTGGCGACTAGTGAAGAGACTTCGGGCATAGGCACGGCTTCGACGTTCTTCATGCGCTCCCTCTCGCGATTACCGAAATGCGACCGTCCGACGCGTCGGCGACGGATAGCTCCACCCTACCTTCCAAGCGCATGCGCGCCAAACCCAGACGTGAGGCCGCTTCGGGATTTTCTGCCGCCCGCTGGAAAGCCGCCAGGTACGCCTCCTCCGGATCGGCGCCGCGGATGCTCTCGATCTCTCTCCGGAGGTAGTCAGCGTGCGCCGGATCTGGGCGGCTCGTCACGGCGATCTCGATCTGCGTCGGCTCGGGGCCGATCGAGATCGTAAGCTCGCTGTTGGTCCCGTCGAGCGAGTATTTGACGACGTTCTCGAGGGCTTCCTGGATTACGACCTGAACGCGGTCGCCCATTTCCGTCTGGCCGAACGCGGTGGCGCAAAAGGCTCGGCCAAACTCGCGAATGGCGTCGATGTACGTCCAAGCCGGACGAAAGCGCATGTAAATCATCTGCTCGTTGGGCGCTGACATGTGGAGTGACGAAGGTCGTGCGCGCTGAAGAACGGTCGCAGCGATGCGTTGCTGAAGGGGAAGAACGCCACGATCGGGAATGCACTCGAGCGAGAACTCTCACGCCGCGAGCTCGTGACGCGTGAAGCGGCGGCGCGCCGGAGATCGGTGGCGACGCGCTCGCACCTCCGCAGTACAGGCTGCAGCCACCGCGAGACCAGGTAGCGTCAGGCGCAGCCGCGCCGCGTCGATGAAGCCGGCGCGCTCGAGCTCGCCGAGAGCCTGTTCGAGGTCCCGCACGGAGAGACAGAGGCTTCGCGCAAGCGGGGCGCGCTCGACCGCTAAAGATTTGAAATTACGAGAGAAAATAGCAATCAGTACGCGAGTCTTGGTCTGCATGGGTGTTCAGTATCAATCCACTGAACGGAACTCCAGTTTTCGACCCGAGTCATGTCGCTTCGTTAAGCGCACGCCGGGCGCACTAGGGCGGGCGCGAAGCGTGGGGCGCGGCGAGGTGGCGCCGAAGATCGGAAGTTTTGATTGGGTTCGGGCCGTGCAGCCTGTCAGCCCTTGCCAAGACCCGACAACGAGTCCTTCAAAACTTCTTGTTGCATCCCAGCCGAGCTAGGCGGTAGCGCGACGTTTCAGCGCCCGTCGTACTCACAGCGCGCGTCGCAGGTCTCGTGGACGATCACGCGTTCGAGCTCGGGCAACTGCGGTCGCAAGCGCTCCCACAGCCAATGGGCGAGCACTTCGCTGGTCGGGTTTTCGAGACCGGGGATCTCGTTCAGGTAGTTGTGGTCGACCTGGTCGTGGATCGGTTGCCAGAGCTTGTCGAGCTCGCCAAAGTCGATGAGCCACCCGGTTTCCGGGTTGACGGGCCCATAGATGCAAAGCTCCACTTTGAAGCTGTGACCATGCAGGCGAGCGCACTTGTGGCCCGGCGGCACCTTCGGCAAGCGATGAGCGGCTTCGAAGCGGAGTTCGCGAAACAGACGGACGTTCACGCGCGGGACTCTAGCACCAGGCTCCGCTCGCGAGTGCTCGGTGCGGCCCTGGTGGCCGCGCTGGGCGTTTTGGCTTCCGGGTCCGCCGAGAGCGCGCCCGCAGCGCCCGCAGACATGCTCCCGGTGCCGGGCGGAACGTTCACGATGGGCGCCGAGGACGAGGGCGAGCAGGATGAGCGGCCCGCGCATTCGGTGACGGTCGCCGCGTTTCTGCTCGACGTGGACGAGGTCACCAACGAAAAGTACGCGGCCTGCGTGAAGGCCGGCAAATGCCGTGCGCCGGACTCGCTCGCCGGGAGCAAGCTCACCCATGGCATGCCGGCGGTGTTCAAGAAGCCGGATCATCCCGTGGTCGGCGTGTCGTGGTCCGACGCCCGCGCGTACTGCGAGTTCCGCGGCAAGCGGTTGCCGCGCGAGGCCGAGTGGGAGCGCGCCGCCCGCGGTGATGACGGCCGGCGCTACGTGTGGGGCAACGACGCGCCGGACCCCAAGCGCCACGGTGTGTTCGGCGGTCAGGCTACGACGCGCCCGGTTCACGGCTACCCCGACGGGCGCGGCCCCTACGGTCACTTCGATCTCGCAGGCAACGTTTGGGAGTGGATCGAGGACGAGTACGATCCGTACGCCTACCGTCGAGAGACGGCCGGGCGAGGCATGCCCGGCAGCTGCGCTGAGATCCTCGAAACGCAGAACGAGCTCCGTCGCACGGGCAAACAGGGCTTCACCGGCACGAACCCGATCCCCGTCGAGTGCGAGCACGTGCTGCGTGGCGGTGCCTACAACTACCGCGCCTCAGGCATTCGCGCGTCGAACCGCGTCCATCACCCGGGCAGCTTCAGGATCGCAGTGGCCGGATTTCGTTGCGCCAAGTCGCCGGGCTGAGCCGCGCAAGGCACACCGAACGGAGCGGTAGGCACCGAGACCTCGACGCTGACCTCGATGCGATCGCCAACGATGCCGTCGTAGCGGCCGCGGCGGGAGATGCCGAACTCACGCCGGTCGATCGAGAACGCGGTGGTCAGCCGCGCCTCACAGCCGACGCGCGAGAGTGCGGCGGGAGCGAGCAGGTGCCGGCGGCGGTTCTTGAGCTCGAGATCGAAGAACAGGTCGTAGCTCTTCGAGCCCGCATCCGTTTTCGGGCGCAGCCATTGCGCTTCGAGCCGCCCCTCGGGGAACATCGCCGTATCCAGGAAATGCGGAGACTTGGCGATGTCGGCCACGAACTGCGGCTCCGACGTCGCGCCGCCGAGCTCGAAGGTGAGCTCGATCAGCGAACGATCCAGGCGGCCACGCGGTGCGCTCCAGGTGCCGTGCATCACGGGGATCGACAGGGTGTGCGACGTGAGCGCCTTCACGCGGGCTTCGACGCGGATCTGCGCGGGATCCAGCGGAACGACCACGCGCGATGGATCGTGCCGCGCGCGGACCGGCGACGCCGCTTCGTCGGCCATCGGCGAGAATGCACCCGAGCAACCCGCGAGCACGAGCACACCGGCAGCAAGGAACGCGAGGGTCCCGCCCAACTCCGGCCGGTGGCGTCGTGCGCGGATGCGTATTGGTTTGCCCGACTCTCGCGGTCTCGTCCAGAGCGGATCGCTCGTGCAAATTTTCACTCGGCAAGAGGGTTTCCCAGGATCGGTGTGGGTCCGCGCGATAGGGAGCACTGTGATCTTTCGCAGTGCCGTGATCGTCCGCTCGAGCGGAGGCGCTTCAGCGACGGAGGGTCAATTGCAACCAGGTGGTGGCCCATCCGCGGGCACCGGTGGGTCATTCGGGTGGGGTTCGGGTGGGTCATTGGGAAGCAGTGGCGGTCTGACTGCGGCCACCGGCGGTCTCGCAGCAATGTCGACGCGCTTCGCTTCAGCCGTGGAATCGAGCGCGCGCTCGCGCTGTCGCGGCGTCGAAGTCCCGCGCGCGGAGCGACCTGCGTTTGTTGGCGCGGGCTTCGTGAGCGGCGAAGAGCGCCAGGATGGCCCAAAGCCACGCGGAGGGTTGCCCGGAATGCGTGCGCGAAACGGAGCAGCCGCCCGAAGATTCCACGACGGGACTCGCGTTGCAGCGGTCGGGTACGCGCAACGGACTTTGCGGAGACGACTCCTTCCCTGACTGATCGACCGCGCGGATCTCGAGGTTCGAGCCGGGCTCCACCAGGGTCGCGTCGATCAGGGCAGTCGTGCCGCAGTTCAGGTAGACCTCCGGCGCGCCCTCTCGGTTGGTGAATGCGTCCTTCAGGTAGGGACTCGCAAGCGCGCCATTCACGTAGAGGTTGTAGCGAACACCGGGAAAATCATCGCTCGCGGGCTCGAGCTCAGGCCGCAGCGGGAAGACATCCTGATTTCCGCAGTTGTTGCTGGCTACTTGTCTATCTCCGAAGTCGATTCCAGAAAAGCCGTCGAACTCCGGGTCGCTGGCGTCGAGCGCCGTACCGGTCGTGAAGGACGAAAGCGAGGTCCAGTTTGCTTCGCACGAGCAGTTGCCCAAACCGACGTCCAGCTCGATGCGATAGCTCGTATTCGGAAGCAACGGCTCGGAGGGCTTTACCACCAGCCAGGTGCTGGCGCGTTCTCCCCAGGTCTCCAGAGCCCCCTCTAGCTCCAGCGGTGACTCTGCGCCGTCCGCCCAGAGTCGGATGAGAGCCAGACGCTCCCCGCACTCATTGACCGAGCTCTCGCGCGGCGCGCCGGCGCCGAAGTAGCGGACGCGCAGCTCTGCATCCAAGGGGACGTTCGAGCTCGCGTCCGCTGGCTGCACCTCTTGAACGATCGCGCACGGCAGCGACCCGCAGGCAATGGCCTTCTCGCTAGCCAGGAGCACACCGCAAGCACCAACAACTCCGATCCAGAACCCCGAAACCCGCATCAGCGGATACTCGCACGCCGGCCCTGTGCGGGCCAATCGCGGTCAACGCCTGCGCTTCCGCCCCCGCCAGGTCTCGACGCGAATCGCCCAGCGCTCGTGATCGCGCCAGCGCCCGGCGAGCTTCAGATACTTGGGCGAATAGCCCTCGAGCTCGAAGCCGAGGCTCCTCACCAGCTGAATCGAGCGCGTGTTTTCCGGCTGAATATTGGCCTCCAACCGGTGCAGCCCGTATTCGCGGAAGGCGCGCTCGAGCACCTGAACCAAGCCTTCGCGCAAGTAACCTTTTCCGGCGTGAGGCGCGAATGCGTAGTACCCGAGGTAAGCAGAGCGGAATACGCCCAGGACGATTTGCGTCACGTTGACGACGCCCGCGAGCTCGCCGTCTTCCGTGCACAGCCAGTGCCCCCGCGAGCTCGGCGCGCGGATGTGCTTCAAGTACGCGGCGAAGCGTTGCGGCGTATCCGGCGCGTGCACCCAGCGACCGTGCAGCGAGCGGCTGCGCAGCGCGGCCTCGATGAACCGAGCGCGCAGCCGCGCCGTGGGTTCGAGCAAGGTCGGCTTCGGTACGGAGCGGCGTGTCACCTCGCGCGAGCTTAACGCACACTCAGTTCGCTGGGGGCGCTGGAAATCAGTCGCAGATCTCGCTCGCGTCGCAGGCGCACCCGCGTCCCTTGTGGCAGTTGTAGTCCGCACGAATGCAGCTGTTGCCGCAGGCTCGGCCCTTGCTGCAAACCTTGCAACAGCTCTCACGAGGGACGCACTGTTTGGGCTCGGCGCGGTCGACAATGCGAGCCGCTTCACCAGGCGTGGCGGTCACTTCCGCGTTCCCTGCCAATGCCAGGAGCGACGCGACGGCGAAGGCGGCGCTCGCGGTGCGAGCTCGCTTCAAAAAAGGACGCATTCGAAGCACCGTATCCGAACCGCCGCGTTTATGGGATTCGGCTCATTCGCTCAGGTGGGAGGACGGTCGCCATTGCGACCGAGCGGGCCACCGATGCGCTAACGCAAACTCACTTCGCGCTGGGACGGGGCGCCGGCGTGGCTTCCTTTTTCACGTACGGTTCCACGCGCTGTCCTTCGTCCAGATCGGCCGAAGCCACCTGAATCACGCGCTCCGTGCCGTCGAGGCCGGAGGCGACCTGGATCGTGGCGCCGAGGTCGCGCTCGATCGTCACGCGCTGGTACCGTACCTGGTTTTCCTGGGTGACGACCCCGATGCGGAGGCCGTTTGCGTCGTTCGACAGCACCGTCGCCGGCAGCTCGAACACGCGGCGCGCCCTCGGCAGCTTGAGCGACACCTCTGCGTACATTCCGGCCAGCAGCTTCCCGTCCGGGTTCGCCACGCGGACTTCGGTGCTGAGGGTGCGGGTCGCCGAGTCGAGCGCACCCGCGCTGCGCGCAACGTGGCCCTCGAACTTCTGGTTCGGAAACTCGCGGATCTTGAGCTCGGCGGCGGCGTCGAGCACGATGCTGGGCGCGGCGTCTTGCGGCACCTGGAGGAACACGCGCACGGTGTCGGTCGAGGCCAGGCGGAACAGCGGCGTCGCCACGTTGCCGCCGCTCACCAGGCTGCCGCGATCGACCGAGCGCTCGGTGATCGTGCCGGCAAACGGAGCCGTCACGCGCGAGTACGCCTTGAGCTCGCTCAGGCGGCGAATGTTGGCCTGCTGCGCGGCGACGTTGGCCTCTGCCACCTTCACGTCCGCTTCGCCGACGACCGATTGCGCTTGTGTCTGATCCAGATCCTGCTGCGGAGAAACGCCGGCTTCCACCAGCTTTCCGGTGCGGTCGAGCCGGGAGGCCGCGAGGCTGCGGTTGGCTTCCGCTTGCGCGACGTTGGCCTGGGCCTGCGCGAGCGCGGCGCGCGCCTGTGCCAGCTCCTGCTCGACCTCGGGCGTGTCGATCTCGGCCAGCAATTGGTTTTCGGTGACGTGCGTGCCGATGTCCACGAGCCAGCGCCGCACGTAGCCACTGGCGCGCGCGTAAATCACCGCTTCCTCGAGCGGCTGGATGCTGCCCGGCAAGGTCAGGGCCTGCTCGCTCGACAGGAGCTTGGGCGCGATCACCGCGACGCGCGGGAGCGCCTGAAGGCGCGCGTTCGTGGCCTGCTCGAGCTCGGCGCGGGCCGCGCGCTTGGGAGCGTATGCGAAGCCGAAAGCCCCAGAGAGCAGCACGATCGTCGCGAACCCACCGAGCAACAGCCGCGTCCGCGAGACCTCGACCGGCTTGGCGAGATCGAAGCCGAGCTCATTTTCTGCGTCGGCAGGGGGCGAGGCAGAGACTTCGTTTGGAGGAGAGGCGGTCATGGTGTCGAGAGCTCCGGATCATCGCGAACGACTGGGGGGGTACGGCGTAGCACCGCATAAGCCACGGGGACGACGAGCAGCGTGGACAGCGTGGCGAAGAGCAAGCCGCCGATCACCGCGCGACCGAGCGGGGCGTTTTGCTCCGCGCCCTCGCCGATGCCGAGCGACATCGGCAGCATGCCGACGATCATCGCCAGAGCGGTCATCAACACCGGGCGCAGCCGCGTCATGCCCGCGGCGAGCGCCGCCTCGCGCGAGTCGCTGCCGAGACGGCGCCGGCCGTTGGCGAAGGACACGATCAGGATGCTGTTGGCCGTGGCCACGCCCACGCACAAGATCGTGCCCATCTGCGCCGGAACGCTGAACGTCGTGTGCGTCACGAACAACATCCAGGCGATGCCCGCGAGCGCGCCAGGCAAAGCCATCAGGATGATGAACGGGTCGAGCCACGACTGAAAATTCACGACCATCAACAGGTACACGAGGATCAGCGCAAAAATCAGGCCGAACCCGAGCCCCCTGAACGACGACTCCATGCTCTCGATCTGGCCCTTGACCTTGATCGAGGTCCCGCGCGGCAGGTTGGGCGTCGCCTCCGCGACCACGCGCTCGACCTCCTTCGCGACCGAGCCGAGGTCCGTACCGGCGACGTTGGCCTGCACGTCGAAGGTGCGCGCGGCGTTGTAGTGCGTGATGTTCGCCGGGCTCGTGGTGCGCGAGATCTGCGCGACGTTGGAGAGCATCTGCGTGCCGCCGTCGCCCGGGGTCGAGATCGGCGTGGCTCCGAGCGCCTCCAGCGAGTCGATCGCGTATTGCGGCGTCTGCACCGCGACCAGGTACTGCACGCCGCGCTTCGGATCGATCCAATAGCTGGGCGAGACCTGGCCGCTCGATGACAGCGACACCAAGAGATCGCTTGCCACGTCGCGCTCGCTGAGGCCGAAGCGCGCTGCCATGGTGCGATCGACGTTGACGCGCAGGCCCGGCACGCGCGGCACCTGCGCCAGATGTACGTCCGCGGCCCCGGGGATCGCCCGCATTTTCTGGGCGAGCTGCTGGGCCACGCGGTACGCCTCTTGCTCGCGCCCGGGCGCGCTGATCACCTGCAGATCGATCGGCGCCGCCAGCCCGAAGTTCAACACCTGCGTCGAGATATCGGGCGGCAAGAAGAAGAAGGTGCTCTCGGGATAACGCCGAGGCAGCCGGTTGCGCAGCTCGGCCACGTAGTCTTCCGTCGGCTCGTGGCCGGGCTTGAGCGCGATGAAGATCTGCCCGTCGGCGGGTGAGATCAGCGCGCCCTCGCTGAGCGACAGGTTGAGCCCGCTGTAGGGTACGCCGATGTTGTCGATCAGCGTGTCGATCTGCTCCGAGGGGATGACCTCGCGGATCGTTTTCTGGATCTCGGCGAAGTGCTTCTCCGATTCCTCGATGCGCGTGCCCGGCGTGCCGCGCACGTGCAGCTTGATCAGGCCTGCATCGACCGTCGGGAAGAAGTCACGGCCGATCAGCGGAAACAGCGCGAGCGAGCCGGCGACGAACACGGCGAAGCCGCTCAACACCAGCTTTCGGTGCGACAACAAGAGCGCGAGCCAGCCGCCATAAGCGTCGCGGCCGCGGGCGAAGCCGCGCTCGAACGCGCCCGTGAAGCGCGCCCACCACCCGGGCCGCGCGCCCGCTGCTTGCCGCTGGTGCGCCGCCACCTCCTGCGGGAGGAAGTAGTGCGCGAGCGTCGGCACCAGCGTCCGTGACAGGAAATACGAGGTCAGCATCGCGAAGACCACGGCCTCCGCGAGCGGCACGAACAGGAACTTGGCCGGCCCCGTGATGAACGTCACGGGCACGAACACGATGCAGATGCACAACGTCGACACGAACGCCGGCAGCGCGATCTCCTGCGCTCCGTCGATGATCGCGCGCACCAGCGGCTTCTTCAGCGCGATGTGCCGGTGCATGTTCTCGATCGTGACCGTCGCGTCGTCCACCAGGATGCCGACCGCCAGCGACATGCCGCCGAGCGTCATCACGTTCAGCGAGTTGCCGAGCCAATACAGCGCCACGATCGAGACCAGGATCGACAGCGGGATCGAGATCACCACGATCAACGTGCTGCGGACGCTGCCCAAGAACAGCAAGATCATCAGCGCCGTGAGGCAGCCGGCGAGCAGCGCCTCTTTGGCCACGCCGCTGACCGCCGCCCGCACGAACACCGACTGATCGAAGAGCGGCGAGACCGACAGCTCTTGCGGGAGCTTGGCCAGCGTGGCCGGCAACATCTCGCGGATCCGCCCGACCACCTCGAGCGTGCTCGCACCGCCGAGCTTGAGCACGCTCATCAGCACCGAGCGCCGTCCGTCGACGTGCACCATGTTGGTCTGCGGCGAGTTTCCGTCGCGGACGCTCGCCACGTCCCGCACGTAAACGGTGGTGCCGCGCACGGTCTTGATCGGGATCGCGCCGATTTCGTCGAGCAGCTCGGGGCTGCTGTTGATCTGGACCGGGTATTCGTTCTGGCCGATCTTGGCCGTGCCGGAGGGCAGGATCAGGTTGCCGAGGCCGAGCGCAGCGCTCACGTCCCGGGGCGAGAGGCCGGCCGCGTAGAGCTTGCCGGGGTCGAGGTCGAGCACCACCTGGCGTTGCTTGCCGCCGTATGGCCAGGGGATCTGCGCGCCCTGCACCGTGGCGATGTCGGCGCGCACGAAATTCACGCCGAGGTCGAAGAGCTGCTGTTCGCTCAAAGTCTCGCTCTTCAGGGCGAGCTGCAGGATCGGAACGTTACCCGCGCTGTAACGGATGATGAACGGCGGCGTGGCGCCCGGTGGCATCTGGCGCACCACGGTTTGGGAGATCGCCGTCACTTGCGCCGTGGCCGCGTCGATGTTCGCGCCCGGCTGGAAGAAGATCTTGACCACGGCCACACCCGTCAGGGTCTGGCTCTCGATGTGCTCGATGTCGTTGACGGTGGTGGTGAGCGCGCGCTCGTAGTTGGTGACGATGCGCTTCTCCATCTCCTCCGGCGTGAGCCCGCCGTAGTTGAAGACGACGCTCAGCACCGGGATGTCGATGTTCGGGAAGATGTCGGTCGGCATCCGCACGATCGACGAGATCCCGAGCAGGAGGATCACGAGCGCCATCACCACGAAGGTGTAAGGGCGCCGGAGAGCGACACGTACGAGCCACATACCGGAAATTACTCAGTTTTATTCGGTCGCCCGCTACTCGGGCGGCGCGGGCGGAGCCGACGCGGGGGGATACCTAGGGTCAGGGACTGGAAACGTCCAATATATCGTCGAGCAGCGTCTGATACCTTTTGGGTATGAACGAGTTTCCGCTCGAGCTCCGCACCCTGCGCTATTTCGTCGCCGTGGCCGAGCAAAAGCACTTCGGGCACGCGGCGCTCGAGGTCGGCATCGCGCAGCCGCCGCTCAGCCGGCAGATCCAGCGCCTCGAGCAGAACCTCGGCTTTTCGCTGTTCGATCGCAGCCGCCGCAAGATCGAGCTCACCGCCGCGGGTGAAGTGCTGCTCGGCCACGCGCGCAGCCTTCTCGACGCTGTGGAGGTGGCGATCCGCGAGGCGGAGCGGACCAGCCTCGGCGAGCGCGGTCGGGTGGCGGTCGGCTATCCGTCGTCGCTCGCCTACACGGGTCTGGTCGGGCTGCTGCGCGCGTTTCGCGCCGAGTTCCCCGATGTCGAGCTCACCGTGCGCGAGCTCAGCATCACCGAGCAGCTGGACGCGATCAAGAGCGGCCAGCTCGACGTCGGCTTCGTGCGCGCGCCGATCGCCGACCCCTCACTCAGCGCGGAGTGCGTGCGCCGCGAGCCGCTGGTGATCGCGCTGCCGATCGATCACGCGCTCGCGCGCCAGAGCCGCCTCGAGCTCGCGCGTCTCGCCAGCGAGCCGTTCGTGTTCTTCCCGCGCCCGCGCGCGCCGTGGTTCTTCGATCTGTTGATCGGCCTGTGCCGCAAAGCCGGCTATAACCCGCGGATCCTGCAAGAGGTGCCGCAGGCGGACGTGCTGAGCCTGGTGGCGGCAGGGTTCGGGATCTCGATCATGCCCGAGTCTGTGCGCGAGATGCGGCGCGCGGACGTGGTGTTCCGGCCGTTCGTCGGGGCGCCGACCACCGAGCTCTTGCTGGTCTGGCGCTCCGAGGACACGTCTCCGTCGCGGCGCGCGTTCGTGAACCTGGTGCGGCAGGTCGGCGTGACTACGCGGCGCAGCCCTCGAGGCGCGGGTTCCAGACGGTGACCTTGTTGCGGCCGCCGCGCTTCGAGGCGTAGAGCGCCTCGTCCGTGGCCTTGAACAGCGCCTCCCAGGTGCGCCCCGCGGTGGGATAGGGCGCGACGCCGATCGAGCAGGTGACGTGCAGCGGTCCGAGATCCGTGTGGAAGGTCGTGGCCTCGAGCTCGCTGCGGATGCGCTCCGCGAGCTGCGCGCCGCCTTGCGCGTCGGTCTCCTCGCAGACCACCACGAACTCTTCGCCGCCGAAGCGCCCGACCGCGTCGGTGTCGCGCTTGATGCGGCGCAGCGCGTCCCCGAAGCCCTTGATCACGAGGTCGCCGATGTCGTGGCCGTACGTGTCGTTGACCTTCTTGAAATGGTCGATGTCGCAGATCAGCACGCACAGCGGCTTCTTGAAGCGCTCGGCGCTGCGGAGCTTCTGGTTCGCGACCTCGGTCAGCGCGCGCTTGTTGAGCAAGTTGGTGAGGCCGTCCAGCGTCGCCAGCTCCTCGAGCCGCGTCAGCATCCGCGCGTTGGCGAGCGAGACCGCGACGTGGCTGGCGAGCACCTCGAGCGTCGGGCGCACCGAATCGCCGAAGGCGCTGCGGCGCTTGGAGCCGAGGACCAGCGTGCCGAGCACCTTCTCGTGGACCAGCAGCGGCAGCACCAGGAGCGACGGCATCGGCGGAGGCGCGAGCCTTCGGCTGAACACGATCTGCCGTTGAGCGTCGTAGTCGCCGCGGTACGGCAGCGCGTGCCGGTTGGCGACGACCATCGACACGAGGCCCGTGTTGTGACGGAAGCGCTG
>JAICQO010000040.1 GCA_025937835.1 Polyangiaceae bacterium
GATTTCGGCGAGCGCCGCCTCCAGCGCGAGCGAGCGTTGCCCTTCCTTGGAACGCAGCGCCACGCTCCTCGCTGCGACCTCCTCGTTGCCGATCACGAGCGCGAACGGCACCAGCGCTTGGTGCAAATCGACGACGCGCCGTGACAGCGACTCGTTGCGATCGTCCACCCGAACGCGCACACCGCGCTCGCGCAACGCTGCCTGGGCTTCGCGCGCGAACACCGCGTGGGGCTCGCCGAGCGGCAGGATCCGCACTTGCTCCGGGGACAACCAGGCGGGTAGCGCCTGGCCGTGGTGCTCGAGCAAGACCCCGAGGAAGCGCTCCAGGCTGCCGTACAGAGCGCGGTGAAGCATCACCGCACGCTGGCGTTGCCCGTCGCGATCCACGAAGCCGAGGTCGAAGCGCTCCGGCATCACGAGGTCGAACTGAATCGTGCCGCATTGCCATTTTCTGCCGAGTCGATCGGAGAGCACGAACTCGAGCTTCGGCCCGTAAAAGGCGCCGCCGCCGGGCTGCACGGAGTGAGCCCAGCCGAGGCGCTCCAGTACCTCCGAGAGCGCGGCCTCCGAGCGATCCCAGAGCGCCTCGGCGCCGGCGCGGTCCGCCGGCCGCGTCGCGAGCGAGAGCTCGAGCGAGTCGAAGCCGAAGCGCGCGTAGAACGGCGGAACGGAGCGACAGAAGCGTTCGACCTCCTCCAGCGCTTGCTCGAACGCGCAGAACACGTGTCCGTCGTCTTGCGTGAACTGTCGCAGGCGCAACAGGCCCTGCAGCGTGCCGCTCGGCTCGTCGCGGTGCACGACCCCGAACTCGGCGAGCCGGATCGGCAGATCGCGATACGAAGGGTGGCGCCGTTCGGCGATGTACACGTGCCCGGGGCAGCTCACGGGCTTCACGGCCGCGTCGAGCTTCTGGTCGAGCACGCGAAACATGCCCTGCTCGAAATGCTGCCAGTGGCCGCTGGCTTCCCAGACGGGGCGCCTCAAGATCTGCGGCGTGCGGACCTCGGAATAGCCCGCGAGGTCGAGCTCTTCTCGCGCGAGTTGCTCGAGGATCCGATACAGAATCAGGCCGTTCGGGTGCCAAAAGGCCATTCCCGGCGCCTCTTCCTGGAAGTGGAAGAGGTCGAGGCGTTGACCCAGACTGCGGTGGTCTTCTTCATCGATCATGGGAATGTCCTGGTTCTCGAGGTGCGGTGGTTCGGTTGAACGCCGACTGGAACCAGAACTCAGCGAGGCCCGTCCCAATCGGGGCGGGCTGTCGGAGGTCAGTGATTGCGATTCAGCGCGCGCACACGACCGCCGGCCCGCCAGTGCGGGTAGTGGTCGTGGTGGTGGCTGCGCGAAGACGCATCAGGCTTTGCAGGATACGCGCGCGAGTCTGCTTGTCAACCGCGTCCGAGCGCGAAAGTCGATTTCAGGTCGCGCGCTCGACATTGCCGTTCGCGTGTCGCGCGAAGCGCTCGCCGCTCGTCCCGTGCACGGGGTCGCTCGACTGCCAGGGCCAACCGCCGAACTCCGTGCGGCGGTAGTCCGTGAAGGCCTGACGGATTTCCTGCTCGGTGTTCATCACGAACGGACCGCGTTGCACGACGGGCTCGCCGATCGGGCGGCCCTGGAGCAGCAGCGCTTCGCTCGTCCCCGAGCCATTTTCGAGGGTAGCCTCGCGCTCGGCCAGGAGCTCGTAAGCATGACCGTTCGCCACCGGCGTTCCGCCGAGCACGACGCCGTTGCCGCGGAACAGGTACAGCATGCGATTCACGCCTGGGCTCGCAGCGGGCAGCGTGACGCGAGCGCCTGGTTCGAGCTTGAAGGTCCAGATCGCGACCTCGCTGTTCGGCCGGGATGCCCACGAGCTCGGCGGAGGTGCGAGCGGCGTCAGCTTCTCGATGCTGCCGGCGATCACCGTGAGCTCCGTCGCGCGCCCCGCACGATCTTTCAAGACCTGGCGCGGGATCTTGTGACTCCAGAACATGGAGAAGTGCGGATCGGCGAACTTGTCCGCGCGCGGCAAGTTCATCCAGATCTGGAATAGCTCGAGCGGGTTGGGGCCCGAGCGCTCGAGCAGCGGGAACATCTCGGCGTGGACGATGCCCTTGCCCGCGGTGAGCCACTGCACGTCCCCCTGGCCGTAACGCGCCGCCGCGCCGAGCGAATCCGAGTGATCCACCAGCCCGCGCCGCACCACCGTGACCGTCTCGAAGCCGCGGTGTGGATGCGAGGGAAAGCCGGGGACGGTGCGGCCGTGATACATGCGCCAGCCGTCCTTCACCTCGAAGTCGCTGCCGAGACGACGGCCGGTGAGCGACGCGGCTGGACCGAGGCTTTCGTTACCCTGCGGGTAGGCGTCGTCGTGATGCACGCAAAACAGGAATGGATCCAGAGTGGGCCACTGGGGCCCCAGCGCCTGACGCTTGCGGATCAAATCTTTTACGACGGCGGACGGCTCCGCGGTCGGGTGAGGCGAATTGCCCTTGCATGCGGCCAACACGGGCGCTGTGACGAGAGCACCAATCACGCTGCGGCGGTTCATTTTCGACTCACGGAGCATAGGGCAAGGGTGAAAGCCGGCAAGCCTCCGGTAGCTCTCGCCCACAACCCCAGCTGATTGAACACATTGGTTAGCTTCTGGACACCCCGCGTCCGGCCGTCGACAATTCGAGCTTCCTCGTGATCCCACCCCGCCTCTGGTGTCGCGAGCCGAAGTGAAGGAGGTTCCCGCTTTTGGATTCTGACGTCCGTGCATTGTCTTCTGTTTCGAGAACCCGGGCATGGGGGCTGACCGGGTTCACGACGCTCGCGCTCGCCGTGACGCTGATCGACCGCCAGGCTTTGTCAGCGCTGGCCGAGACGGTGACCGATTCGCTCGGTATCTCCGACGTCGGCTACGGCTGGCTGTCCTCGGGGTTCGCCGCGGCCTACCTGGTCGGCTCGCTGCCGTTCGCTCAGTTGATCCAGCGCATCGGCCCGCGCTTCGGGCTGGTGCTGACCTTGTCGTTGAGCTCCGCAGTGGTCGGGCTGCACGCCTGGGTCCCGGGCTTTGCCGCGTTGTTGCTGCTCCGGATCGCGCTCGGGCTCAGCGTGGCGCCGTCGCTCGCGTGCGCGACGCAGACCGTGCACCGCGTGATGCCGTTCAAGGATCGAGCGCGCGCGATCGGCATCCTGTACCTCGGCAACTCGATCGGCTCCTCGGTCTGCCCGCCGCTCGCGGTCTTCCTCGAGTCGCGCCTCGGCTGGCGCGACGCGTTCTTCACGATCGCGGCGATGGGGCTCGTGCTGGTGCCGATCTGGCTGTTGCTCGCGTTCACCGGGCGCGATCGGCCGACCTTCGACGCGCCGTCGATCCCGATGGGCGGCCTTCGCACGTTGAGCCCGTTCACCCGCAAGCCCGACAGCATTTTCCTGCTGATCCGCGACGAGCGCATCCTGCGCGGCAGCTTCATCGTGGCCGCCGCGGCGCCCGTGACGACGGTGGTGCTGCTGTGGGGCTCGAAATACCTGATCCGCGACCACGGGCTCGAGCAGCACCAGGTCGGGCATTACCTGTGGCTGCCCGCGCTGTTGTTCGGGCTGGGCTCGATGGGCTTCGGCGAGCTGCGCGCGCGCTCGGCGCGGACCCGCGCGAGCTCGCGGCCGCCTCGCGCGCTGGTGGCCTCGGCTGGCGCGATGTGCTCACTGCTCGCCGCGGTGCCGTTCGCGCAGGGGGCCTGGCCGTGCATCCTGATCGCGAGCCTGGCGATGTCCGGCGCCGGTGGCCTGTATTCGCTGGCGACGAGCGACATGCTCTCGCACGCGAGCCGCGGCACGATCCCGGCGGTCACCGGGCTCACGACGTTCACGCAGAGCCTCGTGTACATCACGGTCAGCCCGATCATCGGTCACCTGGTGCAGACCTACGGGAGCTACGACTTCGTGATGGTCGGCGCGGGCCTGTGGGTGCTGCCCGGCTGCGTGTATTGGCTGCTGCGGACGACGCGCGATCCGAGGCAGATCCCCTCGATGCGACCGCACGAGCCGTTTCGCGGCTGAGGCGTGAAACTCGGGCCGTCAGGGCTCGAACGGCACTTGCGGCACCGCGAGCCCTTCGGGCCAGTCCAGGCGTCGCGAATACACCGCGTCCTGCTGAGGCAAGCCCTTGCCGCCGATCGAACGCTCGCGCCAGTTGCGGCCCGGGGGAGAGCCGTCGAGCCAGTGAAAGCTGGTCTGCCGCGAATCGAGGTGCACGAACTGCGTGCGCGGGTGGGTGTAGATCCCGACGCCGGCGCGCGGCAGCGTGCGCAGATAGGAAGCGAGCTTGACCGCTGGCACGCCGTCCAGCTTGAAATCGATGGCCTGGCCCGTGCCGTGATAGCCCTGGCGTTTGCGGCCCGGCTTTCGGTACGCCGAGATCACCTCCACGCGCTCCACCTTGAAGTGATACGCGGCGCGAAAGAGCAGCTGCAGCGTGCGCCGGTCGAGCCGCGTGGTCACGTAGTGCTTGCGATCGTGGGTGTCGCCGAGCAGCTCGTCGAGCTTCTTCGCGGAGGCTTCGTCGACCTGGCCGAAGGCGTCGTAGAGCCGTAGCTTCTCCGAGCGCCTGGTGTTGACGAAGTAGATCTCGAGCGCCGGCAGCGACGCATAGGCGGAAAGCTCCGGGGGCGGGCCCGGCGCTGGCGGTGGCGCTACGGGCCGTGCCTTGACGGGGGCTGCGACGGCCGCCGGTGCGTGAGAAGACGCGCTGTAGACGAGCGCGCCAGTGAGCGCGAGCCCGGCCAGGGCAGCGGTCAGTGCGCGAGCGCGACGCATTCGGCCCGAATGCTAACGGACTTTGACGAGTCCGCGACTGGATTCTATTTGCTTGTAAAATTCCGATGTAGGGGAGCAGGCGCTATCGCGCTCCACTCCAGCAGTAGGTGTAGAGTCTCGAAGATGACCAGCAGGATCGGCGCGATTCTGGGCGTGCTCGGCGTGTTGACGGCGTGCGGAGGGGCCGCCACTCCCGAACCCACGGAGCCGACGGACGCGGCGCCGGCTACCGAAGTCGGAGCGGCAGAGCCCGCTGAAGCGCCCAGCGAGGCGGCGTCCGAGAGCAGCGCGAGCGGCGAAGCCAACACCGACGCCGCACAGGTTCAGGAGGTGCTGCAGCTCGTGCTCGACGACGAGGCCCTGAACCCGTACCTGCACCTCGAGCAACCCGATCGCTTTCCGCTGCGCGTTGCGACTCGCAACCTGCCGCCCGGCGTCGAGCTCGTCAAAGCCACGAAGCCGGTGGTGCTCGTGGACAAACCGGACGACGAAAAGAAGCCGCTGCTCGTGTTCACCGAAGTAGACGTCGGCAAAGACAGCGCGAGCGTGCGCTACCGCTACGACGTCGAAGGCATCCGCGGCGCGTGCACCCTCGAGCGGCGCGACGGGCGTTGGATCCTGAAGAAGAGCCGCGTGACGGAGCGCTAGCGCCCGCGGTAACGCGCGCTACGGCGCAGTCTGAAACGCCCGCCTTTGCGAGAACGAAAACGCGGGCGAGCCGTGCTTCGGCCCTCGCGGCGCTTCCCAGTCGTCGCTCAGCGGATCGAGGAAGCCGTCGGGGCCCGTGACCTCATCCATGGTTTCCGCCCGGCCGTGGGTCTCGACCGTCCAGGTGTGCACGGCGTTGGCGCGCAGCTTGAAGCCGCCGACCACCTCCGGCAGCGTGATCTCGGTGTCCATCGTGACCACGTAGATGCCCTGGTAGAAGTCCTTGTCCTCGATGTGCAGGACGCGGGCGCCCGGTTTGGCCGTCCATTCGAAGGTCGTGCTCGGGCTGACGTCTACCGCGTCCGACGCCGGGCTGATCAGCGCCACCGCCTCGGGCGGAGTAATCGCGATGCCGCCGCCGTCGAAGGCTTCGGCCGCGACGCCGTAGGGCCCCGTGAAAATGTCGCCGTGAGAGCCGACCGCGAGCACCGTGGCGTTCGGCAAGTCCGGCGCCATGAACACGAAGTTCGTGCCGTCCGCGCTCTCGTTGAACAGCTCGATCACCGCGTTGTCGTCGAAGCGCACGTAACCGGCGATCTTGGGCGAGTCCGCGATGGTGCGCATCACGGTGCCCTGGACGCGGACGCTCGGCACCGTCGTCGGCGCGAGATCGACCCGTACGTCGGCTGGCATGCCGTCGACGAACGCGACGGGAGCCTCGGTCTCGCCGTAGCTCTCGAAGCTCGCGGGACCGGGCATGGTGTCCATGTCGGACTCGGTCCACCACAGGCCGTGCCCTGTGACCTCGACGTTGGCAGGCCCGGACCAACTCGGGAAGGTGGTGAGCTGAGCTCCGCTCGGCCGCAGGAAAAACGACGAATCGGCCCCACCGAGCGCGATGGCGACCACGTTCTCCCCGCCGAACATGGCGTTGTCGCTGTAGAACGTCGTGGTGTTGCTGCGCTCGGCCAGGCCCGTTTCCACCTGCAAGGTGGGGTCGAGGCGGGTGACGCCCTGGTACACCCAGGCGTAGTTGATCCGGCCGTTGTCCACGACCAGCGAGATGTCGTACGGCGGGGTGACGTCAGCAAGCGTGAACGTGCCGTCGTTTGCCGTGGCGGTGGTCAGCTCGCCGATGCCGACTGGAACGCTCGGCACCGGGCGACCCCAGAAGTCGATGACCTTGCCGCGCACCTCGCCGCTCACGGCCTCTCCGCTGCCGCCTTCGCCGCCTTCGCCGCCGGCTCCGCCGGGCGACTCTCCCGCGGCCTCCGGGCTGCCGCCCGTGCTCCTGGCGCCGCCGGCGCTGCTTCCGCCGGTTTCCGCGCGACCGCCGGTGGTTGCGGGCGCTCCGCCGGTGGAGGTTCCGCCGTCCTCGGCGCGACCGCCGCTTCCGTCCCGGCCGCCGGTTTCCGCGCGACCGCCGCTGCTACTGCCACCGGGCTTCGGGCCCTCTTCGAGCTCTTCGATGCCGATCACGCTCGTGCAAGCGCCAAGAGCGAGGGCGAGCGACGACCAGGCGAGCCAATCCGAGCGGCGCATCAGAAGCTCCCCCGCACGCTGGCGCCCGCCGGCCCGAGGCCCACGGTCGGCGCGTCCGAGCTCGAACCTGCGGTGAACCAGAGCACCGCACCCGTCGCGACCAGCGCGATGCCGGCGCCGAAACCGATCGTGGACAGCAGGGCTTGCGAACGCGCGTCGTCTTCGAGGCTCTTGCCCTCCGGACC
Source organism: Polyangiaceae bacterium (assembly GCA_025937835.1). Taxonomy (GTDB): domain Bacteria; phylum Myxococcota_A; class Polyangia; order Polyangiales; family Polyangiaceae; genus PMG-095. The sequence continues at coordinate 7,158 of JAICQO010000040.1, forward strand.
ACACCCGTAGGGGTAGTCGCTGCACTCCGCCTTCGCGTCGTCCCAGCTGGAAGAGGCCTTGAAACCGAATAGGCCACCGACGATCAGACCTGCGCCGCCCAGGCCGAGCGCGACCGCCGCCAAGGTTTTCTGCGAGCTGCTGCTGCTGCTGCTGCTGCTGCTCGTGTCGAGCGCCGTCGAGACGCTCGACGCAGGCGGGGGAGGGCTCGCCGCCTCCGGGGGCAACTCGGGGATCTCGACGTTGACGAGCGCGCCGTCGCCCGTGACGTCGACGGTCGTCGAATACGCCGCTCTTCCGGGCGCCGAGGCCGTGACGGCGTGACTGCCGGGGTCTACCGGGATCGCGATCCCGAGCTCTGCCGGGTCGAGCCGAGCGCCGTCGCGCCGCACCTCGAGGCCCGAAGGGGCCGCGCCCTGGATCGAGATCGTGAGGCGCGCCAGGCGCTTCTCCAGTGCTTCGGCGCGTTCCCGCGCCAGCTGCTCACGATCCGCCGAGCCGGTGGCTCGCGCGAGCGACACTGCCTCGCGGAACTGAGCCCAGGCGCTGGCCGTCTTTCCGCTGCGCTCGTAGCACTCGGCCAGGTTCAACGAGGTGCCGACGCCGGGATCGATCTTCTGGCTCGCCTCGAACTTCTGACAGGCCTCGGCGATCCGGCCCTCGGCCATCAGCCGGCGACCTTCGGAAAAAAGCGCCTCCGCAGCCACCTTGTCCGAGCCCTGAGCGTGCGCGGCGAGTGAGGAGACGAACACTGCGCCAGCGTAAGCAAGCGATATCCAACGCATGCTCGAACTCGTAACTCAGTTGATTCAGGACGACAACGCCTTGTCGCCGTTCGAGCAGCGGCCGGCCCGCGATGCGTTCAGCCAGCGGGGGCGCGAGCCTCGAGCTCGGCACTACTTGTTGGGCTGGGGCGTGATCCGGAGGTACGGCTCGACCGCGCGAAACCCCTTCGGAAACTTGGCCTTCGCGTCGGCGTCGGAGACCGACGGCACGATGATGCAGTCCTGCCCGTCTTTCCAATTCACCGGAGTTGCGACGCTGTTCTGGGAGGTGAGCTGCAACGAAACGCACCGTGAGCGTGTCGTTCGCGTTCGGGTGAATCCTGTCGTAGAGGCTCGCGATCTTGCGATCGGGATCGCCGAGCAGCGGGAAGTTCAGGCGTGTCCCCTGGGTCTCCTCGATGTCGCCCTGCCAGCGGCGGTGATCCTCGACCGAGTCGACGCTCAGCCCGAGCACCTGGACGTTCCGCTCGTCGAACTCCGGCTTCAGCTTCGCGACCTCACCGAGCTCGGTGGTGCAAACCGGAGTGAAGCCCTTGGGGTGAGAAAACGACACTCCCCAGCTGTCGCCGAGGTACTCGTGACATCGGATCTGCCCAGTGAGCGCCCGCTCGGCCGGTAAGACTGCGCGGAAACGCGAGCTGGCCGAGGCGCCTTTCAGACCAGACCGGAAAGCTCGCCGCTGCAGTACTCGGGATTGCCGAACGTCGTGGCGGGGACGCCCATCGCGTTCAGGACAGAGACCAGCAGATCGGCGTGGTTCGCCTTCTGATAGGTGAGCGCGCGACCGGTGCGGAAGTACCAGCCGCCCCCGACCATCAACAGCGGCATGTCCGTGTGAGCGTGGGTCGCGCCGATCGCGACCTCGTTGCCCCACAAGACCAGCGTGTTGTCGAGCGCGGTGCCGTTGCCCTCCGGGATTTGACTCAGCTTGTCGAGCAGGCGAGCCAGGCGCGAGGCATGGAAGGCGTCGCGCGCTTCGAGCTGGACGCGTGCGGAGTTGTCGCTCACTCCGGAGTGCGAGAGCAGGTGACCTTCGCCGGTTGCGTCGATCCACGGGTAGCGGACGCGGTTCAGCGAGGTAGAGAATTGAATCGAGGCCACTCGCGTGAGATCGCAGGCGAAGGCCAGCGCCAACAGGTCGATCTCGAGGTCGGCGATCTTCGGGATGTCGGCTTCGGAGCTGGCGTCGATCAGCGAGGGGCGCTCGGGCGGCTGGCAGTCGTTCGGCGTGCCGCCCGCGGTGAGGCGGCGCTCGACGTCGCGCACCAGCGTGAGGTGCGAGTCGAGCTTGGCCCGGTCGTCGCTCGAGAGCCGCGGACCCACGGCCGTGAATTGGTCCTGCACCACGTCGAGCACCGATTTGCGGCGCAGGCGCAGCTGGTCCATCTCGGTTCCGGCGTTTGGCCCGAGCGACGAGAACAGGCGATCGAAGACCGCCGTGGGATCGTTCATCGGCGGTAGCGGCCGCGCCGGGCCGGCGTAGGCGATACGCCCCTGCACGTCGTTGTCGAGCGCGTGCACGCCGAGCTCGAGGCTCGGCAAGAGCGTGTCCTGGCCGATCGTCTTCACGACCTCCTGATCCACGCTGATGCCGTTGGCCCACCCCGAGCGCTGGCCGCAGCCGTCCACGAAATCCGTGCCGCTCTGCAGCTCGCGATTCGTGAACAGGCAGCCGATGCCGCGCTGGTGGAGGCCGCCGGGGAACTGGGAGTTGTCGGCGATCTTCAGGTCTACGCCGTTGAAGAACGTGAGCCGGTCCTTGTGGGCGGCGAGCGAGGCGTGGGTCGCGTTCAGGTCGAAGCTGGTCTCGGACGTGACGTTGAGCGGCTTCCAGGCGTCCATCATCACGCCGTTCGGCGTGTACATCAGCACCAGGCGCTTCGGCGCCTCGCCTTCGGCGGCGCGCGCCCTGCCCGAGAGCGAGGACATCAATGGCAGCCCGACGGCGAGGCCGCCCGCGCCGAGCAAGAGCTCGCGCCGGCCGATGCGCTGCCGAAGCGTGTGGCGCCGTAGCTTGTCGCTCATGGCATGGTCTCCGTGACGGCCGCGCGATAGCGGAAGCCCGTGCTCAGCGTGATCGCCACCAAGAGCTCGCGCAGATCGCCGTTGGATTGATCGAAGGCGGCCTTGACCTCGTCGACGCTGCACGAGTCGTCCTCGGTCAGCGCGCGGCCCATCGCGTAGCGGTACCAGGTGGTGGCCATGCAGTCGCGCACTGCCTGGCTGTTCCGGAGCTTCTCCGCCAGCTCCTGCACGTCGGCGAGCGGGCCGTCGAGCCCGAGCGCGCCCGAACCTCGGATCTGCCCCGTGTGGTCGATCGGCAGGTTCTTCTCGGTGGTGCGGTAGCGACCGAGCTGGTCGTACGACTCGAGCGTGTAGCCGAGCCCGTCGAACAACGAGTGGCAGCCCGCACACTCTTCCTTCTGCGTGTGCTCGCGGAAGCGGTCGCGCGTGGTGCCCGACAGATCGGGATCGGGCGGCGTGGTGTTGGCGCCGGGCGGCGGCTGCGGCACCTCGAGGCACATCAGCGTCTGACGCACGAACACGCCGCGCAGCACGGGCGCGGACTGATCGGGGTGCGCGAGCAGCGACAGGATCGCCGGCTGGGTCAGGAGGCCCGCGCGATCGGGCAGCTCGATCGGCGCGAAGCCGGAGCTCGGAGCGGCTACGCCGTACAGCGGGGCCAGGGCAGGCGAGACGAACACCGTCTTCGACGAGAACAGCTCGGAGACCTTGCCGCTGCCCCAGTACACCTGATCGATGAAGTGATCGAGCGAGCCCAAAAGATCCGGGCCGACGAGCATGCCCTGGTCGCTCTCGGTGGGGATGCGCATCAGGGCGGGCAGCGAATCCAACTTCAACCACTGATGGTGGAACTCGCGGACCATCTCCTTGGCGCGGTCGGTCGCGAGCAGGCGCCTCGCTTGCTTGGCCACGTCTTCGTCCAGCTCGAGCAGGTTGCTGTCGGTGAACCGCATCAGCTCGCTGTCGGGGGTCGACCCGGTCAAGAAGAAGGCCATGCGCGACGCAAGCTCGTGCGGCGCGAGCGGCACCGCGCCCTTCTCGGGCGTGGGCGGCGCGAGCTGGGTGTCGAAGCGGTACAGGAACTGAGGCGATTGCAGCATCGCGTTCAGCACCATCTCGACCGCGAACGCGTAGCCCGAGGCGGCGTAGCTGCGCTCGAACAGGCCGTCGAAGATCTGCAGCTCGATCGGCGAGAGCGGGCGGCGGAAGGCCTGATGCCCGAAGGTCTGGGTGAACGACTTACCGCACGTGAGCGGGGTTTGCTCCGGCTGGCAGGGCGCGAGTGTCTCGAGGCGGCTCGCGACGGCGGCTGCGGCCAGCTTCTCCGCCGACTCCAGGTATTTTTCGACGAGCAGCGGGCTCGCCTGGTGCGCGTTCAGGTTGTTGTTGAAGCCGTCGACCTGATTCTCGGGCGGGAACGAGCTCGCCGGTCGGGTCGTGTCCCCGAGCAGATCGGCGACCACGGCGTTGTACTGCGCGCGGGTCAAGAGCGCCGCGGGTGCCGGCGCACCGACGGGCGCGGCGCACATCGCCGAGGGCGGCGGCTCGACGCCCGGCATGCCGCCCCCGGACGACGGCGGCATCATCGGACCCTGCATCGGCGTGCTCGCGGTCGGAGTCGGAGCCGGAGTGTCGGTGCCGTCCTGCACGCTACATCCGAGCAGCCCCGCCAAGCAGCCCAAAGCAATCAGTGGCGCACGCCGCATCGTGAGTCCCGCAAAGGGTGCCGCGCAACGTGCGCACCGTCAACCACAGAGCCCGATTTGGACGCGAATTGGACACGGCGCTCCAACGCGACCCGCGCGAGCTGCCATGCGGCCGGAACGCGGCCTCGTTCGATTTTTCCGCCCCAGGCGGCCATGGCGAATCTCGACAGGGCACGGGGTCGACGCTGTTTGCGGTTTTGACGTACTTACAGGGTTGAAATGCGTCGCTTCAAAGCCCTGGATCCCGTTGTCGCCTTTCTGTGCCTCGCGCTCTCTGCGTGCGGAGCAGACGACGAGCCCGGACCCACGACGCTGGGAACGGGCGGGAAGGGACCCACGGGCTGCGGTGCGGACGCCGCGAGCGTCGCGGGGACCAGCGGCGAATTTCCGCCGGAGCCAGCCGACGGCAGCGAGTGCGGAGCCGTGGTCACCCAGGAGACTCCCACGGGCGCTTCGCACGTCGCGGCGTGTAGCAGCCTGAGCTACGCGTCCAATCCGCCGAGCTCCGGCAACCACTACGGCGTGTGGGCCGACTTCAAGCACTACGAGGCGCCGGTGGCGCGCGGCAACTGGGTCCACTCGCTCGAACACGGCGCGATCGTCGTGGTCTACAACTGCACGGGCTGCGACGACGAGATCGCCGAGGCGGTGGCCTGGATGGACACGCTGCCCGAGGACCCGAGCTGCGCGCAGTACGGCAGGCAGCGCCGGTTGGTGCTGACGCCGGACCCGCTGCTCGACGTGCGCTGGGCCGCGGCCGCCTGGGGTTACACCCTGCGCAGCGATTGCTTCGAGCCGGACGTCTTCAGCGAGTTTGCCGTGGCACACGTCCGCAAGGGACCCGAAGATCTGTGCGCCACGCCCTGAGCGGACGTGTCTAGTCAGAACGCCTTCCTCGCGCCGTCGCTGGCGCGGTCCGGCGCCTGAGCTAGAGAAGCCCCCATGACCTGGTACCGGTTCCCGATCGGCGCGACGACGCTGGCCTCGTTGGGTTTGCTCGCCTGCGATCCGGGCAAAGAGGTGTGCGGCGCCGATGAGCGAAAGGTGGGCGGCGAGTGCGAGTCGATCGTCGCGCACGAGGTGCGCCTGAACAGCGTCGGCTTCTTGCCCGACCGCATCAAGCGCGCGACCCTGGTCGGCGGCAGCGGCGCGTTTCGGGTCGTGAGCGACTCCGGCGAGGTCGTGTTCGAAGGGCAGGCCGTCGCGGCGCAAACCAGCCCCGACACGGGCGAGGCCAACCTCTACGTCGCGGACTTCAGCGAGGTCACGCAGACCGGCCGCTTTCGCGTGGTTGCCGAGGGTGTCGGCGACTCGCCCGAGTTTCGCATCGCTCCGGACGTGATGGTCGAGGTCGCGCGCGTGCTGATGATGGGCATGTACGGCCAGCGCTGCGGCGTGGCCGTGAACGTCGACCACGAGGGGACGCATTTTCACCACGATGCCTGCCACCTCGAGGACGGGCTACTCGACGAGTTCGGGAAGCCGAACCAGAAGCAGCCGGCGCTCTACGGCTGGCACGACGCCGGTGATTACGGGAAGTACGTCAACAACGGCTCGCTCTCGCTAGCGAACATGCTGTTTGCCTGGGACCAATTCCCGGCGCTCCGTGAGCTCGAGTTCGGTGTCGAAGATCCGCGCGGGCTGCCGCAGTATCTCGACGAATGCCGCTTCCAGCTCGACTGGCTGTTGGGCATGCAGATGGAGGGAGGCGGCGTCTCCGATCGCGTGACCACGCGCACGTTCGACGCGATGGTCTCGCCGGAGGCGTCCGTCGCTCCTCGCTACATGGCGCCCGTCACCAGCACCGCGACGGCGGACTTCACGGCGGTCGTCGCGCACGCTGCCCGCTCGTTCGCGGGCTTCGACGACGAGCTCGCCGCACAGTATCGCGAGGCAGCGCTCGCCGGCTGGGAGTTCTTGAAGGCGAACCCCAGCCCGATCAGCGGCGGCGACGGCCTCTCGATGCGCTTCACCGGAGGCTACTGGAGCACGGACGCCGACGACCGGCTCTGGGCAGCAGCCGAGATCTGGGCGCTCACGGGGGACGCGGAGGCGCTCGAGATGTTCGAGTCGAAGGCCGGCATGCTGGTGATCGATCAGCTCTGGGATTGGCCGAACCTGAACAACCTCGCAACGTTCACCTATCTGCTCGCGGACCGCGAGGGCAGGGACCCCGAGATCGTGAGCAGGTTGACCACGAACCTCGGCCTCGGCCTCGAACAGCTACGAAATGCCGCCTTGGCGCACCCATACGGCCGCGACACGGGCCTCCAGTACTACTGGGGCATCAACGGCGTCGTGGCGCGCACCGCGCTGAACTTCGGTGTGTACGACCAGCTGGTGCCGGATCCCAAGAACAAGGACGGCATCGCCATGGCGCTCGATCACCTGCTCGGGCGCAACTACTACGGGCGCTCGTTCGTGACGGGCATCGGTCACGACCCCGCGTTCTATCCGCACCACCGCCCGTCGGTCGCCGACAGCAACCCGGAGCCGTGGCCCGGCCTGCTCGTGGGCGGGCCGTGGTCGCGCGACGCCAACGCCAGGCAAGCCACCGTCTGGGTCGATGCTGCGACCGACTTCAATACGAACGAGGTGGCGATCAACTGGAACGCGGCGATGATCTACGCCGCGGCGGCGCTGCTTCCCGAGTGAGAGCTGGCTATCAGCTGTCAGCCGTCAGCGTGCGTGAGCCGATAGCTGACAGCTGGTAGCTGACGTGTCCAGGTCACTCGTTGATCGTCACCTTCACCATCTGAATCGGCGGCCGCGGGCGATCGTTGGCTCCCGTGGGGGCGCTCTCGATCTTCTTCACCACGTCCATGCCCGAGGTCACCTTGCCGAAGACCGGGTGCTTGGAGGGGCCAGGGGTGAACCAGTCCAGGTACGAGTTGTGGACGGTGTTGATGAAGAACTGGCAGCTGCCGCTGTTGGGCTGGCCGGTGTTGGCCATCGACAGCGTGCCGGGCTCGTTCGAAATTTTGGCGTCGGCGGGGTGCTCGTCCTGGATCCGGCCGTCGGGACCGTTTCCGGTGCCGGCGCGGGGGCTCTCGGGATCCCTGCTGTTGGGACAGCCGAACTGGATCATGAAGCCGTTGATCACGCGGTGGAAATGCAGGCCGTCGTAGAAGCCCGACTTGGCCAGCTTGATGAAATTTCCTGCGGTCAGCGGCATCTTGTCCTGGAAGAGCTCGACCGTGATGTCACCGAGCGACGTGCTCAATACTGCCGTGGGGTTTGCCATGGGCGGGCAAGGTAGTGCCGAAGCCAGCCCTCACCAAGTCGAAACCGGCTCCGCCCGCGAATTCGTGTCCAAAATCGCGGGGCTATGACGCTAGCCGCGTGACGTCGACATCCGAAGGTGATACGGAAGCGCGCTTTCGGAGGCCAGGATGAAAGATTTGCTGCGCACCCTCGACCTCAGCAAGGCGGACTTCAAGTACCTGCTGAACCGGTCGCGAAAGTTCAAGGCGAGCCCGCACGGCCGGCGCTCCTTGCTTTCCGGCGAGAGCGTCTGCCTGTACTTCACGAAGCCGTCGACGCGCACGCGCATCTCGTTCCAGGCGGCCGTGTCGCGCCTGGGCGGTAGCCCGATCATCCTCGGGCCGAACGACCTGCAGCTCGGCCGCGGCGAGACGATCGAGGACACGGGTCGGGTGATCAGTCGCTACACCCGCGCGTTCGTGACCCGCACCTACCGGCACGAAGACGTCGAGCGCTTCGCCAAGGTGCTGTCGGTGCCGGTGATCAACGCCCTGACCGATTCTCATCATCCCTGCCAGAGCGTGGCCGACATGTTGACCTTGCTCGAGCACCGCGGCTCGCTCAAGCACCGCCGCATCGCCTACTTCGGCGACGGCAACAACGTGGCCGTCAGCTTGATGGAAGCCGCAGCGCTGTGCGGCGTCGACTGCGCGATCGCGACGCCAAAAAATTACACGGTTTCACAGACGATGGTCGACGAAGCCCGCGAAGTGGCGGAGGCGAACGGCGCCTCGCTGCTGATCACGGAAGATCCGGAAGAGGCGGCGCGCGGTGCCGACGCGCTGTACACGGACGTCTGGCTCTCGATGGGCGACGACGACAACGAGCGGGCGCAGCGCCAGCGCGCGCTCCAGCCGTATCAGGTGACGCGCAGGCTGATGGGCCTCGCCAAACCGGACGCGATCTTCATGCACTGCCTGCCGGCGCACCGCGGCGAGGAAGTGACGGAAGAGGTCGCGGACGGACCGCAATCGGTGATCTTCGATCAGGCGGAGAACCGGCTGCACACCGCCGTCGCGATCTTGTACGCGCTGATTGAAGGCAAGCTGACGGGCCGCAAGAACGAGGACGGCCAGGAAGCCTGAACGCCGCGCGCTAGCCGCCGAGCAGCAGCGTCACCAGCGAGGCCAGGCACGCGAACGTCGCGGCCGCGGCGAACAGCGCGAGCTCGGCGCGACGCTGGGCCTCGGGGGCGAGCCTCGCAGCCAGCACCCTCGCGGGGGGCCGGCGATGCATACGGTGGGCGGGGATTCGAACGGACATCCCCCAACGCTACGACCGCGTAACGCTCGAGTCGAACCGGCGGCGAATTATGGTGTGTCTCGCGCCGACATGCGCGCCGGCTGCGCCGCCGGCTCGGGCGGTATGCGCCGTGGCGGGAAGCGCAGCGGCGGGCTGATTGCGGGACCCTTCTTCGGCCCGACCGGGATCCGGTAGCTGCGGTTTTCGCGGATCTTGCTGGTTCGGAGCCCGTTCGCGCTCTTCAGCGCGGGAACGGTGGTGTGGAAGCGCTTGGCGATCTTTCCCAGCGTGTCGCCGCGCCGAGCGCGGTAGCGGATGAAGCTCGGCGGAGCCTTCCGGAGGCCGAGCTCGTGCAAGATCGGGGCGACCCGCCGGCCTGTTTCCTGAGCCACGGGGTTGAAGAAGCGGATGTGCAGGTGCGTGGCGTGCCCGGGCGCGTGGCGAATGATGCGGCGCATCCCGCCCGCGCCGCCGTGGAACAGGCTGCGCACCCACTCGGCGTTCTCGCCTGCGGACAGCGCGTAGGCCTCGAGCAGCGTCTGGATCGAGTGATCGATCAAGATCATGTCGACATCGGTCTCGATCACGAGCGCGCGCACGAACGCCCAGGTCCGCGGCAGGTCGAGATTCTGCTTGGTGCCGCGGGAGTACCAGGGCGATGAATCGCGATAGTAGAACGAGATGTCGACGTCGCGCCCCGCCTGGTGGCTGATGTGCGGGCTCAGCGGCCCGCCTTCTTTGGCGCTGATGTGACCGAGCGCCAGCGCGGGTGTCCCCGGGAACTCCGACTGGACGCGGCGGATCGCCGCACACAGGTAGTCGAGGGTTTCCTGCGTGGCGAAGGCGCCGGAGGGGTTCTGGAGCTTGAACAGCGGCCCGTCTTCGGCGCGTACGCCGTTCAGGAGCGCGCCCGCGCTCGGGGCGCCGAGTGAGATCGAGCCGAGCGAGCCGAGATCGTTCTGCACGGCCTCGCGCAACCGGGTCGCGTCGTAGCCGTCGAGCGGGTGAACGCGAGGCCGCTCGGCTTCTGCTTCGAAAAGCAAGTCGTCCTCCGCCTCCGCCTCGTCCAGCACGGCGCCGGGCGGCGCGTCCGGCGCCTGGCCACCGGCTTGCTGGGGCTCGGGGCCGCCCGCACGCTGCCCGGGTGAGGACGCGGCGGCGCGGGGCGGCGGATCGACGTGCAGGCCCCGGGTCGTACACGCCACGAGCAGTGCGGCGAGCACCGCGGTGTGGCGCGAGAGCCGAGGGGCCGGCGTGCAGCGCATTAGTCGCGTCGCTCCGTGTAGAAGACCTTGGTGCGATCGAGCCCTTCCGCGAGCGGAACCGGCGTGCCGATGTAACGAAACGCGATGCTCGCATCGAGCACGCTGCGCTCGAGGTCGCCCAGCCGGGGCACGCCGTATTCGAAGGTTTGCTCGACGCCCAGCCGCTGGCAGATGCCGCGCGCGAGCTCCTCCGTGGTCGTGGCCTCGCCGGTGCCGATGTTCATGATCGGCTGCTCGACGCGACCGTCGAGCGCCAGGATGTTCGCGCGGACGACGTCCGCGACGTAGACGTAGTCGCGCACGCAGCCCGCGTCGCCGGCCTGGCTGCGTCCGTTGACCCGCAGCTTCTTTCCGGCCAGCGCGGCCGCGAAGAAGATGGCTACGACGCCGGCCTCGCCGTGCGGATCTTGACGCGGCCCGTACACGTTCGCGTAGCGCAAGATCGTGCTCGGTAGATTGCGGGTGTCGCGATAGCAGGCGAGCAGGCCCTCGAACGCCAGCTTGTGGATCGCGTACGGGCTACTCGGTCGTGCCACCGTGGCCTCGTCGGCGCGAAGCTCTGCCGGTACTTCGCCGTAGATGGCTCCTCCCGTGCTCGCGAACACGAAGCGGCGCACCTGCGAGCCCTGCTCGGTGCACGCTTCCAGCAGGTTCAGCCCGCCGAGCACGTTGACGGCCGCGTCCAGCCGCGGATCGCGGACGCTGATCGCAACGCTGGCTTGCGCTGCTTGATGCGAGACGGCCTCGGGCCGAAAATCGCGGAGCGTGCTGCGGGTGAGATCGTCGTTTCGCAGATCGCACTCGTAGAACTTGGCCGCTGCGGGGACGTTCTTCCGGTGTCCGGTGCTGAGGTTGTCCAGCACCGCGACCTCATGACCTGCCTCGAGTAGCCCTTCGGCGATGTGGCTTCCGATGAAGCCGGCTCCGCCGGTAACCAGGATTCGCATACGTTTCCTTTTCGGTGTCGTAGAGCGGCTGTGCTCGCCCGCGACAGGCCGCGGTTATAGCTCGGATTTCGTTGGGGTGCCCCGGGGCTCTGGCTCTGGGGCCGAAACGGGCGCGGCGAATCGCCGCAACCACGCTTCGAAACGGCTCTGGATTGCGTATCTGCGCGGCTACGCGCACCTTTCGCGAGCATGTCAGTCACCGAAATCGATCGCGATCCCTTGCTCACGCTCACGCGCTGGCACGCGGAGGCGCGCGAGCGCGGAGCCGTCGAGCCGGATGCGATGACGTTGGCTACGGTGAGCGACGGACGACCCTCTGCGCGCATCGTGCTCTTCAAGGGGCTCGCCTCGGGAAAGATCCAGTTCGTCACGAACTACGAGAGCCGCAAGGGCCGGGAGATCGAGCAGAACCCGCAGGTGGCGCTGGTGTTCTTCTGGGTCGAGACCATGAAGCAGGTGCGCGTCGAAGGCCGAGCCGAACGCGCGAGCGCCGACGAATCGGATCGCTACTTCGCCTCGCGGCCGCGCGAGAGCCAGCTCGGGGCGTGGGCTTCCGATCAGAGCCGCGTCGTGATTTCGCGCCAGGAGCTCGAGGCGCGCTTCGCGGAGACCGAGCGCCGCTTCGATGGCACGCGCGTCGAGCGCCCGCCGCATTGGGGGCTCTATTCGGTGCTGCCCGAGGTCGTGGAGCTCTGGAGCTCACGGCCGCACCGGCTGCACGATCGGCTGCGCTACCAGCTCCACGGGACGAGCTGGAGCGTGGACCGGCTGTTCCCGTAGGTAAGCCGCGCTTGAAATGGACTTAGGGCAGGGGCTCGCTGCGGCGCGGCCGGAGCGCGCGCTCCAGGCCCGGGCTCGTCTCGAGCGGCGCGACGCAAAATGCGGCTTCGTGGCCCGGCCCCGACGAGCAGGTCCCCGTCTCGCACCCGGCGACGGAGTTCTTCAGCAGGAACTCTTCGAGGTGCCTGCGGAAGTGTTCCGCGGTCTTCGAAGCCGTGGGTCCGAAGAAATCCCAGAACAGACGGACCCGACTCATCCGAACAGCTCGAGCGTCGCGAACAACACCAGCCAGACCACGGCCAGGAAGTGCCAGTACTCGGCGCACAGACTCACGCCTTCGTGGCGCGAGCTCGAGTACTCACGGGCCACTGCGCCGTTCAGGACGATGCCGAGCGGCACGAAGCCGCCGATCACGTGCGCCGCGTGAAGCCCGGTGAGCAGGTAGAAACCGACCACGACGTGCGCCGGCTGGTCGTTGCCGAAGGCCACGCCGTGCAGGCTGTACCAATTGACCGCCTGTACCGCGAGGAACGCGAGGGCCAGGACCATCCCGAGCCGGAGCCGCCCCGGCAAGGCTGCGAGCCGATTGCTACGCGCAGCGCGCCGCGCGCTCTCGAGCGCAGCGCTGATGGCGAGCGCCAGCAGCGTGGACAGCCACAGGCCCGCGGGCGGCGCCGGAGTCGTCGCGCCACGCCAATTGGCACTGTCTGCGCGGGTCACGAAGTACCCCACCAGCGTCGCGAGGAACAGCACGGCCAGGGAGGCGAACAGCACGTACACCCCGAGCCTTCGCGACGACATCCGAAAGGACGGTTCTCGCGGCGGGGCGCTGGGGCTCGGCCAGTGCGGCTGACTCATCGCCGCCTCCCATACCACGCGCTCGAACTTGAGCGTGCGCGGGCGGTCCCGGCGTGACAAGTCTCGAGCCGCCCGCCTATCCTGGGGCTCGCCCAGACCCGCCCCCCGCGCCCTTTTTCTGTGATCGCCGCCCCCGTTCAGCCGATCGTGAATACTCTCGACCCGACGCGCTCCAGTTCCGCGTCGAGCGGCCTTTCAATCGGGGTCGTGGCCGGGGTGCTCAGCGCCTGGTCGCTGGTAGTGGCGGACGCGCTGGTGCGCTCCGGGATCCCGCCGTCGGCGTTGTCGGGGCACTACGTCGGGTCGCTCGGTCTGTACTCGGCGGTGGGGGCCGGGTTCGGCGCGCTCGCGTTCGGCTTGGTTTCGCTCGAGCGCGGGCTCGCGCGGTTTTCGTTCTGGGCGCCCCGCAAGGCCAAGCTTGCCCCCTGGGTCTACGCGACGGTCGCAGCGCTCGGCAGCCTGAGCACCGCGATTTCGACCTTCTCCACGGACAAGCTCGAGCACAGCCCGCTGAAGTTCATCGGCCCGGCCGTGTTCTCGGGTGCTTGCGGCTTCGCGGCGCTGGTCGGTAGCTGGTTCATCCTGCGAGGCTTCGAGTCGCTCCTTCTGCGCGGCAAAGCCTACCTCGCGATCGCGGGCAGCCTGTTCCTCGGCGGTGCCACGACCACCTACCTCGATCTAACGCAATACGTGGCGCTCTATCCGCGGTTGCACACGCTGCTGGAGTTCGTGGCAGCGCTGTTCTTCGGCAGCGCCTACGCCCTGTGGTTGCGGAGGCTCTCGTTCTCGGCGCTTCCGGCCCGCGTTCTCCGGGTGTTGGCCGTCGCGGCCGGCGTCTGGTGCGCGCTGACCATCGTCTGGTCGCGCCCGAGGACCTGGTTCGACGACAGCCTGAAGCACGTGTGGCTCGAAGAGGCGTACGTGGGGCGCATGCTTCGGCGCCTGCAAGTTGCCGAGACGTTCTTCGCCGATCCCTTCAACTGGCCGGGCATGCACATGGCGCGCATCGAACGCGTGAAGACACGCTACGCCCTGCGCAACACCTCGGTCGCGCCCCAGTGGGCCGAGCCGCTGTCCGAGCCGCCCGAAGTGTGGGACGCACTCCGGCAGCTGCGCGGAGGCCAGGCGCGCTACGACGTGATCGTCTACTACGTGGACTCGCTCCGGCGCGACGCGGCGCAGAACCGCGAGCTCATGCCCGCGCTACAAGAGTTCGCCGAACGCTCGCTCGATTTCCGGCGCGCTTACTCGGTCGGCTCCGACACGCTGCGCTCTCTGCCCGCGCTCACGGGGGGTAACTACGACGTCTCGCAGACGCCGGAAAACGACCTGTTGCGTGTGGCCAAGCGCGCGAACTACGAGACCACGCTGATCATCGCCAAGAGCGCGCACGAGTTCTTGAGCAAGCTGCGACCGGAGTTTTCGTTCGAGAACGCGCACGCGATCGAGGACTACCCCGCCGAGCTCCAGGTCTGGGGCTACGGCGCGCAGCAGCCCACCGCACAGGCGCTGGTCGACCGCGCGCTGGTGGAGCTCGACCAGAAGCGCAGCCGGCCCCTGCTCTTGTGGCTGTTCAACTTCGATCAGCACAACTGGGCGCAGCTCGATCAGGAGCACGTCGAGAACCAGGCGCGCCGTTACGGGATCACGGACGAGCCGGACGAGCTCGCGTTCCGCTACCGCGCCGTGGCCCGCTCGATCGACGCGGAGTTCGGGCGGCTGCTGCGCGGGCTGGAGGAGCGCAAGCGCCTCGACAAGACCATCGTGTTGTTCGTCTCCGATCACGGCGAGTCGATGGGCCGCGACGGGTTCTGGATGCACTCGGTGTTCCTGTGGGAGGACCTGATCCGGGTGCCGCTGGTGCTGCACGTGCCGGGCGTGGCGCCGAAGCGGGTGGACGAGAAGGTGTCCCTGGTAGACGTCGCGCCGACGCTCGGCCGCTTCTTCGATCCGACGCTGAACGGCCGCGGCTTTCACGGCCAGGACCTGCTCGGCTATGCCCTGCCCGAGCCGCCGAAGCGGCGTTTTCCCCTGCTGGTGGTCGGGGCCTCGAAGGACGTGCTCGTGCGGGTGGGCTTCGTCGACCCGGCATCCCAGTACAAGCTGGTGCTGTCGCTGGAGGCGGCGTTGCCCGAGCTCTACGATCTGAGCGGTGACGACCCCGACGAGCTGAACCTCGCGTTCTCGAAGACCGCGCGCGTACAGAAGGGCCTCGAGCTCCTGGCGCGTTCCCCGATTTTCCCGCGCACGAACGACGATTTCGAGATGCGCGATACCCGCGAGCAAAAGGCCGCCGCGCTGTTCGGGCCCGCGCCCTAATCCGCCGCTTCGAGCGCGGCGCGCGCTTCGGCGCGGACGTCGCCGTCGCCGTCGGACTCGGCAGCCCGTCGTAGCGCGGCGCGCGACGCTGGATCGAGCTCCGGCGCGAGCTCGCCGAGCGCCCAGGCAGCGTGGCTGCGGACGAGCGCGCTCGGGTTGTTCTCGAGCGCGCTCACGAGCGGCGCGACGGCCGCGGCGCTTCCGCTGTTGCCGAGCGCGATCGCGGCGTTGCGCTGGAGCGTCACGCGGTTCACGCGGCGCAGCGCGGTGCGGCGCGCGAGCTTGCGATAGCCGGCCGAGCCGAGCTCGAGCAGCGCTACCAGATCGAGCTCGGCTCGGTCCGGGCGTGGCGAGAGCAGGTTCGGGGCCTTTTGCGCGCTCGCTCCCTGGTTGTAGGGGCAGACCTCCTGGCAAGCGTCGCAGCCGAACACTCGGTCACCCAGCCCGCGGCGTAGCTCGGCGGGGATGGCGCCGGTCGCTTCGATGGTCAGATAAGAGACGCAGCGGCGCGCGTCGAGCAGGTGCGGCGCGACGAAGGCTTGCGTCGGGCAGGCGTCGAGGCAAGCGCGGCAGCTGCCGCAGCTCTGGGGCAGGGCAGCGGGCGGCGTCGCCTCGAGCTCGACATCGACCAGCAGCTCGCCGAACAGCACGTAGCTACCGAGGCCGGGCGCGATCACCAGCGTCGATTTGCCATGAAAGCCGAGGCCGGCTCGCGCGGCGAGCTCGCGCTCGAGGAGCGGCGCGGTGTCGACGCAGGCGCGCGTTCGCACCGGGTGACCGACGAGCTCGGGCAACGCACGCTCGAGCGCTGCGAGCTTGTCCTTGAGAACCAGGTGATAATCGTCGCCCTGCGCGTAGCGGGCGAGGCGACCGGTGAGGGCGCCGGAGCGCGGCGGCGGGTCCGGCGTGTTGCCGTACGAGAGCGCGACCACGATCACGCTCTTGGCCTCGGGCAAGAGCTGTCTCGGGTCGTGGCGCGGGCCCTCGGACAAGTAGTCCATCGCGCCGTCGTAACCAGCGGCAAGAAAGGCATCGAGCCGGTCTCGACCCTCTTCCAACGGTTGCGCCGAGGCGAAGCCCACGCGAGAGAATCCGAGGGCCCTGGCCACCTGGACGATACGCTCGGACAGCTCTCTCGGGGACACGGTCGGCGCCAGCCTAACAGGATCCGGCCCATTGCCCAGGCGCGGAGCCCGGCGCCGAGCCTGCGCTCGGGCGGGAATAAATCCGGAGCTTCCTGGGTCCCATGCGCCGAAACTTTGTAGTAAACGCGAGAAGCATTTTTCGGCGGTGGAACCAAGAGACGGGACGTCGACGTGATTCAGATCCGAGATCTGTACAAATACTACGGTGACCGGCGGGCAATCGGCCCGCTCACCGCGGACATCCATCAGGGCGAGATCGTGGGGTTGCTCGGCCTGAACGGCACCGGCAAGACCACGACGCTGCGAGTCCTGGCCTGCGACCTGTTGCCCACTAGCGGCTCGGTGCAGGTCGGAGGCGTGGACGTCGTGGCCGAGCCCGACAAGGTCCGCAGCAAGATCGGATACCTGCCGGACCGGCCGCCGCTCTACGAAGACATGACGGTCCGCGAGTACCTGCGCTTCGCCGCACGGCTCCGCGGCACCGCCCAGAGCGGGCTCGACAAGCTGGTAGACGATGCCGTGGAGCAGACCGAGCTCGGCGAGGTGCGGGGTCAGCTGATCGGCACGCTGTCGCACGGGTTCAAGCAGCGCGTCGGCATCGCCCAGGCGATCGTGCACCGGCCGGAGGTGGTGGTGCTCGACGAGCCGATCTCGGGCCTCGACCCGGTGCAGATCGTCGAGATGCGCGATCTGGTGCGCAGCCTGCGCGGAGCGCACACCGTGATCGTCTCGAGCCACATCCTGACCGAGATCAGCGAGACCTGTGATCGGCTGCTGGTGCTCGACCGCGGCAAGATCTCCTGGGCCGGCACCGAGCTCGAGCTGTCCACCGAGTTCGGCCAGGGCCTGCGCGTCGATATCACGGTGCGCGCGCCGAACCCGGGCGGGCTCGTGTCGATGCTGAAGCTGATCGACGGCGTACAGAACGTGGAGCCGCTGCCGCAGAGCGAGCCAGGCGCCGGCATCGTCACGCTGCGGATCTCGGCGACCACGGACATCCGCGATCGACTGTGCCGCACGCTCGTCAACGACAACGTCGCGATCCTCGAGCTCGTGCGCCGGCAGGAGCTCGAGAGCATGGTGCTCGAGTTACTCGGCGGCGGCGAGGCCGGTGCCCGCCGGCGCAGCAAGAAACGCGAGGCAGCCGAGGAGGCAGCCGCCGCCCGGAAGGAGGGCGCGTGAACGCCATCGTCTTGATCGCGCGGCGCGAGTTCTTCGCCTACCTGCGCTCACCGCTCGGCTCGGCGATCATCGCCGCCTGCCTGTTGATCGACGGCATCTTGTTCTACTTCCGGGCGCTGACGCCGAAGCTCCTGAGCGCGGAGGTGCTGCAGGAGTTCATCTACTCAGCCAGCGGCACGACGATGATCGCCGGCCTCGTGCTGTCGATGCGGTTGCTCGCCGAGGAACGTCAGACCGGGACGCTCGTGCTGTTGAACACCGCGCCGGTCAAGGATTCGCAGATCGTGCTCGGCAAGTACCTGTCGGCGCTGACCGTGCTCGCGATCCTGACGCTGCTCACGGCGTACATGCCGATTTTGATCTTCGTCAAGGGCAGCGTCAGCGTCGGCCACATCCTGGTCGGCTACCTGGGCTTGTTGTTGCTGGGCAGCGCGTCGATCGCGATTGGCCTGTTCGGCTCGGCGCTGGCCCGCTCGCAGATCGTCGCAGCCATCATCGGCGCCGGGATCCTGACGCCGATGGTGCTGCTCTGGGCCGTCGCCAAGGCGGTCGATCCCCCGCTCAATCGCTATGTGTCGGCGCTCGCGCTGCACCACGACAATTTCAGGCCGTTCATGCTGGGTCGGCTCGATCTCGGGGCGGTGGCTTATTACCTGGTCGTCAGCTACTTCTTCCTGCTCGCGGCCACCAAGGTGCTGGAGGCACGCCGATGGCGATGACCGATAAAGAGACCGCTCTAGCTCCCGCGGTCCTCCGTGGCGGAGGCGCGCCCGGCTGGACGATCATCGTCTACCTTTTGGGCCTGACCGCGGTGTACCTCGGCGAGCGCGTGCTCGTGGCCTTCGACAAGCTCTCGAGCTTCGCGGTGGTGGCCGGGCTCGTGGCCGCCGTCGCTGCGACGGCGTTGCGCTTCGCGCCGCGCTTTCGGGTGGGGGGCGAGCGCAAGTCGATCGAGACCCTGCTGGCCGCGCTGTCGGTGGTCGGGCTGCTCGGGGTGCTGATCTACTTCCTGACCGACGGCGCGCTCTCGCAGAAGCTCGGCATCGACACGGTGCCGGTCGAGAAGCGCGACGCGATCCGCGAGTTTTCGCGGGTCGTGTGGGTGTCGCTGATCGTGATCGCCACCGTACCGATGGTGTTCGTGGAGACCGCGCTGCGCCCGATGCAGAATTCGGAGCGCCCCGAGAGCCGGCGCGTTCGCGCCGCGGCGGGCGCGGGCCTTTCGCTGGCGCTCGCGGCCGTTTACGGCTCCCTCGCCGTCTACGCGGCGGGCGGCGTCGATCTGCGCGTCGATTACTCGTACTTCCGCACCTCGCGCCCCAGCGAGTCGACCAAGAAGTACCTGTCCACGCTCAGCGACGAGCTGCGCATCGTGGCGTTCTTTCCGGACGTCAACGAGGTGCGGACCGAGGTCGCGAGCTACCTGCAAGAGCTGAGCGGCTCTTCACCGAAGCTCAAGGTCGAGCTCCACGACCGGCTGCTGGTGCCGAAGCTCGCCAAGGATCTGCGCGCCGTCCAGGACGGCGTGATCGTGCTGTCGCGCGGAGGGCAGACGCAGTCGCTGTCGATCGGCACCGAGCTCGACGCGGCGCGTCCCAAGTTGAAGACGCTCGATCGCGATTTCCAGGAGCAGCTGCTCAAGGTGCTGAAGACCCGCCGCACCGCGTACCTCACGGTCGGTCACGGTGAGATCAACGATCGGCCGCGAAGCGGGACGACCGAAGAAGGACGCACTTCGCAGATCATCCGCCAGCTGATCCAGCGTCAGAACTTCACGATCCGCGATCTCGGGCTCGCCCAGGGTCTCGCCAAGGACGTGCCGGACGACGCCGATCTCGTGATCTCGCTCGGGCCGACCGAGGTGTTCTCGCCGGAAGAGCTGGCGGCGCTCGGCCGCTATGCGGCGCGCGGCGGCAAGCTCGTGCTCGCGCTCGACGGCGAAGCATTCTCCACGAGAGACCTGGTCACGGCCGAACCACAGCCGGCGGCCGCCGGCTCTGCGGCGCCTTCCGCCGCCCCCGCCGCTTCGGCAGCCCCGGTTGCCTCCGCGGCGCCCGCGGCCGTGGCGAGCGACGCGGCGCCCGCGCCCAGCGCCCCCGTCGGCGCCGAAGCGGCGCGAGCGCTCGCGGAGATCGTGGGGCTCACGTTCACGCCGGAGCCCCTGGCGAACGACAAGAACTTCGTGCCGGTCCGCTACAACAACTCGGACCGCGCGAACCTCGTGACCAACAGCTTCTCGTCCCACGCCTCCGTCACGACGCTGAGCCGCAACTCGGGTCGCGCTGCGGTGGTGCTGTTCGGCGCCGGCAGCCTGGAGAAGGGCAAGGCGCCCGCCGACGCGAAGATCGAGTTCACGCTCCGCTCCATGTCCGGCACCTTCCGCGACAAGAACCGGAATTACACCGAGGAGGCGGACGAAAAGCACGTCGGCGTCTTCAACCTGGCCGCCGCGGTCTCCCGTCCCGTGACGGCTGCACCCGCCGCGAAGAAGAAGGACGACGAGGCCAAGGACGAGAAGGGAAAGGACAAGCCCAAGGACGTCCCGGAAATGCGCGCGTTCGTCCTTTCCGACGCGGACGCGCTGTCCGATCTGGTCATGAGCCGTGTGGTCGGAAACCAGATCCTGTTCGTGGACGGCATGCGCTGGCTGGTGGGAGAAGAGAGCGTGACCGGGCTCCCCAACACCGAAGAAGACAAGCGCATCGAGCACACGAAGCAGGGCGACCTCGGCTGGTTCTACGCCTCGATTTTCGGCGCACCGGTGGTGGTGCTCGGGCTCGGGTTGCTCGCCAGCAGGAAGAGCCGCGGCGCGGGAGGCAAGCGATGAAAGGCCTGACGATTCACGTCGCGCTCCTGGCCCTGGCCAGCGCGGCCGCATTGCAGATCTGGACCCGTGACGCGGAGCAGGACAAGACGGCCTCCGCCGAGGTCTCCGTGTGGAGCGCGCCGCCGGAGAGCGTCGAAGGCGTCGTGCTCGAGACCAAGTCGCGTAAGGTGGTGATCGAGCCCAAGAAGGACGCGGTCGGCCGCTATTACGTGCTGCGCGTGGAAAAGGACGCGAGCGACCCAGCTTCCGACGGAGACGAGCCGCCGAAGCACCCCGAGCCGCCGAAAGGCCCGCTCAAGCAAGAGAAGCTCGCGTTCGTCGGCGTGAAGAGCGCCGACGAGACGGTCGCCAAGCTCGCGAAGCTCTCGGCGGTGCGCGCGTTAGGCAAGCTGGACCCCGCCCGCGCCGCCGATTTCGGCCTCGACAAGCCCGAGGGCACGCTGAAAATCAAGATCAGCGGCAAGGAACATCTGCTCACGATCGGCGCCAACACCCCGGGCGCGAGCGAGCGCTACGCAAAATACGGCGCCTCGGGCGAGGTCTTCGCGATCTCGGGCGAGATCATGCAGAGCCTGCAGTTCGCCGATTCCAGGCTGATGGAGCGCGAGTTCCACGCCTACGAGCCCGAAGAGGTGACGCGGATCCGCGTCACCAAGGGCGGGAAGTCGCGCGAGCTCGTGCGCGTCGCCGGTAAGCAGGACGCCTGGGCGGATGCAGCCAGCCCGACCAAGCCCGACGAGAGCTTCGGCAACTGGAACACGAAGCTCGCGCGCGTGCGCATCACCGACTACGTCGAGAAGCCCGCGGTCGCCCCGGGCCCCGAGAACCAGAGCGTGCGCCTCGAGTACTTCAATGGCTCGAAGAGCCTCGGCTTCCTCGAGCTCTACAAGCTGCCCGGAGGCACGGAGGGCAACGAGTACCTCGCCAAGAGCGAGCAGACGCGCTGGTACGCCAAGGTCCTCGGCAGCGCAGCCGAGCAGGCCGACCAGGATTCGGCCAACCTCTTCAAGTAACCCGCATCGCCCTGCGACCCGCGGCCTCTACTTCTTTGCCGGCCCGACCGGACCGCGCGCGGTGCCGCCCTCTTTGAGCTTCGCGCCGCCGTAGGGTTCGACGACCGGAAGCGACGCGTAGCGCTCCTCGAGCGCTTTCTTCATGCGCTCGAGCTCGGCCGGCTGCTCCTTGGCGAGGTTCTTCGACTCGCTCGGGTCGGCTTCGATGTCGTAGAGCTCGAACCGTGTCTTGCCGAAGGCGATGAGCTTGTACTTGCCGAGGATCAGCGCGCGCCGCGGCGGGTTGTGGCTGTCTTCGCTGAGCTCCACCAGGATCGGCTCGCGCGGCTCGGGGGTGGCGCCGCGCAGCTCCGGCACCCAGGAGGCGCCCTGAAAGCCGGCCGGCGCAGGCACCTTCATCAGCTCCAGGATCGTCGGCGCCAGATCGACGTGCGAGCGCCGGAGGTCGATGCGCGCAGGCTTGATGTCGCCGCCGGCCACGAGCAACGGTACGCGCACCAGGTTCTCCCACAGCTCGAAGGCGTGCTTGTACATGCCGTGCTCGCCGAAGGCCTCGCCGTGATCGGCGGTGACGATCACCACCGTGTCCTTCCACCACGGCTGTTGCTCCGCGAACTCGAGCAGCTTGCCGATCCAGTAATCCGCGTGCCAGATCTCGGAGTCGTAGCGATCGCGGGCTTTCTTGCCGAAAACCGGGCTTTCGGGGTGCTGGTGGTACTCGTCGTGGGGATCCATGTAGTGGGTCCATGCGAAGAACTGGCGCCCGGTGTTGCGCGGATCCCCGAGCAGCTTGATGCCGAGCTTGGTCGTCTTCTCGCTGGTGATGCTCTTGTCGGTCTGCGCATCGAAGCTGATTCCGGGGACCAGCTCCCAGGTGCCGAAGCCCTGCTCCAGGCCCTTGCCGCGGCCGAAATACATGTGCGCGTGCCAGCCGGTGGTCGCGATGTTGCGCTCGCTCAGGACCTCCGTGAAGAAGGTGTTGGCCGCGGCATACTTGGTGAAGAAGTAGCCATCCCGGTAGAGGGTGGAGGCGTAGCGGCCGGTGAGCATCGTGGCCACGCTCTTCGCCGTGTAGCTCGAGGCGCTGTACATGTGGCTGTACACGACCGATCTCTCGGCGAGCTTGGTCAGGTTCGGCGCGTTGGGGCGCGAGTAGCCGAGCCACGGCACGTCGGTGCGCAGGCTGTCGATCGTGAGCAGGATCACGTTCATCGGCGGGGACTCGGCGGGCTTTTCCGGCGCGGCGCTCGGCGCCGGCACCGCGCTCGGCGCGCGCGCGGCCGCTGTGCTGGCTTCGGGAGCCGGGGCAGGAGCCGGGCTCTTCTTGCAACCAAAGAGGGAAAGGGTGCACAGCGCGGCGCCCAGCCAGTGTCCGGAGAAACCTCGAATCATCGACCGATCAGCTCTCTTTCCAGTTGGTCGAGCTCTCGCTCGAGGTTCGAACCCGTGATCTTCTCGGTAGCTTCCTGTTCGAAGTCGCTCTCGGTCGGCAGCTCGGGCGGCTCCGGCTGGGGCGCGGGCGGCGCGGCAGAAGCGCGCTCGGCGGGGGTGCTCTCGGCCGCAGGCGCCCTCTCCGCGGACGGGCTCGGTTCCGACTTCTGCTTCGAGCAGCCGGCGAGGGACAGGAGCACGGCCAGCACCAGCGCGAGCCTCATGGCGCGCTCACCTTCGCCGCAGCGGAGGCAGCCGGCCCCGTGGGTCGCTCGGCTGCGAGGGCTTGCATGGCGCGCTCGTGTCGGCCCCGCTCGAGGTCCTTGAGGCGCTCCAGCCGCTCCAGAAGCTCCGTGCGCTTTTCGCCCTTTCGCTCGGTGACGGCCAAAAACTGCATGCGGCGGATCTTGGCCATCCTGCGGCCGTGCAGCGCGAGCTCTTCCTTCGCCTGGGCGGTCGTCGCAACTTCACCCCAGCGGGCGTGGAGCGAGCGTCGCCGTTCGCGGCGGAGCTCGCCGGAGTGCTGGCGCAGGTCCTGCATTTTGGCGGCGATCTCCGCGCCCTTGCCGTCCGGATCCTTCACGGCCTCGTCGAACGCGCGTTCACGCTGCCGCGCGAGGCGCCCGGCGGCGCGCTTGCCGTCGGCGGGCGCGCGCACGCGATTGCGCAGGCGCTCGAGCACCTCCGGAGGCAGGCGGCGGTGCTCGCCGCGCACGCGCAGGTCGTCGACGGACGACGAGGCGCGCGGCGAAGGCTCCGCGTATGCAACGCCGCACACGAGCATCAACGCGAAGGCGTACGAGCAGCGGTTCAACACGGATTTTCCTCCAATGGGCGAGCGCGATCGCGCGCAGCCGGCGTCCACGACACGCCGGAGTCCTTGGGTCGAGCGGGCTCGGCGACGATCGCGGTCGTGACCGCGTGCGCGGCGGGGCCACAGAGCGGCAGCGAGCGCGGCCCGCGCGCGGTCTGAACCAGCACGTGTTGCGGGCGACGGCTACACGCTCCCACCGCGTCGGCGCGCAGGATTTCTCGCTCGGAGAGCTCGCCGGGGCACAGGCTCAGCGTCAGGATCGAGGTGTCGAAGCGGATCCCCTCGGGGCTGATGCGGACGCGGATCCGCAGCAGCAGCAGCAAGAGGCCCGAGAGCGCGACCAAGCTGGCGAACACGAGCGGCAGGAAGCGGCCCAGCGTCGTCGGGGGCGAGCTGACCTTGGAGAAGGTGAAGACCGTGACGCCGAGGATGAACAACGAGCCGAGGCAAGCGGCGAGCGCGGTGCGGCCCTGAGCCTGCCAGCGCGGTCCGCGCACTTCGAGCGCGCGCAGCGTCGCCGGCGCCGCTTGCTCGGAGCAAGCGAGAGCGCTCTGCGAGAGCCCCCAGCCCGCTCGCACCGGCAGACCGAGCTCGTCGCGCAGGCGCCGCAGATCGATCAGCGCGAGCGCGGGATCGCGGTACTCGAGCAGCGGCTCGAGGCTGCCCCGGCCCTCGATCAACACGCGATACGTCGCGTCGTCTCCCTCGTGCGGTTCGGCGAGCACGAGCTCCGCCTCGGGCGGGATCACCACGTCGACCCGCGCCTTCCGTGTCGCGAGCAGCGCGGCCCCGCCGACCCACGCAAGCCCTGCGAGCGTGGTCACGGCGCAGCCGAGCAGGCTCGCGCCGAACAGCCACGGCAACGCGACCGTCGACACGACCAACGGGGCGAACAACAAGGTGGGACCGATCGACGAGCGACGTTCGACCGTGATGATCCCAGGGCGAATAGAGCGAAGCGACCTCACGCGCGCCACGGGAGTACATCAGGGGGTGTGACTGCGCCAGCCTTCCGCCGTCCGGCCCCGGGTTCAGCAGTTTCCTGGCTCGAGCGCGTCATCCGACGCTAAAACGCGGGGTCTGATGGATTTTCTGCGCCTCTCGCTGCTCGCGCTCGCCGGCTGCGCCGTCGCGGTCGTCGGCTGTGAGCGAAATCCGAGCCCGACGCCGGCTCTTTCTCGCGCCGCGGACGCGAAGGCGGCGGATTCGAGCGCGCCCGGTCCAGGGCCGCAGGCCGCGGTCTCTGGGGAGAGCGGCGCTGGAACGACGCCCGACAGCGGGCCTCGGATCTACTCCCGGCGACCGCGAACCTGGATCTATGCCGAGCCGCGGCGGGGCGCGGCGCGCCTCGGCTACCTGCGCGCAGGGGCCTCGGTGCCGAGCTCGGCCGCGAGCGCCGGAACCGAGGGCTGCGCCAGCGGCTGGTATCCGGTGAAGCCGCGCGGGTTCGTGTGCGGCTCGGGTGCCACGTTCTCATCCGACGATCCGATCGTGCGCGCCACGCGCGAGTCTCGACCCGATTTTTCCCGCAAGCTGCCCTACGTCTACGGCACCGTTCGACGCCCCGGACCCTTGTACCGCGGCCTGCCGAGCGCGGAGGAGCTCGCGAGCGCCGAGCCAGGGCTCGAAGAACGGATGGCGACCTGGCTCTCGACCGAGGGAGAGCGCGGCGCGAGCTATGCGCAGGAGGTCTGGCTCGGCGGCACAGGGCCGGCGCCGGATCCCGCGTTGCTCTGGAAAGACCGCACGACCGCCGACGTGCCTCCGTTCCTCACGCCGGGCTCGCGCCTGCCCGATTTCGGACACGCCGACGATGACGATCAGGAGGAGGGGCCGACGATGCGTCCGCGCGCGGGGTATTCCTTCCTGAGGAGCTTCGTCTGGCAGGGGCGTCGTTACGGCCTCACGTCGCAGCTGACCGTGGCTCCGCTCGACCGTTTCCGCCCGATCCGCGGCTCCGACTTTCACGGCGTGATCCCCGGCAAGGACATCGAGTACCCGTTCGCGTTCGTGCGCTCGCCGAGAGCTCGCTTCTGGAAGCTCGAGGCGGGCAAGCTGGTAAACGCCGGGGCTGCGCCCTACCGCGCCGCCGTGAAGCTCACCGGCAAGCAGAGCTTCTTCCGCTCGCGCCTGCACTACGAGACCGAAGACGGTCAGTGGCTGAGCGACGCCGACGCTTCGCGGCTCGATCCCGTCAAGCGTTTACCCGGCTTCGGCAAGAACGGGGAAAAGTGGCTGGACGTGAACCTGAGCAAGCAGACGCTGGTCGCCTACGACGGCGCTCAGGCAATGTACGCGACCCTGATCTCGAGCGGTGAGGCGGGCCTCGACGATCCGGAGCACAGCACCGCGACCAAGCGCGGCATCTTTCGGATCCACACCAAGCACGTGACGAGCACGATGAGCTCGGACGAGGCGGGGGAAGAGTTCGAGCTGCGCGACGTGCCCTACGTGCAGTACTTCGATCAAGGCTACGCGCTGCACGGCGCGTACTGGCACGATCGCTTCGGGATACCGAGGAGCCACGGCTGCATCAACCTGTCGCCGGAGGACGCGAAGTGGCTGTTCTTCTTCACCGAGCCAAAGGTGCCCGAGGGCTGGCACGGGGCGCTGCTACCGCTCACGGGCACGGTGGTGTTCGTGCACCAGTGATCCGCTAGTGCCGAGGCTTCCGGGTTGTTCTACGCCGTCCTACGTTTCGCGGGCGCGAGCGGCCAGCCGAGCTTCTCGAGGTCGCGCACCAGGCCGGCCATGGCGCGCCGCACCTGGGTGGCGGTCGGGCGGTGGCGCAGGTCGCGGCGTAAACACGCCGCGAGCAAGGTCGCGATGTCGCGCGTGAGCGGCGCGTGGGCGTACGTCGCGAGCCGCGGCGGCCAGCCGTCGTGGGCGACGTGCGCCTGGGCGATGCTCATCTCGTCGTTGCCGTCGAACAGCAACGTCGCCGTGAGCGCCTCGTACGCCATCGCGCCGAAGGCGTAGATATCCGCGGGCAGCGGCGTCTTCGGAGCGCCCTCGGGGGCGACGCCCAGCACCTCGGGCGAGCAGTAATGGACGCTGCCGCAGCC
The DNA here is from genome assembly GCA_025937835.1 of Polyangiaceae bacterium. Taxonomy (GTDB): domain Bacteria; phylum Myxococcota_A; class Polyangia; order Polyangiales; family Polyangiaceae; genus PMG-095. Next base: position 33,824 of record JAICQO010000040.1, read on the forward strand.
CGGACGCAGGTGACGACCGCTGAGGCCAAAGTCCACGAGCACCGGCGTCTCGCCGTCTCGCACGATCACGTTGGAAGGTTTGATGTCGAGGTGCGCGACTCCCACGCCGTGCATCACCTCGATGCCTGCCAGGATGCCGTCCAACAGGCTCAGCACGGCCTGCATCGTCAGCGAGCGATTGCGGATCAAGCGATCGAGGCTCGGCCCGCGGATCGCTTCCATCACCAGGATCGGCTTCGGCCGCGCGCCGACGTCGAAGGTCACGAAGCGGGCCAGGTTCGGGTGCTGCGGCAGGGCCAGGAGCGCCCCGGCCTCTTCGCGGAACAGCTGCAAGAACTCTTGCTCCGACAGGCTGCGCGCCGTGGTCGGATCGTAGTCCGGCACCTTGAGCGCGAACCCCTCCGCCTTCGGGTTGTTGCGCTCTTCCAGGCGGCGCGCCAAGAACACCGAGCTCGCGCCGCCGCTGCCGAGCGCGCGGATCACGTAGAATGCGCCGATCGTGCGCTGGGGCAACAGCCAATCGGGCAGCTGCGACTTCCGGCGCTCGAGCGGGATCGGGAACAGATCGCTCGCGGCGGCCACGGGCAGCTCGTCGATCCTCTCCAGCACGGAGGCGACGGCCGAGCCGAGGGCGGGGGGCACGTCGGAGACGGTGCCGCGGATCGACAGCTCGAGCTGGTTTTGGTTGGCGGGGACGCCGCTGCTCACTGCGCGCTCGACCAGCGCGGACAGCGAAGGCGCTTCGGTGACGACCGGGATCTCCTGGCCTTCGTCGCCGAGCAAACGCCGCGCCGCGCCGCGCATCAATCGGCCCAGATCTTCGAGCGCGGTCTCGACCTCGGACAGCGCGTCCGCTCCCGAGCCGGTATCGACGAGCTCGCTCTGTCCGCGCGCATCGGCGACCGACTCGAGCGCACGGCCGAGCCTCAGCACGACCCGGCGCAGGGCCTCACCGCGGTAAGAGCCACCCGCGCCGAGGCCGCGGCTCAACCGCACGATGCGCTGGGCGGTGCGGTTGCCGTCGTGCTCGGGGCGCAGGCTATTTTCCGGCGATTCGGAGCCCTCCGCCGCCTCGGGCGTCGGGCTCAAGAACTCCGCGTAGCAGCCGACCACGGCGCGCACGTCGGGGTTCGTCGAAGCTTCGCCGATCATCTGGTAGGTCTCGACCGCCTCGGCGCGGCTCGCCAGCACCAGCAGCAGATCGGCCGGCTCGCACATGTTCTCGCGCACTGCCGCGTCGAGCGCTCGGGCGAGCGTGGCGCCCGCGATGCGGTGCGCGACGCCGCCAGCCGCTCCCGATACGCCTTCGAGCAGCTGGCGCACCGTCTGGCGCACCCGCGCGCGGACGCGCCGGTTGTCGTCGTCCTGACGCGAGCTATCGACGTCCATCAGGTGCAAGAGCGCGCGCATCCGCCGCTGATTGGCGATCATCACGCCCGTCGAGTGGGAGGGAGCGCTCGTGGCGTGGGCCTCGACCAGGTACTTGCCGAGCTTGTCGTAAACCCGATCCATCTCGGGGATCGTGACGTCGGTCTCTCCCGGGCGGCGCCCCAGCAAGAGCAGATTGCTGAGGCGAGGGCTCTCGAGCGCCGAGGTGTCCACGTCCTTGAGCGTGCCCAGCACGTACGGCAAGAGCTGCTCGTCGGACGGGTCCTGAGTGACCACGAAGTCCACCGCCCGCCCGAGCGCGTTCACCGCCTTCGTCGCCAGCTCGAAGGCGGCGCGTGCGCCTTGAGTCTCGTAGGCGGCGAGCGCCCGGCGCACGAGGCCGACCGAGTCGTCTTCGTCTTCGTCCCGATCGAGCTGGCGCAGCGCGCGCTCGGCGATCGTCCGCAGCACCGAGGTGTTCTTCTCGGCGTGCGAGGCCAGCGGCTCGCGGAGCTGCTGGGCGGCGCTGGCCCCGAACGCCGGATCGAGCACGTCACCGAGCAGCGCCGCCACCGCCTCTGCGACGTCGGGGCGCCGCGTACGGCTGATCCAATCGAGCAGCGTCTCGGCGGCGGCCGGCTCGGCCTCCACCACGCGCGGCAGGCCGAGCACCAGCGTGGCCGCGATGCCCGGATCGCGCTCGGCGAGCGGCCCTTCGAGGACGCGGCGGCTGGCTCGCAGCGCCTCCTCGGGATCGCTCGCGATCAACGCCACGAGCGAGACCGCGCCACGGCGCCACTCGGTCGGGCTCAGCGCCGGATCGAGCGACAGCTCGACCTCCTCGCGCAGGCGCGAATCGACGCCCGCGAGCAGCCCGCGCGCCACGGCCGCGTGCCGCCACACCAGCGGTTCGCGATCCATCAACAGCGCCGAAAGGGCGCTGCCGGGGCCGTTCGAGGTGAGGAGCTGCCGCGGATGGCTGTCACCGGCTTGCGCGCGCGACGCTGCCTCTCGTGCGGCGTACTCGAAGAGCTTCGCGGCGAGCCTTCGCGCCGGCAGGGTGCCGGTCTTGGCGGCGTCGATGAAACGCTCGCGGAGCTCGCGGCGGATCACGATCGTGAGCGCCAGCGCGTCGGCGTTCACGCCCGAGCCGACCGGCAGATCGAACAGGAGGCCCACGCGCGCGCGGAGCGTCGCGGTTTCGAAGGGGCGCCCAGACGCCAGCGCCATGCGCGTCGCGACCGCTGCGAAAGTTGCCGCAGTGCCCTCGTACAACCGCGCGAACACGCGCCGCCCGAGCTCGTGCCGCACCTTGCCCGGCGGCAGCGCAGCCGTGAGCTCGTAGAGCGCTACCGCCGCCGAACCGGGGGCGAGCCAATCGAGGTCATCCACCAATCCGACTTCGAGTGCCAGTCCGAGCGCGCGCTGAATGACGTCCTGGTCCATCCCGTCGAGCGGCGGTGCCCCTTGGAGGCCGAGGCCGGCTCGGTGGCCAAGCGCGGCGATCGCTTGGCGGAAACTGGCGCGGCGCTGGGCATCATCCGTGACACGGAGCAGTGTGCCGAGCGCGTCAACGGGGGACGACCGAACACGCATTTATCGTTCCAGTAGTTTACGGTGCGTTCTACGAAGTCAAAAAGCTTTCTGCACTCGTGCGCAGGATGATCCGCACTCGCGACCACCTCCGCCACGCTCCGCGTACCTTTCGCGCGTCACCCGCGGTTCCGGGGGCATACGAGAACTCGTGTTCACGAAACGCGCTGCGCCATTCTACGGGTCTGCGAGAAATCAGGCAAAATCTCGCGGTATCCTGGCGCCCGCGACCTGGCGTGTCCCTTGAAAGCTCCACTGAAGGAGGCTGATTCCGAACCATGATCACTCAACGCACCCGCTCGCACCTCGTTCTGCTGGCTGCAGTTGCCGCCGTCGCGGCGCCCGCCTGCACCCTCGAGAAATCCGATGACGTGTCGGAGTATCGGGAGGCGCTGCCCGAAGCAGCCAACGTTCGCGTCGCGGGACCCGAGGCAGAGAGCGGTGGCGACCGCACCCAGGCAGCCCGCGGCGCGGCGCTCCTCGCCGACGGGGCCACGCGCGCTTCGGGCACCGCCGAGTGGTACCGCTTCACGCGCAACGTGCGCGACGGCGTGAACCTCGTCACGGCGGGCGTGCTCGGCAGCGTCTGGTACGTCGTGCACACGCGGCCGACGACGGTGGGGGAAGACTACGCGGAGTGGGGCCCGTACACGGACGCGCTCGACCCAGTGACGTGGCGCTTGCGCGTGGACCGCGTAGACGACCACGAATACGACTACCGCCTCGAGGGGCGGCCGCGCGCGTCGGACTCCGAGAGCGACTACCTGACGGTGCTCGAAGGCAAGGGTTACGGCAGGGCGGATTCACGCCACGGCGACGGCCATTTCACGATCGATCTCGACGCACAGCGCACGCTCGACCCGGACCGCCACGAGGACGACGCGGGGACGGTGAGCATCACCCACGATCTGCCCGCCGCGAGCCGCCGCAGGCTCGGCGCCTTGCCGCGCGAGATCAGCGCCGTCCTCGATCCTCCCGGTGACACCGAGCTCACGATCGTCTCAAACGCCAACGAGGACGGCACGGGGCAGCTCGAAGTCTCCGGTCGGGTCGACGTCGATGATTCGAAGCAGACGGCGCTCGAAGAGGTGGCGGTCCTGAGCCGGTTTCGCGCCGACGGTGCCGGCAGGGCCGACGTGGTGATCGCGGCCGGCGACGTCCCGGCATCGCTCGGCGCCTTGAGCGTGTCCGAATGCTGGGGGAGCGATTTTTTCCGCACCCATTACGCGGACTCGGCAGAGTTTTCCCCGACCGAGGGCGACGCTTCGGCGTGCGTCTACGAGGCGAGCGATCCCTGAGCCAATGATGCTAGCCTGACGCGGTGCAGGGCGGCCCTCCGGCGAACGAGCCGGTCCTTCAATATGGTCCCGGGAGCCCGGAGCGCCGCGAGCTCCGGGCCGAGATCGCGCGACAGAGCCAGGCGCCGGTTCACGTCCGGCTTCGTATCGGCGCTGACGCTCTCGACGGCGAGGGGACCGTTCCGGTCCGCTCGCCGCACCGCCACGCGCAGGGCCTCGGCGAAGCGGCACAGGCGAGCGCGGCCGATGTCCGGAGCGCGATAGCTGCCGCGCTCGAGGCACGCTCGAGCTGGGCGGCCACCGATCTAGCGACGCGAGCTCGGATCTTCAGGCGTGCCGCCGAGTTGCTCGCGGGTCCACGCCGGCAGCGGCTGAACGCGGCGACCCTGCTCGGCCAGAGCAAGACGCCGTACCAGGCGGAGATCGACTCGGCCTGCGAGCTCGCCGACTTTCTTCGCTTCAATGCCTATTACGCGGAGCGCCTCGCGGACGAGCCGCTGATCTCGCCGGAAGGCGTGAACAACTCGCTCGATCTCCGGCCGCTCGACGGCTTCGTGTACGCCGTCACGCCGTTCAACTTCACGGCCATCGCCGGCAACTTGCCGAGCGTGCCTGCGCTGCTCGGCAACACGGTGCTGTGGAAGCCGTCCCCCTCGGCGCTGCTGTCGGCACACCACATATTCGAGCTGTTTCGAGAAGCTGGGTTGCCTCCGGGAGTGATCAACCTGGTACCCGGCGACGCGGAGCTCGTGACGCGCGAGGTGCTGTCGCACCGCGACTTCGCGGCGCTCCACTTCACGGGCTCGAGCGCCGTGTTCGATCAGCTGTTTCGCCGCGTCGGCGAGAACGTGGCCGGCTACCGTGCTTACCCGAGGCTCGTCGGCGAGACCGGCGGCAAGGATTTCATCGTGGCCCACTCGAGCGCCGAGCTCGACGCGCTCGCGGTCGCGATCGTGCGCGGAGGCTTCGAGTACCAGGGCCAGAAATGCTCGGCGGCGTCGCGGGTCTACGTCCCGGCGTCGCTCTGGAAGCCGCTCGAGGCGAAGCTCGTCGAGATGGTGGTGCAGATCCGCGTCGGGGATCCCGCGGACTTTACGAACTTCATGGGCGCGGTGATCAACCAGAGCGCGTTCGAGCGCATCGGGCGCTACCTCGCGATGGCGGAGAAAGACCCCGCCTGCCGCGTCGTCACCGGGGGCCGGCAGAGCGCTGAAGACGGCTGGTTCGTGGAGCCGACGATCGTGCTCGTCACCGACCCGGGTCACGCGCTGATGACGGAGGAGATCTTCGGACCGGTGGTGGCCGTCTACGTCTACGCCGACGACCGTTTCAGCGAGATCTTGAGCGAGATCGACGCCGCGACGCCGTACGCCCTGACCGGGGCCGTGTTCGCGCGCGACGCGGCCGCCCTCGCCAAAGCCGATCGCAAGCTGCGCTTCGCCGCCGGGAACTTCTACGTGAACGACAAGCCGACCGGCGCCGTGGTCGGGCAGCAGCCGTTCGGCGGCTCGCGCCGCTCGGGGACGAACGACAAGGCGGGAGCGGCGTTCAACCTATTGCGCTTCGTCTCACCGCGCGTGCGCAAGGTGACGCTGGAGCCGGCCCGGGATTTTCGCTATCCGTTCCTGCTCCCGGATTGATGTCCAAGACCTCAGAACCTCCCGCGCCCGAGGGCGTGCTGCTCACGGCGCACGGCTCGGTCGAAGCGCTCGACGAGCTGCCCGACTTCTTGAAGCGCATCCGTCACGGCCGGCCCGCGCCGCCGGAGCTCGTGGCCGAAGTGCGCCGGCGCTACGAAGCCATCGGCGGCTCGCCGTTGCTTCGCATCACCGAGCAGCAAGCGGAGCTCTTGTCGAAAGAGCTCCGCTTGCCGGTGTACATCGGCCTGCGCCTGTCGAAGCCCGAGCTCGGTGAGGCGCTCGCTCGAGCGCGGCGCGACGGCGTCCGCAGGTTGTGCGTGCTGCCGCTCGCGCCGTACAGCGTGCACGTCTACGCAGCCGCCGCAGAAAAGGCGCTGGCCGCGCTCGCAGATCCCGCTGAGCTCTCGCTGGTTCCGGTCGCGCCGTTCGGGACGAGCTCGGAGCTGGTCGCGGCCCACACCGCGCGGATCCGCGAATCGCTCACGAACGCGAGCGACGGCGCAGCGCTTTTGCTCACGGCGCACAGCTTACCCCAGGGGGTAATCGACGCGGGCGATCCGTACCAGCGCGAGTTCGAGTTGTCGGCGAAGGCGATCGGCGCGGCGCTCGGCCGCCACGTCGAGCTCGCGTATCAGAGCCAGGGCTTCGGCGGCGGCGCCTGGCTCGGCCCCGACCTCCAGGCGGTATTCGACGCGTTGAAAGCGCGCGGGAAGCGTGAGGTGGTCGTCGCGCCGGTCGGCTTCCTCGCCGATCACGTCGAAACGCTCTACGACCTCGCGATCGAAGCCAAGGCTTGGGCCGAAGAGCGCGGGCTCGCCTTCACGCGCGTACCCGCGCTGAACAGCTCCCCGGAGCTTACCGACGCGCTTGCCGCCGCGGTCCGGCGTGCGCTTTTCCGTTGAGCTTTCGCGCCATCCTCTGCACGATGCCCCGAGGGTCGGCCCCACACCGGCTGTTCAGGGCCTCTCGCAAATGGCGCGTTCCGCTTCCGTTCCGCAGTTTCTCGTGATCGTGTCGCTCGCGCTCTCGCTCACGAGCTGCGGTTGGCTGAAGGGGCCCGTCAACGCGAGCCCCGCGCTGCGCTGGTGGTTGTTCTCGAACTTCGGCGCCCAGCGCCTGTGCCCGGAGATGATGAAGCGGAGCGCGCCGCTCCGGATGGTACAGGGGGGCAACACCGTCGGGCGCTTCTTCCCGGACAGCTGCAGCACGCAGGTGAACGACGCGGCGCAGACCGTGACGCTCAACTTCGGCGGCACCGGTTATGCCTGGACACCGGTCGCCGGTCGCGTCGGCTTCTCGGCGGGCGCCACCGTCGACTACCGGATGGACTTTTACCTCGCAGAGGAGGCCGTCTACATTTACGCGGTCACGGCGCGCGTCCAGCGCGGACCCGAGTTCCAGGTGGGCGGCATCGAGTATCCGGTCGCGAACTTCGCGGCTCACAACAGCCCCGCGGGCTATCTGTTCAACACCTTCGGCTCGCAGCTGATGCAGAGCCAGCTCGCCGCAGGGTTCACGGTGATCCACGGCGACGACGGCGACGAGTTCACGCTCGGCCGGCTGTCTCCGCCGCAGCGCGTGCCGAGCCCGTTCGTACGCGGGGAAGAGCGGTTTCAGCTCGCCAACGAGACGACCGAGATCCGCGCCGGTCAGATCGACTTTCTCGGCCCGTTCGAGGTCGTGGACGCGTCCGCGGCTCTGTTCCTGCGCACGCGCCTGTCGGGGCCGTCGGCGGACGTGCTGGTCGTCTCGCGCAGCGTGGGCGACGTGTGGCGCAAGGGCCTGGAGATGGGCCAGCCGCTCGCACCTCCGCCGTCTCCACCGATCTCCGCCTGGGTGCTGACTCCGGGCAACGAGCGCCAGGACACGATCCGCGTGGGACCGGGTCAATATTACGTGGTGATCGAGAACGGTAACCGCGTCGGCACCGTGAACCCGCCCTGGTCACCCCTGGGAGTGATTGGCGGCAACGTCGCGACGGTCTCGTATATCGCCGAGCTCGGCGACGTGGATTGACCGACGTGCCCGCCGTCGGACGTCGCGCCGCGGGACGGCACGGCCGGAGTCGATCATGCGCGGCCAGGGGCGGCGGTTGACAGGCCCGTGGGCCTCTGTCAGATAGGCCGGTGATGATCGACCCCGAAGAGGTCAAAACACGCCTCGTGGCGGCGCTCCCCGGTGCAGAGGTGGAGATCGTCGACTTGACCGGCACGCGAGACCACTACCAGGCGCGGGTCGTCTCGGCGCTGTTCGAGGGCAAGTCGCCGATCGAGCAGCACCGGCTGGTCTACGGCGCGCTCGCCGAAGCCATGCAGGGCGCCATTCACGCCCTTGCGCTCAAGACTTACACGCCCAAAGCTTGGGCGAAGCTCAAGGGAGAGTCCTGATGGACACCGCACTCAAAGAACGAATCGAGCAGACCGTCGGCGCCAGCAAGATCGTGCTGTTCATGAAGGGGAACAAGAACTTCCCGCAGTGCGGCTTCTCGGCGCAGGTGGTCGGTATCTTGAAGAAGAAGGGCGTCGAGTTCAAAGACGTCAACATCCTCCAGGACGCCGAGCTTCGGCAGGGCCTGAAGGAGTACTCCAACTGGCCGACGTTCCCGCAGCTGTACGTGAACGGGCAGCTCGTCGGCGGTTGCGACATCGTGGCCGGCCTCGAAGAGACGGGCGAGCTCGATCAGGTTCTGAAAGCGGGCTGAGCCGCTTCGCGAACGAGAGGGGAAACCGGTGGCACGGCCGCTCGTCCTTTTGTCGAATGACGACGGTTACCGCTCGTCGGGGCTCCAGTCGCTGCGCACGGCGTTGCTCGAGCTCGTCGACGTCGTGGTGTGCGCTCCCGACACGGAACAGAGCGCCGCCAGCCACTCGCTGAGCCTGCACCGCCCGCTGCGGCTCTTCCCACACGGAGAAGGCATCTTCTCGGTCGACGGCACACCGGCGGACTCGGTGTACGTCGCGCTGCATGCCGACCAGCGCGTGTTGCCGCGCCGGCCCGACGCCGTGGTGTCCGGCATGAACCTGGGCGTGAACCTGGGGGACGACGTCTTCTACAGCGGCACCGTGGCCGCCGCGCGCGAAGGCGCGTTGAAGGGCATCCCGTCGATCGCGCTGTCGGCGGCGCTCGATGCGGACGCCACTGCGGCGGCAGCGCTCGGAGCCCGCCTGGTCCAGGCCTTGCTCGCGCAAGCGTCGAAGGAGCCCGTGCTCTTGAACGTCAACGTGCCGCCCGGTGACCGCTGGCCCGTGCAAGCGACGCGGCTCGGCGCGCGGATCTACAAGGACGAGGTCGATTTCCGGAAGGATCCGCGCGGCCGCGAGTACCTGTGGATCGGCGGCCCCGGCGCCGAGCACCGAGCCGTGCCCGGCTCGGACACCGAGGCCTACGATCAGGGCGCGGTCGGCGTGACGCCCCTGGTGCTGGATCTGTGGGGCCGCGACAAGGCGAGGACTGCGGAGTCGATCGTGCAAACGTTGGCCAGCACCTGAGCCCGAATCGAGCACGATTGCTGGGCCGCCCCGACGGCCGGGCCTGAGTCCTTGCGCCGGGTGCCCGGTTGCAGGGACACTCCACCCGAAGCGAGCTGCCATGGCGTCCAGAAAGGGAACGATCGTCAAACGACCGAGGCCGATGCCTGCGCGGCTCAGCCCGACACCGCGCGGCGTCGAACAGAAAAAGGCGCCACCCGCCAAAGATCGGCGCACCTTCGAAGACGTGACGCTGCCGGCGGAGTTCGACGGCCTGGCGTACGTGCGCGGTCTGATCCGCGAGATCCCCGATTTCCCCGAGCCCGGGATCCTGTTTCGCGACATCACGCCGCTGCTCGCCGATCCGAAGGGCTTTCACATCGTGCTCGACGCGATCGCGCACCGCTTCGTGGGCTCGCAGATAGACGCCATCGTCGGCGTCGAGTCCCGCGGCTTCATCTTCGGCGGCGCGCTCTCGGCGCGGCTCAACGCGAGCTTCGTGCCCGTGCGCAAGCCGGGCAAGCTCCCGGGGCGCACCGACAAGGTCTCCTACTCGCTCGAGTACGGCGAGGCCGAGCTCGAGATGCACCGCGACCAGCTGCGCGAAGGCGCGGCCGTCTTGGTGGTGGACGATCTGCTCGCGACCGGTGGCACGGCCGCGGCCGCGGGCGAGCTCGTGCACCGACAGGGCGCGTACGTGCTCGCGTATGCGTTCGTGATCGAGCTCACGCCGCTCGGCGGCCGCGAACGCTTGTTGCCCGTCCCGACCGTGTCGATCGTCCGCTACGAGTGAGCGTCAGCGCGGCGGCGCGCCCTGCCACGGGAACGCCACGACGTCCTGGATCCGCGAGACGCCGAGCGCGAGCGCCACCAAGCGATCGAACCCGAGCGCGTTGCCGCTGCTCGGCGGCATGCCCTCGGCGAGCGCCGACAAGAACGCCTCGTCGAGCGGGTAAACGCTGCGCTTTTCGGCGCGACGACGCTTTCGCTCGAGCACGAAACGCCGCCGCTGCTCGTCCGGATCGGTGAGCTCGCCGTAGCCGTTCGAGAGCTCGACGCCGCCTACGTAGAGCTCGAAGCGCTCGGCGAAGCGCGGGTCGGCGGGGCAGGGGCGCGACAGCGCCGCCTGCGAGAGCGGGTAGTCGCAGAGGAAGACCGGCCGGTCGCGGCGCGCGAGCGCCGGCTCGACCCGCTCCACGAGCAGCTCGAAGTAACGATCTTCGTTGTTCTCGGCGAGCTTCGCGACGTCGCGGATCCCAGCGTGCTCGCGGAAGGCGTCTTCGACGCGGACTCGCTCGAACGGGGGCTTCACGCGGATTGCGCGGCCATCGGGGCTCTTCAGCGCGAACCGGCCGGACAGCGCCCGCGCGACCCGCGACACGAGCGCCTCGGTGTCAGCGAGGATCGCGCCGTAGTCGGAGAACGCACGGTACCACTCGAGCAGGGTGAACTCGGGCTCGTGCAGCGCGCCGGACTCGTCGCGACGGAACACGCGGCCGAGCTGGAACAAGCGCGGCACGCCACCGACCAGCAGCCGTTTCATGGCGTGCTCGGGTGAAGTGATGAGATAGCCGGAGGCCGCGCGCAGCGCTTCGACGTTGCGATCGACACCGGGCGCCCGCACGAGCAGCGGGGTCTCCACCTCGAGGAAGTGCTGTTCGGCGAAGTAGCTGCGCGCTTCCGAGAGCGCTCGCGAGCGGGCCGCGAGCTGCCGACCCACGCCGTTCAGGAGGAAGCGGCCGAGCTCGCCGCCGCCGCGCGGCTCCGGTGCTGAAAGGCGCTCCACGATCCGGCTGGCCCGGAGCAAGGATCCCGTCCAGGCCCCGGAGAAGACGACGAGCTCGCCCGGCTGTAGCTCGAGGCGGGCTCGAGCCTGGACCTGGATCATGCCGAGTGCGTCGGCGAGCACGACGCCTTCGGGCGAGCACGAGAACACGCGGCCGCCGACGCGCGCTTTGCAGGGTGCGCGACCGAGCAGATCGCTCGGCGAGAGCGTCGGGTTCAACCGAGGCCGAATACGCTGCTCGCGAACGTGGCGACCTGAGCGCCCATCCATGGCCCCAATACTGCCAGCGCCAGCGCGACCACCACCAGACGGGGCAAGTGGCTCAACGTGATGTCCTGGATCTGCGTCGCGGCCTGCAACACGGCCACGAACAGGCCGATCAGCGCGGCGAGGCCCACGACGGGCAGAGACACGAGCAGCGACAGGATCAGCGCTTCCTGCCCGAGGCGCGACAGCGTCTCGAGTGACGGCGAAGATCCCAGCGCCGCGATCATCCTTCGCTGCCGCCCGTGGCCGGCTCTTCCTCGCTCGGTTCACCGCCCGCGCCCGCCGTCGGCGCGCCGCCGCTGCCCTCGGGTTCCACGACGCCGCCAGCGCCTGCTGCAGCACCACCCGCCACGCCACCGGACGCATCTGCGCCACCCGTGGTGCCGCCAGCGCTGCTCATGCCGCCCGTCGTGGTCGAGCCACCGGATTCGTTGGTCGAGCCGCCGGTTTCGCTGGTCGAGCCTGCGGTGCCGCCGGTTGCGATCGACGCGTCGCTGCCGTTACAGCGGGCGTCGTCGATTGGCGCGCCAGCGGGCGGGCAGCAGCGGTCTACGGTGCTGCCGCGCGGCCGCACGCACTCGAGCCCTTCGTCGCAATCCTCATCGCCGTTGGCGGTGTGATCGCAACGTTCGCCCTCGGCTTGACGCGAGCAGCCGCCCGCCGCCACGCCGTAGGCGCAGAGCAGCAGCGCGAGCGCTCCCACGCGACGCAGGCCGCGCCTTCGGTTCGACCGGCCGCGGAGATCAGTGTTTTCGAAGGAAGAGGCGAGGCGCTTTTGCATGCTGGAACCGCCCGCGTTCTAGCAGCGATTCCCGAGATATGTCCACGCCCCCCGCGGGCCAGCGTTTTTTAAGCAACCGGCCAGAGTCTCCGTCCGAAAGCAGCCAAATGTTGGGGCTTCGTTCGTGCTCGTCGAGTAAGCTACGGCGCCGCCACTGTCTTTGAATCGGGGGACATCCACTTCGAGAGGATCTGCCCGAGCTGCGCCAATTGGACCGGCTTGGTCAGCAGGTCGTCCATGCCGGCCTCGAGGATCTTGTCGCGTTCATCGGACAGCGCGTGTGCCGTGACCGCCACGATCGGAACTCGCGGCGCGCCGCGCTCGCGCTCGTGACGGCGGATCCTCTCCGTCGCTTCGTAACCATCGAGCACCGGCATCTGGCAGTCCATCAGGACCAGTGAGTACCGATTCTTCTCGAAAGCCGCGACGGCTTCCGCGCCGTCGGCTGCGAGGTCGAAGGGATAGCCGAGCGACTCGAGCAGGTCCTTCATGACCTCCTGATTCAGCGGATGATCCTCGACGACGAGCACGCGCGAGTCGGTCGCGGCGGGCGCCGGCTTCGGCGGGCTGGGCTGCGAAGCCGCGGCTCGTACCAGCTTCAAGCCGGGCAGCGCGCTCGCCAGGTCGGCCTGGCGGATCGGCTTGACGAGCACCTGATCCACCCAGGTGCGGAGCCCTTCGGCGACCGCGACGTCGCGCCCGAGAGAGGTCAGCATCACGATCTCGAGCTCGCGGAGCTCCTCGTCGTCACGGATCGCGCGCGCCACGTCGATGCCGGACATGCCGGGCATCTGCAGGTCCAGGATCAGGATCGTGAAAGGCTCGCCCGCCGTTTTCAGGCTGCGCAGCCGCTCGAGCGCTTCTTTGCCGCCTGCCGCGCTCTGGTGGCGGACCTGCCACGAGTCCAAGAGCTCTTCGAGGATCGCGCGGTTCGTGGCGTTGTCGTCGACGATCAGGACGTGCTGCGGCTCGGCTTGCTCCACGCGCGGCGGCTCGGCCGACTCGACGCGGCCGAACGGCAGCTCGAACCAGAACCGGCTGCCCTCGCCGGGGGTGCTTTCGACGTCGAGCGTGCCGCCCATCAGATCGACGAGCCGCCGGGAGATGGCAAGCCCCAGGCCCGTGCCGCCGTGGCGCCGGGTGAGCGAGCCGTCGATCTGCGAAAATGCCTGGAACAGTCGGTGTTTGTCCGCGTCAGCGATGCCGATGCCCGTGTCGCGGACGTCGAAGCGAAGCAGCGTGCTCGTGGCGCCCTCGCGGGTCTTCGACAAGCGCAACACCACGTCACCCCGCTCGGTGAACTTGATCGCGTTCGAGACCAGGTTCGCGAGCACCTGGCGCGCGCGATCGGCATCGCCGAGCACGCGCAGTGGCACGTCCGGATGCACGTGAACTGCGATTTCCAGGCCCTTCTCGTGGGCTTGCTCGGACATCAGGACCGCGAGCTCTTCGACCAGGTCGCGAGGAGAGAACTCGAGCTTCCGGATTTCGAGCTTTTCGGCCTCGATCTTCGAGAAGTCGAGGATGTCGTTGATCACCGTCAAGAGCGAGTTCGCGGAGGCGGCGATGGTCTGCGCGTAGCGTTTCTGGCGCACGTCCAGCGAGGTCGAGAGCAAGAGCTCGGTCATGCCGATGACGCCGTTCATCGGTGTCCGGATTTCGTGGCTCATGTTGGCCAAAAACTCGCCCTTGAGTCGCGTCGACTCGAGGGCCAGGAGCGTGGTGCGCTCCAGGCTACGAAACGTGGCGCCGATCAGGCCGAGCAGGGGACCTATCCAGAACCGGAAGAACAACAGGCTGAGCGCGATGCCGGCCAGGCAAGCGCCCACCGTGGTCCAGAGGATCCGGCTTCGGAGCTCCATGCCTGCCTTCACGCGCTCGAGTGAGACCACGAGCGCCACCTTGCCGATCAACGTGGACTCGATGCGGGACTCGGCCCAGCACCAGACGACGCCCGGGGCTTCCTGAACCTTGAGCGGCGCGCCCCGGAACAAGGTGGAAGGAGGAAGGCGCACTGCGCCGCTCCGGAACAGCAGCCGCTCGTCGGCGCTCACCACCGCGAGCTCGGCGACGTCGGCATCGGTCGTGTAGGCCTTGGCCGCCGCCGTCAACAGGGCCATGTCCTCGGCGGCGATCCCGACTTCCATCGCCTGCGCGAGCTCGAGCGTGCCGTGGACGGCCTTCCACTCCAGATCACTCCGAATCAGCGGTGTCAGCCGGTCGAAGATGCTCGCCAGCATGAACAGCGTCACCGTCGCGAGCCCGAGCAGCAGCCCGACCGCGAACAACGCAAGCCGCACGCGGATGCCCCGACCGGACGCGATCTTGCGCGCGCTCTCGGTGATCACGGGCGCATCCTCGGTGATCGCGGCGGCGAGCGAGGTGGGCTCGGACACGACGCGGCGAGGCTAGCAGACCGGCGCGTGCTGCAGAAGAAGACTCGACGGGTCCGTGGACCTCGTGATTCAATCGCCAGCGCAATGATCAGGGATCCGCGCCGCGTCGGGCGGTTGCTGAGAGCGCTGAGCCTCGCCGGCGTGTTCGGCGTCGCTGCGACGAGCAACGCCGGTGCACAGCCTTTGTCGCCGCCGATCGACACGCCGCCACCGCTGCCCGGTCCCCCGACACCCGAGGCTCCACCGACCGCGCCGGAGCCCGTGCCCACCACGCCGGAGCCCGTGCCCGCCACAGCGGAGCCTGCACCCAGCGCACCGCTGTCCGGCGCTCGATCGCCAGTGACGACCGCGCTGCCAGCCAGCGCGGCCGCGCCTCCGACCAGCGCGCCTGCGCCCACACCTGCTGCGGATCCCGGGCGCGATCCGCTCGCGATCGAGCTCGAGGCAGAGCTCGTGAAGCAGGCGATCGGCGACGTGCAGGGGGACGACTACGAGCTCGAGATCTACGGCTTCCTCGATTTCACGTACACCCACCTGTTCCAGGACTTCGCCTTCGCTGCGCCGTTCGACAGCTTCGCGATCGGGAACTTCAACCTCTACCTGGCGTCGGAGCTCGGTGACGATTGGAGGACGCTCGCCGAGGTTCGCTACAGCTACTTGCCGCACGGCGCGGTGCAGATGGACGAAACCGGCTCGACCCGGCTCGACACCACCGCGGGGGATTACACGGACTTCGGGCGGCCGCTGCGCTGGGGCAGCACGATCATCGAGCGCGCCTGGCTCGAGTACACCGCGCACCCGCTGCTCACCGCCCGCGTCGGCCACTGGCTGACGCCGTACGGGATCTGGAACGTCGACCACGGCTCTCCGGTGGTGATCGGCGTGCGGCGCCCGTTCATCGTGGGCGAGTCCTTGCTGCCGCAGTCTCAGACGGGCATCGAGCTTCGGGGCACGCACAACTTCGAACGGCTGCAGCTCGGTTATCACCTCACGCTGTCCAACGGGCGGGGCCCGATCGATACGCATCAAGACCTCGACGACAACAAGGCGTTCGGCGGGCGCCTGTTCGCTCGGGCCGACACGGCTCACGGCGCGGTGACGGTGGGCGTCTCCGGCTACATGGGCCGCTACACCGATCGCGAGCAGGAGTTCGCGGTCGAGGACGGCACGTTCGAGACGCGCTTTCCTCGCACCGCCCAGTACGACGAGCTAGCGCTCGCCGCCGATTTGAAGTGGGAGTATCGCGGCTTCCTGCTGCAAAGCGAGGCGATCCTGAACGATCGCAGCTACGACGACGCGCTCCGACCTCAGGCGCTCGGCGCGCAAGATCCCAGCCAGCTCGTGCCCGACGACCGGCGCGTCGGTATCTACGGGCTCGCCGGGTACCGCTTCGAATGGCTCGGCATGATGCCGTTCGCTGGCCTCGAGTATTACGACGCCGGCGCGGAGAGCACGTTCATCCGAGAATCCGCGGCGTTCTGGGGCGGGTTGAACGCGCACCCGACGGCTCGCGTCGTGCTCAAGGCGCAATATACGTACTCGTGGTTTCCGAACGGTGGAGAAGCTCTGCCGGACGGCGCCAACTACAACGCGGTCGACCTGCAGGCGGCGTGGAGCTTCTGATGGACAAGCGCCGCACCGTCCTCGGATTGCTCACCGCGCTCACGCTCGAGCTCTTGACCAAACCTGGCGCCGGCGAGCCTGCCGAGCAAGAGCTGGCGGTGGTCGTCGCCAAGACGAGCCCAATCGACGAGCTCTCGTTCTTCGAGCTCCGCCGCCTGTATCTGGGGGAAGATCTGCGCGGCCCCGGCGGGAACAAGTTGATCCCGCTCAATCGGGACTCGAAATCGCCGGAGCGCGTCGGCTTCGACCGCTCCGTGCTGGGGCTGTCGCCCGAGGCCGCGGCCCGCTACTGGATCGATCGCAGGATCCGCGGGCAGTCCGGGCCCCCCAAGGTCGTCGAGCCGGCGACGGTGTTGCAGCGGGTCGTGGCGCGCGTCCCGTTCACGGTGACCTACGTTCGCCGGGAAGAAGTCAGCGCGGAGCTGAAGATTATTCCCATCGACGGCAAGCGCCCGGGCGACAGCGGCTACCCGATCGTGATCGCGACCGCCGCGTCGTCGCCGACCTTCACGGGTAGGATTTCCCCCGGGGTCAGGGCGGGAGCGAAGCCAGCTCTGCCAGCGTCTCTTTGAGGGCCTGGCCGAGCGCCGCCATGGCCTCGGCGCTCGGCACCGCGCCGGCGCGGGCGAAGCGCTCGATTTCGGCGGCGGCGTCACCCAGGCGCACGGCGCCGAACGTGTAAGACCCGCCCTTCAAGCGGTGCGCCGCCTTGGCGATCTCGGCGGGGGCTCCCGAGCTCAGCGTGCTCTCGAGCGCCGCGAGATCCTTCGGCGCGTATTCGGCGAACAGCTGGCGCATGCGCTCGGAGCGCCGCGTCGCCGGGTCGAGCAACACCGAGGGGGCTTTCACGAGCCACTCCGAGCGCCGCTCGCCGTCTCGAGCTCGAGCAGCCGGGAGGCGATGCTTTCGACCAGCTCCGACGGAGGAAACGGCTTGAGCAAAATGCGGTTGCCCCCGCGCTCGAGCGCGTCGCGGGTCGAGGGCGTCAGGATGGCCCCGGTACAGAACAGGAATCGGTTGGCGAGGCGCGGCACGATGCTCGACACCTGCGCGTGGAGCGCCACGCCGCCGAGCCCCGGCATCGTGCAGTCACACACCACGATGTCGAAGTTCGCGTCTTGTTGTAGTAGCTCGAGGGCGGCCTCGCCGCTCGCGCGCGTGACCACGTCGTGGTGCCGCTCCACGAACGCCGCCAGCACGCGCCGGATCGACGGCTCGTCGTCCACCACCAACACGCGCGCACGGCCGCGGGCGGCGGTGGAGCTCGTGTCTCGTGCGGTGCCGAGCCGGGCCGGCGCCACGGCGAGCGCGTTCCGCACCGGCAGCGACACGCTGAAGCGCGTGCCCCGGCCCTCGACGCTCGAGCACGACAGCTCGCCGCCGTGGAACTGAACGATCTCGCGGGCCATCGACAGGCCGAGCCCTGTGCCCTGTTCGCGCGGCTTGGTCGTGAAGAACGGCTCGAAGATGTCGCGCAGGCGATCGGCCGGGATCCCGCAGCCGGTATCCTCCACGCTGAGCTCGATCGTCGAGCTCGTGCCGCCGGGCTCGCGCAAGCGGGTGGCGATCCGGACCTGGTTGCGACTCGGCGCGCCCGGCTCGATGGCGTGGCAGGCGTTGACCAGCAGGTTCGTCACCACTTGCTCGAGCTTGGTCGCGTCGGCGACGATTTCCGGGATCGGCTCGAGCTCCATCACCAACGTCGCGCGCTCGCGCAGCGAGTTCCGCACCAGGTTGGCGGCTTGCTTCACGACCGCGTTCAGATCGACCCGGCTGGCCTGGGCGCGCCCGAGCCTGGAATAGCTCTGGAGCTCGCGGGTCACGCGGGCGATGCGGTCGATGCCGATCAGGTTGTCCTCGACCAGAGACGAGACCTCGTCGAGCACGGTCAGCATCTCTGCTGCGGTCGCGCGCGACGACGGCGCGAGCTCATTTTCCGCGCGCTCGGCCAGGGTCTTGAGGCGGGCGAGCTGCTGCTCGATCGTCAGCAAGTTCCCGAGCACGAAGCTCGCGGGGTTGCTGACCTCGTGGGCGACGCCGGCTGCCAGATGACCGACCGTCGCCAACCGATCTGCCCGCGACAGGCGCGCCTTCAAGCTATGACGCTCGATCGCGTAGCGGACCGAGCGGAGCAGCGCGTCGCGCGAGAACGCGCCCTTGCTGAGGTAGTCTTCCGCGCCTTCGCGCAGCACCTCGACCGCGGACTCGTCGCTGCGGTTGCCGGTCAGCACCACGATCGGCACGTCCCCGGTTACGGTCCGGGCGCGGCGCACGGTCTCCGTGCCTTCGGTGTCTTCGAGAGAGAGATCGAGCAGCACGACGTCCGGGCTCTCGCCTTCCGGCAGGCGCGCCGCGAGGCTCGTCAGGTGCTGCACCTGAACCTCCGGCGCGCCCTCGAGAGCCTCGAACACGGCTTGGGCGTCGATCGGGTTGTCTTCGATGAGGAGGATTCGCACGGACGACGCCCCGAGCCGGGGTGAGAGAGCCTGCAATGCCGCCGCGGCCAGCGCAATCCCGAGCGCTGGAGTCGCGAATTGAATCGGAAAAAGCGCGTTGGGTCGGTGTCTGTGCGGATCAGCCGCGGCGTTCGGCCTTGGCCTCGACCGTCATCACGAACACCCGCAGATACTCGACGGCGCTGACGATCGAGAACACGAGCGAGATGTAAACGAGGGCTCGACCCACCACGACCAGATCGACCCACCCGAGGTCGAGCGGGCCGAGCGTCAGATGGTACGGATAGCCGAGGATCAAGCACAAGATGCCGATCATCTGCAGCGCCGTCTTGATCTTGCCCTCTTCGCCGGCGGCGATCACCACGCCCTCGCTGCTCGCGACGCTGCGCAGGCCCGTGATCGAGATCTCGCGCGCGAGCAGCAGCGTCACGGCCCAGGCCGGGATCCGCCCCATCGGCACCATGTAGATCAGCGACGCCATCACGAGCAGCTTGTCGGCGAGCGGATCCAGGAACTTACCGAGCACGCTGACGACGTTCATCTTGCGCGCCAGGTAGCCGTCGAGCAGATCGGTGATCGCCGCCGCGGAGTAAACCAGCGCGGCGATCGTGCAATCCTTCGGCGTGCCGCGATCGATCAACAGCAGCACGACCGGGATCACCAGCACGCGCCCCATCGTGAGCAGGTTCGGGACGTTGAACGCATCCTCGCGCAAAGAGCGGCGCCGGCGCTTGCGCTCCTCGCGGACGCGCGCTCGGACGGACGGGCTGCGGCGAGTCAGGCGGGTCACGGGTCGTCCACGAACAGGGTACCTTCACCGCTGAAGCTCACGGCACCCGAGATCCACAATCCGGTTTGAATGCTCGGAGGAGCCTGGCCGACGACACGGCCGGTCCAGCCGAGCACGGTGGCAGCTCGCACGCTGACCGCGCCCTCCCCGCTCACTCGCAGCGCCGAGAGCCGGCGGCTGACCTCGACCACGACCTCACCCTGGCCCTTGAGCTGCACCATGGCGAGCGGTGCGGTTTCACCCACCGGCAGGCGACCGTTTTCGTATTGCAACGAGCCGTGGAACGCGACCAGGCGCGACTCTCGCACGTAGAGGACCTCCTCTCCGAGCTCGATCACGAGCAGCTCGCGCTCGGAGGGGGGCTCGAGCACGACGAAACCGGTCCCGAACA
>JAICQO010000104.1 GCA_025937835.1 Polyangiaceae bacterium
GGTCTGCCTGCGCTTGCTTCGACAGGCAGAGCTACCCAACAAAAACCTTGGCGAGTCTTGGCGCTCCTTGGCGCCTTGGCGACGAAATCTCCCCGCGACTTTAGGCGCGGCGCGCAATGATTTGGGGTGCGCTCTGCGTGACGAAGCGCTCGATCAAAAAAAAGAGCGCACAAAGGTCTGCCTGCGCTTGCTTCGACAGGCAGAGCTACCCAACAAAAACCTTGGCGAGTCTTGGCGCTCCTTGGCGCCTTGGCGACGAAATCTCCCCGCGACTTTAGGCGCGGGTTTTGGAGCGGGCGAGGGCGCCGGAGATGGCGTCGGTGAGCTCTTTCACGGAGAAGGGCTTGCGCAGCAGGGGCTGATTCGGGTGATCGCGAACGATCGCTTCGACGACTTCGTGATCGGCGTAGCCGGACATGAAGACGATCGGCAGGTCGGGGAATTTCTTGTCGAGCTCGCGGGCAAGCTCGAGGCCGCCCATGCGCGGCATGATCAGATCCGTGAGGACGATGTCGATCGGGACGCCGCCAGCGAGAAACTCGAGCGCGTGGCAACCGTCGGTGACGGCGGTGACTCGCGCGCCGGCGCGCTGCAAACCGGCGACGACCGTGCGGCGCACGACGTCCACGTCTTCCACCACGAGCACGTGTCGGTTGGCGAGGAGCGAACCGGGGCCGGTCGCCTTGGGCGCCGTGCCGCTGCGCTCGTCGTCGGAGTCGGCGGGCAAGAACACGTAAAAGGTGGTGCCCTGGCCCGGTTGGCTCTCGACGCGAATCTCGCCGCCGTGGAGCCGCACGCTGCTGTACACGGAGGCGAGGCCGAGGCCCGTGCCCTGGCCGACCGCCTTCGTCGAGAAATACGGCTCGAAGATGCGCGGCAAGTGCTCGGGCCGAATTCCGACGCCCGTGTCTTTGACTTGGATGCGCGCGTAGCGACCGGACTTTTCGCCGGGATGCAACGACGCCGAGCCAGCTTCGACCGGGACCTGGTCGACCGTGAAGCCGAGCGTGCCGCCGTTCGGCATGGCGTCCCGAGCATTGAGGGCGAGGTTCATCAGGAGGCTCTCCAGCTGGTTCGTCTCGGATCGCACGTAGATCGGGCCATGCTGGACGTCTATGGTCAATGTGACGGCGGGAGGGCACACGCGACGTAGTAATGTCTCCACCCTACGCAGTGTCGCTCCCAGATCAATCCGAGAGAATGCGGGCGGTTGCTTGCGCGCGAATGCCAGAAGTTTCTCGGTCAACAACGCGCACTGTTCGGCTGCGTGTCGCGCGTCGTCGAGCGGTGCTTGCTGCGTTGCAGAGACGACACTTCGCAGCTCATCCAGCTGACACACGATCACCGTCAGGAAATTATTGAAGTCGTGGGCGACGCCGGCCGCGAGCGTCCCGACCGCCTCCATCTTCGAGGCTTCATGCAGCCGATCTTCGAGCTCGCGACGGGCGGTGACGTCCAGGCAAATGCCGACGATTCGCGCTTTCCCGGCTTGGTCCACCAGCCTTTTGCCGCGCGCCTCGATGGCTCGGAGCGCGCCGTCCGGCCTGCGGATCCGCAGTGAGAGCTGCGGCACTTCTTCTCCCGCGCTGAGACGCCGTCCCCAATCGAGATGCTTCTCCAGATCTTCGGCGATCGTGCTGCCCTGAGTTACCTCGCGGGTCAACGGAGTGCCAGGAGCGACGCCGAAGATTCGATAGAGCGCGTCCGACCACTCGAGCTTGCCGGTCGATTCGTCGAACACGTACGAACCGACCTCCGCTGCGGCCTGGGTGGCCTCGAGCAGCGTGTGCGTGCGCGCGAGCTCCTCGATGGTTTCGTGTAGGTCCGTGACATCGACGATCGTCCCGACGATGCGTTCGGGGGCCCCGTCGCGCTGGCGGGTGACGCTGCCTTGCCCGTGCAGGTATCGCAGCTTCCCGTCGGGGCGCACGATGCGGTAGCGGGTGGGCCGGAGATCTCCGTTCAGTGCTTTGACCCAGTGTTCGCGCACGTAAGCGCGGTCGTCGGGGTGCACCCGATCGAAGAACTCGCTATCGCGAACGGGCCCCCCTTTGGCGTCCGGATCGATCCCGAGCAGGCGGAAAAAGCCGTCGGACCAGAGTAGCCGACGCCCGGGCTCCCAGACATACGCTCCCGTTCCGGCTGTCAGCTCCAGGTCCGCGAACAGCTCGCCACGCTCCTCCGGGGGGACCGGGACCGGCGATAGCTTGTTTCCGTCGTCATCGTTCACGACCCGGACAGCCTAGCGAGTCCCGACTCGGATTGGCACCGGGATTGGCCGGAGTCGGCAATCCGACGCACTTTTCAGGGGTTTTGGGCAGGCAGGGAGTCGGCCTGCCCGGGGGCCGCCAGCGATTCCGGGGCACTGCCGCGCAGCATGAAGAACAGCAGCACGCCAGTTACGGAAACATAGAGCCAGACCGGGAGGAATACCCGATTGAGCCGGCGGTGCCGCTCGAAGGAGCGAGTGAAGGCCAAATAGAACGACGTGAGGGCTGCGGGCACGACCGTTATCGAGAGCACGATGTGGCTGATGAGGACTGCGAAATATATCGCGCGCAGCGCTCCGGTCCCGGTGTACTTCGTGTCGCCATACAGCGAGTGGTAAACGAGATAACCCACCAGGAATAATGCGGAAAGGGCGAACGCGCTGAGCATGCACGTCCGGTGCAGGAAGATCCGTCGTTTGCGGATGGCCACGTATCCCAACACCAGGCACAGCGCTGCGAGTCCGTTGAAACAGGCATTCAGCGCCGGCAAGAACTCGAGCCCGGCGTGGGCGCCTTCGGTCTTGCGGAGCAGGATGAAGGCGATGAACGCGATCGCCGCCGACGAGAGCACGGCGTTGAAGGTAAAGAACAGACGATCCGAACGCGGCAGGGTCGAGCTGGCTGTCATGGGCGCGCACCTCGCGTAGCACTGCTTGGAGAGGAAGGCCGGCGGCCCTTCAGGCTCGACAGCGCGAGCACGCTGAGGACCGCGCAGACGGGGCCGAGGCTCACCAGCACCGAAAGCAGCCTGCTCCCGGCGCTGTGCTCGAGGCTCTGCGCGACGAGACCGACGAGCGGACCGAGCGCGAAACCGACGCCGATTTAGCCCTTCGTGCGCACCCCCGGCCTCGACCGAGGCGTTCTTCACGACCTGGGCGTAATAGAGGATCGTCCGCCGATACGCCCGCCGTTCGGGAAACGACGGCCGAGCTCGGCGCAGATCGCCTCGAGCTCACTCCGATCGGTGGCGTCGAAGGCGGCTTCCGTGTTCGAGTCCACGTCGAGCACCGCCAGCACCTCGCCGCTCGGCGACAGCACCGGAACCACGATTTCGGAGCGCGTCGAGCCATCGCAAGCGATGTGGTCGGCGCGCTTCGACACGTCGTCCACGAGCTGGGTCGTGCGCGTGCGCGCCGCGGCCCCGCACACGCCGCGCGAGAACGGGATACGCAAGCACCCGTGACCGCCTTGATACGGGCCGACGGCGAGCAGCTCGGGCGACACTACCCGGTAGAATCCGGTCCAGTCGAAGTACGGTAGGGACCGATGCAGCTCACACGAGATCGTGGAGAGCGCTGCGATCCAGTCGTCTTCATCGGCGAGTAGCTCGTCGATGCGTGCGCGAACCTCTCGGTAGGTCGTTTGCCGGTCGGCGCTTTCGACACGGGAGCGCATGCGTGGATTCTTAGCGCGAGCCGGCGTTCGGAGTTCGTGCTAACCCAATCGGCGGCAAATGCGGGTAATCAACTACACACTAGGGCTAATTTTTTGTGGGTTCGTTGCGTGCGGCGGCGAGTCGGGCGCCGACGACCCTAACGGGAACGAGTCGGAGGCGGGCGAGGGTGGCGACTCCGCCAAGCCGCCGCCTTCTCGTGGGGGTGAGGCGGGATCCGATGAGCCTGGCGCAGCGGGAGAGGGAGCCAGTCCCGGAACCGCTGGAACCGGCGGGACGAGCGGGCGGGGAGGCGGCCCTCCGAGCATGGGCGCCGTCGGCGGTGGGACACCGACGCCTCCAGCGGGCGGCAGACCGCCCATGCCACCTCCGACCGCGGGCGGGGGCCCTGGTCCCGTTCCGCCCGATGGCTGCTTGTTGCAGAGCGCCTCTTCCGGCGTCGGCTATTGCGACTCCTTTTACAGTTGCAACGGCGGTACCGATTACTTGCAGGTCACGTGCAAGGACAACGGGCTCGGCTCCGGCGACTGCTACTGCAACAACAACACCGGTGTTCAACAATACCAGGTCAGCGGCGCGCCCAGCTTCGCGACCTGCGACGCCACCGCGCAGCTCTGCCTCGGAGGCGGCCCCGATCCGTCGGTGGAAGAGGAGTGCACGCCGACCTTCACTTCCAACGGCGCGACGAGCTGCCAGCTGCAAGAGCGCTGCACGCAGGAGCTCGAGGATAGCGACGCGACGATCGCGCGAACGCGCAGCGTGAGCTGCTCGGGCGCAGATCCAGTCACGTGTTACTGCGACTACACCGGCAATCAGTTCCGGCTCGACGCGGACAGCTCGGAAGGCGCCTGCGAGACGATCATCGAGCACTGCGACGATCCGCGCGTTCCGGTCGGTGAAGGTCCCGTCACGTGCGAGCCCCGCTCGCAGCAATCGGGCATGGGCTACTGCTCCGTGTACGAGGAGTGCCTGAGTGAGACCGACCTGGGCGACGGCATCTCGGCCGTCAGCATCGAAGGGCGCAACGCGACCTGCCAAACCTCCACCTCCGGCGGCTCGCTCTGCTATTGCCAGGGGTCGAGCGTGGCGGTCCAGTTCGAGATCGACGAACCCTCGAACGGCCTCACGGCTTGTCTCTCGGCGAGCGAGATCTGCGGCACGGGCGGAGAGCTGATGCTCGACGGCGAAACCTCGTGTTTGCCGTCGAATCAATCCGCCGATGCGAGCAATTGCTATGCCTCGCTCGATTGCACGAAGCAGGGCAGCATCGGCGAGCAGCAGGTGCGGGTGCACGGTTTCATCAGCCTGTCGTGCTCCGCGCAGGGCGACGCTTACAACTGCACCTGCTCGTCCAGCCTCCAGACCCAGAGCCTGCAGGTGGAGGCGGACACGGCGTGGGACGCTTGTTCATCGGCGGTCACGGAATGCCCGTCGCTCGTCGAGCCGTCGTTCGACAACGGTTCGGGGGTGGGCGGCGCCGGGCCGATTCCGATTCCGATGCCCGCGGGCGGGCGCTTCTGAGCTCGGATCGCGGGGGGGCCGGGACGTCTCGGCCCCTCCGCGAGCTCACTCCCACTTCAGGGAGTTACCGTCCTTGTCGTGCATCGCGCCGGTCGCGGCGAGCACGATATCGATCATCTGCCACACACCGCAGCCTCCGAGCGTGAACAGCTTGGCGAGGCCCAGGCCGGTCTGACCGAGCAAGAAGCGGTCGAGCCCGAAACTGCCGCCCAGCACGCTGGCCACGAGCACGTGGTTGGCGGGGACGCGCGGAGTGCCCTCGTTCGGCGGCGGCCGGAGGCGGCGTCCGTCGTTGTCCTTGATCCGATCGAGCGCGAACAGCATCAGATCGATCAGCCACCACAAACTCAGGCCGCCCAGGGTGAACAGCTTCAAGAGCCCGAGCCCCACCTGGCCCAGATAGAAGCGATCGACGCCGAAGTTCCCGAGGAAGAACGAGAGCAGGATCGCCGTGCTGCGCTGCTTCTCGGAGTACACCACCGGCGCGAGCGGGCGGTTGTCGCGGTTCTCGTGGTAGCCCGGCGTGAACGCGCCCGGCGGACCAGGCGGCGCGTTCATTGGTCGACGGCGACGCCCTGGCGCATCCGGAGCTCGAGATAGCGCGGGCTCACCGAGTAGGAGAACAGATTCTCCATCCGCAGCTCGACGCTCGGACCGCCGGGCGGCGGCGCGATCGATTGCACGAGCGTGCAGGCGGTCTGAAGGTCGTGGCAGACCGCGAGCCCGGCGCGGTCTGCGCTGTGATCGACGGACTGCACCCAGCGCTTCAGATCGAGCTGCGTGTCGGACGACAGCAGCTTGGTCACGAAGTGGGTCAGGTTCTCGATGTTGGCGCCTTGCGTGAGGCGCACCAACGCGCGACCCGCCTCGGCGACCGGTGCCTCGATGTCGGGCGTGATCGGGAAGCGCGGCTTCACCAATCGGATCGCCGCGAACAGCCAGGTCTTGAGGGCGGTGAGGTTCGGCAGCAGCTTTCGAAGGTATAGCCCCGGTTGGTAGTAAGCGATGTGCTGGGCGGCCACGAACTCGGTCTCGAGCGTGCCGAAGTTCTGGTTGAATGCGCCGCCGCCGACCAAGATCACGGGCGGTTGCGTCGGCAGCACGCCGAGCACGCCGGGATCGTCGGGTTGCTGGTACATCGGCGGCTCGGGGATGCCGAGCGCGTCGGCGGCGCGGTGCACGGCGCCGACCAGGCCGTACGGGTACGCCTGGGGATCGATGCGGTGGCCCTCGTGCAGGCCATAAGCCTCGAGCGGCTCGCTGCGCGTCGCGATCACGAACGGCTCGATCATCGCGAACAGCGCCGTCAACATCGGTTGGCTGTCGTCGGGCGAGATCAGCTCGAACCAGTCGTCGCGGGTGAGGCCGAAGCGGATGTCCGGGTCCTCGCTGCGCATGCGCTCGAAGAAGCGCTCTTCGTCGGGGGCGGTCTGGCCCAGCACGTGCAGCGCCTGGCAGGCCAGGAACGCGCCGTCGGCGCGGCGCGCCTCGGTGTAGACCTTGCGCAGCAGCTTGTACGGCTGGGGCCGGTACGGATCGCGCTGGATCCAGGCGCCGAGAGACTTGAGCGCCTGGTCGAAGTACACCGCGGGTTCCGCCGCGTACATCTTGGCGAGCTTCTCTTCGAAGCGCTGGTTCTCGGGGTCTACCTGGATCGCCGATTCGATCACGCGGATCGCCTGCTCGCGGCGGCCCAGCCGCTCCTCGTAGACTTCGGCGAGCTGGAGCAGCGTCTCGAGTAGCTCGCGCCGCTCCTCGGGGCGGTTCGGGCGCTGGTTGCTGAGGCGCTGTGCCCGCACCTTGAGCAGCTCTTTCACGCTGTCGTAGTCGCGGAGCTGACGGCGCAGCGAGAGCGCCTCGTTGAACGCCTGCTCGTTGTCGGGATCCGCCGACAGCGCCTGATCGAGGAACGCCACGGCGCGCTGTGGATCGCGCAGCTCGCGCGCCGCGACCTTGGAGCCCGTGAGCAGATACTTCGAGCGCTGCCGCGGATCGTCCACCACCTCTGCCAGCCGCTCGATCACGTCGAGCAGCTCCGGCCAGTCCTTCTCTGAGCTGTAGAGCTGCATCAGCTTGGCCAGGATGTTGCGGTCGTTCGGGCGCTCGTCGAGCGCGAGCAACATCGCGCGCGCCGCATAGTCGGCGTTGTTGACCTTGTTGGCCGCGACGTCGCCGATATCCATCAGCGCCTGGATGCGCTCGTCGCCGGAGACCAGGTCGAGCTCGCGGTAGCGCGTGGCCATGACCTTCTCCCACTCCTCGCGCAGCGAGTGGATCTTGGCCAGCGCGCGCAGCGGGAGCGGGTTCTTCGGGTCGGCCTTGCAGGAGCGCTCGAGCGCTTCCATCGCCTCGCGGATCCGGCCGAGCTTCGAGAGCGCCTCGCCGCGCCGGTAGAGCGCCATCGCTAGCTCTGCGGGGCCGAGCAACGGTTCGTGCTTCTCCAGCAGCAGATCGAGGACGGTCAGCGTGCGCTCGGACTGGCCGTGCTCGAAGCTCACCTCGGACAAGCGCAGGAGCGCGTTGGCGTCTTCGGCGAGCACGTCGATGAGCTCGTCCATCGCCGTCAGCGCTTTGTCGACGGCGCCCGACTTGGCGAGCGCATCGACGTAGACGAACGCGGTCTCCGCGGCTTCCTCCGGATCGAGCGCCGTGGACTGAGCCATGAAGCTCTCCAGGCGCTTGGCGGCTTCGGTGTAGCGCTCTTCGTTGTAGGCGAGCCGGCCCTCGACGCACAGCGCCTCGGGCGTGGTCGGATCGAGCTCGAGCGCGAGCGTGGCCATGGCGTGCGCGCGCCGGTCGTCGAGCAGCCGCCTGTGCGAGAGCAGCGCGATCTGTCCCGCGAGCTTGGCTCGGACGTGCGCGCCCTCCACGCGAGCGAACTCGTCTTCCAGCAGCTCGACCGCGGCCGCGTAGTTGCCGAGCTCGACGTACTTCTCGCGCACGCGGCGCGAGATCGTCGGATCGTTGGGGTTGGCGTCGGCCGCGAATTTGTAGCGGGTGAGCGCGCCGGCCGTGTCCCCGCGGCCTTCCAGGAGCTGGGCCGAGCGCAGGTAATGCTCGGCGCGCGCCGCCGGCGTCGTCGCCTGTTCGGCGAGCGCGTCCAGCGCGTCGAGCGCGCTCTTGGCGTCGCCGGCCGCGGCCTTGAGCGTGGCCAGCGCGTCGAGTGCGGGCACGTGGTGCGGCGAGAGCTCGAGCACCCGCTCGTAGGCGTGGATCGCTCGGTTCGGCTCCTTTTCGGCCAGGGCCTTACCGAGCTGCATGCCGAGGTCGATCTTTCGCGTCTCGTCCTTGGCGATCGCGAACTGCGACTCGAGCAGCGCCACCAGTTCGGCGTGCCGCTCGAGCACGCGGTACAGCCGAATCAGCTCGGTCGCGGAGTGCGTGCGCTCGGGGTCGAGCTTGATCACGGTTTCGAACAGCTCGGCGGCCGTCGCGTGATCCAGGAACTCTTCGTCGTAGACGGCGGCCAGCCGCTCGTAGAGGCCGATCTTCTGGCGTGCCGTCAGCGCCAGGTCGAGCTGGCGGCGGATGATCTGCGACAGCTCCGCGTAGCGGCCGCTGCGGGAGAGCATCCGATCGAGGCCGCGCAGCGCGTCCAGGTGATCCGGGTCCTCTTTCAGGATCTGGCGGTAGAAGCGCTCCGCGTCGGCGAGCTTGTCGAGCTCGACCTCGTAGGCCTCGGCGATCTCGGCGAGCAGCTGGTGGCGAGCCTCGCCGGACAGCGCGTCGGCGCGCGACTCCAGCGTCTTCAGCGCCTTGGCCGCATCGCCGGCCTTGCGCTGCAGCGCGACGAGCGCCAGAACCGCGGCCGAGTGTGCCGGGTCTTCCTGCACGACGGTCTCGAGCAGCTCGCGCGCGGTGACCTCGTTGTTCAGGCGCTCGGCGAGGATCTGCGCGGCCTCGACGCGCAGGTCGCGCGCGACGTTGGGCGGCGCCACGTCCGCGCGCCGGATCAGGATCTGCAGCAGCTCCTGCCACTGCTGCGCCTTGCGATACAGATCGGCCAGGGCGACGAGCGCCTTGTCGTGGGCGGGCTCGAGCTCGACCGCGCGGTTCAACCACGGCAAGCCGAGATCGGAGCGCGCGACCTTCTCGGCGTACCAGCGGCCCATGCGGTAAGCGAGCTCGGCCTTGGCGTCGTTCGGGAGCTCGCCCTTCATCGCGTCGAGGCAGTGGACGAGCACCTCTTCCCAGGCTTGGTAGCGCGACCCGGCGAGCCGCTCGATCTGGTCGGCGTAGCGATCGTTGCTCGGGTCCTCGCCGAAGGCCTGAGCGAAGGCGACCAGCGCCTGCTCCTTGTCGCCGAGCTCGTCGTTGTAGAGCTGCCCGATTTCTGCGTAGTGCTCGGCGCGCTCCTGGGCGTTCTCCGCGGTCTCGGTGCGCTCGAGCAGGGACTCGACGAGCTCCTCGTACTTGCCGAGCTTGCGCCGCAGGCGATTCAAAGCCTCGACCGCGGCGATGTCGCGCGCGTCGAGCCGGATCAGCCCCTGGTAGAGCTGCTCGGCCATCTCGTGGCGTTCGCCGCTCTCGTAGAGCCGGGCGGCGCGCACCACCAGCTTGCGCACGGTCTTCTCGCTGCCGGGCGCGTTCTTGGTGCGCACCTCGCGCGCGACCCGGAAGAAGCCGTCGGCGAGCTTGAGCGGCTCGACGCCGAGGTCCACCAGCGCCTCGAGCTCGGCGGCCGCCTCGTCGTCGCCCGAGTTCTCGATCAGCTCGTCGAAGCGGGTCTCGAGCGACTCGTCGGAGATCGCGGCCGTGGGCCGGGCCGAGACGCGCCACAACCGCTCGAGGCCTTCCATGGCTTCGGCGGCGTCTTTGGGGCGCCGGGACGGCTGCTTCTCGAGCAGCAGGCGCACGAAGCTTTCGACCTGAGGGTTCGCGCCATTGCCGGCGGCCACGAAGCTCAGCGGCTCGGGCTCGGCGGACAGGTGCCCGAGCGCGACGTCCATCGCCGCCTCCGCTACGAACGGCCCGCGTCCGCTCATCAGCTCGTAGACCAGCGCTCCGAGCGCATACACGTCGCTGCGCGCGTCGAGCTCCTGCCCGCGGAACAGCTCCGGGGGCGCGGTGGTCAACCAGCTCGGCGGCTTTCGGGTGCCGAGGCGCACCAGCGAAGAGCGCAGATGCTGCGCGCCGACGTCCTCCAGCAACACCTTGAGCTTCGAACCGGACTCCTCGAGCACGAGCACGTTTTCCGCGTGCAGCGCGCCGTGGCAGAGGCCGGCGCCGTGCAGCGCGGACAGCGCCTCGACGATGCCCCAGAGCAGCGGCAAGAGCTCGTTCAGGTGGCGGCCGCCGCGCTCGCGGACGAGCTGCCCGAGCGTCTTGCCCTCGACGTAGTCGTGCGAGACGCCGATCAGCTTGCCCTCGGATCCGAGTCGACCGGCCACGACATTCTTTGCCAGTCCCTCGTGCTTGACGCGCTCCGAGAGGCGCATCGCCGCGAAGTAGCGTTGGACCTCGCTCTTCTGCTGCACGCGCGGCGCGATCACGCGCACGCGCAGGTCCTGCCCCGCCCTACGCGCCCGGTACACGCCGCCCGTGCTGCTGCGGCCGAGCTCCCGCAGGATCATGAGCTCGCCGAAATCGGCGCCTTCGCTGGGCAGCGTGTGCTCGTCGAGCGCGCCGTTCGAAAGCTTGCTCACGAGCTCCACCGACAGCATGCGCCGCGACGCGCGCACGATGTCCAAGAGCGCCGGCACCGCGTCGATCTCGAGGCAGCGCCGCGCGAGGGCACGGGCGAACGAGCCCTTGGCCGTGGTGCCTCCGAGCTCGTCGGGGTCGAGCCCCAGAAGGCCCGACGACAACATCTTCAGCTCGTCGAGCTCGTATAGTTTCTCGAGCTCGGCTCCGAGTGCTTCTTCTACCACTCTTGGCTCCTCGGCATCGCCCAGCCCGAGGCTTACCAGTAGCCGCGGGGTGCGTACAGCGTGAGTGGAGCACCTCCATGTCTTCGTTGAGCCGGCCATCGGCCGTGGGGCCTAATTCGGTTATCGCCCGCCTGGGAGCTGCTGGCTCCGGTCCGTGAGCTGGCCTCGGGACTACCTTTATGCACCGGATGAACGCTCACTCCGATCCGCCCGCGCTCGCGCAGCCGGACGACGCCGACTCGTTCGTGCGTGGCGCCGACGCGAGCGACGAGCTCGGCCGGGACCACCAGGCGACGCTCGCCGAGGGGCAGCTCCTGTGCGAGCGCTTCCGCGTCCAGCACCTCTCGCGACGCGGCGGGATGGGCGCCATCTACCGTGGCATCGACGAGAGCAGCGGAAAGGACGTGGCGATCAAGATCGTCGGCTCGCTCGGGCCCGCGCTGCGCGCGCGCTTCTCGCGGGAGACGCGGATCCTCGCCGACCTCTCGCACCCCGGCATCGTGCGCCACCTCGGCCACGGTACGACCGACGAGGGCACGTTGTTCCTCGTGATGGAGTGGCTCGAGGGCGAAGACCTTTCCGAGCGCTTGCGGCGACAGCCGCTGAGCCTCGACGAGAGCTTGATGTTGGTGCGCTTCGTCTGCCAGGCGCTCGAGGTCGCACACGCGCGCGGCATCGTGCACCGCGACATCAAGCCGGCCAATCTGTTTCTGACCAGCAGCGATTCGCGCTCGGTCAAGATCCTCGACTTCGGGATCGCGCGCGTCGCCGTCTCGCTGCCTTCGCTCACGACCAGCGGCACGCTGCTCGGCACCGTCGGCTACATGGCGCCCGAGCAAGCCATGGGTCAGAGCGACGTCGACGCCCGCGCCGACGTGTTCGCGCTCGGCTGCGTGCTCTACGAATGCGTGACCGGGCGCGCGCCGTTCGCGAGCGCCGACCAGGTCGCGGTGCTGGCCAAGGTGCTGCGCGAGGAGCCGCTCCGGCCCAGTGAAATCCAGCCCTCGGTCGATGCGCGCGTCGACCGGCTGGTGGCGCGGATGCTCGCGAAGAAGCGCGACGATCGGCTGGCGAACGCGGGCGCGGTGCTCGGCGAGCTACTCTGCATCGACGTCGAGCCGGCCGAGACGGTCGCGGTCGCGGGCCGCTCGCAGATCGTGCGCGGGCGCTCGGAGCAGCGCCTGGTGAGCGTACTGCTCGGCAAGGCCGAAGATCCGGAGAAGCTCCCCGAGCTCACCGGTGAACAGACGCTGCACGAGCTGTCGCAGCGCTTCTCCGCCGAGGTCTCGACGCTGCAGGGCGGCGCGCTGCTCGTCACGCTGCCCGGGCGCGGCGAGGCGAACGACCGCGCCGCGCAGGCCGCGCTGTGCGCGCTCGAGCTCGAGAGCCGCGTGCCGGGCCTGACCCTGGCCGTCGCGACCGGGCTCGCCGAGACCTCGGGACGCTTGCCGGTGGGCGCGGCCATCGAGCGCGCCGCGGCCCTGCTCGGCGCCGCGCGCGATCCCGGTGTCTACCTGGACGACGCGACCGCGGGCCTCGTCGGCTTGCGCTTCGAGATCCAGCGCTCCGGTGCGGCGAACCTGCTGATCGCCGCGCGGCGGGAGCTCGACGCGCCGCGGCTCCTGATGGGCCGACCCACGCCGTACCTCGGACGCGATCGCGAGCTCTCGATGCTCGACGGCGTCCTCGACGAGTGCATGGAGGAGCGGGTCGCTCGCAGCGTGCTGGTCACGGGCGGCCCGGGCATGGGCAAATCACGGCTCGCGAGCGAGTGGATCGCGCGCGGGGGCCGCGGCGGCACGTTGCGCGCGCTGTTCGCGCGCGGCGATCCGAGCTCGGCGGGCTCGGCGCTGTCGCTCGTGGCGCAGCTGCTCCGTGACGCGGCAGGGCTGCACGAAGCCGATCCGCGGGAGGATCAGCTCGAGCGCCTGCGCGAGCACCTGGCCGAAACCGGCGCCGGCGACGAGCTCGAGCAGATCTTGCTGTTCACCTCGGAGCTCGCGGGCCTCGGCGCCGACGTCCCGGATCCGATCGTGCGCGCGGCGCGCGGCAACCCGGAGGTGATGCGCGAGCAGATCCGGCGCGCTTTGCACGGCTGGCTCGACCTCGAGACCGCGCGGCAACCGGTGCTGGTCGTGCTCGACGATTTGCACTGGGGAGACGCCTCGAGCGTGGCGTTCCTGGGCGCTGCGTTGCGTTCCAACTCGCAGCGCTCGTTGATGGTGCTGGCGCTCGGACGGCCGGAAATCGAACGTCAGTTCCCGGAGCTCAGCGAACGCGCGGCGCTCAGGATCCGGCTGCTCGGGCTCTCGGCGCGGGCCGCGCAAGAGCTCGTCGACACAGCGCTCCCGGACAAGCCGGACGACTCGGTCGTGGCGCGCGCGATCCGCACGGCAGACGGCAATCCGCTCTACCTCGAAGAGCTGATCCGCCGCGTCGCGAGCGGCAGGACGGACTGGCCCGACACGGTGCTGGCGATGGCGCAGGCGCGGATCGAGCAGCTCGCACCCGAGTCGCGGCTGGTGTTGCGCGTGGCCAGTGTATTCGGCGAGAGCTGCTGGGACACGGGCATCGAGGCCGTCGTCGAGCCCGAAATCGAGGTCAAGGCGAGGCTCGCTTCGCTGGTCGAGGGCGAGCTGCTCATGGCGCTTCCGAAGTCGCGGTACCCGGGGGCGCGCGAGTATCGGTTCCGGCACGCGCTGCTCCGCGACGCGACCTATGCCACGCTCACACCCGCCGATCGCGCGGCCTCGCATGGCCTGGCCGGGCTTTGGTTGGAACGAAGCGGCGAGAAGGACGCGCGCGTGCTCGCCGATCACGCCGAAGCCGCCGGACAGGCCGACCGCGCCCGCTCGCTGCTCGCGCGCGCAGCCAAGGCGGCGGTCGACGCGGGTGATCTGGTCGGCACGGTCGAGCTCGCGAGCCGCGGAGTCCGGTTGGGCGCGAGCGGCTTCGAACGGGGCCGGTTCTTGCTGCTCCACTGCTATTCCGCGGCGCTACGCGGGGAGCCGGAGATCGAGGTCACGCGCGACGCGCTCGATCTGCTCGCGGTCGGCTCGGCTCCGTGGTGGCTCGGCCTGGGCGTGTTGATCTTCGGTTGTTGCATGCGCGGGCGGCCGCAAGAGGTCGCGTCGTACGTAGCGCTCGCCGCCGAGGCGCCGGTCGAGCGCGAGCCGGACGTACCGCTCGGCCAGGGCATGCTGACGTGTGTGGGTGGCCTGGTGTTGCTCGGTAAGAGCCACGTGGCGGAGCGCATCCTCGAGCGGGCTGCCGGCCTCTCGCAGGAAGACCCTCCCGATCCGGTGCTGGAAGCGTTCCTCGAGGCGTCGCGGGCGGCGCTCGCAGCGGTCGCGCCCGTTGCGGGCAAGTGGCGGCTCGAGCAGGCGTACTTCGGCTGCCGGAGCTCCGCCGAAAAGCTCGCCGAGCTCGGCGCGCTGCACGGTCAGGCCACCGCGCTCTACTACTTCGGGGTCGCCGCCATGCACCTCGGCCGCTACGAGGAGGCGCGCGATGCCTGCCTGCGCTCGGTCGAGCTCGTGCGCAAAACCAGCGGCGACATCACCGAGGGCTGGCCGATGCTGTTCCTGTCGCGGGCGTACCTGCGCCTCGGCGAGGTGGAGCTCGCGCTGCGCGCGGTCACGCCGATCCGTGCGCTGCCGGACTGGATGGTGCAGCAGATGTTGCCGGTGATCCTGGGCGAGGCCCGCCTGCGCGAAGGAAAGTTCGAGGCAGCCGAAGAAGAGGTGATCCCAGCCTGCAGCGGCGTGTCCCCGCGGCTCGGGCGCATGGCCGCGTCGGTGCTGGCGCGCGCACAGCTGGCTCAGGGCCGCGTCGACGACGCGCTCGCGAGCATCGAGCAAGCGCTCGAGCTGCCGACCTCGCACGGGCTGGAGAGCGAGATCGATTTGCTCACGGTGCGCGGTGAGGCTCTGTACGCGAGCGGGCGCCGCGCCGAAGCGCGCTCGGCGATGCACCACGCGGAGCGCGCGGTGTACGCCGTCGCGGACTGCATCGAGGACCCCGAGCTTCGCGCCACGTTCCTGGCGCGCGTCGAGCCGTGCGCGCGCTCTCTCGAGCTCTCGAAGCGCTGGGCCGACGCCGCGGGCTGACCCTCAGGGGCCGAACGCGGCGCTGCCCCCCAAGCCGAAGCTCGTCGTGCCGCCGGTGCGAAACAGGGAGCCGCCCGTGGTGAACAGCGTGCCCCCGGTTCCGAATCCGTCGCTGCCCCCCGTGGCGAACAGCCTGCCGCCGCTGCCGAAGCCGCCGTCGAGACCGCCGAAGCCCGCGCTGCCGCCGCGAAATGTGCTCGGGGTGCCCGGCGCACCGCCCGTGACCGCACCCGTCTCCGGCGGCGTGGTCACTGGCGGTGGCAGCTCGCTCGGAACCACGCAATCGCCGTGGCAGTCCACGTCATCGTCGTCGTCGCCCAGCGTGCAGCCGACCAGACAGAGTGAGATCAACCAGGCCGCGGCGCGCTGCCGAGCCTCGAGCCGTGTCGCGAGCATGCCTTCGCCATCGCAAAGACGATGCCAGGCGCGATCCATCGAAAGAAGCGGCGTCGCGCGGGCCCGGCCGCGGCGGGGCAGCGCCGCGGCGCGGGTCAAAAGTGTCGCGCTGGCGCGCGGTGTGGCGCGTTAGCCGCTGCTACCGCCGCTGCCGGCTTCTGCCGCAGGCTGATCCGAGCTGCCGGCGCTTGCGGGCTCTCCACCAGCTCCGGGCTCGGACGTGCCCCCGTCGCTGCTACCGCCGGCTCCGGGCTCGGTGCCGCCGTCGCTGCTGCCGCCGGCTCCGGGCTCGGTCGCGCCGCCTTCACCGGCGTTGCCCGTGTCGCTGCCGCCGGTGGAGCTACCGCCGCTACCGCCGCTGCCGCCGCTGCCACCGGTGCTCGGCGCCTCGCCGCCCGCGCCCGCGGAGTCCGAACCACCACCACCGCCACTGCCTCCCGCGGGGGGCGGAGGCTGTTCGGGCCCCGGCCCGCGGAAGTCGAGGAATACGGTAGAAACGCCCTCTTCCTCGATGGGGGTCGGGGTTTGGCGAACCGAAATCGTGTAGCGCTCGTCGTCGGCATCGGCCGCGTCGCTCGCGTCGCTGCCCGAAACGAACTCGTAGCCGTCGAACGATTTGGGCACCGATTTGCCGTCGACGGTCTCGCTGATTTTATAAGCGCCGGTGCCTCGCGCCGTGATGATCACCTCGCCCGCGAAGCTCGAGTCCAGCGTCACGCGCTGGAAGAAGCGGTCCCTGATCCCGGGCCCCATCGCGGGTTCGCCCTTCTCGGTCAGGATCCGCTCGCCGCTCGCGTCGAACTGCTCGACGTCGCTCCCGATCTGCGGCTCGATCGACAGCTGCTTCACGTTGCGGCCCTTGGCGATCTCGACCTGGATCGGCTCCCACAGGTCCGCCTGTCGATTCAATTCGGAGGCGCTGAGGTTCACGTTGATGGAGAGGAGGGTGTCCTCTTCGGAACACGCGGGCAGCGCGAACAACAGAGCCAAAGCTACGCCAGTCGTTCCCCTGAGCTTCATGGCGCGGGATGGTAGAGGGGTTCCGATCTCCAGATCAACTAGGCTGATCGTTGGCGGATTCAGGGCTTATCGATGCTGAACCGCGTCAAATCTTGCCGTTCTCACCGATATTTTCCCGGCAGCTTGTGGTGCGTAGCGGCGTTCCCGCCTGACGTCCGGCGCACGCGCCGGTCCTCCGCGAGGAGTTGCATTATCGACACAGGGGGCCGGTCGCGGGCAGCGAAATGCACGAATGAAATTTTTCTGAACTGTGATCGCTCACTTTCAGTGTAGCAATAGGGCCCTCTGCAGGCGGGAGAGTCTGCGCATGAGGAGTGCCCCAATGATTTCCGCGTCTCGTCTCGGAACGTTCGTCCTCAAAACCATCCTGACGCTCGGTGCAGGTTGGTTGCTTCGCCCCGGTGAGCTTCGTGCTGAAGAGCAGCCCACTGCGCCGCCGCCCCAAGCGGGATCGCACGCAGCAACGGCTTCTCCGAAGCATGCAGCGAAGCGCACTGCTGCCGCCAAACGTCGCGCGGCGAAACGTCAGCGCGCGAGCGCGTCACCGCTGCGCGCTGATCTCGCGCAGGCTCCCAAGCAAGTCGCGCAAGCGGCTCCCGCAGCTCCGCCTGCCGCGCCGGCTCCGGCAGCTCCGCCTGCCGCAGCGCCCGCAGCTCCGCCTGCCGCGCCGGCTCCGGCAGCTCCGCCCGCTGCCGAAGGTGCAGCGCCCGCCCCGGCTCCGGCCGAGGCAGCTCCTGCCGAGCCTGCCGAGGCAGCGCCCGCGCCGGCTCCGGCCGAAGCGCCCCCCGCCGACGCAATGCCGGTGGGCGATCTTCCGCCCGACCTCGAGCCGGTCGATCCCGGTGCTTCGGCCGTTGCCGAAGGCGAAGAGGTGGTCGTCGTCACCGTCGATCGCCGCGAGAAGAACGTGCAGGACTACGCGGGCTCCGCGACCGCGTTCGGCGAGCAGGATCTCGGTCGCGTCGGCGTGACCAGCCTGCGCGACATCGCGCGCGCCACGCCCTACGTCGAAATCGGTAACCAGGAAGGCAACACCGAGATCTACATCCGCGGCGTCGGCTCGAACAACAACACCGAGCTCGGCGACCCCGCGACCGCCACGCACTTCAACGGCATCTACATCCCGCGCCCCCGCGGCGTGGGCTCGATGGTGTTCGACATCCAGCGCGTCGAGTTGAACCGCGGCCCGCAGGGCACGCTGCGCGGTCGAAACGCCACCGCCGGTACGCTCGACGTCATCACCAACGCGCCGGAGTTCGGCAGGCTCGGCGCGAGCGCGACGCTGCAGTACGGCAACTACTCGCAAGCGCTGACGCAGGGCATGCTCAACATCCCGATCGGCGACAATCTCGCGCTGCGCCTCGCCACGTTCTCGGAGCAGCACGAGCCGTTCTACAAGAACGCGGGCCCGATCAACACGCTGCGCGCGGGTGAAGACGCCAACACGCTCGCCTACCGCGCCAGCTTGAAATGGGCGCCGACCAACTGGCTCGACGTCAACATCATGCACGACTGGACGGAGGAGAAGGGCAGCGGCTACTCGGGCTCGAACTTCTCCGAGCCGCTGCAGGCCGGTCTCCAGCCCGACGAGGTCGAGGACCCGCGCGCGGTCTGGTACCGCGGTCCGCAAGGTCGGATGGAGCTCCGTCACTGGGGCGTCAGCGACAACATCACCGCCGACCTGGGCCCGATGAGCCTGCAGCACCTCGGCAGTTATCGCCGGCTGCACTACTACCAGCACTCGCCCGGCAACGCGGGCGTGGACTTCCGCGGCAAGCCCACCCCGAACCTCGACGACTGGAGCTCGAGCTGGTTCGATCAGGTCTCGAACTCGATCGTGCAAGAGGTCCGGCTGTTCGCGCCCGACACCGCGCGCTTCCGCTGGACGGTCGGCGGCTTCTTCTTCAAGGAAGACCAGGACACGTTCTTCGCGACCACCGCGGACAACACGACCAGCTTCGCCGGCGTCGAGTTCACGATGCCGAACATGGATTCGAGCTCGTACGCCGGCTACGCCGACGCCACCTTCGACATCACCGACGCGCTGCGCGCGACCGGCGGTATCCGCGTCACCGCGGAGAAGAAGCACCGCGACGGTGTCGGCTACGTGTACTCGTTCCAAAATGTGGACGGCCCGGTCCGCTTCGGCACCGAGGGCTTCAAGTACGCCGGGCGTGATCGCACCGACTTCACTGCCGCCGGCGACGTCACGGACTTCACGAGCGGCATCGGCCGCTACGGCGTCCGCGACACCATCGACGAGGCGATCGCCAACGACAGCGACCTGACGCTCGGCGGCAGCTTGAACGAGCAGGACGGCGACTACGAGAAGACGTTCTTCGACTTCCGCCTCGGCGTGGACGCGGATCTGACGCCGGACAACCTCGCCTACGTGATGTTCTCGACGGCGCACAAGTCCGGTGGCTTCAACGACCAGGTCGTGCTCCCGGACGGCAGCTCGGTCGAAGCCGCGTACGACCCCGAATCCTTGTACGCCCTCGAGCTCGGTTCCAAGAACCAGTTCATGGACCGCAAGGTCACCGTCAACGCCACCGTGTTCGGCTACCTGTACAACAACCTGCAGTACCAATCGGTGCAGCAGATCGCCGACACGGACACCAGCGGCCCCGACGCGATGATCGGCGCATCGGCCGTGCGCTTCAACGCCGCCGAGGCGCGCATCCTGGGCCTCGAAATCGACGCCGACTGGAAGCTGCCCGCGGGCTTCGACGCCAAGGTCTCGGCGTCGCTGCTCAACGCCAAGTTCACCGAAGGCAAGGTCTTGGACGATCGTCAGGGCTTCGGCCTCGGCGCTCCCGAGGTCTCGATCGAGGGCAACTACCTGGTGCGCTCGCCGGTGTTGACCATCAACTACGGCATCTCGCAGACGATCGAGACCGGCATCGGCTACTTCGACTGGATCCTCTCGGCCCAGACCAAGACGAAGTACTACATGACGCCGTTCAACGGCGACGGCTACGACCAGAACGGTAACGTGGCGCCGCTGCTCAGCGACGTGGTGCCGGCACACACCCGCGTGGACGGCGGCATCGGCTGGACGAAGACCGAAGGCGACGTGCGCGTCGAGGGCTTCGTCTCGAACCTCACCAACACCACCTACATGACCTCGATCATCAACACGCCGGGCCTGAACCTCCGGTTCTTCAACCCGCCGCGCCAGATGGGCGTCCGCCTCTCGCTCTACCTCTGAGCTAGTTTCGGACCTGCCTCGTGGACGGGGCTGTCGGTGGCTACCACCGGCGGCCCCGTTCGCATTTGCGCGCCCGGCACGGGCGCGCCCCTGCGGGTGAAAGTCCCGCCGAAAGGAGACCATCCCAATCGAAGCGAACCGCAACTGCGCGAGGGCGACCGAGCGTGGGAAGGAAGCGGGGAGCGAAACCGCGGGCCGATGTACAAGA
>JAICQO010000060.1 GCA_025937835.1 Polyangiaceae bacterium
CCCGTGGCCGTGACCTTGGCCACCATCAGCTCGGCCTCGGGCGCGACACCGACGTAGCGCGGTGGAGACGAAGAGAGCCCGTTGCCCGCGGCCAGCGAGGCGACGTGCGTGCCGTGGCCGATGCTGTCGCGCGGCTCGTCTCCGGTGACACCGTTCGCGATGAGCTCGTCGATGTCCTCCGCGGAGTACACCGCGCAGTCGTTCTGGCTGCCACAGCCGAGCTCCGCTTCGAGCTCGGGGTGGCGACCGAGCACGGGGCGGCTGAAATCCAGCAACCAACGCACGCGCGTCG
This sequence comes from Polyangiaceae bacterium, assembly GCA_025937835.1. Classification (GTDB taxonomy): domain Bacteria; phylum Myxococcota_A; class Polyangia; order Polyangiales; family Polyangiaceae; genus PMG-095. The sequence continues at coordinate 293 of JAICQO010000060.1, forward strand.
AGCCGTCGGCGCGTCGCAAGTCGGCGTGCGCCACGTCGACCCCGCTATCTACGATCCCAATCACGACCCCGCTGCCGCTGCGGCCGGACTCGACCCGCGCAAGTGACGCTCGCACCCAGCCGTCCGCGCGGTCCATCAACAGCCGCCGACCCGGCGACCACTCGAAGCGAAAGCCGGGATGCGCTGCGTACAGCTCCGGCAATTGCTCGGGTTCGAGCTCGAGCGCGGCCCACCTCCCGCCGAGCGGCGTCACGAACGGCGGCCAGGGCTGCGCCGTGTCCAGCCTCTCGGCGAGCAGCGAGACGCGGCCGTCGGTGCGGTTCGAGAGCACGCGCGGCAAGCGCTTCCCCGCCGGAGCGGTGCGCGCGGCCTCGACCAGCGCGCGCGGCAGATCGACCTGCGCGCGCGCCGGGAACGCGAGCGCGCTCGCGAAGAGAAAAGAGAGCCAGGCGCGACGCAGCACCGCGGGCCTACATCGGCGGGATCAGGTGCTTCTTGCCCGGCCCGCGCGCGTGTCGGCCTTCGCTCAGCGCGAAGCGCTGCGACAGCTCCCGGCGCAGGGCGTCGAACGGCAACACCGCGTCGATCACCAGCTCGCTCGCGAGCTTTCCGAGGTCGATGTCGCGGCGGTACTCTTCGCGCAGCTCGGCGACCAGCGCGTCGCGCTCGGGGCCCTCGGGCACGCCCTGGATCTTGTTGTAAAAGACCGCGTTCACCGCGGCTTGAGCGCCCATCACCGCGATCGACGCCGTGGGCAGCGCCAGGCACGCGTCCGGCTCGAACGCGGGACCGCACATCGCGTACAGCCCGGCGCCGTAGGCCTTGCGCACGATCACGCTGAGCTTCGGCACGCTGGCCTCGCTGACCGCGGCGATCATCTTGGCACCCGCACGGATGATGCCCTGACGCTCGACCTTGGTGCCGATCATGAACCCCGGCACGTCGGCGAGGAACAACAGCGGCAAGTTGAAGGCGTCGCACAGCCAGATGAAGCGCGCGGCCTTGTCGGCGCTGTCGACGAACAACACGCCGCCGAGGTGCTTGGGCTGATTGGCGACGACGCCGATCGCGCGGCCGTCGATGCGCGCGAAACCGGTCACGAGCTCCTTGGCGAAGCGCTCCTTGATCTCGAAGAAGCTGCCCTCGTCGACCACGGCGTCGATCACCTTCTTCATGTCGAAGGCCTTGTTCTCGTCGGCGACGATCACCTCGGCGAGCGGTTTGGCGTCCGCGCGGGGCGGGCGCGGCGCGCCGAGCTTCGGCGCTTCCCCGGCGTTTTGCGGCAAATAAGCCAGATAGGCGCGGGCCCAGGCGATCGCGCTCGGTTCGTCCTTCGCAAGCACGTCGCCGCAGCCGGAGACGGCCGTGTGCATCTTGGCGCCGCCCATCTCTTCGAGCGTCACCTTCTCGCCGATCACCATCTCCGCCATGCGCGGCGAGCCGAGGTACATGCTGGCATTGCCGTCCACCATCACCACCACGTCGCAGAACGCCGGGATGTACGCGCCGCCCGCCGCCGAGGGGCCGAACAGCACGCAGATCTGCGGCACCTGCCCGCTCAGGTCTACCTGGTTCTTGAAGATGCGACCGGCGCCGCGGCGGCCTGGAAACATCTCCACCTGATCGGTGATGCGCGCGCCCGCCGAGTCCACCAGGTAGAACAGCGGGCACGAAAGCCGCGCCGCCGTCTCCTGGATGCGCAAGATCTTCTCGACCGTGAGCTTGCCCCAGGAGCCGGCCTTGACGGTGGAGTCGTTGGCGAGCAACGCGATCGGGCGCCCTTCGATGCGCGCGACGCCGGTGATGACGCCGTCGGCCGCGAGCTCCGGCTCGAGGGCGTTCGCGAGCAGGCCGTCTTCGACGAAAGAGCCCTCGTCGACCAGCAGGAAGATCCGCTCGCGCGCGAACAGCTTGCCCTGTTCGGCGTTCTTGTCGTGATACTTGGCGGGGCCGCCGGAGTGCGCGCTACCGGTCAGCTTCCAGAGCTCCTGTTCGTCCATCGGGCTCCAAGCTAGCGGATCTCACCGCGCGACTCGAGTCTATCGCTCGGCGAGCAGGCGTTCGACGAGGCCCTCGATCGAGCGCAGCCGGTCCGTCGAAAAGCCGACCATCACGTCGCGCACCACGCCGCGGCGGTCGATGACGAACAGGGTGGGCAAGGCGTAGGCGCGGTAAGCGCGCTGGGTCACGCCGCTCTCGTCGGAGAACAGCGGATAATTCATGACGTGGGTGCGAGCCGCCTGGGCGGCGATGTCGACGGGATCGCCCGTGACGCCGAGCAGCTTGAAGCCGCGAGCTCCGTAGCGATCGTTCCAGTCGCCGAGCACGGGTGACAGGATGCGACAGGGCACGCACCAGCTGGCCCAGAACTCGACCACCACCACCTGGCCTCGCAGCTGCACGAGGCTCGGAGAGACGCTGCCCTGGATCGTGGTCAAGGCCGACAGCTGTGGCGCGACCGTGTCGACGTAGCGCTTTCTCATCAGCGCCTCGTCGTTCGGTTGCGGCTCGAGCGTGACGGCGATCAACCGTTCGGCGTTGCCTCGGCGGAGCACCAGACCCACGCGCTCACCCGGCGCGTGCGCGCTGATGATGCCGACGACGTCGCCGGGGCGCTCCACGGGCTCGCCGTCGATCGTGACGATCACGTCGCCGCTCGCCAGCTGTGCGCGCGACGCGGGCGAATCCGGCACCACGCCGCGCACGCCGACTCCGGCTTGCCCCGCGGGCAGCGCCGCGAGCTCCACGCCCATCCAGCCGTGTCCGTTCACCTCGTTCGTCGCCCAATCCGGCCCGGGCTCCCGGGGCGAATCACCCACCGCGCTCGCCGTCTGTTCCTCGAGCGCGCGCTCCTCGGCCACCGCTTCGCCTTTACGAGGCGTGGTGCTGTCTATCGGCCGGACGGGAGGCGCACTCGCACACTGACAGAGCAGGATCGACGCGAATGCGGCACCCCAGCGCGAATGCGAGTGGCGCACGCGAGACGTGTTACCATGCGGCCCTGCGCTTCGCACTGCGTGCTCGTCTCGGAGGTCTGGGTGGCCGCGCGATCTACCGCGCCGCTCTGCTGTCCGCTTTTTCGCTGCTAGCGCCGCTAGCGTTCAGCGGGTGCGGCCCCAAACAGCCTGCCGCGCCGCCCGCACCGCCGCCTCCCCCCCCGCCGCCTCCCCCGCCCGTGTCCTGGTTCACGGCGGCCATGACGTGGCCCGTGCTGACGCCCAAACCCTTCCTCTCGCAGCACCTCGGCGAACGGCACCTGGCGGTTCTACGGGTGAGCCCCGAGGCGCAGCCCACCTACCAGGCGCTCGTGCCGGACTCGAGCTTCAGCCCCGGCACGCTGTTCATCGAGTCGCTGAGCGTCGAGGCGACCGGGGCCCCGGGGCCGGTGCTGGCGCTCGAGCGCACCGAGAGCGACTGGCGTTACTGGCTGCTCCACCCGGACGGCACCGTCGATCGCGAGGCCCGCCCGAGCGAGTGCGCGCCGTGCCATGCCGCAGCGCCCGCAGCGCCGCTGTTCGGCCTCCCGAATCGCGCCGGACCAAGCCGTTAGACCCAACGCATCGGCTAGTTGCCGCGTCCAACTGCGCGGACCAGGAATCAGGTCTGGTCGGACGGCGTTGTGGTCACCGGACCTCGACCTCGACACGGCCGAGCCGGCCGCCCCCGCGCGGCGCCTACAAAGCGCCAAAGCCCGGCGGCACCGGGCTTTGGAAAACAACTGCTAGAGCGCAAGAAGCAGAAGCGAAGAAAACGTAAGGAAGATTATTCGCTAAGGAAGAGTCGTTAGGCTTTGAAGTCAGAGGACGGCGCCTGGGAGCGCGGTCGAAAGCAGCAAGAAAGAAGCGCGTCGGCGAGGGGCGACCTTGCCGGCGCGCTCGTCGTTAAGCACGCAACGTGCCAAGTTCGGCGTCTGACGCGTAAGAGTCCGAACTTACAGTGATTTTAGCCGCCGTGGCGGATCGCGCAGCTGGTTCAATCACCGGAAACCTGGCCTCGCTGTCATGCCCCCCCGGGGGTCCTGCAAAGTTTTCATATCGCCGCTGCCGTGGTGCTGGAATTGCCGGGCGCGCACGCGGGGCCCACGGCTCGCCGAGCCGAAGAGGCAATCCGCCATGCAATCGGGAAATGACCCTTCGGGGTGAGTGGCCGTTTCGTCAGCGAGGGCGTTTGGGATCCATCAGCGCGCTGATACCGCTCAGCAGCTCGATCGGCAGCGGAAAGACCACCGTCGTGTTCTTCTCCCCGCCGATCTCGACCAGGGTTTGCATGTAGCGAAGCTGCATGGAGTTCGGCGAGCGCGTGAGCACGTCCGCCGCCTCGCCGAGCTTCTGCGACGCCTGGAGCTCTGCGTCTGCAGCGATGATCTTGGCGCGACGCTCACGCTCGGCTTCCGCCTGGCGTGCCATCGCCCGCCGCATCACCTCCGGCAGCTCGATGTCCTTGATCTCGACGGCCGACACCTTGATGCCCCAGGCGTCGGTCGCTTCGTCGATGATGCGCTGGAGCGACGCGCCGATCTTCTCGCGCTCCGCGAGGATCTCGTCGAGCTCGTGCTGGCCCAGGATGTTGCGCAAGGTGGTCTGCGCGAAGAGCGACGTCGCCATGTAGTGGTTGGCGATCTTCAGCACCGCGTCGATCGGGTTCATCACGTTGAAGTAGATGACCGCGTTGACCTTGATCGTGACGTTGTCCTTGGTGATGACCTCCTGCGGCGGCACGTCGTGAGTCACCGTGCGAAGGTCGACCTTGATCATCCGATCGATGAACGGAAACAGCAGACGGAGCCCCGGACCCTTCAAATTTCCCGCTGAAACGCGGCCAAGACGGAACACCACGCCGCGCTCGTATTCGTTGACGATACGTATGGATTTGGCGACCACGATCAGCGCCACCAGCAAGATCATGGAGAAAGGGACGAGTACTTCTTGCATCGTGTCCTCACACTGCGCGCCGCACCAGGAGGCGCATGGGTCGAGTTGAAACGCGAACCACTTCGATCGCGTCGCCCGCCTGGATCTCGGGCTCGAGAGTCTCCGCTTGCCAGCGAGCGCCGTCCACCATCACTTGCCCGAGCTCGGACGAAAGCGCCTTACCGAAGCTCTCGCGGGCCGTACCCAAGCGCCCCACCAGCGCCTCGCTGCCGGTCTGGAACGGTTCCGAGAGCGCGCGGCGAGTGACCCGGCCGAGTAACAGCATCGCCACGCCCGCAGCGACGATGATCGGGCCGAGCAGCCACAGGTTCACGATCCGGGCGCCACCGAAGTAGGCGTCGGAGTCCACCATCAGCGCTGCGGCGAGCACCATCCCCACGAGCCCTGCCCCGCCCAACACGCCGTGCGTCGGCAGCTTGACCTCGAGCGCGAGCGAAAGAACTCCGATCACGAACAACGCGACGGCCGACATCTCGATCGGCAACACCGAGCTGCCGAGCAGCCCGAGCACCAACAGCACCGCGCCGATCGCGCCGCCCGCGCCCACACCGGCGGTCGCGAGCTCGTAGACGATTGCCAGCGTGCCGAGCGAGATCAAGAGCGAGGTCACGCTCGGGTCCGCGATGCGATCCAGCACTCGATCGACGAACGTCAGCGGGACCTCGACCGCCGTCAGGCCACGCGTCGAGAGCCGCTTGCCCGGCCGTATTTCCCGCCCGTCCAGGGCGCGCAGCAGCTCGGCCTGGTTCGCGGCCAGGAGCTCGACGAGCTTCTTCTCCTTGGCCTCTTCCGCGGTGAAGCTGATCGACTCCGTGACCATCGAGCGCGCGAGGTCGACCGGACGGCCGCGGCGCTCAGCGAGCGACTGGATCAGCGCCGTCAGGCTGTTCGTCGCCTTCTTGTCGAGCACGTCGTCCAGGGCCTTGCCGTCGGCCACCGGGTGGGCCGAACCCACGCGCGTGCCGGGGGCCATCGCAGCGATGTCCGTCGCGAGAAGAACGAACGCGCCGGCAGAGGTCGCCTGCGCCGAGCGTGGCTCGGTGAAGCCCACCACCGGAACCCGCGAGTTCGACAGCTTGGCCACGATCTCCTGCATCGAGGCCACGAGCCCGCCGGGCGTATCGAGCGTCAGCAGCAGAAACTCCGCTTGCTCCCGCTCGGCTCGGTCCACGGCGCGAGCGACGTGCCGCGCCGTGATGGGGTTGATCACCCCTTCTACCCGGACATGCACGAAGGAGCGCGCAAACGCGGGCGACGTCCAGATCAGCGACGCGCACAGCAGTGCAAGAGGCCAGAGCCGTGACCAAAACGGCGAAACCGCGCGGCGCCCCATGCCGAACAGTCCCGTTTCACGCGGCGTTCGTCAAGCAGCGCGGACGCTCGAGCGGCTCAGGCGCGGGCAGATTGCGGATCGAGCGGATCGGCCCACTGTGGCCGTCGCGTCGTCTCCGAGGCCCTCAGCGGGTAGAGCTCGCGGTATTGCTCGCAGCGAGCCGCAAATTCCTCGGTGCTCTTGGGCATGGGCACCCGCGCGCGGGTGACGGAGAAGACCAGCGTGTGCGCTCGGTTGATGAGCTGAAGGCCGAGCGCGATGGCGCGCTGCTGGAAGGCGTCGACCGGCGGCAGCGGATGCGGCTCGAAGGCCAGGAGCTGCTCGGAGCTCACCGCGAAGGAGGTCCAGATCTCGAAGATGTCGGCGTCCGTGCGGAGCGTCTCGCACTTGGCCTTGGCCGCGAGCGCAAAGGCCTCGACCAGGGGCGCGAGGCCGGTGAACGCGGGCTGCCCATCGAAGGTGGCGATCAGATCCGACGAAATCGCGTCGATCGCCCGCATCGTCTGGGCAATCTTCAGGTACCGGCTGCGGTAAAATTCCTCGATCGGGAAACAGAAGGCCTTGAACGGCTCGCCCCAGAGCTCGTCGATGCCCTCGTCGCCGCTGCGATGCATCACCATCTTGCCGAGCGCCAGCGCCTCTTGCAGGTGCCGCCCGCACTCGCGCATCAGGGCGTTGTCGGGCTGGACATCGACGCCGAGCGCCTGCAGCTCGACGAGCTTGGTGAAGATGTCGCAGGCGCGGTTGAACATCGCGCCGGCCAGCATCGCGCCCTTGACGCGGCGGCGCGGCGCATCGGTCTCGCCCTCGTAGGCGCGGCGCGCTTCGTCGAGGCGCGTGCCCGGCACGTTCAGACCGTGCTCGACGTGGTTGAAGAGCCGGCGGGTGAGCGCCTCGATCAGCTTCTTTTTGGCTAGGAGCGTGTCTGCCGGGACCTCGTAGGCCTTGATCCAGTAGCCGTCGTAGTAAACACGCGATCGGCCGTCGACGACGCGCTCTGTGCCGGAGGGGATCTCGTGCTGCATGACCGGGACCAGGGAGCCAGGCTCCTGATCGCGCCTCGTAGCACCACCCCACGCTCTGACAAACGAGAACGACGATCGGGCGACCGCCTTCGTTTGCGGGCGGGTCGGTGATCCAACCGGACACGCGGGCGAAACCAGACGGGGCGAAGCGAAAATTTTCGGCGTAGCCTGCGCTCATGGCTCGAAACGGGACGCTGACCGTGGTCGACGGGGCAATCGGCACCGAGCTCATCCGTCTCGGCGCCGAGGCCTCTTGCATCGAGCTCGAGAACGTGCGCGCCCCACTGCGCGTGCTCGAGCTCGCGCGCTCGTACGTGGAAGCAGGAGCAGAGCTGCTACGCACCAACTCGTTCCAGGCGAACCGCATCGCGCTCGAGGCCCGAGGCGTGGGCGAAGACGTGATCGGGCTGAACCGCCGCGCGGCGGAGCTTGCGCTCGAAGCGGCCAGAGGGCGCGCACGGATCACGGGTTCGATCGGTCCGATTGGCATGCGCCGGCGTTCACCCGCGATCGAAGCCGAGCGCGCGCGAGCAGCGTATGCAGAGCAGGCCGCGGCGCTGGTCAGCGGCGGCGCCGCGCTGCTCCTACTCGAGACGTTCGTGGACCTCGACGAGGCCGAGCTCGCGCTCGATGCGATCGCAGAGAGTGGGGTTCCGTACGGCATTTCGATGAGCTTCGACCTCGTCGACGGCGAGCCGCAGAGTCTCGGCAGGGCGACGCCGGCCGAGCTCTCCGCGCTCGCGGAAGCCCGAGGCGCGCTGTTCGTGGGTGCCAACTGCGGCACTGGATTGCTCGGCATCGAAGCCACGATCGACGCGCTATCCAAATCGCGACTACCGGTATGGCTCACACCGAGCGCTGGTGTTCCCGGCACTGTCCCGAGCGCGACGGCCGCTGACTTCGCGCGACTCGCCGCGCGGCTCCGCGACGGCAACGTTGCGTATTTCGGTGGTTGCTGCGGCACGGATCCGAGCTTCGTGCGTGCGATCACCGAGTCTCTAGACAACTGCTGATCACGGCGCGCGACTCGAGGTTGTCGCACAATCGTACAAGCAGCAGCTCGCGTGTCCCTCTAGCTTCGGGGCAACTCGTAAAGGAGCTGGGCAATGAACGGGCGACTCGCTGGGAACGAAGGTCGGAATTGGGAGCGCATTCGCATGCGACTCGGGGTCACGCTGCCGCTCGTGGGACTGCTCGCGTTGAATCAGTGCGGCGCGCCGGAGGGCAAGCGCATCGCCGTCGAAACTCCCGGCTCGGGCACGGGCTCGACGGGTGCGCTGCTCGGCGGCAACGGCGGCCAGGGCTCGCTCGACGGCTCCGGCAATCGAACCGGGCAGGGCTCGACGTCGAGCATGGGCAGCGGCAACGCGCCGGGTAGCGGCAATGGCAGCGGCAATGCGCCGGGTAGCGGCAATGGCACGATCGGCGGCGGACAACCGCCGCTAGCGCGTCCGGGTGAAGCCTGCAGCGTGACCGGTCAAAACGCCTGCGTCGGGCCGAGCCAGAAGCAACGCCTGGTGTGCGTCGACGGCGCCTGGGAGCCCGACACCGCCTGCAGCTCGGCCGAGAACTGCGATCAGTCGAGCGGCGAGTGCCTTTCGATCCCGGCGGATTGCGCGGGGCGATCGGTGGGCTTCCGCTTCTGCGATGCGGACGGGCAGGTCGGCGTGTGCGGCCTCGACCTGGTGCGGGTGGAGACCGAGGACTGCGACGGGGCGTGTACGAACGGGCGCTGCAAGCCGCTCGGCTGCGGTGACGGCGTCGAGACCCCGCCGGAGGAGTGCGACGACGGCAACACGTCGGACACAGACGACTGCACGAGCGAGTGCCTGGCCGCCGGTTGCGGCGACGGCATCTTGCAGGCCGGCGAAGAATGCGACGACGGCAACACGCTCAACACCGACGGCTGCGCGGAGTGCCAGATGGCGCGCTGCGGGGACACCTTCGTGCAGCCGGGTGAGGCCTGCGACGACGGCAACACGGTGGACGCCGACGGCTGCACCAACAAGTGCCAGATGCCCGGCTGCGGCGACAACATCCTGCAGACCGGCGAAGAATGCGACGACGGCAACACGCTCGACAACGACACCTGCAGCAACGCCTGCAAGCGCCCGAAATGCGGCGACCGCATCATCCAGATGGGCGAGGCCTGTGACGACGGCAACACCGTCAACGACGACGCCTGCAGCAACCTGTGCACCGTGCCCGGCTGCCCCGACGACATCAAGCAGGCGAGCGAAGAGTGCGACGACGGCAACATGAACAGCACCGACGGCTGCACGGCCGCCTGCAAGCTGCCGAAGTGCGGGGACAGCTTCATCCAGGACGGCGAAGACTGCGACGACGGCAACAAGGTCGACGACGACGGCTGCACCAACCTGTGCAAGCGCCCGAAGTGCGGCGACAACATCACGCAGCGACCGATGGAGGAGTGCGACGACGGAAACAGCAACGACCTCGACGCATGCTCGAACTCATGCAAACCGAAGCGCTGCGGCGACAATATCACCCAAGAGGGTGAAACTTGCGACGACGGAAACCAGAACAACACCGACGCCTGCAAGAACGACTGTCAGAAGGCCACCTGCGGCGACTCGCTCAAGTCCGACGGCGAGGCGTGCGACGACGGAAACCAGAACGACGGCGACGGCTGCAGCTCGGAGTGCCAGCCCGAGGCCCGCTGCGGGGACGGGGTCAAGAACGGCTCGGACGAGTGCGACGACGGCAACACCAACAACGCCGAGGACGCCTGCACCAACCAGTGCAAGGAGCTGAAGCCGCTGAACGAGCTCAACCCGTCGTGCAGCGAGTCGAACATCACGTTCACGCTGTGCATGACGGCCGCCACCAACTGGTGCAAGGCGTTCGGCAACAACATCGGCGTCATCACCGGCAAGCCCAACTCGAACCAGGACCGCTACGACGTGGCCTGCCTCGAGAACGTGCAGAAAAAGACGTTTACGGTCGAGGCGGCGTTCAGCAAGAGCGGCGGTGATTGCCCGGGCGGCCAGCAACAATTTCCGAAGTGCGTGAACGCCGTCACCGAGAAATGCAAGGACGATGGCTTCACGTTCGGCTTCTACACTGGCCTCACCAACAACGACACCCAGCTGCAAGCCGCCTGCGGACATGCGCGCGAGGCCAGCGTGGAGGCGGGCTCGATCGGCAATGGCTGCACGATCAGCGAAGGCAGCAAGATCGAGCTCGCGTGCACCGCGGCGATCGCCAAGCGCTGCCGCGACGCCGGGGACGGCAAGACAGGCATGATCGTGGGCGTCGACGGCACGAAGGTGAACTACGTGTGCCTCACCGGCACCATCGGCGTCGCCGAGTTCGACCGCTGAGCGCGCGGGGGCCGCGCAGGGTGCTCCTGCTCGGGAGCAGCCGACAGAAATCCGATTTCACGCCCTGACGCGGGTAGTGTTTGACGGAGCCCGGAGTCACTCGGCAGGGCGCTGCACCTTCGGGCCCGGGCTCGCCCAGCACGACGCCCTGCGGATGCAGGGGGGTACGGCGGGCCCTTCGACATGTCCGCCTTGACGGCGGAGGGAAGCCGGGTTGACTTCGGATCGTGGCGAACGATGACCCTGTCGTGGCCCGCGCGCGCGGGCGAGTGGGTCAGACGCTTCATGGGAAGTACCGGCTGGAGCGCCTGCTCGGCGTCGGGGGCATGGCGGCGGTCTATGCTGGAGTCCATCGCAACGGCCGTCCGGTGGCGGTGAAGCTCTTGCACCCGGAGTTGACGCTCAACGAGGGCATCCGCGAGCGCTTTCTGCGCGAGGGCCAGGTCGCGAACGCCGTGGAGCACCCGGGTGCCGTTGCCGTGCTCGACGACGACGTAACCGAAGACGGCTCCGCGTTCCTCGTGATGGAGTTGCTCGATGGAGTGACCGTGGAGAGCTTGAACGAACGGAACCGTCTGCCGATCGGGGCCGTGTGCAGCATCGGGCTGCAGGCGCTGGAGGTGCTCGAGGCGGCCCACGCGCGCGGCGTGGTGCACCGCGACATCAAGCCCGCCAACCTGTTCGCGACCCGCGAGGGCGCGGTGAAGATCCTCGACTTCGGGATCGCGCGGCTGCGCGAGCCGGGCGCGACCAGCGGCACACAGACCGGGTTGATGTTGGGCACTCCGGCGTTCATGGCGCCCGAACAAGCGATCGGCCGCATGAGCCAGATCGACGCTCGGACGGATTTGTGGGCGCTCGGCGCGACGCTGTTCACCCTGGTCTCGGGGCGCCCCGTGCACGAGGCAGAGTCGGTGCAGGAGGCGCTGGTCAAGGCCGCCACGGAGCCCGCGCGCTCTCTCCGCAGCGTGGCTCCGAAGGCGCCGTCGTGGTTGGTCAGCGTGGTCGATCGGGCGCTGTCGTTCGAACAGAGCGCTCGCTTCGCGACGGCGCACGAAATGCGTGCGGTGCTGGCGCAGTCCGCGAAGGACGCGACTCCGGCCGCCGTGGCGGCGCTCGTGGAAAGGGCGGACTCCGTGCCCCCCGGGCAGAGCTCACGGCGTGGACGGCCGTCGGCGACCCACGCCGCCGTCGTGACGCCTGCGCCGGCGGCGAAGCGCTCGCTATCGGGATGGCTGCTGTTGATTCTGGTGGTCGCGGGTGTCGGCGTCGGCTTCGCGAAGTGGGCTGACTACGTCGAGCTCCAGCGCGCGGCGCGACCCTCGTCCCCCGCAGAGTCCGAGTCGCTCGCGCGAAGGACGGAGGGACCCGAGCCGTCACTGACGGGGACTGCCTCGGCGAGCGCTGCCCCGTCCGCCAGCACCGCGCCGACCCTGCAGAAGCCCGCGCGCCGCCGCAACCCCGCGACTCGCCGTGGCGCAAATGACGTCGGCGGGCGAGAGGGACTCCCGAGCATGAAGCCACAGTAACGATCGTGACTGTGTTTTCGTGTTCGAAAGGGTTGTCGGGCTCTCACCACGCCGTCGGTTTGTAGTCCTTGAGGAACTGGCCCCACACGTGGCGGCCGGTGTTGATGCCGTCGAAGATGGGATCGACGATGCGCGCCGCGCCGTCGACGATGTCGAGCGGCGGGTGGAAACCGGTGTCCTGGGTCTTGCGCTCGGCGATGTGCAGCGGATCTTCGTCGGTGACCCAGCCGGTGTCCACGCTGTTCATGAAGATGCCGTCCTTCGCGTAGTCCGGCGCGGACGTGCGCGTCATCATGTTCAGCGCGGCCTTGGCCATGTTGGTGTGGGGGTGCTTGTCGGTCTTGAAACGCCGGTAAAACTGGCCTTCCATCGCCGAGACGTTGACGATGTGCTTGTCGAAGGAGCGCTCGCGGAGCATCAGCGCCTTCAAGCGCGCGTTCAGGATGAACGGCGCGATGGCGTTGACGAGCTGCACCTCGAGTAGCTCCACCGTGCCCACTTGATCGAGCGGCAAGCGCCAGCTGTTGATGCTGCGGCGATCGACCTGCTGCAGGTCGGCGTCGAGGGCGCCGAGCGGAAACAGCGCGGGGCTCGCCTCCCGATCCTCGGGGACGAGCGCGACCTGTGACAGCGCCGACGCCGCTTGCAGGCCGAGCGCCGCTGGGGCCGGCTCGCCGCCGTCGCCGAGCTGCTGCGCGCTGCTCACGCGGAGCTCTTCGTAGTCGGTGAGCAGCCGCGCCGCCTGTTCGGGCAAGCGCGCGAGCGGGCCGAGCTCACCGTCCATCAGGTGCTGGTAGAAGCCGGCGGGGCGGCGCACGGTCTGACAGGCGTTGTGCAGCACGAAATCGAGCCGGTTCTCGCGCTGTCGAAGGCTCTCGGCGAAGGCCTCGACGCTCGGGCTGTGGCGCAGGTCCAACCCGTAAATCTGCAGACGGTCGCGATAGTCCTCGAAGTCCTTTTCGCGGGCGTAGCGCTGGGCGGCGTCGCGGGGGAAGCGCGTGGTCACGATCACCCGCGCTCCAGCGCGCAACAATAGGATCGCGGCCTGATAGCCGATCTTCACGCGCGCTCCGCTGATCACCGCCACGCGGCCGCGCAGATCGGCAGTCTGCGTGCGCTTTCCGTAGTTGAAGTCGCCGCACTCGCCGCACATCTGATCGTAGAAGGCGTGGACTCGAGTGCAGCGCGTCTTGCACACGTAGCAAGCGCGCGCCGCGCTGAGCTCGGGCTCGCTCTCGAGCGGCTGTTCCACGAACGGCGCCGTCCCGTTCACGAAGGTGCCGCCGCCGGCATCCGCCAGCGCTGGTCGATCCGGCGTTTGAAATACCGGTTCGAGGCGCTTCCGGCGAATGCCGGCGCGCGCCAGGATCGCCTGGTCGGCGTCGCGCACGGCGCGCCGCTCCTTCTTGCGGATCTCCTTCGACAGCCGGCGCTGCTCGTCGCGCTCGGGGCGCGAGACGCGGCCGGCCGCGGTCAGCAGCCGATTGCGGAGCTCCGCGTCGATGTACGCGAGCTCGCCCCGATCTTCGCAAATCGTGTCGAGCACGCGCAGGCAGGCTTCGACGGCGTCGGGCGTCAGGCGGCGCATGGCGCGCGCAGTTTAGCAGCAGCTGGGGCCGAAGACCGCCCCTCAGTCGCACGGAACAGCTGCGCATTCAGCCCAGAGCCCCAGCGACTGCTCTCGGGCCCGCCGCTCGAGCGCCCGGAACTCGACGGCGCGCTCGGCCCCGTTCGGCGGGATCACCAGCGCGCAGGCGTAGCCCTCTTCGATGAGGAGCGCGTTCACCTCGATGCCGTCGACCGTCACGTAGGCGAGCAAGCGATCGTAGCGATCGCGGCACTCGGTGTCGTAGCTGAGCGAGACGCGACGGCCTTCGACCAGGGCGCGGTTCTCCGCCCGCGCTTCCGGGCCGAAGCACTCGACCGCTCCGCTCGCGCTCTCCGGCGTGTCGACGAGCAGGTAGCGAACGCGCTCCCCGGTCGTGAGCTCGATCGTGTCGCCGTCGACGACGCGGCGGACCACGGCCTCACGCGGGCCGCAATCGAAGGGCTCCGTCGCGCACGCGGTGGCCTGCACCCACAGGCCGAGCAGCGGAACGACCCGTCGGAGCTGAGGCATGGACTCCGCTCGGCCGCGGCTTGCACCGAGTTGCGTCCCGGAACCGATTCAATCCGCACGCGGCGTTCGCGGATCACTGCCAGTAGACCGCTCAGCTGGAAAAGCCGTCGCGCCACCTCAAGGCTGCCGTTGCCGGCCGATGGGGCGGATGGTAACTCGGGCCCATGGTGCGTTCGGCGTCGCAATGGCTGCTCGTTGGTGGAGCGGCAGCCCTGGTTATCGCAGCGTGTTCTTCTGACGGCGGGACGGACGGGAAGCCGCTGTCCCCGCCCGCGACGGGCGGCGCAGGCACGGGCGGCGCGAGCACCGGTGGCCTGGTCGGCACCACGGGCGGCGCGACCGGAGGCACCGTCGCGGTCACAGGCGGGGCCGCGAACCCCACGGGCGGCGGCGCGAACCCGATCGGCGGCGGCGCCGGAGCGGGCGGCACTCCCGCGGGCGGCATGGGCGGCGCGCCCGTCACGGGGGGAGCGCCGGCTGCAGGCGGCGGCAGCGTCGGCGGCGGCGGCAGCCCCGCGGGCGGCATGGACGGCGGCAGCGGCGGAGAAGCGACTGCAACCCTCAAAGGTGAGATCGACCGCGGCAACAAGAGCTACGTGCTCGAGTTCGGCGAGCTCTTCTTCGGCGTGACCTCGGACGGCGGGCGCATCGTCGACGTGCACGTGACCGGCGGAAAAAACATCCTGACGGGCCCCGAGGTCAACGACGTCAACTACGGCTCGACGTTCTGGCCTAGCCCTCAGTCCTGGGAGTGGCCGCCGACCAGCAGCATCCCCGAGATCAACAACGGGCCGTACACGGCAATGGTCGCGAGCCCGTCCTTCACGCTGACCGGCGCGGCGAACGCCACGGTCGGTGCATCCGTGACCAAGAAGTTCACGGCCAATCTGGCCAAGGGCTCGGTCGACGTCGAATACAAGATGACGGCGACGGCCGCGGGCAAGAGCTTCGCTCCGTGGGAGATCTCGCGCGTGCCGCAGACCGGCGGGCTCTCGTTCTACCCGACCGGTACTGGTGCCCCCACCAGCGGTACCTTCGAAGCCGTGCCCACGACCACGGGCGCCGGTTGCACCTGGTATCAGGGCGCCGCGTCGCGCCCCAGCGCCGATCAAAAGCTGTTCGCAGACGGCATGGGCGGCTGGCTGGCTCACGTCCAGGGCGATCTCTTGCTGCTCAAGAAATTCCCGGATTTGCCGAGCGGCATGGCCGCGAGCGGCGAGAACGAAATCGAAATCTACGTGAGCAGCGGCGCGAACTACATCGAGCTCGAGCAACAGGGCCCGTACATGGCCGTTGCCATGGGACAGAGCCTGACCTGGACCGTGACCTGGATCGTCCGGAAATTGCCCGCGGGCATGACGGCGACCCCCGGCAACCAAGCGCTCGTCGATTACGTGAAGAGCCTGGTCGAATAATCAGCGGCGCTGCTTGCCCTTCTTGGGCGAGCGCTTGCGCGGTGGCGCTTCTGGTGCCGGCGCGGTTGGCTCCGGCGCGGGCTGTTCTGCGTCCGCCATGGCGATCCGCCGCGCGGCGTCGGCTGCGGCGCGCACCAGCGGGGACAGCACGTCCGCCGGGCTCGCTTCGTCCTTCCACGCCGGAGGTGTGCCCAGCTGGCGGAGCGCTGCCCCGTGCGCGCTCGGTTCGTCGAAGGTGAATCCGAGCGCAGGCAGCGCCTGACGCGGGCGGTCGTAGTCGGCGGCGCTCACTTTGCCGAGCTTCACGCCCGGTGCTTCGGGGGCCTTCGCTTCGGGCGTTCCGCGCG
This sequence comes from Polyangiaceae bacterium, assembly GCA_025937835.1. GTDB lineage: Bacteria > Myxococcota_A > Polyangia > Polyangiales > Polyangiaceae > PMG-095. The sequence goes on from JAICQO010000060.1 coordinate 16,336, forward strand.
CGGCGCGCAGCGCGGCCAGTACCTGCGACTTGGTCTTTCCACGCAGCTCGAAGATCAGGAAAGGATCGCGATCGAACGCCTCGCCGAGCACGTAGTGCGCCGCCGCGACGTGCTTGCACGGGTCGCCCCAGTCCGGACACGAGCAGCTCGTCTTCAGATCGGCGCGCTCCCGCGGGAACAGGGAGACGCCTGCTTCGTGAAAAGCCTGATCGATCTCGCTCGGCATCTGCCCGGCGAGCAGCTCCGCCGAAAACTGCGCCTTGGCCGCCATCGCGGCGATCGCGCGCTGCCAGGCCGCTTCCGACAGCTCGCCGAGCTCGATCCGAACCTGATACGGCGTCGGGCGCGAGCCGGTGACCTGAGCCGTCACCGCTCCGGGCTCGACGACCAGGTCGTGCGTCCGCCCGGCGCGGGCGTAGGTCTTACCGCGCGCCAGCCGCCCCGCGTCGCCCTGGAGCACCTGCTGCAGCGCGCCGATCCAGCGCTGGCCCCACCAGGTCGTGCCGGCCTTGTCGATACGGATGCCGTGCTCGGGCGGCGGCTTCTTCGGCCCGGCCGTGCGCCAGTCGAAGCGTTCGCGCGGCCTCATGGCTCCTCCGGATCGGAGACGGAGGCGCCCGAGAGCGCGAACAGGTCGCGCAGCGCGGTCGTGTCGAGCTCGGTGATCCAGCGCTCGCCTGCGCCGACGACCTTCGACGCCAGCGAGCGCTTCTGCTCGAGCAGCCGATCGACCTTTTCTTCGACGGTGCCCGCGCACAGCAACTTGTGAACCTGGACCGCGCGCCGCTGCCCGATGCGGTAAGCGCGATCGGTAGCCTGGTCTTCCACGGCCGGGTTCCACCAGCGGTCGTAGTGGAAGACGTGGTTCGCCGCAGTCAGGTTCAGCCCGGTCCCTCCGGCCTTGACCGAGAGCACGAAGATCCGCGGACCGCGCGGCTCCTCCTGGAAGCGCCGCACCATTTCGTCGCGCGCGGCCTTGGCAACGCCGCCGTGCAGAAACAGCACCTCGACCCCGAGCTTCTGGGAAAGGTGGAGCACGAGCTTGTCCCCCATCTCGCGAAACTGCGTGAACACCAGGGCCTTGTCACCGGTCGACAGCGCTTCCTCCAGCATTTCCGTGATGCGCGCGAGCTTTCCGGAGCGGCCTTCGAGCGGGCCGCGCTCACCGAGGTAGTGCGCCGGGTGGTTGCAGATCTGCTTGGTGAACGTCAGGAGTGCGAGCACGCGCCCGCGTCTTTCGATGCCCTCCGCGCCCTCGATGCGCAACAGCTCGTGATCGACGACCGCCTTGTACAGCGTGGCCTGCTCGCGAGTGAGCGTGCACACCACCTTCATCTCGTTCTTTGGCGGAAGGTCGCGGATAATCGAGGGATCGCTCTTCGCGCGGCGCAGGATGAAGGGACCGACAATTCGGCGCAGCCGAGCCGCGGCGTCGTCGTTGCCGTGGCGCTCGATCGGCAGCGCGAACTCGCGGCGAAAGGTCTCGAGCGGGCCGAGCAGGCCGGGGTTATTGAACTCGAGGATCGACCACAGCTCGGCCAGGCGATTTTCGACGGGCGTACCGGTGAGCGCGAAGCGCTGGCTGGCCCGCAGCGAGCGCGCCGCCCGCGCCGTGGCGGAGGCCGAATTCTTGATGTTCTGCGCCTCGTCGAGCACCGCGACCGACCACTCTACTTGGGACAAGAGCTCGGCGTCGCGGCGAAGCAGCCCGTAGCTCGTCAACACCAGCGTACCGGGCGCTTTCGCGATCTCGTCCGAGCTCTGCGCCCGCTCGCTGCCGTAGTGCCGCACGATCGTCAGCGACGGCGCGAAGCGTTCGATCTCGCGCTCCCAGTTGCCGACCACGGAGGTGGGGGCGATCAGCAGCGCCGGCCGCGCGTCGCCCGGAGCCTGCTCGAGGCGATGCAGCAAAAACGCGAGCAGCTGCATGGTCTTCCCTAGGCCCATGTCGTCCGCGAGGCACGCGCCGAGCCCGAGCGCCGCCATGGTCACGAGCCAGTTCAGCCCGCGGGACTGATAGGGGCGCAGCTCGGCCTTCAGGGCTCGCGGAGCATCCAGCTCGCTTTCGCTGCCGTTGCGAAGGCGCTGCACGAGCTCGGCCATGACCCCCGACGCCGAAACGGCGACGGAGAGCTCGCCGCGTCGGATCTCGCCCGCGAGCACCGCCTGGATCGCCTCGCGCGCGCTGACGCGCGAAGAGCCGCCCGCGAGCCGCTTCTGGATCTCGGCGAGCTCGTTCGGATCGACCGCCACCCACGCACCTCGGAACTGCACGAGCGGGGCCTTGTGTCGCGCGAGCTCCGCGAGCTCTCGAGCGCTGAGCGCTTGGTCGCCGACGACGGCTTGCCAGTCCACGGTGAGCAGCTCGTCCAGCCCGAGACCCGCGGCACCCTTGACCACGCCCGCCACCTTCTTCGACGGCCCGCCGACGCGCATCCGCAGCCGCAGCCGGCGCTGACCCGCGGCCGTCAGCTCGGCCGGCACGATCACGCCGAAGCCGGCTTCGGCGAGCGCAGCGGCGCCTTCTCCCAAAAACGTCCAGGCCGTGCGCGGGTCGAGCTCGACCGATTCCGGGTGCGCGCTTTCGAGAGCGCGGGCGATCGGAGGGAACAGCCGGGCGGCGCGCCCGAGCGCTTCGAGCAGGGATTCTTCCGGGTCGCGGAACGCGCGTCCGAGCTTTTCGAGGCTCCGGCCTCGGGATTTGCTCCAGACTTCGGAGGCGGCGACCAGCAAGCTCGGATCGTCGGGGGACTGCAACAGGAACGCGAGCACGAACGGCTCGCCGTCGCCCACCGGCGGTTCGAGCCGGAAGCAAGCGCGCAGGCGATCGCGCGCTCCGAGCGCGGGCTCGCTCCAGCGCTCGAGCTCGGAGACCAGCGAGCGCTCGCCGAATCCCTGGACGTCGAAGCTTCGCTGTTCGCCGGCGAGGGCGCTCCGAAAGCGCCGCGTCCAATCATTTTGCGCCCCGCTCTTCGACGGAGCCTCGGGCAACCCCGGCCCGCCGTGGCTCGCGCGCACCAGGGCGTCGATCAGCGCGTCGATGTACGCGCGCAGCAGCGCGTCCGGGGCCCACACCAGCGCCGCGCCCTCGCGCGCGATCGGGACGGCATGCGCGGCTGCCGGCATGCTGCGCGAAAGGGCCGCGACCTTCGCCGAATCTTCACTGCTCGCGAGCGAGGCGGCCCAGCGCGCCTCGAGCCGGCCATTTTGTCGAGTGATGGTGGGCACGACCAGCTCGCGCGCCAACAGATCCAGAGCGAGCTTGCTGGCCAGCGTGTAGGTGGCGACCGAGCCCGGCAGGCTCTCGAGCTCGAGCGCTGGGACCACCGCGAGCCGAGCCGCGCTGGTGGTGAGGGCGAGCTTCACGCCGCTTACTTCGAGCCGGCCTTCGGGGGCGACGACCTCCGCCGTCACGGGCTCGCCGTCGCGCGCAAGCTCCGGGATGGCTTTCGGCGCGTCCTCGGAACCCCAGAGGAACAGCGCCTCGATCTCCGGCCGGTACTGGAGCGGCATCGACCTCAGCGCTCGTTCACGAGCACCAGCTTGCCGCGCGTTTGCCCCGATTGGAGCGCCTGGTGCGCGCGGCCAGCTTCGGCGAGCGGGTACGCCGCGACGTCGAGCGGGCGGATCGCGCCGCTCTCCACGCGCCGCAGGAGCTCGGTCATGGTCTCGCGATAGAGCGTGAGCTCGTCGAACAGATACGACAGGTTGAAGGCAAACACCGCCACGTTGCGATCGACCATCTCGAGCGGGTTGAAGCGCGGCGTGCAGAGGTAGCGCCACAAGAGCTGCAGAAAATTCGGCTTGCCCCCGTGGGAGATCATGCTCGAAAAGCCGTAGACGATCAGCCGCCCCATCGGCGCGAGCAGCTCGAACGAGGTGCGGAGCGTGGTCGCGCCGTTGGCGTCGAGCACGACGTCGAAGCCGCGCGGCGAAAACTCGCGGGCCTGCGCCGCGAGCTTTTTCGGCTCCTGAACCAGCACGCGCTCGGCGCCTTGTGCCAGGGCGTGCTCGAGTTTGTGCGCGGAGCCCACGACGCCGAGCACGCGCGCGCCTTCGCTCTTCGCGAGCTGGCAAACCGCGCTGCCGACGCCTCCCGCGGCCGAATACACGAGCACCGTCGAGCCCGCCTTGGCCGCGCCCAGCACGAACAGGCCGTACCACGCGGTGAGGTACGCGACCTGGAACGCGCCGGCTTGCTCGAAGGCGATGCTCGCCGGCAGCGGCAAGAGCTGGGCGGGCTCGACCACGACGCGCTCGGAATAAGCGCCGAAGCGCGTCACGCCGATCACGCGGTCGCCGACCGAGAGCTCGCTGACGCCTTCGCCCACGGCGGCCACCTCGCCCGCGAACTCGAAGCCCGGCGTGAGCGGCCAGCCCGCGAACTCGTTGGCAGACTTGTAAAGCCCCATGCGCGCGATGCAGTCGGCGTAGTTCACGCCGATGGCGCGCGTCGCGACCACGACCTCGCCCGCTCGGGGCTCGGGGTCGGGCTGCGGCTCCAGAAGTAGGCTGTCGAAGCCGCCGGGGCGCCGGATCACGATCTTGTTCATGGCAGAGCCGAGGTGTGACCCCGGTCGTCTACCATCGATTGGCTCGAGCCGGAGGCCAAGCGACGCCCCGCGAAATCGCCGCAAATCTCACGATCTACTACCCAGAATAGTAGACCGAGCGTAGGCTGCAGGCGCCGTGAGCGAGCCCAGGAACCCGCGCTTTCGCCTGCGACCAGGCAAGAGAGGGCTCGAGCTCCGGCTGCACGAGCTCGAGGCCGCGATCATGGACGTGATCTGGAGTCGAGGGCTCGAGTCCTTCACGGTGAGCGAGGTGCTCGCGGTGCTCGAGAAGCGACGCGACATCGCCTACACGACCGTGATGACGACCGTCGCGCGCCTGTTCGACAAGGGGCTGCTCGAGCGAGAGCGCGACGGCAAGCGCTACCGCTACTCGCCGAAGTGCACGCGCGAACAATTCCTCGAGTCGACCGCGCGTGAGGTGCTGGACGGCGCCGTGGGCGGTCACCAGGTCCTGGCCATGCTCGCCGAGAAGGTATCCGAGGCGTCGGCGCTGGAGCTCGACGAGCTCGAGGCCTTGATTCAGAAGCGGCGCGAGGAGCTCGGGGAATGACCGAGGCAGCCTTCCCGTTGCTCGGCGCGGCGTTCGTCGTGTCGATCGTGTTGCCGGCGTCCGCGCTGCTCGCCAAGGCAGCGCTGACGTTGCTCGAGCGGAGCGAGCTCGGCGGGCCGCTGTCCGGGCTCACGCTGCGCTACGTGGTGCTGACGGCGTCGAGCGCCACGCCGCTCGCCTGGTTCTTCTCCGCGGGGCTGCATCAAGCCGAATCCGGCCAGTCCGCGCTCGCCTGCCTGCTCGACCACGATCAGGCCGCCCGCTGCTTCGAGCCGGGCTTCTTCGCGTTGATGCTGGCAGGGGGTGTCGGCGCGGCCTGGCTCTCTGCCGTGCGCGGCTCGCAGCGGGTCCGGGCGTCGTCCTCGCCCGCGGCGCTCGAGCTCGCCGAGCGGCTTCAAGGGCTACTCGCCGGCCGCGCGGTGCTCGAGGGGCTCCGCGGACGGATCGTCGTCACGGAAGACGAAAGCTTCTCGATCGGCACCTACGGCACGCTGCGACCGCGCGTGTTCGTCTCGACTACCTTCGCGTCGAGCCTGACGGACGCAATGCTCTCCAGCGCGCTCGCGCACGAACGCGAGCACGTCCGAGCCTTCGACACGCTCCGCTACTTGCTCCTCGAGCTGTCATTGGCCGTCAACCCGTTCGGGCGCTTCTTGCTCGAGCGACACGCGACGCTGTGGAAAGCCGCGCGCGAAGCGCATTGCGATCGCGAGGCGGTGCTGCGCGGCGCGGCTCCGCTGCCGCTCGCCCAGGCGATCCTGCGCGCAGCGCGGCCGCTCTCACGCTGCTGCGCGGCGCTCGGCGCGGGAGATGCCGCGATCCTCAAGCTCCGGGTGAACCTGTTGCTCGCGTTCGCGGAGCGCGCTCCGCACCGGCGCCCGAGCGAGGGCCGCTCGGCGATCCCGCTCGCGCTCACGCTGCTGGTGCTCTCGCTGTTGATGCCCCACCGTACGGGGACCGAGGCGCTCGACGTGCTGCACACCGGCGCGGAGCACGCCTTCACCTACTTCTGGCGTTGAGTTCCCATGCTCTCGAATGATCGCTCTCGCTCGGCGCAATCTACTATCAAGCGTAGTAGATATGCCTATTGCGCGGCGTGGCTCTTGCTCTGTGCCTGCGCGTCTGGCCCCGCGGTTTCGCCCTCGCACAGCGCGACCGAAGCTCCGCCGCCCCACCTCCGGAGCCCGGCAGAAGCCAGCGATCCGCAAGGCTACCCCGAGCACACCGATCCGGTGCCCGACCCGCGGCGAGGCGATCAGGTGTCGCTCGGCGGCATCCTGGCGTTCGCGGACCATCACTCACCGCTGCTCGCGGTCGCGCGCAGCACGCGATCGCGAGCAGAGGCAGCGCGCGTGGCGGCTTCTACTTTGCTGCCCTCGAACCCCGAGCTCTCCGTGGCCGTGGGTCCCCGCTTCGGAGCCGCAGGCTCGGGCATCGACGTGGACGTCACGCTCACGCAAGAGCTCGAGCTCGCCGGCGAGCGCGGACTACGCCGGGCCGCGGCCGAGCGGCTGCGCGAGCTCACGAACGCCGAGATCGAGCAGATGCGCTGGGCCGTGCACTGCGACGTCCACGCCGCGTTTCACCGCGCGCTCGTGGACCAGGAGCGGGCGCGGCTCGCCGAGCGCGTCGTCGCGTTCCAGCGCGACGTGCTGCGCGTGGTCGAGCGCCAGATCGCCGCGGGCGAGACGGCACCGCTCACGCTGCGCCTGGCTCAGGCCGAAGTCGCGCAGTCCGAGCAGGTGCTGGTCGGAGCTCGGCAGTCGTTTCTGGCCTGGCGCATTCGCCTCGCGCAGCTCTCGGGCTGGCCGAGCGCGACGCCGCCGACACCCGCCGGAAGCGTCGATGTGCCGCGCGACCCGCCGCCGCTCGAACGCCTGAGCGCGGTGGCGCGGCAGCGTTTACCGAGCCTGCGCGCCAGCGCCGCGCGGGTGCGCGAGGCCCAGGCGCGCGCCAGCGCCCGAGAGCGCGAAGGCTTTCCCCGTCCCTCGATTGGCGTCCAGTACCAGCGCGAGGGCAACCCCTCGAGCGAGGGCGCCTACGACATCGTGATGGGCATCCTGTCGCTGCCGATCCCGAGCTTTCAGACGAATCAGGGAGCGCGCGCCGCCGCGCACGCCGAAGCGACCGTCGCGGCCGCACAGCTCGCAGCCGAGCGAACGCTGCTGGACGGCCAGATCGCCGAGGCGCGCAGCGAGGTGGTAGCGGCCGCCGCGCGCACCAAGGCCTACGGCACGGAGATCTTGCCGCGCTTCGAGGAGAACCTGACGCTGCTGCGGCGCTCCTTCGAGCTCGGCGAGATCGACCTGCTGGCGCTATCGACCGGACGCGAGCGCTTCTTGCGCATTCAGAGCGACGCGCTGCTCGCGCAGCAAGATTACTTCGTGGCGCTGGCCGGCCTGGAGCGGGTCGTCGGCGTGGATCTGTGGAGCGATGATCATCATTAATCGCACGATTCTCCTGCTCACCTGCGCGCTGCTCGAGGTGAGCTGCAACAAGCCGCACGCCGACCCACACTCAGGCGAGCACGGCACAAAACCCGCGCAGCACGCCGAGGCCGGGCACGAAGGCGAGGTGCGGCTGTCGGCGGAGGCCGTCGAGCGCGCGGGCATTCGCGTCGCGGCGGTCGAGCGGCGCGCGCTCACCGGGGGCGTCGCGATCCCGGCAGAGGTGCAGTTCGAGCCGAGCAGCACGGCGCACATCGGGCCGCTCGTCCCCGGGCGCATCACCAAGGTCTCGGTCGCGCTCGGAGATCGCGTGCGGCGCGGGCAGCTGCTCGGCGCGGTGGCCTCCACCGACGTCTCCAGCGCGCGCGCGCGGCTCGATCAGGCCCGCGCGCGGCTCGCCGCCGCGGAGTCCACGCTCAAGCGCCAGCAGCAGCTCTCGACCGAGGGCATCACCGCCCAGCGCTCGCTGATCGACGCCGAGGCCCAGGTCGGCGAATTGAAGGCCGAGGTCGAGGGATTGCGCCGGCAGTTGTCGGTGTTCGGCTCCGGCAGCGCCGGGGAGCTGGCCCTGAGGGCTCCGATCGACGGCGTCGTCGTGGCGCTCCACGGCACGCTCGGTGAAACGGCGACGCCCGAAGAGCCCACCTTCATCGTGACCGATCCGAGCAAGGTGTCCGTTCAGGGCAACGTGCCGGAGCTCGAGCTGTCGCGGGTGCAGCCGGGCGCGGCCGTGGTGGTGCGTTTGCATGCGTTCCCCGACGTGTCGATGCCCGGAACCATCACCTACGTCGCGCCCGCGCTGGACGAGCGGACGCGCTCGCTGCCTGTGCGGGTCACGCTACGAGCTCCCGATCCGCGCCTGCGCAGCGGCCTGTTCGGGAGCATCGAGCTCGTCGGAGCCACGGCCGACGAGCGGACGCTGGTGGTTCCGACGGAGGCCGTGGCCACGCTCGACGGGCAAACGGTCGTGTTCGTGCCCGCGGACGAACCGAACACGTTCCGGCCTCGGGCGGTCGCGCTCGGGCGCCGCGCGGGCGGGTTCTTCGAGATCCGCTCCGGCCTCGTGGAGGGCGAAAAACTCGCGATCTCGGGCGCGTTCACGCTGAAGAGCGCCTTGAAGAGCGGCGAGCTCTCGGAAGGCCACGAGCACTGAGCCGATGAAGCCGCTGCTCGAGCTTTGTCTACGCTGGCGCCTGCTCGTCTTCGCGTTCGTGGTGATGGTCGCGGCGCTCGGCGTGCACAGCGCGCGCGACCTGCCGATCGACGCCGTGCCGGACATCACGAACGTCCAGGTGCAGGTGCTCACCAATGCGCCCGCGCTCGGTCCCGTCGACGTCGAGCGCACGATCACCGCGCCGGTCGAGTCGGCCATGAGCGGGCTGCCCGGCGTCGAAGAGATCCGCAGCGTGTCGCGGTTCGGCCTGTCCGCGGTGACGATCGTGTTCGAGGAGGGCACGGATCTGCTGCGGGCGCGGCAGCTGATCTCCGAGCGGCTGACCCAGGCGCGCGAGCGCTTCCCGCCCGGCGCGTCCCCCGAGCTCGGTCCGCTGAGCAGCGGGCTCGGCGAGATCTTTCAGTTCGAGGTCCGCGCCGAAAAGCCGTGCGAAGCTGGAAAGCCCGACACCGACGCCTGCTACACGCCAATGGAGCTGCGCACGGTGCTCGACTGGTTCGTGGCCTACGAGCTCCGCTCGGTACCGGGCGTGGTCGAGGTCAACTCCTTCGGCGGCGAGCTCAAGACCTACGAAGTCGAGGTGTTGCCCGACCGGCTGCGCGCGCTCGAGGTGTCGCTGAACGAGCTGTTCGAGGCGCTCGAGCAGAACAACGCCACCGCGGGCGGCGGCTACCTGGTGCGCTCCGGCGAGCAGCTCCTCGTGCGCGGCGAGGGCCGGATCCAGAGCCTCGACGAGATCGGCGACGTACTGATCGAAACCCGTGACGACGGGGTGCCGGTGCGCGTGCGCGACGTGGCACGCGTCCACCACGCGCCGCTGATCCGCCAGGGCGCGGTCACGCGCGACGCGCGCGGCGAGGTCGTCACCGGCATCGTGATGATGCTGGTGGGCGCCAACGGGCGCGAGGTCGTAGCGGACGTGAAGGCCAAGATCGCGCAGATCACGCCGTCCTTGCCGCCGGGTGTGCGGCTCGAGGTGTTCTACGACCGCGCCGAGCTCGTGAACCGCACCATCCACACCGTCGCCAAGAACCTGGCCGAGGGCGCGCTGTTCGTGGTTGCGGTGTTGTTCCTGCTGCTCGGCAGCATCCGGGGCGGGCTGATCGTCGCCGCGGCGATCCCGTTCTCGATGCTGGTCGCGTTCGTCGCCATGAAGGCGCTGGGCTTGAGCGGAAATTTGATGAGCCTCGGCGCGATCGACTTCGGGATCGTCGTCGACGGCTCGATCATCGTGGTCGAGAACGCCGTCGTGCACCTGTCGGCGGCCGCGCGCGGCAGGCCGCGCCCGATGAGCTATCGCGAAGCCGCGGACGTGGTGCTGAGCTCCACGCTCGACGTGCGCAAGGCGGCGCTGTTCGGGGAAGCCATCATCGTCATCGTCTACATCCCGATCCTCACCCTGGCCGGGATTGAGGGGAAGATGTTCAAGCCGATGGCGCTCACCGTGCTGTTCGCGCTGCTGGGTGCGTTCATCGCCTCGCTCACCTTCGTCCCGGTGCTGGTGGCGACGTTCTTGCGCCAGCACACGGAGGAGCGAGAGCCGTTCCTCGTGCGCTTGCTGCACGGCGTGTATCCGCGCTTGCTCCGGCCGCTGATGTCGGCGCCGAAGCGCGTGATCGCCGTGGCGCTCGCGCTGCTCGCCGTTGCCGGCCTGGTCGGCTCGCGAATGGGCGCCGAGTTCGTGCCGCGCCTCGACGAGGGCGCGCTGGCGATCCAGATCCTGCGCCTGCCGAGCGTCTCGCTCGAGGAAAGCATCCAGGGGGCCACCCGCTTCGAGCGCGTGATCCGCGAGTTCCCCGAGGTCACGACCGTGGTCTCGAAGACCGGCCGCGCCGAAATTGCCACCGATCCGATGGGCGTCGAGCTCTCGGACTGCATCGTGATGCTGAAGCCACGCGCCGAGTGGACGACCGCGCAGACCCGCGAAGCGCTGGTGGAGCGCATGTCCGAGCGGCTCGCCGCGGCCTTGCCCGGGCTCGGCTTTTCGTTCTCCCAGCCGATCGAGCTGCGCATGGCCGAGCTCATCAGCGGCACGCGCTCCGACGTCGCGATCACCATCTACGGTGACGACCTCGGCACGCTGGAGCGGCTCAGCCTGCAGATCCAGAGCGCGATCCGCTCGGTGCGCGGCGCCTCCGACGTGCGCGGTGAACAGCTGGCGGGCTTGCCGACGCTGGAGGTCACGGTCGATCGCGCCGCGGCCTCCCGCTACGGCATCTCGATCCGCGACGCGCTCGACGCGATCGAGGTGCTCGGCGGCCGCAAGGTCGGCGAGGTCTACGAAGGAGAGCGGCGCTTCGGCCTGCAAGTGCGCGTGCCGGCCAGCCTGCGCGACGACATCGACCAGGTGCGAACCCTGCCGGTCAGCGGCCAGAGCGGACCGCTCGTCCCGCTCGGGCAGATCGCGAGCATCCAGATCGTCGATTCCCCCGCGAGCGTCAGCCGCGAGGCGGTGCGCCGCCGGACCAACGTCGAGACCAACGTGCGCGGCCGCGCCCTGTCGTCGTTCGTCAGCGAGGCCCAAGAGCGCGTGCGCCAGGAGGTCCCGCTGCCGCCCGGCTACGTCCTGCACTGGGGCGGGCAGTTCGAGAACCTGAGCGCCGCCTCGGAGCGGCTCGCCGTCGCGCTGCCGCTGGCCCTGGGCCTGATCTTCGTGATGCTCTACATGGCCTTCGCCGAGCTCACGCCCGCGCTACTCATCTACCTGAACGTGCCGTTCGCGGCCGTGGGCGGCGTGTTCCTGCTCGCGCTGCGCGGCATGCCGTTCTCGATCAGCGCCGCGATCGGCTTCATCGCGCTGTTCGGCATCGCCGTGCTGAACGGCGTGGTCCTGCTCACCACCGTCAAGAAGCTGCGCGAAGCCGGCAAATCCCCGCTCGAAGCCGCGCGCGAGGGCGCCGAGTCGCGGCTGCGCGCCGTGGTCATGACCGCGACCGTCGCCGCGCTCGGCTTCTTGCCGATGGCGCTGTCCGGGAGCGCGGGCGCCGAGGTCCAGCGCCCGCTTGCTACGGTGGTGATCGGCGGCCTCGTGAGCGCCACCTTCCTCACGTTGTTCGTGTTGCCGACGCTGTACGCGTTCGCCTATCGGCGCGACGAAGTCACTGAATCGTCGTCGTGACGAGGTCGAGCAGCGCCTTGCTCGGCATGGCCATCACGCCGTCGGGCAAGGCGCGCAGGTACCAGCGCACGGTGTACGTGACCATCGCGCCGCCTTCGATCATCGCGTAGGCGCCCTGGTTCTCGATCTGGATGTAGGCGTTGGAGTCGTTCTCGGGGTGGTTCGTGTAGAGCTCGACCTCGGCCATGTTCGGCGCTTGCTCCGCGGCCATGATGTCGGGGAAGGCCTTGATCAAGAGCACGTTGCCCGAGCCCACGTGCGCCACCCAGCCCTTGGCGTTGGACTGCAGCTTGGTCTCCGGCTGGTCGTCCGCGTAGTCGAACCAGTAGGCGCCTTCGGCCTTGCTCGTCATGGTCAGCGCCTTGCCGCCCTCGCCCATGGCCGCGACTGGATCTTCGTCGGACGCGAAGAACGTGAGCCCGCCGCCGGGCACCCGCGTGACCTCCCAGGGCGCGACCTGACGCGTGTCGGTGCCCTCGTTCCGGATCGTGTACTCGACGATCACGGCTTGCTTGGCCATGTCGTAGCTGAACTTCTTGGTGACGCTCAGGTCTTCCAGGCGATCCGCGCCGGATTCGCCGACCTTTTCTCCGACCAGCACCAGGCTCATGCCGTCCACGGTGCCGACGTATTCCTCCGAGTCGAGCTCGGAGGGCGGAGGCCAGCCCCAACCGTTGTCGCCATATTGCGGCGAAGTCCAGAACGTGGAACCGGCGTTGTCACCGGCGACGCTCTTGCTCGCCAGGAGCTCCTCTGTGCCGAGCTTTGCAGAGACGATGCGAGCGCCGCGCGCCGGCTCGATCTCGAAATGCAGATCGCCGTAGTGAATGACGGCCTTGCCGCCGCTCAGGTACGTCCCTTCCATCGGAGGAGGAGCTGCGCCGCCGCTCCCGCCACCGCCGCCGCTTCCTGCGCTACCGCCCGGCGTGCCGCCCGAGTCCCCGCCGCTGCCCGCGCTCGGTGCACCGCCGCCGCCACCGGCCGCGGGCATGCCGCCGCTGCCTGCCACGGTGCCGCCAGCTCCGGCTCCAGGGCTTCCCGCGCTACCGGCCGCTGCTCCGCCGCCACCCGACCCGCCCGGAGCGCTACCCCCGGTCGCGCCGCCCGTGCTCGGGCTACCGGCGACAGCTGGCGGACGGCCACCCGTCGCGCTGGGCGTGCCGCCGGTCGCGAGTGGGTGTTCGGAACCGGGATCGCAGCTCGACAGACCAAACCAAGCAGGGACCGCAGCGCTCAACGCAGCAAGCCCAAAGACCTTCGAAGAAGCAGACATGAATGGCCAGCTACCATCCGGCTCAGAGCTCCGCAACAGCACAAAAATAGGGGCTTGACCGGTTCGAGCGCGGGCCGCGACCAGGAGAAAGAGCCTTTACTCGGCGAGGGGTTGGCGAGGGCTCGCGGCGGGTTGCAACGATACGGCTGCGCCGAAGCGCCGATATCGGACTTCGCACATCACAGTGCGACGCCGCTCATCATGAATGACGCGCACGACATGACCGCGACACGCGTTGCTCGAAGCAAAAGCGAAATGAACGCGCAGATCTCGACAAACCAACACGGCGGCGCTGCAGTTTTTTCACGCCGTTCGAAAGCTGATCGAAGCGTGAGTCACGCGACTACCGCCATCGCTTCGATTTGCAAAGTGCGCTATTCCTTTGTCCCGCGATTGGCGAGACGGCCGTGTCGGCTCGCGACGCGCGGCGACTCCGTGTGCCGCACTCTCCGCCTGCGCTCAGGAATCATGCGTCTCAAGTCGATTGAACTCAACAGCGCACTCGCCATCCTGATCGCGCTCGGAGCCACACAAGGGTGTGGAGAGGATCCGGAGAGCACCGGTGATCCGGGAGGCGGCTACGACCTCGGAGGAAACGCGCCGATCGGAGGCGCCAGCGGGTTCCCGACGGGCGGCGCAACCGGCGGGCTCACGCAAAACACCAGCGCTGCGAGCGGCGGCACCACCGGCGCAACGAAGAGCGCGACGGGCGGAGTCGCAACCGGCGGCAGCACTGGCGGCACTGCCACGAGCAAGGGCGGCAGCGGCGGCAGCAGCACGCAGGGTAGCGGTGGCGGCGGCAAGGGCGGCAGCACGACCGGCGGTCGAGTCGGCTTCGGCCAAGGCGGCAGATCGTCGAGCAGCGGCGGCAGCGCCAGCGGCGGCAAGGCCACCGGCGGAAGCGGCGGCGGCGCAACCGTCGCGTTCTCGTCCGTCGCCACGGTGATCCAGAACAAGTGCGGCGGCTGCCACTCGACGGCGGCGCGCATGCCCGTGCTCAAGAACGACGCCAACCTGCGCGCGACCCTCACGAGCTACAAGGTGGCGCGCTGCGGGAACAACCCGCTGGTCACGCCGATGGACACGGCGAAGAGCGCGCTGGTCGGCGTCGTCAGCAAGAGCTGCATGGGGCTGTCCATGCCGACCCCGTGCAACACCACGCCGTGCATCCCGTCGGCGGACCTGATGACGATCCAGAACTGGATTATGGGCGGCGCGCTTCCGTGATCGAGCCGCTCGGGCGGTTCCTGGTGACATTCTGCGCGAACCGTGGCTCTCATCCCGAACGTGTCCGTGCACGGTCGGTGGAGAGCAGCAACCCTCGTAGCCCTGTGCTGTTCCGCATACTCACTCGCCGCGCACGCTGACGGCGCCCCGCACGAGGCGGAGCCGTCGCCCCGCCCCGGCTACGAGGTGTGGCTCGAGGCGTACGAGCGTTTTGCCACGCGCCGCGACTTCGACGAACCCGTATTTCTGGTGCAGGCGGCTGTCGACGAGATCCGCGTTCAAGAGCTCGGGCTCACGCTCGGGCTACGCCTCGGCCTGTTGCTCGGCCTCTCGGCGCGCTTCGAGCTCCCGTTCGTGCACCGGCGAGCAGCCATCCACTACGCGCCACTGCTCGTCTCGCGGGACGAATTCGCGCCGTCGTTTTGGGACGAGCTCCAGGGCTCCGGGCTTCGAGCTCCGCTAGTCGCGCTCGACTACGAGCTCTGGAGCGGCCGGCACACCGCCGTGTCGCTCGGTGCAGGCGCCGTGCTCCCCGGAGACGACAATCCCGGCGGCGGGCTCGCGCCGCAGCGGTTGCCGCCGAGCACGGGTCAGAGCGAGTGGTTCGTCGAAAGTGCGCTGGGCGTGCGCTTCCCAGCGCTCCAACTCGAGCTCGGCTACCACGGCGGGTACCACCCCGGCGACGCCTCGACCTACCTCGTGCGACGGCTCGGCGGCGATCAGGTGGCGAGCGGCGTGCTCGGCGATTACACGACCCACCACCTCCGGCTCGGCGCCGTGCTGTTCCCGAGCGCGCGCGTGTCGCTCTCGCTCGCACCCAGCCTGTGGCTCGACGAGAACCCGCCGGTCGTGGTGAAGGGCCGCGAGTACCAAGTCTTTCGCGAGCGCGTGCGCGCCGAGCTCGGGCTGGAAGCACGGCTCTCGACGCGACTCGGCGGCGGGCACCGGCTCGAGCTGTTCGTCGCGGACGTGTTCCTCGACGCACACGAGCGCGATCCGTTCTTCCCCATCGAAGTGCCCGAGCGCGGTTTCGGGCTCGCCTTCCACACGGGGGTTCCCTGATGCGGCGGCTCGCGCTTTTCGCGCTGTGGGCCGCGCTCTTTTCGTGGCTCGGGCGCGCCGAGGCGGTGCCGCACGGCCTGTTCAATCGCCCGGAAGACGACTGGCGCGTGCTCGAAACGCGCTACTTCCGCATCTACTACACGAGCGAAACCCCGAGCTCCGCAGCGCGCCTGGCCGAGATCGCAGACGCCACGTTCGAGCGCCTGAACGCCTTCTACGGCTACGTGCCGCCCGACAAGATCGGCGTGACGCTGGTGGGCTACACCGGCTACAGCAACGGCTTCGCCGAGTTCGGCCGCAACCGCATCACGCTGTACACCACACCCGCGAACTTTCACGTCCGGAACCGCTCGCCTTGGCTCGAGAACGTGTTCACCCACGAGCTCAGCCACGTCCTCACGCTGAACATCGCCTCGGCGTTTCCAGGCCGCATCCCGCTCGTGCTCGGAACAGGCGCCATCCGGAGCTCGGAGTCGGAAGCGGTGCTGCGCGTGCCGCTCTACACCGGCAACTACCCGCACTGGTTCTCGGAGGGCGTCGCGCAGTTCGACACCGAGCAGACGGGCGGAGACCGCTTCGACGAGAACCGTGAGGCCTTCGAGCGCGCGGCGCTGGAAGACGGCCTTTACTACTCGCTCGATCGGCTAGCCTTCTTCGGGGACGAGCGCTGGTACAATACGGGGTTCGGTTTTCTGCGCTACCTCGAGCGGAGGTTCGGGAAAGGCACCGTGCACCGGATTTTCCGGGACGCGGGCCAGCACTTCGACCTCGTATTTTCGTCGCTGTTCGAGCGAACGCTCGGGCTCTCGCTGGCCGAGCTCGAGCGCGATTTTCGCGCTGACATCGAGCATCGTTTCGCTACGCACCAGCGCGCCGTCGAGGGCGGGCGCTACGACGGCGTGCGCGTTCAGCTCCCCGACGAAGATCCGCGCTTCGAAACTCTGACGTCGCTCGAGCGCGAGCGGCTCGCCAAAGGTTACACCTCGCGGGTCGTGCGCAGCGACGGCGACCGCGTCTACTACCGTCAGGGCGAGCTGTTCCATCGGGCTCGCTTCGTCGCCGGTCGCGAGCCACGGCTCGAAGACGACGAAGTGCTGGGCGAAGGCTATGCGCTGTCACCCCACACGGAATCGAGCTTTTTCGTGCTGCGGCAAGAGGGACACTCCCCCTCACTCTTGCCGAGCTGGTACCGGCCGGAGTTCGAGAGCCCGAGCCTGTTCGTGATCGACACCGACGGCAACGAGCGGCGGCTGCTCGCGGACTCACACTTGCACGACCTCGACGTCTGTCCGGCGCGGCGCGAGCTCGCTGCCGTGTACAACGACGGCGACGGCAGCTTGCGGCTCGCGCTCTACCCGCTCCCCGGGTTCGGCACGAAGAACGTGCGCATCGACGTGCGCGGCCGGAGCTTTCCCTTGCCGGCGCAGGCCTTCGACGAGGTGCGCTCGCCCCGCTACAGCCCGGATTGCTCGAAGCTGTTCTTCTCGCGCCGCATCGGCGACGATCACGACGTCTACGCCTGGGACTTTCGGACAGAGCGCGCCGAGCCGTTCGTCAACGAGGAAGCCTTCGAGCTTTACCCCGAGCCCGCCCGAGACGGCGTGTACTTCGCCTCGGCGCGCGACGGCACGCTCAGCGTATACTTTCGGAGCTACGCGAGCGGCGCGCTCCGGCGCGTCACGCGCGCGCTCACCTCGCACCATTACCCCGTGCGCGCGGCGGGCGGCGTGTTCGTCGCGCGCCTGCGCGGAACCGGCTTTCACGCGTACTATCTCGACGACGCGAGCAGGAGCCCGGACTGGGTCGGCGCTCCCGTGCCCAAGACCGACCCCGGCTTCCGGCGCACCCCCGCACGAGTCGAAGGCCGCGGCTACGCGCCCTTCACCCCCAAGGATTGGACCACGCCGAGCCTCGTGCCGATGCTCGACTTCGAGTACACCCACGTCTCCGGTCGCGGCCGCAGCGCGCTCGACGCGCAGGTGGGGCTCGAGTTTTACATCGAAGATCAGCTGCGCACGCACGCGCTCTGGTTCCGCGGCTTCGTCGGCAACCGCAACGATCTGTTCCTGAGCTATCGCAACGACATGAGCCCGCTCACGTTCGAAGGGCGCGTGGGTTACAGCCAGGATCGCGACACGTACACCTACCCGCGCCCCGACGGGCAGAGCTTCGACCACGTCACCGACGGGCGCTGGGGCTTTTTGTACGGCTCCGCGGCGCTGCCCCTCGACAATTTCTGGCGCGTCGGGCTGGAAGCCGAGACCATCCGCGACATCGGCACCACGCTGAGCGCCGCCGCGCGCGACGCCGACTTCGAGAACCCTCGCTACGCGCGCGACCGCGCGGGCGCGTTCGTCACCTTCTCCGGCCTCGATCGCACCGATCCGTCGTATCGCGAGCGCTGGGTCAACAAGCGCGGCTACCGCGAGTCCGACCTCCGCGCCTCGTACGCCGTCGAGCGGCTCGACCGCTCGCTCGCCGAATTCGGCCTGCAGACGGGCGACAAACCGTACCTGCGCGCCGAGCTCGAACACCGCGAGTACCTGGCTCTGCCGTCGTTGTTTCGCGGCAGCTTCGACCACACCCTCGAGCTCGGCCTCAAGCTCGGCTGGATCAGCCGCGACATCGGCTTTCTACCGTTCTACGGCGGCGGGCGGCTCTACTCGCAGAGCACGCCCGAGCTCAACACCTCCGTCGGCTTCAGCGGTTACTCGTCGTTCAGCCTGTCGGGAGAGAGCCTCCTGAACCTGTCCGCCGCGTACCGTTTTCCACTCTTGCGCGGCCTCGGCTGGGACCTCGGTCCGTTCTTCCTCGAAGACGTCTACGCCCAGCTATTCACCTCGTGGGGCAACATCTGGGGCTACGACGCGGACGGCTCCCGGCAGCGGCCGCTGCTCGATCGCGCCGCCAACGGCCGGCGCATCGTCGGTGACGTGGGCGCCGATCTGCGGCTGTTCTCGTTCTTCCAGGAAATCGACGCCAACATGGGCACCACGCTGCGCGTCGTGTACCGCGCCGTGCCGTTCGCGCGCTGCCCCGCGGGCGACGAGGTCTGTTTCGGCGTGGACGGCCGCTATGGCCTGCGCGCCTACCTGATGTTCGGAGCGGGGTTCTGAGATGACCTTTCGACGACTCGCGCTGCTCGCCACGCTCCTCTGCACGCCGCTTTCGGGCTGCGACCTCGGCGGCGAAGTCGGCCACGACGGCCAATACGGCTTCCTCTCCCCCGCGGGTTTGCCGGGCACGGCAGCCCGCCCGCTCGAGCGCTTGCTCGTGCTCGAAGCAGACGGCGCAGCAGACCGCACACTCTATTACTTCTTCGAGGGCGACCTCGGCAAAGCTGGGATTGGGGTCGAGGATCTGCGCGGCGTGGCCAGTCGCTTCTCCCGCTTCGAGATGCGGTTCGGCATGCCACCAGAGAACTACGCGCTCGTCGACGAAGCCGAAATCGAACGCGCAACTCTCACCCTGCGCGTCGACGGCGAGCCCACGACACTATCGGAGCTCAGCGCCGAAGAGCTCGTCGAAACCGGCGCCTCCCGCTTCGGCCCTTCGCACGCCGCCGTGCGCGTCTACTTCGGTATCCGGCCGAGCTCCGCGCAGTTCTCAGAGCTCGAGCTCGACTCCGCGCGCGGCTCTCTCGCCTACACCCCCGAGCTCGCGGCAACAGAGCTCGAGCTCACCCGCGGCGCCGACGAGCTCCGCGTGGAATACGGCCGCCTCTCCAAGCCCGACTACGTCGAAGTCGACCTCTTTCAGCCCATCGTCCGCAGCTCCGACGGCGTCGAGCTCGACGCCTCCCTCTTCATCTCCCTCGGGCCCGAGTGGCCCGCGATAGCCACGAACGAAGCCCTCGACAGCGCCTTCGCCCAGGGCTGCTGGTCAGCGGACCAACCCCTCTCGGTGCGCGTCTCCCAGGTCGCGCGCAGCTACACCGCAGCCCCCGCATCCCAGCCCAGCGACCTCGCCGTCATAGCCCGCCGCCTCGACCTCACACAACTCGCACCAGAACAATGGACCCGCGAGCTCACCCTGCCCTCACTGCTGCCGTATTGCGAAACCTTCAACCACTAACAGAAAAACTCTGACGGCTTCTGTCGCCAAGACGCCAAGACAACGCCAAGAGTCGCCAAGATGTTTTGGGGGTAACGCTTCACGTCACTGCTCCCACGGAAAGGCTCTGACGGGTTCTGCCGCAAAGGCGCAAGGGGCCCAAAGAGTCGCAAGGTTTTTCGGGGGAGCGGTTCACGGCACCGACACCCCAGGGGAAGGCTCTGAGGGCTTTGTCGCCAAGGCGCCAAGATAACGCCAAGAGTCGCCAAGATGTTTTGGGGGGGAGCGGTTCAAGTCACTGGCTCCCACGGATAAGGCTTGCGCGGTTTTTGTTGGCGGCGCGCTACGAATGTTGCGGAACGCGGGCACCGCGCGCGACGCTCCACCGCGCGCTGGGATGGGTAACGGCTACGAAATAGTGAGCGGACTGCGATCCTGACCCCGAGTACCGGCAGCTGCCTGCCGACGAACGTGGGTCGATTTCTTGCGTCCATCCGGGGGGCTCTCCGTCTTCGTAGGTGAGAGGCGAGGATCGCCGGAAGAAGAGGAATACAGGATGCTCAACGAAATTCAGAACAGCGAGACCCAGGGCGGGGCGCACGACGCGGCTCAGGAGAAGGACGACCAAGGAGGCTGCTGCGGCGGCTCCCCCCCGCAAGGTGTCGACGCCTGCTGTGCGCTCGACGCCGCGGTCAAGGCGACTGGTGGAGTCGGCTGTGGTTGCGGCCCACGGGCTGCGAGCCGAGGCAGCCAGAAAGGGCGGTGCTGCTGATGGCCGCGCTCGAGACCTTGCCTGTCGCGGTGATCGGAGCCGGACCCGTGGGGCTCGCGGCAGCGGCGCGCCTCCTGGAGCGTGGCCTCGAGCCGTTGATCCTCGAGGCTGCTCGGGACGTGGCTGCGAGCCCGCGCGACTGGGGCCACGTTCGCCTGTTCTCTCCCTGGCGGTACAACGTCGATAAGTCAGCGGTGGAGGCGCTCGAGGCAGCGGGTTGGACGGCGCCGCCGCCGGACGAGCTGCCAACCGGTCACGAGCTGTACCGTCACTACTTGCAGCCGCTATCGGCTCTCAGCACCATTCGGGACCGTCTGCACGTGGATCGGCGCGTCGTGGCCATCACCCGGCACGGCGTCGACAAGGTGCGCACCGCCGGGCGTGAAGCTGTCCCCTTCGTGATCAGAACGACGAGCGAAAGCGGCGTGAGCGAGGAGTTCCTGGCTCGGGCGGTGATCGACGCTACGGGGACGTGGTGGAGCCCGAACCCCCTCGGCGCTGCTGGTATTCCGGCCGCCGGTGAATCCGCCCACAGGGCACGCATCCACTATGGGATTCCGGATGTGCTCGACAGAGATCGCGGCCGGTACGCGGCAAAGACAACGCTAGTCGTCGGCGCTGGTCACTCGGCGGCCAACAGCATCCTCGGCCTCGCCGAGCTCGCGCGGACCACGGCCAACACGAACATCGTCTGGGCTACGCGCAGCGACAATCTGACGCGAGTCTTCGGCGGCGGGGACGACGACGGCTTGCCCGCGCGCGGAAAGCTCGGCGCAGAGCTCCGGGCATTGACGGAGAACGGCAGCCTCTCGCTCGTTCAGAACTTTCGGATCGAGGCGTTGCGCGAAGTAGCCGGGAAGCTCGAGGTCGCCGGGACCCGCGCGGGGAAGGTGTTCGCGCTGTCAGGCATCGACTCGATCATCGCGTCGACCGGACAGCGGCCGGACCTCGCGATGACCCGTGAGCTTCGCCTCGCGCTGGATCCTGCCCTCGAATGCGCAGCGGTGTTGGGGCCGCTCATCGACCCCAACGAGCACAGCTGCGGAACGGTGCGACCTCACGGCGCTCGCGAGCTCGCCCACCCGGAGCCGAACTACTACATGATCGGCGCCAAGAGCTACGGTCGAGCGCCGACGTTCCTGCTGGCCACCGGCTACGAGCAGGCGCGTTCGGTGGCAGCGATGCTCGCCGGCGATCATGAAGCGGCGGCTCGCGTCGAGCTCGAGCTGCCCGAGACGGGCGTGTGCAACAGCAACCTGCAAAGCCAAGCTGGCAGCTGCTGCGTCCCGGGGAACCAGGGCGGCTGCTGCTGAGCGGGTCCAGTGCAGGACGAGACAGCTCCTGGACGGCCCTGGGCCCGGGTGGTCGGGCTATCGATCGACCAGCTCGTTGCCTGGGGCGTCCTCTACTACTCGTACAGCGTGCTGTCGGTGCCGATCGCTCGCGACCTGGGCGTGGCGGTGTCGACCATCGCTGCCGCCTTCTCGGGCTCACTGCTGGTCCCTGCTCTGCTAGCCCCACGAGTAGGACGCCTGCTCGATCGCAAGGGGGCACGCTCCGTACTGCTCTACGGAGCGGTCATCGGTCCCGTTGCTTTGGGTGGACTGGCGGCTGCCCAGCGGGAGTTGCCACTGCTGCTCGCGTTCGCCGGGCTCGGCGTGGCGCAGGCATTGTCACTCTACGAGCCAGCCTTTCGCGCGGTGGTCGATTGGTTCCCTGCCGCCGAGCAACGCGCCAGAGCCCTGCTCGTGCTCACGGCCATCGGGGGGTTCGCAAGCACGGCGTTCCTGCCGCTCACTGCTGCCCTCCTCGATGAGTTCGGCTGGCGGCTGACGCTGCTGATGCTGGCGACGCTGACCGCCGTCGTGACGCTGGGGATACGGCTGGCTCTCCCCCGACCAGCGCCGGGCGCACCGGCGCGGCGACCGGCGTCCCAGCCCTTCCGTGACGGTGCACCGAACACGAGCAGGCTCTTGAGCGGCGGCTTCGCGCTTCAGTCGTTCGCGGCCAGCGGTGCGACGATCTGTCTGGTGTGGCAATTCGTCGAACGCGGCGAGCCGCTCGCCGCGGCGGCTTCCATCGCTGGCCTGGCTGGAGCATCGCAGGTCCCCGGTCGCTTGCTGCTCTTGCCGCTGAGCAGAGTGGTCCCCACGCACATCCGGCTACCCTGGTTGCTCATCGTTCAAAGCACTGCTCTGTTTGCGCTCGCCGTCCTCTCCGGGCCCGCTCTCATCGTCGCCGTGATCACGTTCGGCGCTGCTGGTGGTGCGATGACGCTCGAGCGCGCCACGGTCGTCGTGGAGTTGTTCGGTCGAGAGAGTTTCGGCTCGGCCCACGGCCGGCTGGCCTCGGGCGCGTTGTTCGCGCGAGCCGCCGCGCCCTTCGCCGTCGAGCTGCTGCACGCCACCCTCAGCTACGCGGTCGTGCTCGGATGGCTGGCCATCTGTCTGCTCGCGGGCAGTGCGATAATCGGCGTCGCCCTTCGTGCTCGACGGCGGCCCGCTACCGAGCACCAGGTGACTCGATAGCACGGCGCGGGAATTCCCCTAATTTCGATAATTTTCGAAGAACCGCTTGCGGGCCTGATTCGGTCAATTAGAGCTAGAAGCGCATGACCAAAGTCGACCGCCATGCAGAGCAGCTCGCCGCCCTGGGGCATTCCGTCCGGCTGAGCATCCTGCGTTACGTGGTGCAGGGCGACAAAGGCGGGACGGCCGCGGGTGACATTCAGGGCCACGTCGACGTGCCAGCCTCGACGCTGAGCCACCACCTCAAGCGACTCGTGGATGCCGGTCTGCTCTCCACGCGGAACGAGGGAACCTACCACTACTACGCCGCGATCTACGAGAATCTGCGCGCGCTCACCGACTACCTCTGGGAAGACTGCTGCAAGCGCGGCAAGGGTAGCTGCTGCTGAGGTCCTTTTTTTGCGTCGCTATTTCGACATTTCTAGAAATGGAGCGGTTCATGAACATCCTCAAGCCCCACATCTCGCTCAACGTCTCCAACATCGAGGCGTCGGTCGCGTTCTACGAGAAGGCGTTCGGCATCCAGGCCACGAAGCGTCGGCCGGGCTATGCCAAGTTCGATCTCAGCGAGCCGAACCTCAACCTGACGATGAACGAGTCTCCTCGCACCGGCATCAACGCGAGCCACTTCGGCATCCAGGTCGCGAGCACCGAGGACGTGGCCACGGCTACCGCGCGCTTCACCCAGGCGGGGCTCGCCACCAGGACCGAGGAAAACACGGCCTGTTGCTACGCGGTTCAGGACAAGGTCTGGGTCGAAGATCCCGACGGCAACGCCTGGGAGGTCTTCGTGGTGAAGAGCGACTCACCGTTGCTCCACGAACAGGCGCCTAGCGTTCACGAGAAGGCGGCAGGCGCGGGCTGCTGCGTCCCCACGCTCCACGGCATCAAGCAGGGCGGCGGTGGTTGCTGCCCCTGATCCGAAGGGCAAGCCGATCGAACGCGTGCGCGAGATCCGTGACGACGTGAAGGCCCGAGTCCTGGAGCTAATCGAGCAGGAGAGGAAATAATGGTCGACCTGCGGAACGCAGTGCCGTCCGACCTCGAAGCTGTCACGAGCCTCCTGCGCGAGGCCGGCCTGCCCACGGAGGGCGTCGAGGACCAGTTCCCAGCCCAGTACATGGTCGCGACCGTGAAGGGCTCCGTCGTGGGTGTCGCGGGGCTCGAGCTCCACGGCCGCGCGGGGTTGTTCCGTTCGCTGGCCGTCCGCCCGACGTTCCGCGGTACGGGCGTCGGAACCGCCTTGCTCCGTGAGCGTACCGAGTGCGCACGGGGTCTGGGTCTCAGCCAGGTCTTCCTCCTCACGACCAGCGCGCCGGGCTACTTCGAAAAACTCGGGTTCCTTCGCACAGAGCGAGGAGCCGTCCCCGAAGAGCTAGCGAAATCCAAGGAGTTCGCGTCCGTCTGCCCGAGCTCGGCAACTTGTCTGGTCTGGCAGCCATGATAATTTTCTGCGTCCATCCGTCCGACGTCCTGTCTTCAAGCCAGAGGCTCAGGATGACGCAAACGCTCTACCCACCCAAGGAGGCGCACTAGTGCTCGCCGAGGGCATACCTTCATCGCATCGAGAGCTCGCGCAGAAGCTACGGCCGTTCGTTGCGCGACGCGTGCCCGAGGCCGACGTGGACGACGTGCTCCAGGACGTTTTCGTTCGGGTGCAGCAGGGGCTCCCCGGGCTCCGCACTCAGGAGCGGTTCATTCCGTGGCTCTATCAAGTCGCACGGAGCGCCGTGCAGGAGACGCTTCGCCAGCGTGCTCGGCACCCTCTGGCAGGCGAGCACGAGGAGCAAGCGCAGCTCGACGCCGAAACATCGGCTACGTCTGATTCCGGCCTCGCCGCGTTTGCCACCAGCGCGATCGCTCAGCTGCCGTCGCCTTACCGGGAAGCGCTGACGCTCACGGAGCTTCAGGGGATGACGCAAAGCGAGGCCGCGGAGGTGCTCGGTATCTCGCTGTCCGGTGCAAAGTCGCGTGTTCAGCGCGGTCGCGAGAAGCTCCGAGAAATCCTCGAAAATAGCTGCAAGATCGCGCTCGACGTCCGGGGCGGCGTCATCGAGTGCGAACCCCGCCAGCCAGGGAACTGTTCCTGTAGCGGCCGGCAGGACTGAGGCATGTCCGAGGCGTGTCTTGTCGCCAGGCGCACGGCGACAAAGCCGTTCCTAGCCTTCTCCTTGGATACGAGCGAAGCCAAGCGCTCCCCCCCAAAAAACTTGCGAGTCTTTGCGCCCCCTTGCGCCTTTGCGGCAGAACCCCCCAAAGCCTTTTCCCCGCGTACGAGTGACGCCAAGCGCTCCCCACAAACCCCTTGGCGACTCTTGGCGACTCTTGGCGCCTTGGCGACAGAAGCCGTCTGAGCCTTTCCCGTGGCTACGAGTGACGTAGAGCGCTCCCCCCCAAAAAACTTGCGAGTCTTTGCGCCCCCTTGCGCCTTTGCGGCA
>JAICQO010000183.1 GCA_025937835.1 Polyangiaceae bacterium
AGCGTCCGCGCATCCCCACGCGAACGTGTCGCTGCAGAGCAAGTAGATCACTGGCTCATCACGATCCATGTCGAGGCTCGCGTAACAGAACTCGTCGCCCTTCAGCCGGTCCGGATGCCGCAGCCAGCCGTACTCCATGCTCACGAGCAGGTGCGCCGCCCGGAACCAACGGAGCTTCTGCTCCAGTTCCTTCACCCTCGCGGAGAGGGCGGGGAAGGCGTTGTGGATGGAGGCGATCCAGAGCGCGTTGGCCTTGGCTTCTTCGCCTTGCGGGTGCGGCAGATCCTCATCGTACGGGTGGACGATCTGGAGTTCGCGCTCGCGGTGATAGACCTTGCCGCAAACGCAGCCGCCGCGGTCATCTCCGCAAGGGAGCCACTCGCCAGCCGTTGCTGAAGCATGCAGCTTGTCCAGGGCGGGGAGGTCGAGAGGGGTGGTCATTCGGTCACCGGTTCTTTCGGTTCGAGTGGCTTCACAATCCGAAACTCCCGCTCGTACCAGGCGAGGAACGCCTTGATCTCTTCCGCCTGAACGAGGTCACGACGGCGCTTGAATGCGTCGGGGCCGAGTTGGGTCAGGGGGAGTTGGGTCATCAGTAACGCTCCTCGTCTGCGAAGCCGTTCCACTGGTCGTTGCGCTTCGGTTTCTCTTCCGAGCGAGTCACTTCGAAGCTCGCCGTGATCTCGTTGAACTTGCAGACGAACCAGTGATCGAGAACCGGTCCGTCCTTGTTCTTGGCGAGCTTGATCTTTCGCTCCCACGGAGTCGGCTCGCCTTCGTAGTGCGGTCGACCGGCCTTCACGCGGTATCCGAGCAACACATGCTCCGCCATGTTCTCCACGTCGCCGGACTCCTTCACGTCCTCAAGCGTCGGCTCACGGCCTTCGATGCGCTTCAGCTGGGAGGCGAGCAACCCCGCGGCGCCGCTCTCCTTGATGGCGTCGCTGATCAGGCCAGTCACGTAGGTGACCTCGTTCCGCCGATCCTGATTCGCACGCGCGGCCCGGATTCGCTGGATGTAGTCGACGAGCACGAGTTCGAAGCCTTCTTCGCGAACCAGATGCTTGATGGCCTTCGAGATCCACTCGCCGGACTTGCCGATCGCATCGAGGAACACGGGGTCATCGCTCGTGCGGACTGCTGCAACCCCAAGACGGTCGATGTCGGCGGCACCGAGCGCGTTGTCACGGAGCGCCATCGCGTTGAGCCTCATGCGGCGCGCAATGAAGCGGCGGCCGTACATGTCGCGCGAGTCCTCAGCGCTCACCACTAGGACGCGAGCGCCCTTCATCAGGTTCTCGTCAGCGATTGCGACAGTGGCCGTGCTCTTGCCCCAGCTCGTGCCGGCGGCTAGCACCGTCACGTGCCCTTTGCGCAGACCGCACATGAGCGCATCGATGTCCTCGAACGTGGTGGTGAAACCGCGTTGCGCTTGACCGGTCTTGACCGATTCCCAGACCTCGACAAAGACCTTTCGGAGCGAGTGGATCGGGAGCTCCGGCGCCTTCGCCTCGCTCTCGATCTGCTCCGTGTCGTCTCCGGGCTCGCGCTCGGCGGGGCCTTCCGACTCGTACTCGCCGGACTCCGGCGGGTGCCATTCGTCGGGTTCCCACTGCGCGCCGCTCGTGTGGCTCGGTTCCCAGTCGCTCTCGAGCTTGAACCCGTCGGGAACGCGGCCCTTGTTGATTGCGCTCGTCGCCTTGTGCTCGAGCTCCTTCTCCGACCACGGCGGTTCGCACCGGAGGTTGTATTCGCGGAGCACCGACAGCGTTTGGCTCACGGTCAGCCCAAAGCCCTTGCAGGCGAGCGCGGCGGCCCACGTCGCGCGGTGGCCCTGCTGCCCCGAGATGGCGGCTGGCATGCGGCTCACGTAGGCCCGAGCCCGGCGCTCGGTGTCGCCGATTGGACGCTTGCCCCGGTCTGCGTCGAGAGCGGGCGTCGCGCTCGGAGCAGGCTTCGCCAACCACTCGTCCGGGTCAACGCGCTTCGAGCCCCCGAGGCGATGCGCGACCGTTGCCGAGTTCGTCGCGGTGCCAGGCAGGAACCAGAATCGGCTCGCGTCCTTGGTCTGTGGGTCAACGTCGCCCACCCAGGCCGTGATGCGCCGCCAGAGTTCTGCGAACTCGAAGCCCGACACCGAGCGCGTGAAGGGCAGCACAACGCGCCAGCGCGGCGCCTGGGGCGTGTACTTCCGGGTCGACTGGACCAGGCCGAAGTACTCACCAAAGCGCGCCTGGAGCTCCGGCAGCGTCGTCCCGTTGTCGAAGTCGAGCGTCAGGGCGTGCACTTCGCGGACGTTCTCCTTCGCCCGCTGGCACGGCTCGAAGCGCGCTGGAGACCAGCCGGGGTGCTCCCGGTCGCCGTGGAACTCATCGTGCCGAGAGAGTCGCTCGAAGAGCGGACCCCAGCCGATCTCTGCCTCCTCACCCGCCGGATCGAGCAGGTTTCGCCAGAAAGTGACGATCACTGGGCCTCCCGCGAGCGCATTCGCTCGACGACAGAGACGCCGGAGACTTCGCCATCCTGCTTTTGCTTGCGCGAATCGCGTTCGAGCCGCGCAAAGGTCTGCGGATTGCCGAAGATGTAGGCGATCGACTCGTGCTTTTCCCTGCGTTCGTCCGAGCGACCTGAGACTTTGTCGTCGTTCGGAGCCCAATCCAGCACGCGATTGCAGGCATCTTCGCCGTGCGAATCGAGCGCATCAGCCAGGGTTTGCGCGTCCGCCGTGAGACTCAGGAGCTGATGATTCGTGAATCCGAACGTGCGTTTCCAGCGTTCGTGCAGGCGAATCACATCGGGTCGAGTGTTCGGTGGTGCGCCAAAGAGTTTTTCGGCCGGCGGCAGGTGGTTCGGCCGTTTGGGGGTTGGGGGATCTTCTCTCTGCTCTTGCTTCTGTTCCTGATTCTGATTCGCCGAAGGGTTTTGATTCAGATCAGGAACCGAACCTAGTTCGGACCTAGGTTTTGACTCAGGCAGTACCTGGATCGTCATCTGTGCAAGCTCAGGTGTCCTGAACCCCTTCTTGGAGTTGCAGCTACGGCAGGCAACCACCAGGTTCGAGGTGTCAGAGGGACCAGTCGGGTTGATGTGGTCGTACGTCGCCCCGGTGGGTCCGCGGCGATCGCTCCAGTTGACTGCCGCCGCGCAGTACCGGCAAAAGTCTCCGTCTCTGAGCCGGACTTCCACTCGGACGGGAGACGGAATCTTGGCGGCGCGTGGCTGTTTTGACGCCGAAAGATCCCATGCCGCTGACCACTCTGGGCCGAGCTCGGCTAGGTACTCTCCGATAGCGGTAAGCGCCTGATGCAGAAGATCGCAATCAGGCAGCTCACCAACGGTTCGCCTCCAGGACACAACGACGTTTGGCGACTCCGGTTCGTTGTGGTGGATCGCTTTCGGCACCCACACGAGACCCCTGTGCCAATCGGCGCGAGCGAGTCCCTGCTCCTCGATCCTTGAGAATGCGCGCCTGAAGTCCTTGAGTGACCAGTGCAGCGCCTGCGCGAGCCCGGCCTCCCAGGCCTGAAACAGCCCTGGGATATTCGTCAATTCCGGCCCCGTAAGCAGACGAAAGAAGAGCCAGGATCCGCTCGGCTTCGGACGATCTAGCGCGAGAAACCGATCGTCGTTCCAGATGCGACGAGAGACCCGACTATAGCGGCCGAGGTCAGGCTTGCTCAAAAGACACCCCGCATCCGCCGCGCTCGGAGCAGGGCCATCATGAACCGAATCGACATTGGCTGAGTGCTCATACCTAGATTACATTCGTCGCAAGCACTCACTAAATTCTCATCGTCGTTCAACTCGATATCGGTCATCCCGTTGGCCAGGCCCTGCTCGACGCTGATGGCGTGAGCCACGTGGAGAACACAGCCGGAGTCCGGGCTCTTGCCGCAGACTTCGCAGTGACGATTGGCACGATCCAAGATCCGCGCGCGCTGCTTCGGCTTGATCGCAGCGTGAACGGTCTGAACCGTACGCACTGCTTTGCCGGTCTCGACGCGAGGCGCGTTGTAGCAAAACCATTTGCACCCGGAGCAACGGACAACGTCCTGCGCGCCAGACTCGGTGATGAATCCGTCGTCGCATCCGCACTTGGGACACGGAGCGCGCATCTTGTAGCTGCCGCCATCAGCCATTCTTCCGCTTCCTCTCCCGTTCACACCTGAACAACGCTGCCGCCGTGACGTGGCTTTCGTCCAACCAGCGCTCAGCCACTTCGAGCGCCTCTCCCACCGTGTCGACCGTCCAGACGCGCAAGCCGAGCTCCTTCGCTGCGGCGTGCCACTTGATCTGATCGGGAGTGAGCGTCTCGCCCGGCAGCTTCACCTCGAGGTGCCCGAGCGCGCGGATCTCGAGATCCGGCTCACCAGGCTCACCAGAACGCGGGGCAATGCTGCTTCGGCGCGCCTTGTAACCGCGACGAACGACCCAGTAACCGCGGTCGCGGAGGGCTTTCAGGATGGCCTGCTGCAGGGCGGACTCGTTGGCCCATGTGCTGCGCAGTGCCCTTGCCGTTGCGTTGGGTTTCACGCGGCCACCTCCACTTCATTCCCAAAACAGTCCCAGCCAGGCCGGGTCTTCCGCGCGAACAGCTCAGCCCGTCGCACGTCGTCTCCGCACAGTTCGCGGATGATCTCGAAGAACGCCTCCGGCTTCTCCGAGTGGCGCCCGACTGGAGCCTCGAACACGGAACGGATCGACTTGCTCTTGATGAGTTTCGATCCTTTGCCGCGTGTCGCAATGATGCACGTCTCGTGACACTGGCGCGTGTAGCGACCCATTCCGAAGTGGCGTTTGCCGGTCTTCGTGGTCTTCACCCAGACAAGCTCGGACTTGGCGTGAAAGCCCCAGGCGCGAACGACTGCGGATGCCTCGATAGGCATGCTCGCGACCTTCCACATGAACAGGAGCGCGTCGTCTGCGATGGGCGGAAGGCAGAAGTCGCAGATGTCGAGAAACGACATGCAGCCGTAGTGCTTGGACGCGCCGCGCTTCTTGCCGGGCAATCGATCACCGAAGAGCCAGGGCGGATCGGCTGCGATGATTTGGTAACCCTTAGCCACCTTCGCCTCCCTTCCCGTCACACACGAGACACCCGTCGAAGCACGGGGAGGGCTTCACGACCGGCTCAGGCTGCTCGTAATCCCGCAGCTTCAGCTTGACCGACGTGTCCCGGCACATCGGAGAGCAGAAGACGA
>JAICQO010000118.1 GCA_025937835.1 Polyangiaceae bacterium
AGCGCGGGCGACGAGCACGAGAGCCACGCGAGACGGGTGACGCGCATGCTTCGAGCGGTAGGCGCCCGGACGGCCCGGGTCAAGGGACGGCGGTGCTCGGGGCCTCGGCCATTTCGAGGTAGGTGCAGAGCGCGTTGACGAGCTGCATCTGGCGCGGGGTGCGGCACGCGACGCGGGTGAGGTCGGGGCTCGCTACGAGGATCGAGAGCGCTTGCGCGCGAGAGATCGCGACGTTGAGGCGGTTGGGGTTCAGCAAGAACTCGAGGCCGCGCGGGGCCTCTTCGGCGGTGGAGGAGGTGAGGGTGTAGAGGACGATCGGCGCTTCTTTCCCCTGAAAACGATCGACGGTGCCGACCAGGACGGCGTCGGGGAGCGCGCGGCGCAGCGCCGCCACCTGCGCGTTGTACGGCGCGACGACCAGGACGTCTTTTTGCCGCAGCGGGCGCGTGACCCCGTGGCAATCGGTGAAGGTCGCGGTGGCGGAGGTCTCCGCTCGGTCGAGGCCGAGCTCGTGGAGGATTTCGAGCACGGCGTCGACCTCTTCGGGGGCGCGGTTGGTGTTGCCGCGGTGCTCGACGGCGACGAAGCGCAAACCGGAACCTGCGTAGCGCTGGGCTCCGCCGATCGCCTGCTTCTCGAGGCCGTCGATCGGGTGCAATCGATTTTCGTAGAAGGCGCGCGAGATGAAGGCGCAGATTTTTGGATGCAGGCGCCGCGTCGCCGGCAGGAAGATGCCGAGGTCGGGCGGGATGGTGAGCGCGTGCCCGCCGAGCAGGTACTGGAGGGCCGAGACGTCCGCGCCGGGCGGGTGCACGCCTTTCTGCGGTTGCTCGAGTTGCGCCGGATCTCCCACCAAAACCAGGCTTTTCGCGGCGCGGGCGATGGCGAGGACGTTGGCGAGCGCGATTTGTCCGGCTTCGTCCACGACCAGGACGTCGACGCTGTTTTCGTAGGCGGGGCTCGCCCAGACCCACGAGGTGCCGCCGACCAAGTCGAGCTCGCCTGCCAACAGGCGCTTCGAAACCTTCTTCTTGTCCTTCTCGAACTCGAAGGGCCACAGGCCGTCTTCGTCTTCCTCGTCGTCGATGTGCACGGCGCGCGTGCGTGCGTCGCCAGCGAGCTCCTGGACCTTCTTCAAGAGCGACGAGATCACGGCGTGGCTGTTGGCGGTGACGCCGACGCGCTTGCCGCTTCGGATCAGATCAAGAATCAACACCGCCGCTTGGTAAGTCTTGCCGGAGCCGGGCGGGCCCTGGACCGCGAGCACGACGCCTTCTGGGTGCCTGGCGATCCGCGATAGCGCCGCCTCGCTCGACTCGCCGGGGCGGAGCAACGCCTCGCCTTCGGGTTGGCCGAGCGCGGGGGCGGCCTGCTGCAAGAGCTGGAGCGTCGCCCGCGGCACGGATTTAGGGCCGCCGAGCAGCGCGCGGCCGAGGGAAATCAAGCTCTCGGCCTGATCTTTGGCCTCGATGGGCTTGCCGGGGACGAGCGCCGAGGGGTGGGGGGAGGAGCTGCGCTTGCTGCGCTTCAGATCGATCTGACCGGCGACGACGTCGACCACGCTGACGTCCTTCTGCGTATCGGGATCGACCGGCGAGGGAACGCGGCGGATGGCGTGCTCTTGTTCTGGGAAGCGGTAG
Source organism: Polyangiaceae bacterium (assembly GCA_025937835.1). Lineage (GTDB taxonomy): Bacteria > Myxococcota_A > Polyangia > Polyangiales > Polyangiaceae > PMG-095. The sequence goes on from JAICQO010000118.1 coordinate 1,641, forward strand.
CGGTACACGCGCGATTGCTTCACTTCACCGACGACGCCCGTGAGCTCGAGCGCGGCGAGGGCGGAGCGATCGTCGAGGCGATCGTCCGGCGGTAGCTCGCGGGCCCGGAAGTACTCCCACCAGCCGGACTTGGCCTCGCGCCAGTGCCACTCCAGGATGTTTGCGAGCAAGCGACGGCCCGCCTGGTCGGGGCTGTCGTTCGTCGGATCTTCCGGCAAGCCGGCGCTGAGCTGGCTCGCGAGCTCCGCGACCGCGCGGCTCTTCTCGGCGCGCTCGCTGTCGGGTTTGGGTGCTTCGGGCGCCGGCCGCCGCGCTTCACGGCGCTGTTTTTGCGCGAATTCGGCCCGCCGCGACTCGAGCCAATCGCGCAGCTTCCAGGTCGAAAGGCAATCATCGCGGTTGTACGCCTCGATTTGCGCGCGGAGCTCTTCGAGCGGTAACAGCTCTTCACCGGTCTCGAGCCACCAGCCGTACCACTGCATGGCTCGCGCCGCTTGACGGAGCTCGCCGCCGCGCTGGAAGCCGTGCACGCGCTCGAGCTCCTTCAAGGTGTAGCCCTCGATGCCCGCGATCAGCGCGTGGCGCACGATCGGGTAGAGGTCCACGAGCACCTTCTCGCGCAGCAAGGTGTCGACCGCGTCTTCGCGGGTCTTGTGGCGGCACGAGAGCTTTTTTAGCGCGTCGCTCTCGCGGTGGCCGAAGTGGAACACGTGCAGGTCGCGAAACTCTTCGCGCCCGGCCACGATGCGATCGATGACCTTCTCGAACGCGCGCTTCTCCTCCGCCGGGGTGTTCGACCAGTAGGCGTGGTAGCGCGGCTCGCCGGGCGCGTCGCGCACCGAAAAGTCGTCCGCGGGCTCGCCGAGCTCGAGCAGGCCGAACAGGTATTCGAGGCCGCTTTCTGCGACGAAAGCGTCGCCTTCCAGATCCAGGAATAGATCGCCCGGCTTGGGGACTGGCAGGGCTTCGAGGCCCACCAACGGGGGTTCGGCGCCGGCGCGCGGCGGGGTGCGATCCTCGTCGAGCAGCAGTCGGTAGCCCGGACCTGCGAGCTGGAGCTCCGCTTGCTCTCGAAGGCGCGCGAGGCCATCGAGCCCGTCCACGCGCGCGTCGCTCGAGAGCGCGGCGAGGTCCGCACGGCGCCGGATACCGGCAGCGACGAGCCGCTCGCGTTGCCGGCGCGTGATGTTCGCGACCAGCGACAGGTGATCGTCGGCGCGTCGTTGGTCCTCGCAGCGCTTCCACCACTGGCAGACCCCGCAGTGTTCGACAGGCTCGGGGTAAGTCGGTTGCTCGCCGCGGGCGAGGAAAGCCAGAAACCGGCCGCGGATCGCGCGGTAATAGGCCATGTAGTCTGCCGCGCGCAGCCGGATCGGCTCACCCAGCGATTTGCCGGCGGCGATGTGGAAGTGCTCGGGGTCCCGGCCCTGCACGGCGCTCAGCTGGTCCGTGTACACGCACAGCTGGAGCAGCGCCGAGGCCTTCGGCTCGTGGGCGAGCTTGGCGTCGACCACCTCGTAGTGATGCGGAAAGCTGCCCGCGCCGGGCACCTTGATCAGAAAGTCGGGGCGGCCCGCCCAGCCGTCGCGCGCGATCGTGCCCTGGTAGATCACGTCCGCGCCGGCTTGCATGGCGGACAGCGTCTCGCGAGCCGTTTCCTCGGCGCGGCCCGGCTGGATCGCAAACTCGACGACCTGTCGCCCGCTCTGGCGGTAGTGGTCGAGCACGCGGCGCTCGTGCTCGGTGCCGCGCTTGGACAGCAGCAGGCGCTCGATCTCGTTCTGTCCCGGTCGCTCGAGTCGCCCGTCGATCACCGAAAAGTCGAGCGTGGTGCGGTGCGGGCACTCGAGGAACACACCGAGCTGAGTGGCGCTGAACGCACCCGGAGAGCGGCTTTCGGCCATGGCCGGCCAATTCAAGCAGATGCGCTCTGGAATGCCCGTCGCGGCGCCTGCGCCCGCGCGCTGCAAGAACATCCAAGACCCCGCGCGCGCGCTCGGCGTATCCCCCGGTCATGCGCGAACATGGTGTGAGGGCGTTCGGCGCTCCGTCGAGCCTCGTGCTGGCGATCCCGGCGCTCTTGCTTGCGAACTGTGTGGCCAGTGAGGGAAAGATCGAACCCCTCGGGGGGCAAGGCGGCGGCGCGTCGGTGCTCACGGGGGGCGGCGCGGCGGCACGCGGCGGCGCGGTCGCGGTAGGTCAGGCGCCCCCGACGCCCCCGACGCCGACGCCCCAGGCGCCCCAGGTCCCCGCGCGCTGCGGGGACGGCGTGAAAGACGCCGGTGAGGAGTGCGACGGCACGCCGACCTGCAGCGGCGAGTGCCGAGAAGTGGCGTGCGGAGACGGCCGCAAGGACGACGGCGAGGAGTGTGACCCGCCGCGCGCCGGAGCGTGCTCCGAGAAGTGCCGGGCCATCGTCTGTGGCAACGAGCGGCGCGACGAGGGCGAGGAGTGCGAGCCGCCCGGCGTCGGCCGCTGCGGCAAGAAGTGCCTGAACATCGAGTGCGGCAACGGGCGCCTCGACGACGGAGAGGACTGCGATCCGCCGGAGGCCGGCAAGTGCAGCAGCAAGTGCAAGGCCATTGCGTGCGGCAACGCGGTCGTCGACGAGGGCGAAGGCTGCGATCCGCCGTCGCCCGGCAGCTGTGACGCGACCTGTCATCCGAACGGCTGCGGCAACGGCTCGCTCGGCCCGGGCGAGGAGTGCGACCCGCCGGTCTCCGGAAAATGCGGCGGAAACTGCCTGAACATCGTGTGCGGCAACAGCCGCGTGGACGACGGCGAAGACTGCGATCCGCCGGTGTCGGGGAGCTGCAACGACCAGTGCAAGAGCACCTCCTGCGGGAACTCCATCGTGGACGCTGGCGAGCAGTGTGATCCACCGGTGCCGGGACAGTGCAGCAGCCGGTGCCAGACCACGCGCTGCGGTGACGGTCGCGTCGACGACGGCGAGGATTGCGAGCCGAGCGGCTCGAGCGATCCGAGCTGCACCTCCAGTTGCTTGTCGACCACCAGCGACGGCGGCAAGACGTACTTGTTCACGTTCGACAGCGACGTGCAGGGCTTCGAGCTCTACTCGACGGAGCCCTCGTCGTTGAAGTCGAGCGCGTCGCTCGGCTTCGACCCCTCGAATGGGGAGGTGACGCCGGGAGCGCTGAAGCTCGACGTGCCCTTCAACGGCCAGAATCAGCGCGCCGACTTCCAGGTGAGCTTCCCGTCAGCGACCGACTTGCGCGGGAAGACCTTGCGAGCCCGGGTGAAGCTCGTGAGCGGCCTGAGCTCGGACTCCTCGAACCCTGGCGGCATCAAAATGTTCGCGAAATCGGGGGACGAATGGGATTACGCTTCTGGCCAGCCGGTCACGCTGACGCAGGGCTCGGGCTTCGTGGACGTCACGTTCGTCGCCGACTCGCCCGTGTACGACCCCGACGGCTTCGACCCCCAGCTGGTGCGGCAGCTCGGCTTCGAGCTGCGCACCTTTGGTGGCGGGAGCACGAGCGCCGCCACGGTGATCGTGGACGCGATTGGCTTTTGAGAATGGGGCGCTCAGGCGCGGCGCACCAGGCGAGCTGCCGGATCCGCCGGCACCGTGAACCGGAAATCCGGGAGCTGTTCGACGAGGGCGCGATCCCAGCTCGTCGGATCCCGCAGCTGATCCGCAAGGAAGTCGACGACGGCGCGGACCTTGGTCGAGAGCTGGCGCGCCGACGGGTAGACCGCGAAGATCGCCGTCGGTTCGAATTCCCAATCCGCGAGCACGCGCACGAGCTCGCCCGAGAGCAAAGCCGGGCCGACCGACAAGGTGGCCCCCATGGTGATGCCCATGCCTTGCTTCGAGGCCTCGGTCAGCGCTTGCACGTTGTTCGAAGCCACGCGTCCGGAGACGGTGATGCTGACAGGGCCTTCGGGACCGAGTAGCTTCCACTCGCGCGGCCTCGCGAAGCCAGTGAACAGAATGCAGTCGTGATGGGTGACGAGCTCGCTCGGGTGCTGGGGCACGCCGCGGCGCTCGAGATAACCGCGTTCGGCCACGAGCACGCGGTGATTCGAGCACAAACGCCGGGCAATCAAGCGCGAATCGGCGAGTGAGCCGATGCGGATCGCGAGATCCATTCCCTCCTCGACTAGATCCACGTAGCGATCGGTGAGCGAGAGATCGAGGGTGAGCTCCGGATACAGGCTCAGCAAGGGCTCGATCAGCGGCGTGATGTACATCTGTCCGAACACCACCGGCGCGCTGATGCGCAGATTGCCGCGCGGCTTGACCGCGGTCATCTGCACCTCGGCCTCGGCGTCGGCGAGATCGACCAAGATCTGCGAGGTGCGCGCGTGGAAGGCGGCGCCCGCTTCGGTCAGCGAAAGCTTGCGCGTGGTGCGCTGCACGAGCCGCGCGCCGAGGCGCTCCTCGAGCCGCGTCACGATCCGGCTCACGCCGGAGGGGCTGAGCCCGAGCTCGTCGGCTGCCTTCGCGTAGCTCGAATGCTTCACGACGCAGTGGAAGACGGTAAGCTCGAGGGTTTCGGTGACCATGAGGAGCTGGCGGCCGGCAGCAGAGTCTAGACCGAGCCGAGAAAGCGGCTGTACCGTCCTGCAAAAGCCGACAAAAACGGCTGTTTATCGGTGCGTCAGCCTACCGCAGGGTGCGGGCGGCTTGCCGGCCTACCGTTCTGACGAGCGGCCACCACTCCGCTCCGCGGACGCCGCCGGTTTTTACCAAGACGCGGCGTCACGAATCGGAGCTTGAACCGTACCTGGCGTCACGAATCGTGACGGCGAGTCGCACAGCGACGCGAGACTCGAGCGCAGGCAGCCGCGTCGCAGACCCGCGCCGACGCGCAAATCAGCTTGTTCGATGCTGGTTTGCGATTCGTGACGCTGCATCAAGAGTGTCTTGCCTCCCATGTAGTTCCGTTGATCGGAAGCCGCGTGATTAAGTGCTTGCAGCTGAAGGACAGGAACCCATGGCAACCCAGCAAACCAACCGAGAGACCGTCGCGTTCCACCGTCGGAACGAGCTTTTCGGCGTCGAGGCGCGGACCTTCAACGACTCTTCGCGGCCTTTTCGCTGCTACGCGACCGATTTCGAGTTCATGGCCCCCAGCAGCTGGCGCGGTGAGGTCTGGCACCGCCGCCGCCAGCATTTGCTCGAGCCGGGCACCGTCCTCTGCGCGCACCCGGGAGAGGTCTTCCTGTCCCGGAAGGTGCTCGAGGGCGGCTCGCTGAGCTCCCTGATGGTCGACCCGCAGGTGTTGGCCAGCTACGCGGCCGAGCACCAGCTGTCTCCGAACCGCCTGCAGCTCCGGGCCCTGACCCAGGTCTCGAGCGAGCTCGACGCCAGCCTGGCCCGCGTGTTCGAGACGATCCGTCCCGGGTCGAGCCCCCTCGAGCTCGAAACCAGCTTCGTGGAGTTCATCGCGGCGATGGCGAGTGAGTTGGTTGACGACAGCGTGCGCGCCCTCTCGCCCCGAGCGGACTCGGAGCTGCGCGTCGCCGAGCGTGTCCGGGAGTGCCTGCACAACGACGCCTCGGCCACGATCGACCTGACGTCGCTCGCCAACCAGACCGGCATGAGCCGCTTCCAGGCGCTGCGCGCGTTCAAGCGCCGCTACGGTCTGCCCCCGCACACGTATCAGCTGCGCGTTCGGCTCGGGCTCGCGCAGAAGTCACTGCGAGAAGGGCTACAACCCGCGCACGTCGCCGCCGAGTACGGCTTCGTCGATCAGAGCCATTTGACCCGGCACTTCAAGCGTCTCGTCGGCGTGACCCCGGCGCAATACGCGCGCATCGGGAGCGCTACCTCTCGCTGATTTCTGTGTTGCGAGGGGTTCGCGGGCTCGATCAGCGCTTCGGGTTGGCTCTGCCGGGCAGAAACCCGGTTAATCCGAGGGGTTGCGCCGGTAGCACCTTTTTGGAATTCGTGTTACTCGCGCTGCCGATGAAGCTCGGCTCTTGCGCAGGGATGTTCGCGCCGTCGCTCCTGGCGGCGCTCCCCGCGATCGCGGAGCCGGCTGCCGAGGTGATCGTGAAGGGGGAGGCGCCGCCGCGCAGCGCGAGCGAGACCCAGCGCGAGCGGCGCGTGATCGAGGCCGCACCGCACCGGACCGCGAGCGACGTGCTGCTGACGGTGCCCGGCGTGTACGTCAGCCAACACAGCGGCGAAGGCAAGGCGCACCAGATCTTCTACCGGGGCTTCGACGCGGTCCACGGTCAAGATCTCGAGATTACCGTCGCGGGTGCGCCCGTCAATGAAGTCAGCAACGTGCACGGCCAGGGCTACGCCGATCTGCACTTCGTGATGCCAGAGGTGATCGAGCGCGTCGTGGCTCGGCCCGGCAGCTACGATCCGCGGCAGGGCGACTTCGCCGTCGCAGGCAGCGTCGAGCTCGAGCTCGGGTACGCCGAGCCCGGCATCACGGCCAGGACTGGCATCGGTTCGTTCGGAGCGCGGCGCACGTTCCTTGCCTATCACCCCGCGGGAGCTCCGGAGGCCACCTTCGCTGCGGCCGAGCTGCAATCGACGGACGGCTACGGGCAGGGACGCGCTGCCAACCGCGGCTCCGGAATTGGCCAGATCGAGCTCCAGCTCGGCGCCGGATACCGCGCGCGGTTGATGGCTTCGAGCTACGCGGCGCGCTTCGGATCCGCCGGAGTGCTGCGGCTCGAGGACATCGAGAGCGGCAAGATCGGACGCTTCGACAGCTACGATACGGACCAGGGCGGCCGCTCGCAGCGCACGCAGCTCGTCGCCACGCTGGCGCGCGTCGCCGACGGCTTCGAGTTCGGCGTCGCACCGTATTTCGTGCGTCGCTCATTGATGCTGCGCTCGAACTACACCGGCTACCTCGAGGACGCGGTGCTCGGCGACTCGACGCAGCAGCTCAACGAAGCCTCGACGCTCGGCGCCCGCGCCTGGTACAAGCGCCGGCTCGGGTGGTTCTCGGAGTCGGACTCGGTGGAGGTCGGCGCCTCCATGCGTAGCGACTTCATCGAGCAGTCGCAGCGCCGCCTGAGCAGCGTCGACGAGCGCGTGACGCGCACCGAGCTCGACGCCGGGGTGCGCGCGTCCGACATCGGGGCGTACCTCGACTTCGAGCTGCACCCGATGCGTCGCGTGCGGCTGCGCGGTGGCGTGCGCGCCGACGAGCTGTCCTTTTCTGCGCTGGATCGCGGGGAAAATGCCGGAGCCGTTCGGACCTCGCAGGGCCTGCACCTTGGCAAGAAGGGTACGCTCGAGGTGGGCGTCGTGCAGGGCGTGAGCGCCGTGGCGAGCTACGGCGAAGGCTTTCGTTCGCCACAAGCGCGGAGCCTCGGAGACGGAGAGCGCACTCCGTTCACGGAGGTGACATCGATGGAGGTCGGACTGCGCATGAACGACGGCGAGAGCGTTCGCTTCGCCACGTCCGTTTACCGCACGGCGCTCGAGCAAGATCTCGTGTTCGACGAGGCCACATCGCGAAACTTGCCGGCGCCGGGCAGCGTTCGCCTCGGCTGCGTCGCAGACTTCGTGGCCGAGCCCACGGATTGGTTCACCTCCGCGCTCGGCTTCACTTACACGCGTGCCGCGTTCAGCGAGTCGGGCGGGCGCTACGAGAAGGGAGAGCTCGTGCCGTTCGTGCCTCAGGTCGTCGTGCGCACGGATTTGAGCGTGAAGCGCGCGCTGCGCCGGCTCGGGACGCGCGAGCTCATTGGGCGGGCGGGAGTCGCGACGACCTTCGTCTACCGCCGGCCGCTGCCTTACGCTGAATTCGGCTCGGACGTGATGGTCGTGGACGCGCAGGCGGGCGTGCGTTTCGGCGAATTCGAGCTCGTCGGGGAGTCCTTCAACCTGTTCGATCGCGACTACTACGACGGCGAGTTCGTCTACGCCTCGACCTTCGACCGCGGAGCTGTCGCTTCCCAAATCCCGATGCGCCACGTGACGGCGGGCGCGCCGCGGTCGTTCTTCCTCTCGCTCGCCGTCTACCTGTGAATGCCATGGCCTCGCGAACCTTCGGCCCGGCCAGTGCGCCTCGAGTGTCGCGGCGCGCCTTCGGAGCGTTGGGTGGCGGCGTCGCGCTGTCGCTCGCCCAGCTCGCGCTGGGTGGCGCTCAATCCGCCTGCAGCGGCAGCGGCCGCACCGGCGGCAAGCGCGTCGAGCTCGTGACGCGCGTGCAAGCCGACACGCTCGCGTTCACCAACGCTTTCGACTGGGCGATCGAGCTCGATCGGGCTCTGCTCTCGCTCGGACCGCTTCGCTACCTGGAGGGTGCGCCCGTGGTCCTGAGCTCCCTGTTCCGGATGCGCGAGGCGCACGCCCACCCCGGTCACTACGTCGAAGGCGGGACGCTCGGCGAAATGCTCGAGCCGGTAACGGTCGACCTGACCGCCGGCGTGACCGAGGTGTTTCGCGGTCCAGGTGTGACCGGGCAGGCGCTTTCAGCCCGATTCGAGTTCCAAGCCCCGCCCGTGGGCGAGCTGGCCGGGGAGCTGTCGCCGCACCTCGTGCTGGTCGAGGGCAGCGCGACGTCGGGCTCGACCAGGCTGCGTTTTCGCGCCAGTGGCGAGCTCGCGGACGTCGTCGATCCGGACGGCAATCCGTTCGTGACGGGCTGCACCTTCGAGGACGGCTCGATCGACGGAGACGGCAGCGTGCTCGTGACCGTTTCGCCGGCGCTCTGGCTCGATCAGGTCGACTTCTCCATTGTCGAGCCGAGCGGCGACGAGGCCGTCGAGCTCGACCCGAGCGGGATCGCGCACAAGGCGTTTGCGCGCGGGTTGAAGAAAGCGGCCGCCTACGTGTTCCGCTACAGCTCTGGTTTCGAATCACACCCTTGAGGAGTTGGCAATGCTTCGGTTTCTTGGATTTAACTTGGTTGCAGCCCTCTCGCTTACCGCGCTGGTGGCGTGCGGATCAGACGACGGTGAGGAGGACGGCAGGGGCAGCGCGACGTTCACCGCATGGGGCGAAGAGTTCATCGAGGAGGGGATCCCCGCTGAAGAGCTCGAGGACGGCTGGACGGTGAAGTTCGACCAGTTCCTGATCTCGCTCAGCGGGATTTCCGTGCACGACCGCGCCGGCAAGGGCAGCGAGCTGGAAGGCAACTGGCTGCTCGATCTGACCCAGCCGGGGCCGCACGAGCTCGGCTCGCTGGAGCTCACGGCCAAGGCCTGGCCGCTCGTCGGCTACGCCATCCGACCCGTGACGTCGAAGACCGAGCTGCACGAGAGCGCGACCGATGAAGCGCTCCAGCTCATGCAGGACGGTAGCTATAGCGTCTACGTGTCCGGCACCGCCACGAACGGTGATGAAACCAAGAGCTTCGCCTGGGGCTTCACGAACGGGACCGAGTACAGCGACTGCGTCGCCGAGATCGACGGCAAAGAGGTCGAGGGCATCATCGTCCCCAACGGCGGCGACGAGAAGGTCCAGCTCACGATCCACGGCGACCACTTCTTTTACGACGACCTGGCTTCGGCCGGCGCGGTGCCGCGGTTCACGGCCCTGGCGGCGGCGGACGCCAACGGTGATGGGGAGGTGACGCTGGAGGAGCTCGACGCGGTGGCGCTGGTCGAGATCGAGGAAGGGACCTATGGCACGGGCAGCGCCAGCCACATCGACGACCTCGGAGCGTTCGTACGCGCCCTGACCCGCAGCATCGGCCACTTCCGGGGCGAGGGTCACTGCGTCGAAACCGCACGGTGAATGCGCCCCGTCAGGGTTTTGGCTACGGTGGGCCAATGACGGAGCGCCTGGTCCGGTTCGGCGTCGCCATGGAGGCGCCGCTCTTGGAGGAGTTCGACAAGGTCGTGGAGCGCCGCGGCGGCACCCGCTCCGAAGCCTTCCGCGACCTCGCCCGAGCCGCGATCCTGCGCGCCCGGATTGAAGGCCCGATCGATGTCATGGCCGTCCTGACGCTGGTCTACGACCACCACGTCCGGGACCTGACGGAAAAGCTGACGGAGCTGCAGCACGAGCTCGGTGAGGACGTGCGGTCCACATTGCACATCCACCTCGACCACGACCGCTGCCTCGAGGTGATCATCCTGCGCGGGCGGGCGGACGAGCTGACGCGCGTCGCGGAGCGGCTACACGCGCTGAAGGGCGTGAAGCACGGGGCGCTCGAGATCATCACGGACGTCGGGGGCGGCGCGGAACCGCACCGGCACTCGCACGCTCACGGACATTCGCATGCGCATCCGCACGGACCAGGGCAAGCCGCCGCGGCGGGCGATAGCGGACCGAAGAAGCGGCGTCCGAAGCGGAGATGAATTGCTGCGAGTGCGCGCGATCGCCCGTTGAAGCGGACACGCGGTGCGTGCGAGCATCCGCCATGGCGACGAAGAAACGAAAGAAGGCCCGCAAGCAAACCAGCTCCAAGGTGTCTACCGCGGCTTCGAAGATGCTCCGCGGCAAGCGCTCGAGCTCGAAGGCGAAGAAAACGGTGGCGGCCTCCGCGCTCGGCCAGGACGAGACGAGGGGGCAGGGGAAGAAGAAGGCGCGCAAGAAGTCGGCGAAGAAGAGCGGCAAGAAGAGCGCAAAGAAGAAGGGCCGCAAGAAGACCTCGCGCTGAAAAGCGAGCCGCAGTGAAACGGTGACGGGCGCTGCCGCGCGGCGATCTACAGCGACAAGATCGACTTCGACACGCAGCGCCCCGACCCGGACGCCTTGGACTGGCACATCGCCGACGGGTGCTCGACGCACAGGACCGCAGGGCAGATCGTGGCGCCGCACGCTTTGTTCAGCTTGGCGAGCGCGGCTTGAAACTGCAGGGTTTCCGGCGAGCTCGGATCGTTCACGGGGACGGGACAGCACTCGCCGTCGACGAAGCCGAGGCATTGGCCATCGGTATCCATGTCGCAGGCTTGGGCCGCTTGGAGCGCATGGTTCACGGCCTCGCGCGCCTCCTGGCACGACGCCGTTCCGCCGGCCCCGCCCTTGCCGATCGGGCCGCCATCGCTGCCGCCACCTCCGAAGCCTGCGCCGCCGTTCGCCGAGCTCATTCCGCCGCTCGCATCGGGGGAGCCCCCCTTCGCCGTGGGGGTGCCGCCCGTGTTCGTACCGCCTTCTTCGCCAGCGCCGCCGCTCGCGGTCGTGCCTCCCTCGGGAGCGGAGCCGCCGTCACCCAGCAGGCCGCCCATTCCGCTGAGCCCTGCGCTGGTGGTGCCTCCAGAGCCGGGCTCGGTGTCGCCGCCTTGCGCTGCTACCGCGCCGCCGCTGCCCGACGCGCGACCACCGGTCAGCGCGGTGCGTCCGCCCGTCGGGGTTGGCGAAGGTCCGCCGCTGGCGTCTCCGGTGCCACCCGCGGACCGGCCCCCGCTCTGCGCCGTGGCGGCGTCGCCGAACAGGCTGTCGTCGGTCGAGCCGCCGCACGCGACGGCGAGCGTTCCTAGAGCACAGTGAAGCTTGAAGGAGCGAACCATTGGAACTCCTCGCCCGCGACAGTAACCAGGGCGCGTTACGGTCAGACGAGGAGTATTCGCCTTCAACGGCGAGCGGGCAAACTCCGGCGAGTGGGCGATGTGCGCGAGAGTGCGAGCGCTCCCGCGCTTCGATGCGAAAACGCCGTCGCGAGCGCGCCGCTGATCGTTGCGGAGTGGACCTCGAGAAGATCCGCACCGACGTCGAGCAGCGGAATTGCAACACAGTGTGACCCCGGCACGCCCGTGGGCTCCCGCTTGAAGCGCGCGAACACGACGTAAAATAAGTCCTCGTCGTTTCGGCCGAGCCCCGGTGTGACGAGACCGCGCTCCACCCAATCCAGGACCGTGGTCTCGACCCCTCGCCGCGTGAGCTTGGCTGCCGGCGGGGAACCCGGGACGAAGGAAGGCAAGAGCTGCGCGGGAGCCACGCCGCGGTCTGCGAGCTCGGTCATCCACGAAGACTGAAAGAGCGCCCGCAAGAACTCGTCGAACACCGTGATGTCGAGCGGGTGGCTGCGAAACCGCGCGTCCCAATAAATCGGCACGACGCGCGGAGCGAGCCCGAAGGGCTTTCTCTTCCGCGCCCCCAGCGCCGCAAATGTCAGTGTTTTCTGCAGTTTGAGGGGGTTTGCCTGGGCGCGCATCGGGGTTCCACCCTCGGATGTGTGTTCGCGTTCCGGGCGATCTCTTTTTTTCTCAGTCCTTCGGCGCCAGGGACACCGCGTGGTCGTTCGGCTCGATCGCGCCACCGAAGCGTCGCGCGTAGGCCTGCGTGAATTCGGCGCCGAAGAAGAACACCTGGCTCGAGTAGTAGACCCAGATCACGAGCGCCACGAGCGAGCCCGCGGCTCCATAGGAAGACGTGGTCGCGCTCTTGCCGATGTAGAGGCCGAGCAGCAGCTTGCCGACGCTGAACAGCACCGCCGTGAACGCGGCGCCGACCCACAGATCGCGCCAGGCGACGCGCACGTCGGGCACGACCTTGAAGATCGCCGCGAACAGCGCGGTGGCGAAGGCCACGCCGAAAGTGAAGTTGACGAGCTGCCAGACGAGCTCACCGCCCGGCAGGTAGTTCTGGAAGAAGCGGCCCAGGGCCGACAGCCCGGCGCTCAGCACCAGAGAGACGAGCAACAGGAACGCGACCGCGAGCACCATCGCGAAGGCGAGGAAGCGGTGGCGTAGGAAATTCTTGGCGGCCTGACCGGGCTTCGGTTCGACCTCCCAGATCGTATTCAGCGCCGAACGTAGCTCGGTGAACACGCCGGATGCGCCGAGTAAGAGCACGACGCCGCCGATGATCGTGCTCTGGATGCCTGCTTCGGGCCGCTTGGCGTGGGCGATGATGGCCTCGATCGCCTTTGCTGCGTCGGCGCCGACGATCGCGCCGATCTCATGGGCGATCTGACCGCGCGCCGCTTCTTGCCCGAACGCGAGCCCCGCGACGGCGACCGACACCACGAGCAGCGGAGCGATCGACAACAGCGTGTAGCAAGCGAGCGCGGCAGCCAGGCGCGAAGCGTTGTCCTCGTCCCAGTCCTTGCCCGCGGCCTTGAGGAGGGACCACGCGCAGCGCAGCCAGCCATCGCGCTTCAACTCCGACGCGCGCTCAAGACCCGGAAATGATTGCTGCACGACCTGTGTCATGCAAACCCCGCACCGCTTGGGTGCGGCAATTTGCGCGGCTCAAGGCAGCACGGCAAAGCCGACGCAAGCCGGCCGGCCGCCGACTGCGACGTTCCGCACGCGCATCAAGCGGCCGTCGTCCTGACCGATGCGATACACGTTCAGATCCTGCTGGCCATCCTGGTTGGCGCTGATCAGGAACTGCCCCGAAGGATCCAGCCCGAAGTCTCGCGGCGTGGAGATCATCGATTTCTCGAACGCGATCGGCGTTGCCTTGCCGCTCGCGGCATCGAGGGAAAAGGCGCCGATGCTGTTCTCGTTGCGGTTCGAGGCGTACAGATACTTTCCAGACGGGTGGACCGCGATGTGGGCGCTCGCGCCGGACGAGTTCTCGACGCTCGGGATCGCCGTCGGATTCGAGAGCTTGCCGCTCGCCTTGTCATACGAGAGCTGCGTGATCGTGCTGTTCAGCTCGCCGAGCGCGTAGGCGAACGGTGCGGTGGGCGACAGGGCGAGGTGCCGAGGTCCGCCCATCACGGGGACCGTCGGTGGCTCGTTGTACTCGAGCATCCCGGCCTGGAAATTGAACTGGATTACGTAGTTCGAGCCGAGGCAGGGCACGAACAGGTGATCGCCGCTCTCGTCGAAGACGGCTTGATGTGCCTTCTGGCAGCCGTCGTTCGGGCCGCGGCTGGTGGCGGTGATGGCACCGACACCGCCGTCGTCACGCACCGCGAACACGTTGATGTGTCCGCTGTTGTAGTGGGGCACTACCAGCCACTTGCCGCTCGGGTGCACGGCGATGTGCGGCGCGCCGTCGCCCGTGGTGTCGCCGCGGTTGATTTCCTTCAGGCTGCCGTTGCTCGGGTCGATCGAGTAGGCGATGACCCGGCTCGGGTTCTGTTCGTTCAGCTGGTAAAGGAACTTGTTGTCTTTGGAGATCGCCAGGTAGTTCGCGTTCATGCCGGCGTTGGCTTTGCCCGCGCTGGTGAGCGCCCCCTCCGCGAGATCGAGGGTGAAGATCGAGAGCTGGCTCGAGCCGCTGACGTAGACGTAGGTCTTGCCGGGGCTACCGGAGCTACCCATGCCGCCCGTGCTTGCACCGGCCGCGCCACCGCCGCCGCCACCGCCGTTGCTCATCCCAGCGCCGCCGCTGCCGCCGCCTCCCGGGTTCTGACTGCCACCGGTGGATGCGCCCGCGCCGCCCGGGCTGCCGCCGGTGTTGGCGCCGCCGGTCGAGCTCCCACCCGAGGCGAGCGCTCCGCCGCTGCTAGCACCCCCGGTGGCCTTGGCGCCGCCGCCGCTACTCGTCCCCCCAGTCGGGGCCGTGCCTCCCGTCGAGGCGGATTGACCCCCGCTTGCGCTGGGGGCGTCGGAGCCGTCGGACCCCGAGCAAGCTACCAGCGTCAACGCGGGCGTCAGGGCGAACAGCAGGAGGAGGGAATGCGTCGTGCGTGCCAAAGCCCCGCGAGCCTATCACCCGAAGGCTAGATAGAGCAGGACGAGCAGCACGAAAAGGCCGACGATCGGCCATAAAAACCAGCCGATCACCATCCGCCAACCGGCCCCGAGCGAGCGGCCACCGCGGCGATCGCAGCCCAAACAGATGGCCCAGACCTGGGTGCCGCCCTGCGTCAGCACGCAGCAATCGCCGCACACGGGCGAACGGCACCGCGCGCACGGACCGACCGCGACGGCACCGCAATGTTTACAGCGCGCATCGGCAGGGCCGCCGTGGCCGAGAAGCTGTCCGGACACGGGCCGAGTCTAGCCCGACCCGTCGCGGA
>JAICQO010000052.1 GCA_025937835.1 Polyangiaceae bacterium
ATCCACCACTCGAGGGGAGATTACCTACGTGTTACTCACCCGTGCGCCGCTTTACTGGGGCCGAAGCCCTTTCTCGCACGACTTGCATGTATTAGGCGCGCCGCTAACGTTCGTTCTGAGCCAGGATCAAACTCTCCAGTTTGAATCCTTCGGCAGACGCTCGAGGCTAAGTCGAACGCCGCCTTTGATGCTCGCTATCTGCACTGCGTCTGGTCCGGGGGACGGACCGAGACGGTGCACTTACCCACGCGATTTCTCGCGTGCAATCAGACTCAGTTTTCAAGGACCGAGGGGAGGGTTTTCCTCCCGAGCGGGCCGCGGAACCTAGTCTCGGTTGAGGCGTCTGTCAACGACTCGTTCGAGATTTTTTTTGGTTTCGTCGGCCTTTGGACCAGGGCTTTGCTTGTGGCGCGGCTCGGGTCGCTCGCCCCGCCGCGGCTTGTTGCCGTCAGCGAGGGGCGGATAAATGGATCGAGGCGGCGATGTGGGCAAGGAATTATTTCGCTCGAACGTCGCTTTCTTTGGGCTCCGGCGGGTCGGCCAAAGGCGGCCACCGGGCTGGACCGACGCGACGATCCAGCATCAACTTGGCTTCAAACACCGTTTGGAGCCGAGTTGTCCCCAGGTTGCGCAGATGTTTCTCGCTGCCGGGTCGGACCTTTGGCCGGCGATTTTCGGGTGTTTTGGAGGCCGTCCCGGACCCGAAATTGGGTGGTTCAGCGCTCCGGCCGGGCGCCTCGAGCACCAGAAATCTCTCCGGAGGGTTGGCGCGCCGGGCGGGACGCTTTCCTGAAGCCGTGCGGCGGGCGAGGGGCTGGCCGGCCGCCCTCGACGCGCCCTGTCAGTCTTTGACGGGGAGGGGCGCGTCGAGCTCGAGGCCCAGGACTGCGTCTCTGAAGCGCACCTGTTGCTCGTCGATGCTCATCTGGAGCTCGATGCCGCGCTTGGTGATGGCGTCGATGCGCGTCGAGGCGTCGCTCAGGCGCTTGGTGAGCTTCTGTCGCAGGTCGGCCGCCTGCGGGTTCTTCTCGATCGCGCGCAAGCTGCGGCGGGTCTCGTTCGTGAGGCGCTCGAGCTCTTCGCGCTCCTTGGAGAGCGCGTTGAACTCGTCGGTGTGCTTGCGGAGCGCCTCGCGAACGACCCAGGCGTCCTTGAGCTTCTGGACGATTGCGGGGTCCGCGCGTGGATCGGCGAGGTAGCCGCGCACCGCGTCGTCGGCGAGCGGCTCCAGCCAATTGACCATTTCTTGGTTGGCGCGGCGCTCATCGACCGTGAGCTCGGCCTTACCGCGCGTGCGGAGCTCGGTCGGGATCAACGCCGTGAGCGTGCCGACGTTGTCCTCGGTGCCGGCGGGTGGCTTGAAAAGGCGCGCGCCGGGCTGGCGCGGGTGCTTGACGAGCAGCTTCATCGGCCGGTCGCTGCCGTTGTCGATCAGGTAGCGTGTGCGCTGAACGGAGTCGCGCTCGATGTACAGCGCCCCGGCTTCGATCCGGAACAAGCGCGAGCCCTGCTGATCGACGCGGACCTCGGACGTGACCGCGACGCTGCGTTCGAGCGCGAAGGGCACGGTAGCGGTGGCGCGCGGGGGGAGCGGCTCGAGCATGCCCTGGCCGAGGAACGAGGCTTTTTCGAAGACGGCGATCGGACCGCGCTCGAGCAGGCCCGGCGTCGTGTTCGTGAAGCGCGCGACCCGGAACGGGTGCGAGCTCGACGCCGCTACGCCGGGCTCGGGAGCAAACAGCAACACCGCGGCGCCCGGCACGCGCTGGCTCGTGAGCAGCACCATCGTCGCGCTGTCGTTCGGGACGGTGACGGGGTACGGGATGTCGTAGCGCGTGGTGCCGGCCTCGAGCGCGACTGCGGCCAGGTCGGACAGGCGTCGCGGCGCGCTCAGCGTCGGGGCCGGGCGCGGCGCCATGGGAGGCGGAGGCGGAGCTACGACCCCACCAGGGCTGGCCTGTGCGGCAGGCTTTGCCGCGGCCTTCGAAGAGCGGCGCTGCGAGCCGGACATCAGCGTCGCACCACCTGCGACCTCCGCCTCGGGCGCTTCCCGCCTGGCTTCGTCTCGGTCGTACGCCGCGCTCTCTTCGGGCGCGGGGGCGGGCTCGGGAGCGGGAGCGGACCCGCCGGCGTAGCGATCGGCGATGCCCGTGACGAAGCTGCCCTCCGTCAGATCGAGCGAGGTGACCCCGGTGGGGACAACCGCGACGACTTCACCCTGATCGGTGACGACCGGGCGCTCCGGGATCACGGGGGTGCCCAGCGTGGATTGGAACGCGAGCGGCGCGCCGGCCACGAGCGACAGCGTGACGCCGTTCCAGTCCTCTCCCGACAGGTTCTGGACGATGCCCCAGGCCTGGAGATCGGCCTTGCCGTCGGGAGTGACGACGACGCGATACGAGGGGCGCCACACGGGCGTCTCGGCGAGGTAGCCGATCGCGAGGTCGTGTTCCTTGCCGTCGAGGTGGAGCAGCACCTCGCGCATCGCCTGTGGATCGGGCTTTTTCGGAGGCTCCGGCGGCTTCGGCTCGCTCGGCTTGGGCCCTTCGCCGTCCAGCGGACGCGGTTGGGGCTCCGGCTCTTCGGGCTCCGGCTCGAACGTTTCCTCGACCTCCAGCGGGAACGAGGCCGAGCGCACGGAGCTGCCGCCGCGTTCGATCACCGCGAGCGACGCGAGGAAATCGCCGACCATGCGCTGCCGCATGCGGAACGCGACGCGCTCTTCGTCGACGTGCCCTTCGCGCTCGAAGTAGCCGACTCCGTTGCGATAAACGACCACGCGCTTCAGCGGCAGATCGCCCGAGACGTTGGGACCGCGCGCGCAACCCAAAAGGCAAAGACACGCCAACCAGCCCACGTGCTTCATCGACCCTCACTCCGTGTTCGCCAAACCAAGCGAGCGTCACGATAGACGAAATCGCTGCCTCGCCGCTAGCGACCCGTGCGACCCACCCCCCACAGGCACTCACCAATGGGTCCGAAAACGGCGCGGCTCAAGCACTCGAACGACTGGGCGAAAGGGCGTCCTGGCGCGCTCGTGCGATGAAACCGGACCCCCTCGACGGCGGCCAGGGGCACGTCGCATTTCGGAAACTCGGCGAGGCACTCGTCGTACATTCGCAGCCAGAATTGCCTGCCATCGTCGAGCTCGTAGCGCGCGCTCTCGCTCGCGTGCGGGTCGAAGCGAGCCGACTCGACGGCGCGGTAGGCGCAGAGCTTGGCTCGCTGCTCGGGGCTGAGCGCCGAAAGGTGGATCTCACCCGGGATACCGAGCGCGCTGCTCGCTCGCGGGGGTGCGCCGCTTCCGAGCCACTCTCGATACGACCGCCAGAGCTCGCGTTCGACCTTCAGATCGACGGGCGGACAACCGCCTAGCTCGAGGTCGCGACAGAGGGCCGCGAGCCGAGCAAAGGCGCCTTCTGGAAACGGGCGCGGCTCTTGGTCATCGAGCATCCACTCGCCGCACGCGAAGCAAACCTGAACCTCCGCGACGGGCCGCCCCTCGCCGTCACGGAACACGAATGCATGGTGCGGATCGAAGCCGCAACGGAAGCGGAAGCGCGGATCCGGGAGCGCCGCGAGCGCGAGGAGCTCGGCCGACTGCGCCGCGGAGAGCGGCTTTGCGGGCAGCGTGGCGG
Source organism: Polyangiaceae bacterium (assembly GCA_025937835.1). Classification (GTDB taxonomy): domain Bacteria; phylum Myxococcota_A; class Polyangia; order Polyangiales; family Polyangiaceae; genus PMG-095. Next base: position 3,639 of record JAICQO010000052.1, read on the forward strand.
ACGGGCAAAGGCGTCCGTCGTCGGCGAGCGCGTGCTCGTCGCAGCCGGGAAATGTCGCCAAAATGCTGGGCGGCAGCGGGTCCCAATAGCGGTAGGCGTGGGCGTCGATCGACTGAAACCGGACCTTGGGGAACACCGTCGGCGCGCGCGGAGACGGGACGCGACGCGCGCCGTAGCTCGGCTGTTCCACACCGATTGCCAGCCGGCCAACGTTCGAGAGCGACGCGAGCTCGCTGAACTCGGCGGCAAACGCGCCCGTTGGCAGCGGGCGCTCCGGGAGCGCGCAATCCCGGACCACGGGCTCTGCGGGCGCGGCGGACCGCAGCGGGGCCGGCTCGGAAACCGCGACGGGGGGAGCACTCGGCCCGGCACAGGCAACCACGCCGAACGCCAGAGCCAGCAGGCGCCGCTCAGTGCGGGCGCCCGGCGAACCAGCGGCCGAGCGGCTCACGAACCAGGAGAAGATCGTCGCCATTCCACAGGCGTGCGAAGTATCCGACCTCACCGCGCCTCAGATCCTTGGGGTGTAGTTTGCCGACGACCGTGACGGCCCGCCAGCCTCCCTCGTGCCACACGGCCTCGGGGCGGTGTTGATTGTCGGCGCTGGGGCGGACCTCGACACCCACCCATTGCGAAGGGTCGGGGCGAAAGCGCGGAGACAGCCCGGTTTCACCTTCGAGCTCGCGCGCGGCTTCGTCGAGCGCGCGATACGAGAGCGAAAAGCAGTGACGCGGCAGCGCGAACACCAGCACGTAGCCGTCGCTCAGACCGACGGCCGCAAAGCTCCGCCCCCGAGCGCGGATCCGCATCTCGTGAGTCGAGCGCAGCGACTCGAGCCGCGACTCGTCGAGGATCGTCAGCACCAGGCGCCACTCGGCTGCCGCGACGCGCGTATCGAACGGCGGGAGCCCGCCGGCATAGTCGACCGTTTCGCCTTCGCCGTCGACCAGCGCCACCGCCAGCGCGCCGCTCGACTCGCAGAGCCGCATCAGGATCGCGCTGATCCTCGAGGCCGCTTGATCGCGAGCCGGCGCGCTGTCGATGCTCATGGCGGCGGCTCGAGCCCCGCGGTGAGCGCCTCGAAGTTGCGGCTGACCTGAATCGGCGCCGCGGCCTCGAGCCGTTCGACGAGCTCGCGTTTCTGGCGATCGGCGCGGCGCGCGACCGCGTCGTCGAGCAGCTGCTTGCGCGCCTCCTCGCGCGGGACGCGACGCTCCGGCAAGCGCTCTTGGAGCAAGATCACGTGGAAGCCGAAGCCGGTGTGCACGAGCGGGCTCTGGTCACCCGGAGCCTTCAGCGCGTGCGCGGCGCGGGTGAACTCGGCGTCGAAGTTGCCGGCGGATTGCGCGCCGGCCGCGCCGAGCTGAAAGCCGCGGGTATCGGCACAGATCGCGGGCACGCGCTCCGCGCGGATCTTGACCTCTGCTTGCGGGATTTCTCGGGCCACGCGCAGAAACTCCTCGGGGTTGGTGATGCCCGCGAGCTTCTCCTTCAGCACTTTTCCGAGCTTCTGCGCCGCTTCCGTGTTCCCGTCGGCTGGCGTCAGCGCGACGGCGTGCACGACGACCACGGCTTCGGGGCGGTCGAACTCGAGCCAGCGCTCTTTGAGCAGCACGTCGAGCTCTGCGTCCGTGGGTAGGCCCAGCGCGCGGGCCTCGTGCGCCAGGCTCTCGAGTAATGCGCGTGCTTGCACGGCGCGTGTCCCGGCTCGAACGAGCTCGGGGGCGAGACGGGCGCGGCCGGCTTCCGCGAACAGGGCGTCGAACACGGCGCGCTCGCGCGCGACACGCGGCCCGACTCCCTCGGCGACCGCGATGCGCGACACGGTCTCGGTGCGGATCTGCTCCGACCCGACGCGGGCCGCGATGCCTTCGGGCAGGTTGCGGTCGGCGGGTGCGACCGGCTCCGTTCGCTGACACGCGAGGAGCCAGAGCGCCGCCGCCGCGCCCCTTCGTCTCACCGGCTGCTCCGTGGCCTGAGGACGTTGGTGCCGGCGCGGAGCGCGAGCCCGCCGATGATCAGCCAGTAGACGGCGTTCAGGTCCTGGCGATCGCCGAGCGCGACGAGGCCCATGGCGAACGCGCCCAGCGACGACGAAAACAGGGCGATACTGGCGAAATCCGCGACCCGCATCGGTTACTTCCCGAACACCATCCAGAGTAACCCCACCCCGAGCAACACGAGCAGCAGAGACAGCGTTCCCGACGCGCGCGAGAGGCGCTCGCCCGCCGAGCCTCTCGGGCTCTGGGCCTCGGTCAGAGCGATTTCGGTGGCCGCCGAGAGTATCCACAAGCTGGCTGCGAGCGCCACGGCGTGACCGAGGACGGTCTGGGGAACCCGCTGCACGCGCCAGGCCAGGATCACGAGCAGCAGCGCCCCCACGACGCCGACTCCTATCACCGCGCTGGCGCGCCGTGGGAGCAGCGCGCGCGGGGCGAGCGCGGGGCCGCCGAGCACGTGCGGGTCGTCCTCGGGCACGCGCAGAGGTCGCGCGAGCTCACCCCAGCCGAAGGCGTAGACCATCCAACCGAGGCCGCCCAGCGCGGCGCGCAGCGGCTCGGGCGCGAGCGACACCCCCGCCCGCACCGCGAGCGTCCAGGTCACGAGCGAGAAGCCGACGAACGCGTGAATGCCGAAGAGCCGCGCCAGGGCAGGGCGAGCCGGGGAAAGCCAGGGGCCGAGCACGAGAGCGACCAGCGCCGCCACCGACGAGGCTCGCGCCTCCCAGCCGACCTCGGGGTAAGTCGCGGGCAGCGCCACCGTAGCCGTCCAGGCGTAGAGCCCCGGCAGGAGCTTGTTCGCGCGCGCGGCGAAGGCGCGGAGGGTCGGCTCCGAAAGGCCCGCAAGCATGGGTCGGGCCTAGCCCGCGAAGCTCTCCGCGAAGCGCAGAAAGGTGAGCACGGCGTGGCCGGTGCCGCCCTTGGGCACCACGCCGCGGGCCCGCTCGCTGAGCACGGGGCCCGCGATGTCGCAGTGGATCCACGGCACCTTGCCCACGAACTCGCGCAAGAACAGCGCGGCCGTGATCGAGCCGCCGTAGCGATCGCCGGTGTGCTTGAGATCGGCGACGTCACTCTTCAGCTGGTCGGTCAGCTCCTCGATCAGCGGCATCTGCCAGAAGCCTTCGCCGGCGTGTGCCGCGGCTTCTGCGAGCTGCTTGGCGAGGCCGGAGTCCGCGGTGTAGTAGGCGGACCACGACTTGCCGAGCGCGACCAGCGCCGCACCCGTCAGGGTTGCCGCATCGATGATCAGGTCGGGCTTGAGGCGCGCGGCGTAGGTGAGCGCGTCGGCCAGCACCAGCCTGCCCTCGGCGTCGGTGTTGATGATCTCGACCGTCTTGCCTTCGAGCGAGGTGAAGATGTCGGCGGGGCGATAGGCCGACCCGTCGGGCATGTTCTCGGCCGCACCGACGATGCCGTGGACTTCGATCGGGAGCTTGAGCGCGGCCACGGCGGCCATCAGCCCGAGCACTGCGGCTGCCCCACCCATGTCCGACTTCATGTCGCCCATGCCCGGCGCGGGCTTGATGCACAGACCGCCCGAGTCGAACGTGAGACCCTTTCCGACGAAGACGATGCTCTTGGGCTTCTTCCTGCCCGAAGCCTTGGGCGTGTAAGTGAGGTGGATGAAGCGCGGCTCGTTGCTGCTGCCCTGGCCGACGGCGTAGTGCAGGTTCATGCCGGCTTTGAGGATCCCGGCCTTGTCGAGCACCTTGACCTTGAGCCCGTGCGTCTTGGCGATGTCGCGCGCGATCTTCGCCAGCGTCTCCGGAAAGACCACGTTCGGCGGCTCGTTGATGGCATCGCGCGCGATCGCCACGGCTTTCGCGACCTCCACCCCGAGCGCCAGTGATTTCTTGGCTGCGGCGTCGAACGCGGAGCTCGGCAAGCTAATCGAGATCTTGCTGAGCTCCTTCTTCGGTTTGCGATCGCCGGTGAAGTACTTGGTGAAGCGGTAGGCTCCGAGCGCTGCGCCCTCGCCGACCTCGCGCAGTGAGACGTCGTCGGACGGCGTCACGAGCACGATGCGCTGCGCGTTCTGCGCGCTGCCCACGCGCACGGCTTGTGCCATCACCGAGCGCAGGCGCGCGGGAGTGAGCTCGGCTTCCGGCCCCGCTCCGATCAAGACCAGGCGCCTCGCGTCGAGGTGCGCGAGCGTCGGAACATCGAGCGTCTGCTCGGGCTTGCCCTCGAACTCGGCGTTCTTCGCGTGCTCGAGCAGCGCGCCTCCGAGCGCTTCGTCGGCGGCGCGAACAGCGGGGTGCTTGGCGAACGCCTGAGCGAAAACAACCACGACGAGCGCATCGGCGGACTCGGCCAGCGGGTCGCGCGGTCCAGGAACTATCGAAAGAGCCATCTCGTTCTGCCTACCACCCCTCGAAAAAACTTGGTACGCGGCGCGCACTTCGAGTGAGGTCGCACGATGTGGGAGGGACGCGCGCGGCATGGTCGCGGGTTAGCCCCGCTCGCCCGGCTCAAGGTAGAGTGCCGCCATGGCTTGCCCTTGGAACGGCTGGGCGGCTCCGGCCGCGCTTTTTTTCTTCGCGCCGCTCGCGCTCGCGCAACCTTTGCCTCCACCGGGGGAGTACCCGCCGCCCGCAGCGCCCCCACCCGCGGCCGAACCTCCCGCCGAGGCCCCGCCCGCTGAACCGTCGCCGGCCGCAGCGCCGCCCGCACCGCCACCGGCCGCAGCGCCCCCAGCCGCGGGACCGGCAGAGCCCCCGCCGCCCGGGTACGCGCCGCCACCCCCCGGCTACGGCTACACGCCGGCGTACGTCCCCCCGCCTCCCCTGACCAACCCGGACCGCGGCTTCCAGATGCCGACGTTTTCCGTGCGCTTCGACCCGCTACGCTGGTTGATTTACGGAGAGGTTGCGCTCGAAGCCGAGGTCCAGCTCTGGGAGTTCCTGAGCCTCGAGCTCGTGCCGGTGTTCCTGGTGAACGATCAGCCGCCGGCGATGAACGACTTCGACGGCGTCCTTTCTCAGCATTCCAACGGGATCGGCGCCCTCCTCGGCACCTCGGTCGGGCTCGGCTTCTGGCTCGATGGAGAGCCGATGGAGGGCTACGTGATCCGCGCGATCTTCGCGAATTACGGGTACACGTACCGCACCGAGGACGACGGCGGCCTGATCGACGAGGTGTCCCACACCGACCGCCACCTCTACGGCTTCTTCGGTTCCTACCGGCGCTGGGGGTTCTTCACGATTGGCGGCGGGATCGGCATCGGCGTCGAATTGAACGAGCAACGCCGCTGTTTTACCGACGCGGACGTGGCCTCGGCCACGAGCGACTGCGACGACGAGCAGCTGCAGATTGCCCTGGATCGCGAGGTCGAGAAGACCGCCGCTCGGGGCAGCCCCGTCGAGCCAATCCAGATCATGGGGCGGATTTCACTCGGCCTCGTGTTCTGACAAGATGGCTGCGTGCCGACCAATTCCCGGGTGATCCTGGTGACCGGCGCGTCCGGCGCGCTCGGTTCGTCTCTCGTCAGTTACCTCGCAGCGCGCGGCGCGCGCGTCGTGGCGGTGGATCGGCCTCAGGCCGGTCAGCGCCTGAGCGACGTCGCGCGTGAGTCCGTCGGGGTCTTGCCGATCGAAATCGGTACCAGCTCGATCGAAACCTGGTCGGCGGTGATCGAGCGCATCACGGCCGACCTCGGGCCGCCTTCGGGTGCAGTGCTCGTCGCCGGCGGCTACCGCGGGGGCAAGCAGCTCGTGGACGGTGACGGCGACGGCGAGTCGAACTTGCGCGCGATGTTCGAGACCAACGTCGAGAGCGCCGGCGTCGCGCTGTCGGCCGTGCTCGCGCCGATGGTCAAGAACCAGCGCGGCAGCGTGGTGCTGATTGGCTCGCGCTCGGCGGTGCGGCCGTGGGAAGCGGTGGGCTCCGCCGCGTACGCCGCGAGCAAGGCGGCCGTGATCGCGCTCGCGCAGGCCGCCGCGCAAGAGGTATTGAAGGACGGCGTGCGCGTGAACGTGGTGCTGCCGAGCACGCTCGATACCGGTGCAAATCGAGCGAATATGCCCAACGCGGACCGCTCGCGCTGGGTCAGCCTCGAGTCGATGTGCGACGTGATCTCGTTCCTGCTCTCGGACGCCTCGCGCGACGTGAGCGGGGCGGCGCTGCCGGTCTACGGCAGAGCCTGAGCCGCGGCGCTCATTCCCAATACTTTTCCGTGGTGATGTGACCGGGCTTGCGCGTCCTGTGACGCCGGAAGCCGCGCGGTTCGAGGGCGTGGATCGTGTCGTCGATCATCGCCGGGTTTCCGCACACCATCAGGTGAGAGCGCTCGGGCGAGAGGCTGCGCGCGGCAGCCGCTTCGATCCTTCCGTCGACCAGCGCGGCCGGGATGCGGCCGTGCACCACGCCCAGCGCGCTCGGATCGCGGCTCAACACCGGGACCAGCGTCAGCTTGCCGCCGCTCGCGAGCTCTCGGATCTCGGAGCGGTAGGTCAGGTGTGACGGTTCGCGCACGCCGTGCACGAGCACCACGTGCTCGAAGCGCTGGAACACCTCGCCCTGGCGCAACATCGACAGAAACGGCGCGAGGCCCGTGCCGGTCGCGAGCATCCACAGCTCGGCTGCCTCGGGAACCCAGCTCAAGGTGAAAAAACCCTGCGGCTTGGGGTCTACCAGCAGCTCGTCGCCGACGTCGAGGCTCAACAATGCGGGCGAAAGCTCGCCGGTCTCGAGCGCGGTCAGATAAAATTCCGGCTGGGCCAGAGGGGCCGAGGCCAGCGAATACGACCGGCGGACCAAGCGACCGCCGAGTTCGAGCCCGAGATTGACGAACTGGCCGGGAGCAAATGGCTCGAGCGGCGCATCGACCGTGAGAGAGACGAGCCCCGGCGCCCACACGCGCCGCGCGGCGATTTTCCCTGCGACGTACCCGCTCATTGCGGTGCTCCGCACTCAAATAACTGCGTCATTTCGCGACAGGATGTGTACTCTACGCCTCGGATGCCGTTCCCCGTCAGTTGCCCGGCGTGCGGGAAGAGCTTTTCGATCGCCGACGACGCTTACGAGCAGAAGATCAAGGGTCGCGTCGTTTCGGTCAAGTGCAAGCAGTGCCAGGCGTTGATTCGCGTCGACGGGACGCGTCCGCTCGACGTCGCGCGCCGCGGTGCGAGCTCACCGGCCGAGCCGGCTCCGGCGTTCCTCGTCGATACTCCGGGCTCGGAGGACCGCGAGCTCGACGCGAATCAGATCGCGGTCGAGATCCGAGAAGGGCGGATGAACGAAGCCACCCTGGTGTGGCGCGAGGGGATGGCCGAATGGACCGAGGCCGGCAAGGTGCCGGAGCTCCAGCCGTTCTTGAAGCCGGTGTCGCTCTCGGTGCCCGCGCCCGCGGCACCCGCAGCGGAACCCGCCAAGCCCACCAAGCTCCGCCCGATGCAGCCGACGCTGCCGATGGGCATGATGGCACCGCCGTCGCTCGCTGCGCGCGGCATCACGTTGCCGCTCAACCCGCCGGCCGCGAGTCGACCGAGCGCGGAGGCGGCCGCTCCTCCGCCACCGGCACCCGCGGTCGAGCCGAGCGCGCCGGCTGCGCCGGACGACGGTTTCGACTCGCTGTTCGGGCCCTCCGCAGCGCAAGACGAAGTGGTCACGTCCGTCGCGCCCTCGCCTCCCGAGCCGGCCGTTCGGGGTTCGGCTCCGAGGGCGGGCTCGTCGCCGCGCGCTGCTTCATCGCCGCTGGCCGCTCCCGCACCCGGGTCGGCGGCGCGCCCGCCGTCGTCTCCGCGCGCGGCCGGCCCCGCGCCGAAGCCGCCCTCCGCGCCGCGCGCTTCAGCGCTCCCGCTGCCGACGCCTCTGCCGCGCCCCGCCGCGCCTGCCGCGCCCGTGCCGGATGTCGATCGACCGTCGTTCGAGCCGCAGCCGTACATGGCGCCCTCGGCGTTCCCTGCGCAGGCGACCGCGCCGTTGCCACCGACGCATCCGTTGCAGTCGGCCTATCCCACGCCCGCGAACTTCCCGGGCGGACAGCGCGGCGTTGGCTCGACGTTCCCGACGGCGCCCGCGCCGCCGGGCACCATGCCGGAGCAGTCGATCTCGCCGGGTCAACCGCGCGCGGTCGCGCTGCCCGACTCGTTTCCCGCCACCGCGCCCATCGACGACCTCGAGTTCCGGCCGAAGCGCGGCAAGGGTCTGTACTTGGCGATCGGCGTGGTCGTGGTCGCGGTGATCGCCGCGATCGCGGTGGCCTCGAGCGGTGACACGCCGAAGCCCGTGCCGGTTCCGACGATCACGCCCACGGCCGAGCCCGCCACGCCGACGCCGACGAGCACGCCGGGGACGACGACCACGACCACGACGGCGTCACCCGCGGGGGCGGATCCACTGAGCCCGCCCGCTTCGCCCGGGTTGCCCGGAGCTCCGCCGCGCACCGGCAGCGAGTTCACGGATCTGTTCGCCGCCGGCGCCAAGAAGCTCGAGGGCAAGCCGACGCCGAGCGCGACCGCACCGACGCCGCCTCCCTCACCACTCACGCCGCCGTCACCCTAGCCGCTGAAAAGGCGTGCTGCGTCTCGTTGCGAGGGCGCAACAGGAAGACCGGGAAGACAGGAAGTTTTGTTTTCTGGGTGCGACGGTTACCTCGTCGCGGTGCGCCGTTACTCGGCCGCGCTCAGCGCTCAGTGCAACCCCAAAATCCTTGGCGATTCTTGGCGCTCCCCGGCGTCTTGGCGACAAAATCTCACCCGGGTTTAGATGCGGACCAGCACGCTGCCCCAGTGGAAGCCGGCGCCGAGCGCGACCAGACAGATCAGCTGACCCGGGCGCAGGCGGCCGTCGCGCCACATCTCGTCCATCAGGATCGGGATCGTGGCGCCCGAGGTGTTGCCGTAGCGATCGATGTTGCAGGGCATGCGCGCCGGATCGAGGCCGAGGCGCTCGCAGACCGAGTCGTTGATGCGGCGGTTGGCCTGGTGCGCGATGAACCAGTCGACCTCGGACGCAGGCACGCCCGATTTTTCACAGACGAGCTCTACCGAGCGCGGCAGCTTCACGACCGCTTGCTTGAAGACCTCGCGACCCTGCATGCGGATCAGCCACTCTTCTGCGCCGATCTCTCCGGCCGCGCCGCGCATCTTGAAACCGGCGGGCAAACACAGCTCTTCGACGTGGGTGCCGTCGCTGTGCAGGTCTACTCCGACGATGCCGGCGCCGGGCTTGTCCGAGCGCTCGACGATCACGGCGCCCGCGCCGTCCCCGAACACGACGGCCCAGCCGCGGTGCTTGGTGGCGCGCTCGAAATCTTGAGCGCTGGGCTTGCGATCGGAGGTGCCCTCGAGCACGTCCCAGTCGCGCCAGGGCATCATCGCCGAGTGCGCCTCGGCGCCGACGATCAGGATCCGCTTGGCCGCGCCGGACAGGATCAGCGAGTCGGCGAGCTGGAAGCTGTACAACATGGCCGCGCACTGGGCGCGCAGGTCGAGCGCGGGCACTCCGATGCAACCGAGGTTCGCACCGAGCACCGTCCCCGAGCCCGGGAACACGTGATCGGGCGTCATCGTGTTGAACAGGATGTAGTCGATGTCGCTCGGCGCGAGGTTCGCCGACTCGAGCGCGGCCTTCGCCGCCGGGAGCGCCAGATCGGCCGGCCCCTGCCCGCGGGGACAGTAGTGCCGCTGGGCGATGCCCGTTCGTTGTCGAATCCACTCGTCGTTCGTATCGAGTACGCGCGCGAGATCGGAGTTGGTGTACGGGCGGCCGGGCAGGAACCGGCCGGTCCCCACGATACTGAGGCCCGGCATGAAGCTAGATCGATTCGTCAGACGTGAAAAAAACGGGTGGCGACTACTAGCTCAGGTGGCCCGAGCCGTCACCGACGCCGCGCGGCAGATCCAAGAAATCCCTTCGATTTAACGATCTACCACGGGGCCGGAGCGCCCGCGGCGGCATAAGCGCGGGCGAGAGCGTCCCAAAAGCCCGGGTAGGTCTTGCCCACGACGCGCGGGTCTTCGACGCTCACGCCGCCGGCCGCGGCGCCGAGCACGGCGAAGCTCATCGCCATCCGGTGATCGTCGTAGCTTCGCACCACCGCGGGCGACAGCGGGCGCGGCTCGACCTCGAGCCAGTCCTCGCCGTGGCGCACGACCTGGCCCAGGCGCTCGAGCTCGGCCACGGTCGCGGCCAGCCGATCCGTCTCCTTGATTCGAATGTTCGCCACGTTGCGGATCCGCACCGGGCCGGCGCACAGCGGCGCGATCGCGGCCAGCGTCATCACGGTGTCGGAGATGTCGTGCATGTCCACGTCCACGCCGCCGAGCCGCGCGCCGCCCTGGACTTCGGTGCGGTCGGCGTGGCGCGTGACCTTCGCGCCGATCGACTCGAGCACGCTCAGGAACGTGTAGTCGCCCTGGAGCGCGCCCGCGCCGAGCCCGGGCACCTCGACCCGCCCGCCGCTCGCCGCCGCGAGGGCGAACGGGTAGCTCGCCGACGACGCGTCGGGCTCGATCGTGTAGCGTCGCGCGCCATAGCCCGCGCTCTGCCGCACCAGGAAGCCGTCGTCGGTGACCTCGGTCGCGACGCCGAAGTCTTGCATCATGCGGCGCGTGATCTCGACGTAGGGCCGGCTCACGAGCGAGCCCTGGATCTCGATCGAGACGTCGCCCGAGGCGAGCCCCGCGGCCATCATCACCGCCGAAAAGTACTGGCTCGAGCGATCGCCGCGCATCACGAGCCGGCCTCCGGACAGGCCTCCGCCGCGGATCGTGAGCGGAGGGCAGCCGGTCGCGCAGTCGATCGATACCCCGAGCTGGCGCAGGCCGTCGACCAAGTCCTGGATCGGGCGCCGCGCCATGGCTGCGTCACCGACCAGCGTGACGTCGCCCGGCACGAGGCACGCGAGCGCCGCCAGAAAGCGCACCGTGGTCCCGCTGTTGCCGACGAACAACGGCTCGCGCTGTTTCGGCGCGACCAGGCGCTCGACGCCGCCGTCGACGACCAGCACGTCGTCCGCCTCGCGCTCGATGCCGATGCCGAGCGCGGTCAGCGCCGTCCGCATGTGACGCGTGTCGTCGCTCTCGAGCACTCCCTCGAGCCGGCTCCGGCCGCGCGAGAGCGCCGCCAGCACGAGCGCGCGGTTGGTGATGCTCTTGGATCCCGGTACCCGCCACGTGAGCTCGGGCGCGCGCGGCAGCTTCGGGATCGGCAGGGGACCGTTGGGGATCGCCATCGACGGGGTCGCGTCTAACACGTCTCGGGCGCCCCCGCCCCCGGGGACCGTTCACTCGTAGCTGCAGCGGTACGAGCAGGCCACGACGCCGGGCGCGTCGTTGCTATCGACGCTCAGAATCAGGGCCTCGAGGCCGCAAGTCCGCGAAGAGACCGGAAACGTCTGACCCTCGTCGGAGGAGCCGCGGCAATCGAACTCCTCCGACTCGAAGCTGACCTCGCACGAGTACACGTCGTCGGTCCGCAAATTCGTGAGCTCGACCACGTCTCTGCCTCGCCGCTCGACGAGCACCTCGTCCTCCAGCGTGGGGCACCAGTAGAAACACGACCCTTCCCGGCAGCCGCGCTCGCAAGCGACCGAGCGCTCGATCACCTTGCCCGTCGGAACCTGGCAGTTATCGATCGGCGGGGCCGGCCTGAGGTCGGCGTCGCTCGAAGCCATCGAAGCCGCGCACGGCCCCGGGGTCGCCTGGACTTCGCACACATACTCGACCAGATCGCCGTCGACGCACTCGTCCTCGAACGTGCCGTTCGTGCCCGTGGTGGTGCCGCGCTGGTCTTGATCGGCGGCGTCGGAGTCGGTACAGCCCGCCTTGCCGCCGACGACCGTCATACCGCCCTGAGGTGCGCCGCCGTTCCCGACCCCGCCGGGGGAGCCGGCTCCGCCTTGATTTTCACCGCCCGCCGCTCGACCACCGCTGCCTCCGCCGCCGTTGTTGGCGCGGCCGCCGTTGCCGATCCGACCACCGCTTCCGCTCCGGCCCGCGCTCGGGACTCCGCCGCTCGGCTCTCCGCCGTCGTCGCTGCCGGCGTTGGTTGCGCCGGCGCTGCTACGACCACCCGTCGGGGTGACGGCTCCGCCGCTGCTCCCGCCGGTCGCGGTGGCCCTGCCGCCAGTGAGCTCGGGACCCTCGCCCGCCGGCTCGTCTCCGCCGGCGCCCGTGGGGGCCCCGCTCGAGTCGAATAGATCCGAGCTTTCTCCGCCGCAGGCGGCGACGACCAAGGCCGGGAAGAAAAAGCGATCGAGAAACCGTCGTCGCAGCATGACCCCGAGCTCCGAAGTCGTACTTAACACGTCGTTGCACCCGGGCAACGCCGCGGCGCGACACGCCAGACACACCTGAGGGGTAATCCGCGTGTCAGGAAATTCGGCAGACGCAAGCTCTGGCTCGAATCCCCAACTGTTACGTCAGAAGGCGCAGCGTGAACGGGTAACGGTATGAAATGCCGGAGTTGGCCTTGATGCCCGCGAGGATCTCGAGCACGAGCGCCGCGACGCCGGTCGCGAGCAAGAACGGGATGCCGATCAGGAAAAAGGACAACCCGCCGAACACCGCGTAGGCGATCGTGACCGTGATCTGGAAGTTCAGCGACTCCTTGCCCTGCTCGTCGACGAACGGGTGCGTGTCCTTCTTCATCAACCAGAACACGAGCGGCCCGAGCACGTTTCCGAGCGGCAAGATATAGCCGGCGAGCGCTCCGATGTGACACAGCATGCCGAAGGTGCGCGCCTCCTGCGGAATTCCGTAAGGGCCGGCCATCGCGGCGCCGGGATACGCGCCGTAGCCCGGATTTCCGGGCGGCGGCGTCCACTGCGATTGCGGCGGTGCATAGCCGGGGTGAGGCGGCGGCATCGGCGGCGCCTGACCGAGACCCGGGTTCGGCGGCGCTCCGCCGTACTGCGGCATCACCGCGGTACCTCCACGCGCGCCTGCGCTCGGCACTGCCGCGATCCAGGTCAGGCTCGAGCCGCCGAGGCGATACGGCTGATTGGGGCTCATCTTCACCGAGCCGTGGACGCGCGCGCCAGTGGCGTCGAACGTGCCGTTGCTCGAGCCGACATCGGTCAAGAACAGCTCGCCGTTCGCGACCCGGAGCTCGAGGTGCGTGCCCGAGACGTTCGGATCGCCGAGCACGATCTCGCCCGCTTCGCGCCCCACCCGGTGGACGCCGGCGCCCAGTGTGCGTTGCTCGCTGCGCCCGTCGGCGTACTCGATCTTCACCTGTACCGTGTCCACCATGTCGCTCCTTCCGGGGCCCATGCTGGCCGAGCGCCGGGCGAGTGTCACGCGAGGCGGCGATTCGCCGGATTTTCAGGGCTGGCGGCGCCCGCGGCGACTCAGGATCTCGCGGAAGAACGCGTCGTAGCGCTCGGCGATGCGCTGCCAGGTGTAGCGCTCCGCGATGGCTCGACTCTCCGCCCCCATCTGCTCCAGAGCTCCGCGATTCTCGAGCAGGTGCAAGATCGCGTCGGCCAGTGCGCGCGGGTTCTTGTGCTCGACGAGCAAGCCGCTCCGCCCGTGCTCGACGTAAGTGCGGTTCCCCGGGTGATCGCTCACGACCAGCGGCAAGCCGTAGGCCGCGGCTTCGATCATCGCCAGCGAAGAGCCCTCGCGATCGCCGTAGAAAAGGTAGGCGTCCGCGCCGAGGTAATAGGGCGCAAGCTTCGAGTATTCCACGCGGCCGACGAACTCGACGTTGTCGGCGATCCGGTGCGCGTCGAGCACCCTTCGGATCTCGTCTTCCGCGCGGCCGTAGCCGACGATCTTGAGCCGGAAGTCGCTGCGCTTTTCGCGGACCAGGCCGAGCGCCTCGAGGATCTCGCCGAAGCCTTTTCTCAGCACCAGGCGCCCGATGCTGAGCAGCTCGAGCGTCGAACCGTGGCTGCCGGGCTGCGCGGCGCGCTCGGGCAGCGTGGCGCCGTTCGGGATGATCGTGGTGCGCTCGTGCTGGACGTGCGGCAGCGCCAGATCTTGCAAGCCGTCGAGGACCACCACGCCGTCGGAGCGGTTCACGACGAAGCCGAACAGCTTGGTCAGGTGTCGCACGTAGCTCTTCATCGCCGACTCGACCCCAGGGCAGTCGGCCGCGTCGACGAACACCACGGACGGCACGCCCAGGGCCCTGGCGATGCCGAGCGCCATCAAGCCCGAAGGGATCGCGAACACCGAGAACAACAGGTCGTAGCGCTGGCCCAGCGCACGCCGCATCATCTGCGGGGTGCCGAAGCCGAAATAGCCGAGGTGTTCGAGGAGCGTCGAGTCCGAGACGGATTGCCGGGCGGTCGGGAAGCGCAGCACGCGAAAGCCCGACGTGGTCTCGACCAGCGGCTGATCCTTGCCGATCCGCGCGGTCAGGATCTCGACGTCGTAACCGAGGCGGGTGAGCTCCTCGGCCATCTTCTCGGTGAAGACGGTCCCGCCCGAGAGCACCGGGTAGTATTCGTGCGTCAGAATCGCGAGGCGGAGCGCCATCAGCGCCGCTTCGTACACCAATCTTGCCTGGCCACGCGGCCGGACTCGAGTTCTGCGGCCGCCGAGCGTGCCCGAAGCTCGGATTTGGAACTAGAGTCCGCGCCGCCGATGACCGAGGCCGAGGCAGCTCCCGAGCCCCAGACGAAGACTCCCGAGGCTTCGCCCCCGTCTCGCGGCGTGTCGCCGCCGTCGCGGGTTCGCGCGCTCGCTCGCCGCGCTCTCGAGCAGTGGGACCGAGCCCTGGCGGTGCTCGCCGCGTCGGTGCTCGCGCTGAGCTTCGGCTTCGACTACGGCGCCGACAATCAGCTCATCTATTTGCTGAAGTCGCTGGCTATCGCCAACCCCGGCATCCTCGAGAAGGATTGGTACGCGTCCGAGGTCACGCACTACCACCCGGTGTTCGCCTGGCTCGGAGCCGCCTTGATCGCGCTGAACCGGGACGGCTGGGCGGTCGCGATCACGCAGGTGCTGCTGATCACGGTGGCCACCACGTTCATTTACGAGGCGTTGCGCGCCCTCGCTCCGAAGCGGGTCGCGCTCGCGGGGTTCTTGTGCGCGCTACCGCTGATGATCATGACGCGCACCTCGAGCGTCGCGGTCAGCTACGCGTTCGACGCGTACCTGCAACCCTCCGGGCTCGGCAGCCTCGGCCTGTTCGGGGCGATCGCGATGTTCGTGCGCGGGAACTTCCTCGCTTCGGGGATCTGGGTCGGCATCGCCGGCCTGTTTCACGCAAATTACCTGATCCTGTCGATACCGACCTTCGGGTTGATGCACCTGTTCCTCGGCTTGAAAGGCTTGCCGCGCCGGTTGCTGTTGAACCTGGGGCCGCTGTGCATCGCTGCGATCCCGGTCTTGCCGGTGATCGTGGCCACGGCGAGCTCGCCGGACGCGGCGCGCGCGCAGGAGATCCTGTTCTCGATCCGCTCCCCGCACCATTACTCGCCGGGCCAGTTCTACAAGGCCCTCGCGCCGTTCGCGGGCTGGCAGATGTTCGGGGTGGGTCTGGGCTCGGTGCTGTTTCGCGGCAAGCGCTCGCCGGCCGCTCGCTTCGGGATCGTGCTCTCGGCGCTGATGGCGCTGGTCTGGATCGGCTCGGGGTTCTCGACCGTCGCCTACGTTCCGCGCGTCGTGCAGTTGTTCGTGTGGCGGTTCGCGCCGTACATCGACATGCTGAGCGCCGCGATAGGATGCCTGGTGCTCGTGAAGATCGCGGTCGAGCCCGGGTTCGCGCGGCGCATCTCGCCCGCGCTGCTGGCGCTCGCGGCGGGCGGCCTGGTCGTGGTCGGCACCTTTCAGACCGAGCGCAAGAACCCGTTCTGGATCGCGCTCACGGTGGTGGCCGTGGCCCTGCTCGCCTTTTGCGTACACGGCGGGTTCGAGCTCGTGAAGCGCTGGATCCGCTTGCCACGCTTCGAGCAGGGCTGGCTCAGGCACGGTCCGAGCGTGGTGCTCGTGCTCTCGCTCGGCTTCATGGTCCACTATTCGGTCGGGGAGATCGAGGCCATCCCCTCGAACTCGTCGTTGCTCCGAGAAGGCGGCGCCAAGAGCGACGATCTGCTCACCTGGATGCGCGACGAAACGCCGATCGATGCGGTGTTCCTCACGCCGCCCGACGTCGATACCTTCCGCTTCTACGGACAGCGCGCGATCGTCGTGGACTGGAAATCGACCCCGATGGTGCCCGGTGAGCTCGTGGAGTGGCACCGGCGCCTGAGCGACGTCTGCGGCCGGCGCGTCGAGAGCCGGCGCGACCTGCGCGGCTACAACGAGCTCGACCGCTCCGAGCTCGAGCGGCTGAAGGTGAGGTATCACCTGAACTACGCGGTCGTGTCGCGCGGCAGCGAGCGAAAGCTCGGCTACGAGACCGTCTTCAAGAACCACCGCTACGCCGTGGTAAAGCTCTGAGCTATCCTTGCCCGCGTCCGTGACTACCTCTCCGCTGACTCGCCCCGCCTTTTCGTTCGTGATCCCGTTCATGAACGAGGAAGCCACGCTCGAGACGCTCTACGAGCGGATCGCGGAGAGCGTGCAAACCGTGCTCGCCCCGGGGGAGACCTTCGAGGTCATTTTCATCGACGACGGCAGCACCGACGAGTCGGTGAAGGCCGTCGAGCGCCTGGTCCCGCTACATCCCGAGCTCACGCTGCTCGAGCTTCAGGGCAACTTCGGCAAGAGCGCCGCGCTCGCGGCCGGCTTCGAGCGCGCGCGCGGCCGCATCGTCTTCACCCTGGACGCGGACTTACAAGACGACCCCAAGGAGATCCCGCGCTTCGTGCAGAAGCTCGGCGAAGGCTACGACCTCGTCTCCGGCTACAAGCGCAAGCGCAACGATCCGATCTCGAAGGTGCTGCCGTCGCGCGTGTTCAACTGGCTCGTGCGCACCACCACCGGCATCCGCCTGCACGACGTGAACTGCGGCTTCAAGGCCTATCGCGACGTGGTGCTAGAGAACGTGCGCCTGTACGGCGAGATGCACCGCTTCGTCCCCGTGCTCGCTCACTGGAAGCGCTTTCGCATCGGCGAAATCGCCGTCGAGCACCACGCGCGCGCTTTCGGAAAGAGCAAGTTCGGCGGCGGCCGCTTCTTCCGCGGCTTGATGGACTTGATGACGGTGGTGTTCCTGCTCCGCTACGAGCGCCGCCCCGCCCATTTCTTCGGCGGCATCGGCACAGCCACGCTGCTGCTCGGCGTCGCCTTCGGCGTTTACCTGACGTTCCTCAAGATCCTCGGTCACAGCATCGGTCAGCGCCCGCTGTTGATCCTGTCCGTGCTGCTGATCGTGGTCGGCGTGCAGATCCTCGCCACGGGGCTGATCGCCGAGCTGCTCGTGCACATGAACCGCAACGACGGCCCTTTCCTCGTGCGCCGCGTCGTGAGCAAAACGGCGAACAGCGGCTCAGCGCGTAGTCAGCTGACGTCGCGCTGACGGCACTGGAGACGTCGCGCCGCGGCGTTACTCCGACGCGCTAAGCGCGCAGGGCGCACCCAGAACCTACGACTTTGGACGCGCTGAGCGCGCAAGGCGAACCCCAAAAACCCTTTGCGAGTCTTTGCCCCCTTGGCGCCTTTGCGGCGAAAACTCACAAAGCCTCAGCATGGTGTGCCGGCTCAATGAGTGGGGCTGAGGTCAGGAAATCCGGATGCAAGCCCGTGGCTGTCACCATTCAACGTAAGAGCCCCGCCAAAGCTACCCGCAAGCGGTCCGGATGCTCGAGCTCGATGGGATCACCGTGCGCCATGATCACGCGGCGCACGTCCCAGCGGAGCAGGCGCGCAAGGCTCCGGGCGAGCGCTCTGCGATCATCCGCGAGCAATGGCCAGACGCGGTTCGTGCCGAAATGACCGAACGAGCCGATGGCCCGGTACAGCCAGCGCGTCGGCGCGTGGCGCTCCTCGTGAATGTTGAACAGCAAGTCCGTGCACACCAAGCTGCCGCTCTCGGTATGGAAGAAGACGTGCTCGCTCCAGGGGCGGGCGCCCTCGACGAACGTCGCTTCGATGCCGTCGGCGGCGAACGCGTCCTCGGCGAGGTCGCGATCGAATGCCAGGTTTTTGCGCTTTTCTCGCAGGCCCGGCGCGGCCCACAAGGATGCCCCGGGGTAGCGCCGTTTCGCAGCTCCCGCGAACAGGTGATGAAAGCGGTTCGGGGCCACGATGTGCCGCACCTCACCGAGCTCCGCCAGAGCACCCGCGAGCGCTTCGTCGATCGCGATCGGGGAGTGCAACCACAGCGCGCCGTCGCGCCGCGCGACCGTCATGCGCACGCGCAGATGGAACCCCGACTGCCGGTGCAGCTCCACCGCCCAGAGCTCGGGCGCCAGCGCCACCAACTCCGGCGTGGAGTCGATCGTCATCGGCAATTCGACAGCTTCAGCCAAGCTCCCTCCTGTTCCGGCCGCACGCGAACGTCCACCACTGGATTACCTGAAACCCGATACGCGAAACCGAAAATTCGCTTCCGAGCCGTAAGAAACGCCGCAGCAGCGAGTTCCCTTCCAAGAAGCTTCGAGCGCGGCGTGTCGGAGCCTCCGTTCAACAGGGAGAAGGTTCGTGAAGACGTTTTCGTTGGTGCTTTCATCGATGGTGGCATTCGGGTGCGCAGCTCCTTCCCAATCCACGGCGATCCAGCCGAATCCACGCCAGGGCGCGCTCGCGTCGGGTCAGCCGAACACGCTGGTTGCACAGGGAAATTCGGCTGCGACGGCGCTCACCCCGCGACCGCACGCGCCGCATCCGCGGCCGGTCGCGACTTTCGCCGAGCTCAGCCGGTTGCCGGCGATGCGCCGGGGCAGCTGTTACGCCGAGAGCCGCCCGGATCTTCCCCGCCCTACCTCGAGCCATGTCCCCTCGCCTCTCAAAGGCCGCGTCGCCGCTTCAGCACCGCCGCGGCCGCCCAACACCAGCGGCGGCCAGGGTTACAACTATTCCTTCGGCGACACTGCCGCCGAGCTGGCTCCCGCCGGTCCCCCGGCCGCTGCTGCTCCGATGCCCGTGCCGAGCCAGGCGCCTCGGGCGAGGCGCGGCGAAGCCAAGGCCAAGAAAGAAGCCCCCGCGGACGACCGTGAGCTCGAGGCGGCGTTCGAGCGTCTGCCCAACTCGGAGCCGCGCTCGGAGCGCGCGTATCACGATTTCGGCGCGTCGCTCTACCTGTCCAACGACGACACGATGAGCCTGTCGTCGGCGCAACGCGTGCTGTTCGCGATCGACAAGTATCTGCCGATCCCGAGCGAGCACGTTCGACCGCACGAGCTGCTCAACTACTTCTCCTTCGACACCGCTCCCGAGTCACCGGAGAACGACTTCAGCGTGCTGGCCGGGATCGAGCCGAAGCCCGGTGAGCCCGGCGTTTACACGCTCGGGCTATCCGTGAGCGGCCGCGAGCTCAGCAAGGAGGACCGCCGCAACACGGCCCTCACCTTCGTCGTCGATCGCTCGGGCTCGATGAGCGACGAGGGCCGCATGGACTACCTGAAGCGCGGCCTCTTGCGCATGACCCAGGAGCTCAAGCGCGGCGATCTGGTGAACCTGGTGCTCTTCGACCACGAAGCCTGCAGCTCGCTCGAAAACTTCGCGGTCGGCCGCGACTCGATGAGCGTGCTCACGGGCGAAATCCAGAAGCTCGCGCCGCGCGGCTCGACCGACGTCGATTCCGGACTGCGCCTCGGCTACGAGCTCGCGGATCGCGGCTACCAGCCGACGCACTCGAACCGCGTGGTCTTGATCACGGACGCGCTCGCCAACACCGGCGTCACCGACGCGGCCACGATCGCGATGATTTCGTCCTACTACGACAAGCGGCGGATCCGCTTGAGCGGCGTGGGCGTCGGCACCGAGTTCAACGACGAGCTGCTCGACCGCCTGACCGAGCGCGGCAAGGGCGCCTACGTGTTCCTGGGCTCGCCGAGCGAGGTGGACGCCGTGTTCGGCTCGCGCTTCGTGTCGCTGATCGAGACCACGGCGAACGACGTCCATTTCAAGCTGCAGCTGCCCGAGTCGCTGCGCATGAACGTGTTTTACGGGGAAGAGAGCAGCACGGTGAAGGAAGACGTGCAGGCGATCCACTACTTCGCCGGCACGAGCCAGCTGTTCTTGAGCGACCTCGTGTCGAAGTCGCCCGAGCTCACCAAGGACGACTCGCTGATGCTGAGCGTGGAGTACGAAAACCCCGAGACCGGGCAGAAGCAGTTCGAAGATTTCGCCTTCGAGCTCGGCGAGCTCTCCGGCGGCACGAACCTGGTGAAGAAGGGCAGGCTGGTGATGAGCTTCATCGACGGCCTCGCGGACACGCTGCGAAGCTCTCCCGCGCGCAGCGACTACCGCGCCGGCGGTTGGCTCGACGCGAACGCCGCGAACCAATGCGAGCGCGGGCGCGCCTCGCTCGCCGAGCAAGCGCGTCCGTTCGCCCGCGACGCCGAGGTCGCCCGGGTGGTGTCGCTGTGGGACCGGTACTGCTCGCGCTACGAGGCGGTGCGCGCACCGGTTCGCCGCACTCCGCCGCGGGGTAGCGACGTCTGGCCCTCGGCGCAGCGTTAGTCTCGAAGTGGATCGAACTGAGACGGGCGTCTTCCACGAACGAGACGGGCGCTTCAAATCCGAAACGCGGGAACGCGCGGCTCATCGATAAAGCCGCGCGTTTTCGTGTGGCACGCCCCGTGAAAGAGGCAGGGCTCGATGCCTCGCAAAACTACCGCTCGAAAGTCCGTCGGTTCGACCCTCGCTCAGATCGAAAAGTTGGCCAAGGTGATCGGTGGCATCCCCGTGTGGGAGGTCTTCCCGGAGAGCGCTGCGGCGCTGGCCGGCGTCCGCTTCGGTGACATCATCGTCAGCGTCAACGGCACCGCCACCCCGACCTTCGAAGAGTTCCTCGCGGCCGGCGAGGCCCACATTGCGCATATCGTCTTCGGCGTGTTCCGCAACGGGCAGATGATGAGCTTGAGTTGCGACGCGCACGCGGATGCGTGAAGAGCTCGGGACGAGGACCGGACCGCCGGTCTTTCCGCGCGATCCCTGACATGCCTCCCCGGCAGGACTATCCTGTGCGGGCATGTCCGGGACCAGCCCTACCGGCCTCAAGTTCGAGCTTCGGCTCCTCCCAGAAGTAGCAGGCCACGTTCGCTACGATGTCGCGCTCGCGCTGTCTGACGCGAGGCATCAGGGCACCGCTACCATCGAGCCCGAAGCGGGGCGCGTCGCCTTCGAATGGCAGGCGGCGCCGCCCGAGTGGTGCGAGAACGCGATTCGAGCGCAGCTCCGGACGCTGTACCGCGAGCGCACGTCCGGCTATCCGCGGCGGGTCACGCGCTGGAGGCCGGCACCCGAGGGCGCGGCCGGATGAGCGAGCCCGGTATCGTCACGCTGCTCACGGACTTCGGGCTCGACGATCCGTACGTGGGGATCATGAAGGGCGTGATGTTGTCGATCGAACGCCGGCTCACATTGGTCGACGTCTGCCACGGCGTGCCGCCGCAGAACGTCGCCGTCGGCGCGCTGTGGCTGTCGCACGCGTTCGGCTGGTTTCCCCCTGAAAGCGTGCACCTCGCCGTGGTCGACCCGGGCGTGGGCAGCGAGCGGCGTGCGCTCGGCGTGCGCGCAAGCGGTCATGCCTTCGTGGCGCCGGACAACGGGCTCTTGAGCCGTCTCGCGCTCGCGAGCCCGGCCTTCGAAGCGCGGCAAATCGACGCCCGGCGCCTCGGTCTCGAGCTTCCGAGCCGCACCTTTCACGGCCGCGATCTGTTCGCCAAGGTCGCGGCGCTCTGGGCGTCGAAGCAGCTTCGGTTCGAAGAGCTCGGACCCGTGGTGGACGACCCCGTGATGCTCAGCGCCGAGAGACCGAGCGACGACGGCGCAAATGCCGAAGGGCGCGTGATCGCCGTGGATCGCTTCGGCAACCTGATCACCGATCTCCCGGGCAAGCTGCTCGAACGCGCAGGGGCGGTGCTCGAGCTCGAGGGCCGGCGATTGCGCCGGGTCGGCACCTATGCCGAGGCGCGGGAGGGGGAATGCGTGGCGCTCGTGTCGTCATTCGGTCTCGTGGAGGTGGCGGCCCGCAACCAGAGCGCCGCCGTGCTGCTCGGCGCGGGCCCCGGCGCGCGAGTGGCCCAGCGCTCGGAGCCTGCATGAAGCGACTTCCCTGGCTGTCGATCGCGCTCGCTCTCGCGGGCTGCTCCGGCACCGCCAAGCAGCTGCCGGCAACGGCCGCTCCGGCCGAGGCACGCCCGCAAACACCGCGCGAACGGCTGTCGACCGGCATGTTGCAGCTCGCAGCGAGTGCCTACGACAAAGCGGAAGCAAACCTGAGTGCGGCGCGGGCCGACGCTTCCACGGCGACCCAGGCGGAGCTCGCGCTCTCGGAGCTGTTCTTGCTGACGGGGCGCCCCGAACGGGCGATCGCGGCGGCGCAGGCTGCGAAGAGCGACTCGCTGCTCGCGCCGCGTGCGGTCGAGCTCGAGGTCGAGGCCCTGCGCAGCCGCGGCAAGCTCGCGGAAGCCGAGGCGCTGCTTCGCCCGTATGCAGAGCGCACCGAGACGCCCGCGCTCCGGCTCGCTCTCGGAGAGCTGTTGATCGACACGGGGCGCCGCGCGCTCGCCGAGCCGATCCTGCTCTCGCTCGTCGAGGACTACAACGAGGACCGGATCGGCGAAGAAGACGGCCCCGGGCTAGCCCGCGCCGCACGCGCCGCCTGGTTGCTCCGGCACCCGCGCGACGCGAACACGCTGTTCAACGAAGCCGAGGGCGCGAGCCCTTCCGATCCGAAGATCCTGCTGTGGCGCGCCGAGCTGTTCCTCGAAAAGTACGACGCCGGCCACGCCGAGGAGGCGCTGAAGGAGCTGCTCGCAAAGGCGCCCAACCATCCCAAGGCGCTGACGCTGCTCGCCAACGTGCGGCTCGACCAAGCGCTCGATTTCGACGAGGCCGAGCGGCTGGCGCAGAACGCCCTGAAAGCGAACCCGGCCTTTGCGCCCGCCTATTTCGTGCTTGCCGGCGTGCGGCTCCGCGACATGGAGCTCGACGCGGCCGAGCAACGACTGAAGCAGGGTCTGTCGCACAACCCGAAGGACCTCGAGCTCTTGTCGCTGCGCGCGACGGCGCGTTTCCTTGCCGACGACCAGGCCGGCTTCGAGCGCGAAAAGCGGGCAATCCTCGCGCTGAACCCCGAGTATTCGAAGTTTTACGCGATCGTCGCGGAGTTCGCGGACTGGGAGCATCGCTACGACGAGATCGTGGAGCTCACGCGCGAGGCGCTGCACGTCGACGCCGACGACGCCGGCGCGCTCGCGCAGCTCGGCTTCAACCTGATCCGCGCGGGGCAAGAGGCCGAGGGCGTCCCCACGCTCGCCCGCGCGTTCCGGCTCGACCCGTACAACGTTCGCGTGTTCAACACGCTGAACCTGTACGAGCAGGTGATCCCGAAGTCGTATCTGAGCGCGGATTCTCCGCCGTTCGTGATCCGCTATCACAAGGACGACCGCGCCGTGCTCGAGCGCTATGTGCCCGAGCTGCTGAAGCGCGCCTGGAAATCGATGACCGAGGCCTACGGCTTCACGCCCAGCGTGCCGGTCGGCATCGAGCTCTACGCCGAGCGAGAAAACTTCGCGATCCGCACCAGCGGCCTGCCCCACACCGCGATCCAGGGCGTTTGCTTCGGCAAGACGCTGGCCTCGATGAGCCCGCAGAACGAGGCCTTCAACCTGGGCATGACGCTGTGGCACGAGCTCTCGCACGTGTTTCACATCCAGATCTCGCGGAGCCGCGTGCCACGCTGGTTCACCGAGGGGCTCGCCGAATACGAGACCACGATCGCCCGGCCCGAGTGGGCGCGCGAGCACGATCCGGAGCTCTACTCGATGGTCCGCCGCGGCAAGCTGCCGCGCGTCGAGCGCATGAGCCGCGCCTTCACGCGCGCCGAAGACATCGCGGACGTGGCGACCGCGTACTACGCTTCGAGCCAGATCGTCGGCTTGATGGCGCAACGTTCGGGCCGCGGCAAGATGGCCGACCTGTTGCGGGCCTGGGGCAAGGGCCTGCGCGGCGACGACGTGTTCCGGTCCGTGCTCGGCAAGGGCTCGGCCGAGCTCGACCGCGAGTTCAAGGCCGAGCTCGACCGGCGCTTCGCGCGCTATCGGAACCAGTTCGTCCCCGAGCTCCACGCGCGGCCGATCGAAGTCCTGAAGGAGCTACTCGCCGCCTCGCCGCGCGATGCGAACCTCTCGTTCGAGCTCGCCTTCGCGCTCTTGCGTTCGGGAGAGCCGGAGCGCGCCAGAAAGCAAGCCGAACGAACGCTCGCGCTCGATCCGAAGCACGGGCAGGCGCGCTACTTGCTCGCGCGCGTCGCGCTCGCAGCGAACGATCCGAAGCGCGCCGAGACGCTGCTACGCGCCATGAAGAAGGACGGCCAGGGCGGCTACGCCGTCGAGCTCCAGCTCGGCGAGCTCGCGCGGGCCCACGGCGACGTCGCCTCCGCGCGCGCCTCGTTCGAGCTGGCCGCGGCCGCCGATCCGACCCAGGGTGAGCCGCTGTCCGCGCTCGCCGACCTCGCAGCGGCCGAGAAAGTGCCGGAAGAGGAGGCGCGCCATCTCGGCAAGCTCGCGCTGCTCTCCGAGCACGCCCCGGCGGTGCACCGTCGCTACCTCGCCAAGCTGCTCGAGCTCGGCCGCGTCGAAGAGGCCGTCCAGGCCGGGGAAGCTGCGATCTGGGCCGACATCGACGGGCTCACGACGCACCAGCTGTTCGCCGAGGCGCTCGAAAAGAAGGGCGAGCTCGGCCGCGCTCGTTTCGAGCTCGAAACCGCGACGCTCTGCGCCGGTGACCCGAAGGACCGCGCCGAGGCGCACGAGCGCTTGGCCGCGCTGCTCACGAAGCTGAAAAAACCGGCGGAAGCGCGGCTCCACGCGCAGAAAGCGCTCAAGCTCCGCGCGCCGACTCCGGAACGGTAGCCGAGCGCGGTGCGCCTTGACAGGCCGAGTCGGCACAGCTCAACTCGGAAGATGGCGAGTCGAGCTCTCGCGCTCGAGGAAGTGCTGCCGCAGATCGCAGCGCACGAGCAGAGACACCCCGAGGAGTTTCCCGGACAGAGCATCCAGGCGCTGTTCGAGGCGGGGGTGATCGCGGGGCCCTTCGCGGAGGGCGCCGGAGGGCGCGGAATGAAGCTCTCCGAGGCAGTGCGTGCGGTGGAGGCGATCGCGGCCGTGTCTCCGTCCGTGGCGTTGATCGCGAGTATGCCGCTCGGTTTGGCCGGTGTGATCGCGGCCGCCGAGGAAGTGGCGCCGGACCCGCACCGTGCGGCGTTCAGAGAGCAGACCGCGCGAGTGGCGACCGATTATCGGCAACGCCGCCTGTACGCGGCGTGCAACAGCGAGAAGGGCGCGGGCGGCTCGCTCGCGGCGACGCAGACCCACGCCGCGCGGCAAGCGGACGGCTCGTTTGCCGTCACGGGCGAGAAGATCCTGGCCTCGGGCGGGTGCAAGGCCGCGACGTTCTTTTCGACGGCAAAGGTGAGCGCCGACGAGCTGCCCGGGGCGGGCGTCGTCGAGTTCTTCTTCGTCGACGTGGCCTCGGACGGCGTCGAGGTGCTGGACGATTGGGACGGGTTCGGGATGCGAGCGACGGAGAGCCACACCGTGCGCTACTCGGGCGCTCGGGCTCGGGAGATGCTCGGGTTTCCGGGCTTCCTCAGCCTGGTTCAGCCGCTCGAGTACTGGTTTTGTCTGTTCGCGGCGATCCCGCTCGGGTGCGCGAAAGGCGTGCTGCGCGCGACGGCCTCGCCCGCCCCGCAATCACCGGCGCTGAAGCTCAGGCTGTCGGAGGCCACGATGCGCTACGAGGCCGCGCGCGCCTACCTGCTGGAGACCGCGGAGCGGTTTCGACCGGCAGCGGGACCAGTCTACGCGGCGCGCGTGCTGCGAACGAAGACCTACGTGAGCCAGGAGGCGACGCGGTTGTGTGCGGAGCTCTTCGCTCTGAGCGGGGGCAGGAACTTCCGGAGAACCAGCCCGGTGGCGCGCCTTCTGGCGGACTCTTTCGCCGGAACCTCGCTGCGCCCGCCGCTCGCGCTGTCGCTCGATCGCCTCGTCGAGAGCTTCTCTCTCGGCGAGGCGGAGTGAGCGCTCACCAGTCCATCACCG
The DNA here is from genome assembly GCA_025937835.1 of Polyangiaceae bacterium. Taxonomy (GTDB): domain Bacteria; phylum Myxococcota_A; class Polyangia; order Polyangiales; family Polyangiaceae; genus PMG-095. Next base: position 29,697 of record JAICQO010000052.1, read on the forward strand.
CGTCGTAAGCGGGCTTGGTCATGTGCCGGTCGTCGAACAACAGCGGGAAGTCCTTGCGCATCGAGGCGAACTCGGAAAGCCAGGTGTTGTCGTCGGCGATGCCCCAAAGCGTGACGCCAGTCAGCTCGCGGTGGTGGCGGCGGAACATCTCGAAAAACGCCCGGTAGCGGGCGGCTTGCCTGGCCTTCAACTCCGCCGTGAACGTGGCGGCCGTGTAGAACGTGTCCTCGGTGTACATCACCCCCGGGATGTACAGGGACAGGTCCAGCTCCGTGATCTGTACCTCGAGGCCGAGCGACGAGTAGAGCTGGATCGCCTTCTCCAGCTTCTCGACGTGCTGGTGGTAGGCCTGGTTCATCGGATCGGTGGAGGGCTCGATGTTCAGGTGCGCTTGCAGCCCGACGCCGTGCACGGGCACGCCTGCCTCGAGCAGCTTCTTCATCAACTCGTAGATGGCCTGCTGCTTGTCGGGGATGTAATTGTAAAAGTCGTTGTAGAAGAGCTTCGCGTCCGGGTCAGCCTCGTGCGCGTAGCGGAAGGCCTCGGCGATGTACTCTTCGCCGATGAGCTCGAGCCAGCGGCTCTTCTGCCCGTCGGGCTCATCGGGGCCGCGCAGGTGGCCGTCGTTCATGACCGCCTCGTTGACCACGTCCCAGCAGTAGACCTTGCCGCGAAAGTGCTTCGCGACGGCATCGATGTGCGCCTTCATGCGCGCGAGCAAGGTCTGCTTCGAGACAGTGCCGCCGCCCGGACCCTGCCACAGCCAATCCGGATTTTGGCTGTGCCAGACCAGGGCGTGTCCCCGGACTTTCATGCCGTTCTGCGACGCGTACTGGACGATGCGATCGGCAGGGCCGTAAGTGAACTGGCCCTCCGTCGGCTGCAGCGACGCGAACTTCATCTCGTTCTCGGGCGTGACGCTGTCGAAGTGCCTGCTCAACAGCTCGCCGTGCGTCGTCGGTCCGTTCGCGTCGACCGCGGCGCCGATCGGGAAGTAGTTTTGGAACTTGTCCTTCAGGCTGCCGTTGCCGCCGGCCGGCGGAAGCTCGGCAGTCGGTGTACCGCCCGCGCCCGCGGCGCCCGCAACTGCGGGGTTGCCGCCGTTTGGGGCTCCGCCGGGTCCGATCGGCGGCACGCCGCCTGCGCCAGCGTCGCTCGGCGGCCGACCTGCAGCTGCCGAGCCAGAGCTGCCGGCGGCGCCGCCCGTGCTCGTCCCGCCGCTGCTCATGGCGGGCGACCCTCCGGAGTTGGTCGGGCTCGCGGCGCCGACCGTGCTCGAGCTGCCGCTCGCACCGGCCTGCGGCGCAGACCCGCCGGTCGACGCGCTCGACGGCGCCCCTCCGCTGCTCGGGCTCGCCGGGGACGTTCCGCCGGTCGCCGTGACCGCGGGCGGCGTGCTCGTGGACGAGGGGTTTTCGCTATTGCTGCCGCACGCGAAGAGGATCAGCGAAATCAAAGCTGGGACTGTCCGGCGCATGGGGTTCATCGATCGAAGGGGCTGGCCAGTAATGCCCGTTAACCTTTGCGCCGATCGCCGCCGCGGCCCTTCAACGAGAAAAGGACCTGGAATTCGTCGGTTCCGCGGGAAGCTGTCCCCGGTCAGCGCGTAAGAGACCCGCCACCCGACGCGGTCTCCTCGTTTCCGCTCGCGGGCGGGCAAGCTGACCCACGCCCGAAAGCCATTGCCGCGGCGCGGGGTTTTAAAGACACTCAGGCCCCTGTATGCCCAAGGCGCCGCAAAAAAGAACGGTCGCGCGCAGTTCGCTGGTCTGGGCGAGCGGAGCCGTGGCCGTGCACTGGTTCGTCGCCGCATGCGACCCGGGTACTGAGCGCTCGGAGCCGCCGCCGACCACCGTTCCGACCTCTTCGACCGGCGGGCGCGCTCCCCAGGCAACCGGCGGGGCCACGGGCGGCACCGGCGTCAGCACCGGCGGCAGCGGCAGTGGGGGTGCGAGCGGCGGAACGGCCGGCAGCGCGACGGGCGGCGCCAATGGCGGTGGCGGCGCGAACCATGCCGGCGCGCCGTCGGGCGGTGGCGGCCTGAGCGGCGGTGATGCGGCAGGTGCCGGCGGCGCGAGCGGCGGGACGCCTGGCGAAGGCGGCAGCGGAGGCAGCCCGCCGCTTCCCGCAGAGTGTGACGACGAAGAATGCGATTTCGACTGCAAGGCCGACGGCGCCTGCGCCGAAAGGATCGAGTGCCCGCCGGATCGCGACTGCAACGTGATCTGCGGTATCGACGCCTGCAAGGGCGGCGTCGAGTGCCACGAAGAGAGCGGGCTCTGCAACGTCACCTGCGACGGCGATCGCTCGTGCGCCGGGAAGGTAACGTGCGCCGGCCACGACAACTGCACGGTACGCTGCAACGGCGTGGAATCGTGCGACGCGGGCGTGGGCGGCGGGAGCGGCGGCATCATCCAGATCGAGTGCAACGAAACGCGCTCCTGCGCGGGTGCCATCACCGGCTCGGCCACGGACGTGCGCGTCTTCTGCAACGGCCAGGACAGCTGCGGCGACAGCGTCGGGTGCAACAGCGATCGCTGCGAAGTGCGCTGCAACGGCCAAGACACCTGCGGCGACGTCAACTGCAACAGCGGGCAAAAGATCGGGGACTGCTAGCTCTGTAACGTCACGGCGCGCGTGGCGAGATTTCGGGCAACCGGAAGCCGGGAAGACAGGCTCGCCGCGCCGAACAGTGCCTTTTCAGTCCTCGTCGGGGGTGGTGTCGGTGCTGGCGGCGCGGAGGCCGAGGGCCTTGGCTTTCTTGTAGAGGTGGCTGCGCTCGAGGCTCAGGCCGCGGGCGGTCGCAGCCATCTGGCCGCCGTGGTGGGAGAGCGCCTCTTCGAGGATCGTGCGCTCGGCTTCTTCGGCCAGAACGCGGAACGGCACGCCGCTGCGATACAGGCCGTTCGCGGGGCGGGTGCTGCCCATGCCGGCGAGGCGCTCGACGTCGGCGCCAGTCACGGCATCGTCGGGGTTCAGGATCACCAGACGCTCGACCAGGTTCCGCAGCTCGCGCACGTTGCCGGGGAACGGCAGCGCTTCCAGCGCGGCGCGCGCCGAGGGCGTGAGCTCGACGCCGGGGCGGCCGTTCTCGCGCTTGGCCGTCGTCAAGAAGTGATCGGCGAGCAGCACGATGTCGTCGCGGCGCGCGCGCAGCGGCGGCAGCTCGAGCGGGACCACGTTCAGGCGATCGAACAGGTCCGGGCGGAACGCGCCGCTGGCCGTGGCCGCGGCCAGATCGCGGTTCGTCGCCGCAACCACGCGCACGTCGACGTTGAGCGTTTCGCTGCCACCCACGCGCTCGATCTCGCGCTCTTGCAGGACGCGCAGCAGCTTGGCCTGCATCGCGAGCGGCATGTCGCCGACCTCGTCGAGGAACAACGTGCCGCCGTGAGCGCGCTCGAACTTGCCGCGGCGCTGGCGAGTGGCGCCCGTGAACGCGCCCGCCTCGTGACCGAACAGCTCACTCTCGATCAGCTCCGCGGGGACCGCCGCGCAGTTCAAGCGCTCGAGCGGCGCCTCCGCTCGGCTCGAAGCGCGGTGGACGGCGCGCGCCACGAGCTCCTTGCCCGTGCCGCGCTCGCCCATCACCAGCACGCTGGCGTTGGAACGCGCGGCACGGAGCACCCGCTCGCGCAGATCTCGCATCGCGCGGCTGTCGCCGAGCAGCTCATCGAGGTAGCCCGCCGCACCGCGCAACTCGCGGGCCTCGGCCTCGGCACGGACCAGCCTCAGGCAGTTGTCGAGGACCACCAACAATCGATCTGTCGATAGTGGTTTTTCCAGGAAATCCAGGGCGCCGAGCTTGGTGGCGCGAACGGCCAGGTCGATGGTGGCGTGGCCGCTCATCATGATCACGGGTGGCTCGGCAGCGGTTTTGCGCAGTCGCTGCAGGAGCCCGATTCCGTCGCCGTCCGGCAGGGCGACGTCCAAAAGCACCATGTCGAAGCTTTTTTTCGCGAGCCGCTCTTCGGCCACGCCGATGCCGCCGGCGACGTCGACGGCGTAGCCCTCGAGCGACAGCGCTTTCTTCAGGGTGCTCAGGATCGACGGCTCGTCGTCCACCACCAAAACTTGGCCGCGGGCCATGCTGGGCCAGAGTAACCCAGCCCGAGCTCGAAGCGGGAGTGCTAACCTCGCCCTCCCGGCTTTCTCTCGCCCATGCAGAACCCCCTGCCCGCCCTGACCGGAACGCTCGACTCCACACCGCTCGTCAATCTGCTGGTGTACGCGCTCGATCATCGGCTGACCGGCACGCTGGTGTTCGAGCAGGAAGACGGACAGAAGCACGCCGTGTACCTCGACGATGGCTCGCCGGCCAAGGCGCGCCTCGCCGGCGGCGGCATGTTCCTCGGTGAGATGCTGGTCGAGCTCGGAAAGATCACGCGCGCCGCACATCAGAGCACCTTCGAGCAGGCCTCCGCCGACGAACGCCTCTACGGCAGCGTGCTGGTAGAGCGCGGGCTGCTGGACGAGCTGGCGCTGAGGGAAGCGCTACGCGAGCAACTCGCGCGAAAGCTCGACTTCATCGCCAGCCTGCCGGGCGCCACGGTGTGGGGCTTCTACGACCGCATCAATTACCTGGAGCGCTACGGCTCCCCGGAAAATCTCCGGGCCAAGCCGCTGGCGTTGATCTGGCAGCTGGTGCAGAAGCACGCCGAGCCGGCCCGGGTGGCCGAGGTGCTGAACCGCGTGGGCTCGCGAGTGCTCCGGCTGCACGCCGACGCGCCGGTTCTACGCTTTCATTTCGGACGCAACGAGCAGGCCGTGATCGAGGTGCTGCGCGCCAAACCGCAGCCGCTGTCGGAGCTCGAAGCGCGCGACCTGGTCGAGTCCGCGCGCCTCGCCGAGCTCGTCTACATGTTGGCGGTGACGCGGCAGCTCGAGCTCGGGCAGCCGGAGCTGATGCCGCTCGGTTCGAGCGAGCCGCCCTCGTCCTCGAAGATCTCGGCGCTGCCGCACCCGCCCGCTCACGGCACGGAGATGTTTCGAAGCATCTCGCCGGGCGGGACGCGCGTCGCGCCGTCGCATCAGGTCTCGTCCTCGCCCGCCCCGGTGACGACCACGGCGCCCCCCTCGGGCGATCCAGAAATTCGCGCGTTCCAGGCCGAGGTCGAGGCCAAGCTCGCGCTGCAAGATGCGAGCTACTACGAGCTGCTCGGTGTGCCGGAGGCGGCCACGTCGGCCGAGATTCAGGAGAGCTACCTGAAGCTCGCGAAGAAATGGCACCCCGACCGGCTGGGTTCGGAGTTCGACGACGTGCGCGAGGCCGTGACGCGGATCTTCGCGCGCATGAGCGAGGCGCAGCAAACGCTGTGTGACGTCGCCAAGCGCCGCGACTACGACAACCGCGGTCAACGCGCGGCGAACGATGCCGAAGAGGCGGAGCACGTGCAACGCGTGCTCCGCGCGGCGACGGCGTTTCAGCGCGCGGAGATCCTCCTCAAACGCAACGCCCTCGCCCAGGCCGAAGAAGAGGCGAGGAGCGCGCTCGCCGACGACCCGAGCCAGCCCGAGTACCGCGCGCTCCTGGCCTGGCTCGAAGCGCAGAAGCCCGGCGCCGATCTCAACCTCGCGATCGCCGCGCTCGACAAGGTGATAAGCGCGCTGCCGAACGACGTGCGCACGCGCTGGTATCGGGGGCAGCTCTACAAGCGCCTCGGCCGCGACAACCGCGCGATCCGCGACTTTCGGGCGATCGTCGAGCAGGACCCGCGCCACGTCGATGCGCAGCGCGAGATCCGCCTCTATGAAATGCGCAACACGGGCGGCTCACGCCCCCCGAGCGACCGCCCGAGCATCCCGCCGCCGGATCGCAGCTCCAAGCTCCCGCCGGACGACAAGTCGAAGGCCGGAACGGGCGCGAGCGGTCTGTTCAGCCGGCTCTTCAAGCGCTGACGTTCGAAGAGCTCAATACACCCGGTACTGACCGGCCATGACGATCAGCGCCAGGAGCTGCAACGTACCGTTGTAGTAGCGCGGGTCGTAGGTCGGGATCGGCAGGTTCCAGACGGCCTCGATGAAGGCAGCGCTGGCGGGGAGCGTGGAGAGCATCGCGACCGGGCCGTTCGCTGCAACGAGCGAGGGCTCGCGGTCACTCTGGACCAGTGTCCCGTCGAGCGTGTACACGCGACCGTAGTTGTTGATGCCGATGGCGTCGAAGAAGGCGATCATCCGGTCGGAGTGCTCGACGTGCCAGGCGTCGCTGCCGAACCAGATCCGATCCAGCGCGATGTTGTAGCTCGCGCGGTAGCCTTCGGGCTCGAAGGTCTCCCAATCCTCGACGGGCTTTCCGTCGAAGTACGCGCGCCAGGGGAGCAGCCCGGTTTCCGGATGTTCCGCGCGCTTCCAGTAGCTGCGCGCGGCCGCGGCTGCTTCGGCGTAAAATGCGTCTCCCGTGGCCTGAGCCCAGAGCTCGTAGAACGCCGGCATCTCCACCGACGGGCGCGTGTACGAGGCCGTGCTCGTGTTCGGGAAATCGAACACCAGCTTGGTCTCGGCGTCGAACGTATCCGTGACGCCGTCGACGATGCCGCCGTTCATCAGCTCCTTGTTGCGGATCAGATCGAGCAACTCGAGCGCTTCGAGCTCGTAGTTCACGCTGCCCGTGTCGCTGCCCCAGCGCCCGTGCGCGAAGATCAGCGCCATCAACATCTGCTGCAGCCCGTACGGGTCGTAGCAGTCTTCGGCCTCGGTGAGCGTCTGGCAGCGCGAGCGGTAGTAGCCCGCGTTGGGCCCGGTCGTCACCTTGAGCGTGCCTCTGGCGTAGCGCCAGAGCTTGTCGAACTCTTCCCGCTTGTCGAGCTCGACGGTGATGATCATACCGTGGCCGATGCCCTCGGTCCGCACGTCGTCGTGCAGCGTGTCGCGGATATACGCGGTGTCGTCGTCGAGCTCGTAGTACACGGCTTCGCTGGCTGGGTCGCCGTGGAACAGCTGATCGAAGGTCTTGCTGATCTTCGTCGAGATCTCGCGGTCGGTCTTGCCGAGCACGTCCTTGAACACGTTCGGGTAGGTGTCTGGGCCGGTCAAGGGCTTGAGCCCGCCCGTGCCCCCGAGCCCTCCGCTGCCTGCGGCTCCGCCCGTCGCGAGCCCGCCGACACCACCCTCAGGAGTTACGGTTCCAGCGCCTGCATCGCCGGCGCCCGCGCTGTCCCCACTGGCGCCCGCTTCGACGCTTGCACCGCCCGCGCCTCCCGCGACCTCGCTCGCGTTGTAGCCAACCGTATCCACGGTGCTTCCACAGGCGACCGCGAGGAACACGAGCAGGGAGCCCCGCAGCAGTGCTGGGCTGCACCGTGCCTCGGAGCGCCGTGTCATGCCCATCTCCGATAGCGGCCCCGCGCTCAGCTACCGAGCAAGCGCCGCACGCGAGCCGACAGCACGCTCTTCGGGTGGTGCCGCAAGAAGGCCTCGGCGCGGCGGCGCGCTCCGTCCGCGTCGCCGCTGCGCTCGAGCGCATCGATGCGCAGCACTTCCGCTTCCATCGACAGGCGGCCGCGCGGGTAGAGGCGGGAATAGGCGTCGAGCGTCGCGAGCGAGCCGCGCGAATCTCCACGGGATAGCGCGGCGCGCGCCGTGTCGATCAGATCGATCTCGCGCCCGAGGCTCGGCGCGCGCTGGGCCACGGGCTTCGGGTTCGGCTGCGGCTGCGGCTGCGGCTGCGGCTGCGGGGCGAGCTGCGGGAGCTTGCTCTCTTCCGTGACCTTCGGCTCGACCGGCGCCGGAGCCTCCACCACGGGCGGCGGCGGCGGCGCAACTTCCACCCGCTTGGGCGCCATCTGCGTCATCGGGGCGACGGCGGGAACCGGGGTCGGATCTTTCAGCAGGTAGTAGCCGACGGGGATGGCGGCAGTTGCACCGAGGACGGACAGCGATGTCAGCCACTTGGACCAGCCGAAGTTCGAGAGCGTGGAGCCCGCGACCTCCGCCAGCGCTGCGCTGCCGGCCAGCCCGACGGCCGCCATCGTTTTTGCGTGAAGCGCGGCAGAAGCGCGATACGAGCTGCCCGCTTCGAGCAGCGCTCGTTCGACCGGGCTCGCTGCCTCGTCGCGCAGGCGCGGAGGCTCGCTCACGACCCCACCTCCGCCTTGAACGACCCTTCGAGTGACCGCACGCGTTCGTGGAAATCGGCGCGCGCTCGGCGCAACCGCGACGCCACCGTCCCCTGCGGGATCCGAAGGACGCCGGCGATTTCCGCCATGCTCATCTCTTCGAACTCGTAAAGCAGGAATACGGTACGCAAGTCACTGTCCATCTGACTCAAAACATGATCGAGAAGCTGTCTGGCGCGTTTCTGGTCTGTCAGTTGCTCGGGCGTGGCCAGAGAATTCACTATTTCTGGGATTTCGTCCGAATGCACCTCGCGGCGGCGAGCCACGGTGCGGCGAGCATGAGCGGCGACCCGCAGCGCGCTCTGCAAAAGGAAGCTCTTTTCCGATCCGGGGCGGACATCGTCTAGGCGGCGGGCGACGGTGATGAAGGTGCGTTGAACGTCGTCGTCGATCTGAGCGTCAGGAACGCCCGCATTTCGCAAAACTCGCGCGACGAAGTCGAGATATCGATCGATGAGTCCTCGGAGACGCGCTTCCCGATCTCGGCGGTTCATCGGAGGGAGTGCTGCGGGCGCGTCGGAACCGACGACCTCGAACGTCTCGAGGGCTTCGGGCGTAGGCTGGAGATTATTCTCAGTTCGCTTCAATTCCCGCTCCCCGAAGAATTGATCACGAATAGGGCGGCGCCGGAATCAGAACACATGCGCGACCCCGAAAGTGCCAAAAAGAGAGATCTCTGGTGATTCGCCGACGATCTCGTCGGGCGGAGTCGTGATGAAGCGCCGGCGGACCAACGGCACGCTGAGTCCTAGCTCAAGGCGCAAGGCCGTGCTCCCGCCGATACCCGCGCTCAGACGTCCGAGGCCGCCCGCGCTCCACCACGATCGCGACGCCGACACGGGGTTGTCGCTGGTTTTCCCGCGGGCCTCGACCCATCCGCCCATGCCGACGGCGCAGGGCTGGATTGCAACTCCAACGCCGAGCTGGAGCCTCAGTGGACAGGCGCTGAGCACGGCCGCCGTCCAGCGAACCGAGAGCTCGCCGCCGCCCTGCGCAAACTCGGCGGGAATGTGCGCGATCGCGAGGCCCACGGAGGGGCTGAACGGGGGAGCGATCGGTTGCGTGAAGCTGGCGAACAGCGCGCCGCCCACGCTCACGCGCGGCGAGATGAGCTCGCCGACGAGCGCCTGCGCGCCCACGTCGATCTCGAACGGATAGCGCTTCGACCGCGACTCGACGAGGTAGACGTAATCTTCGTCTTCGTCTGCTGGCTCGTCACGCTCGGGGTCGCGCTCGTCCTCGTCCTTTTGCCGAGCGTCTCGCTCGGCTTCAGGCTTCGGGCTCTGCCGCGTGCGTGCCGCGGGCGCCGCCGTGGGGCCAGGTCCGGGGGCGGGTCGAGCACGCGGGCTCGTGCCTGTCGCAGACTGAGAGCCGCTGCTCGGATCCGTGCGGCCCGTAGCGACTGCGGGCTCCGTGACCGGCGGCACGAGCTGATCGACGACCAGCGCTGCGGTGAGGGACAGCGCGCGCACGACCTCTTCGCAGCTCGAGCCCTCCACGCTGCGCGTGGTCCGGGCGCCGTCCAGATCCACGACTCGGAGCTCGCCGCGATAGCGATTCTGGAGCCGCACCACGACCACCCGCAGCTCGAGCCCTTCGCGCGCCCGTGTGGTCAGGTGGATGCGGTCGGTGCGCGCGCGCACTGCGTCGTAGAAGCTCCGAACGCTGGCGCAGCCCTCCGGCACCTCGGTCGCGATCCGCACCGGGGTCGTGTCACCCGCGCGGGCGGAGCTGCTCCACGCGAGCACCGCGCACAGACCGATCAGCCGGCGAAGGGCCACGGGCGGAACGTGGCACGGTCGACGCCGCTTGACGAGAGCGATCGCTCGGGCTGGAGAAAATCAGAGTCACGGCGCGCGCCGCTCGAGGTCGACGCTCAGAACACGCGTGCTGCCATGTAGCGCCGCGCCGAGCGCGACATGGACACGACCCGTCGCGACCTCGCATTCCAGCGCGTCGACTCCCGAGCTCAGTCGCGCGTGCGAGCCGGTGCGAGTCACGCTCACCGGCGACAGACCGGCTGGGAACGGACACTCGCTGCCGCCGAGCTCGCTCGGCCCGAGCCACACGCGCGGCGGCTCGCCGTCGAACTCGATCTCGAGCGACAGATCGGCGTAGTCCGTGGCCGCCACGTGGACGCGAGCCGCTGCGCCCTCCGAGAACCACAAGGCCCCGTCGTAACCGGCGAGCTCATCGAGCGGGCGATCCGGCGCGAGGTGCAGGGGGCGATCCGGCAGCTCCGGATCGGCTTGCGTCACGAGCAGGACGTCGCGAGCGAAGCGGTTGCGCGTCCCGAGCCGCAGCCCTTCGAGCACGACTCCCTGGTCCGTCTCGGCGAGCCACACCAGCGCTTCGACGTCGATCGCCGCCGCGGGCAAACCGGCTCGCGGAGGAGCCGCCACGCTGCCGGGCAACACCTCGAACCGGGCTTGCCACGGATCGAAGCGATACAGACGCGCTTCACCCGGCGCGCCCGTGGCGAGGATCGGGGTCCCGCTCCCGCCGGCGAGCAACAGCGGGCGCGGTGCGGCGAGCTCGAACGCGAGCTCGTGCGGCTCGCCGCCGCGCGTGATCCACCACGCGTCGTAGCCGGCCCGGGGCGGGCAGCCCTTGCGGCAAGACTCCGCGCATTCTTCGGCTTCGCCCTCGTCACGCGGGGTCCGCGCTTCACAGCCGCCGACGGCGAGCACGCCACCACCGGGCATCGCCACGAACGCACGGTCGTAGCGCGCGGGCATTTCGGGCGGGAACACTGCGCCAAGGTGCGCGCGGCCGTCGCCGCTCAACCACTCGAGCGCCGAGAGCGGCGTGCCGTCGGCCGCGACGCCGCCGCCCACGAACAGGCGCCCGTCGTCGAGCAGGAACGCGGCCGGCGCGATGCGCGGCGCGAGCAGGGCTGCCAGCCCGGCGATGCTGGCGCTGTGCTTGGCCGGGCTCACGAGCTCGAGCACGCGCAGCGCGTCGCCTACCGCGCCGCGCCCTCCGACGAGCAACGTCGAGCCGTTCGAAAGCGTCACCGCGGCATGCTGTGAGCGCGGTTCGACGAGCGGGATGCTCTCGGCGTCGAAGCTCCGGAGCCGCGGATCGTAGAGCTCGGCCGTCTGCCGCGGCTCGGCCACGTCGCCCTCGCCGTGCAGCGGGTTCTCGCCGCCCGCGACCAGCAACCGGTCGCCGAAGGCCGTGACGCTGGCGAACGCGCGCGGCTCGCGTAGCGCCGCGGCGTCCTCGTCTTCCTTGCTGACGAGACCCGTTCCGGTGTCGAAGCTCAACGCGCCGACGCTGGCGCTCGGTTGATCGCGCGCACTGCCGCCGGCGAGCAGCAGCGCACGGGACTCGGGGGCGTAGCCGAGCGCTTGCCCGCCGCCGGTGACGGGATAGCTACGCGCGCCGGCGATCGCACACACCTTTCGCTCGGGCCAGAGCAACACCCGAGCGGCTCCGTCCGCGCCGCGCTCGGCGTAGCCCAGAAAGCGCCCGAGCCCGCTCTCCACCGAGGCCTCGAAGGCGCGTGTCTCGGGCGGCACGACCAAGTCGCTCGACCGGGCGAGCGGCAGGTCCTCGCTCGTGGTCTCGCTGCCGGCGAAGTCGCCGAGAGCGGTGAGCCGGAGCCGCGCTTCGGCCGGCGGTGCGCAGGCGGCGAGCGCATGCGTCGACAGCCGGAGCGGCGGCGTGTCCGTGGCTTCACCACATCCGCTGAGGCCGAGCGCCGCGAGCACGACGCCCGCGAGGCGCAGGCCGGGCGCAAAAGCCGTAGTATGAGGGCCGGTGTTTCCGCAGCTCTTCGGCAAGTACGTGCTCGAGCGCGAGATCGCGGCTGGCGGCATGGCCCGCGTGTACCTTGCCACGCTCCGCGGCGCGGTGGGCTTCGAAAAGCGCCTGGTCGTGAAGCAGATCCGACCCGAGCTCGCGTCCGACGAAGGCTTCGTCTCGCGCTTCGTCAGCGAAGCGAAGACTGCGGTCGGCCTCAGCCACCCGAACATCGTGCCCGTGTACGAGCTCGGGGTGGAGCAGGGCGTGTACTACATCGCGATGGAGCTGTGTCCGGGGCTCACGCTGTACGAGCTGCTCCAGACCACGGGAAAGCTGACGCCGGCCGAAGGTGCGTACGTCGGGGTCGAGATCTGCCGCGCTCTCGACTACGCGCACCGCAAGGCGAAGATCGTCCACCGCGACGTCACCCCGCGCAACGTGCTGATCGACGAAGAGGGCGCGGTGCGGCTGATCGACTTCGGCATCGCCGCCGTCGTGAGCGGTGACGCGCACGAGGTGTTCGGCTCGCCCGGGCACATGCCACCTGAACAGCTCGCCGGCAGCTCGCTCACGCCGGCGACGGACGTGTTCGCCGTTTCGGCGTTGCTCGTCGAGGCCTGGACCGGGCGCGCGCCGTTCCGTCGTGAGAGCGCGCGAGAGAGCCGGCGCGCCATGGAGGAGCCGGTGCCGCCGCTGTCGACGACCGACGCGGAGCTCTCGCCCCTGAGCGCGCTGATCGCGCGCGGCCTGTCGCTCGACTCGAAGGCTCGCCCGGCCGAGGCCGAGCTGCTCGCGCGCCCGCTACGCGACTTTCTGCGCTCGGCAGACGCCGGTGAGGTGGCGCGAAAGCTCGGCGCTCGCGTGAGAGACGCCGCACGCAAGAACCGGCGCGAGGCGCCGAGCACCGAGCCCGTCACCGGCGCTTCCGAGCGGCCGCCGGCGCGCGACTCGCAGCCGTCGGCAGAGGGAACCGGCTCGCTGACGCGCACCTTCGCCGCTCGCGAAGAGGTGAGCGAGTGGACTCGGCGCATCTCCGAGCCCCCGCCCGGCACACCGCCGAGCGGCAGCGGGCCGCACACGCGCAAGCTCCAATCGGTTGCACCGGCGCCGAACAACGCTGCTCCGCGCAGCGCAGCGCCCGCGGTCAGCACCGCGAACGCCAAGCCCTCGGCGCGGCCCAGCCTCGCCGCCCCGCGCACTTTCCGGGCGCGCGGTCCGCAAGCCGTGGCGCTCGTCGCAGCGGGAGCCTTGATCGCGACGGGCGTGTTCGGAGGAGTGCGGCTGCTCGACGGCGAAGCGCGCGGCTCCGCAACCACTTCGGCACGTCCGCCCCCGAGCGCCCCGGCGCTCGGGCCCGCGATCGCGAAGCCGCAGTCCTCGCCGGAGCCGAGCGCGACCGCGCGCACGATCGCGAGCGCGCTCGTCGCCCCGCCGAAGAAGCCGGAGCTCGCTCCCGACGCCACGCCGGAGACGTCTGCGCGGCGCGCGGCGAACAGCGCGCTGCGGCTGACGTCGGATCCGGCGGCCAAGGTCTTCGTGCGCGGCGCGGGCCTGACTCGCGCGCTCACCACGCCCGTGCGCGAGCTGAAGCTGCCGCCGGGCGTGTACAGCGTGAGCTTCGAGAGCGCGACCTATGGCGCGCCCGTCACGACTTCGGTGTCCCTCGCCGACGGCGCGCAGCGCAGCGTGCACGCCGACTTCCGCGAAGCGGAGCCGCGCATCCGAGTGCGTTGACGAGCTCGCTCTCGTCCCGGATCGAGCTCACTCTTCGAAGCGCGCCGCCGCCAGCACGCCGATCTGGCGCAGCGCCTCGTAGAGCGCGATCGACACGGTGTTGGCCAGGTTCAACGAGCGAACCTGACCGAGCATCGGGATCCCGACCGTCTCTCCGGCGCGTTCTTCGAGCAGCGACTCGGGCAGACCGACGCTCTCACGGCCGAACACCAGCACGTCGCCCAGCGCGAACTCGGCGTCGAGGTAGCTCTTCTTCGCCTTGCCGCTGAAGAGGTGGGTGCGGCGTGGTGTGCGATCGACCCGCGCAGCGCGGATGTTGAGCTCCGCCTCGGCGAACGAGCGGTGCTGGTGCAGCTCGACCAGGGGCCAGTAGTCGAGCCCCGCACGCCGCACGGCCTGCTCGTCGATCCGAAAGCCGAGCGGCCCGACGAGATGCAACGGACAGCCGGTCGCAGCGCACAAGCGGCCCACGTTCCCGGTGTTCGGCGGGATCTCCGGCTCGACCAGCACCAAGTGGAAGGGGCGCGGCGGTGCGACGGCGCGCAGGCGCCCCACGCTGGAGGTTGGCACGAGGCACCCGTAGCATCATCGGCCAGCGCTTGACGACCCAGCTTTGCGGCAAGTAGCCTCGGTGCGGCGGTGTTCAGAGCGCCCACCGGAACATGAGAGCCCTTGCCGCCGCCCTCGCCGCGACCCTGGCGCTCGGCGTGTCCCGACCCGGCCTCGCCGAGCCGATGGACCCGGCGCTCGAGCGCCTGGTGTTGGATCCGGCCTGCCGTGACGAGCTCGGGCGCTTCGCGGACAGCGATCCGGCGGGGCTCGAGGCGGGGCCCGGCAAGCGCGCCTGGTGCGCGGAGGACAACGCGGCGTTCAAGAAGCTCGTCAGCCAGCTCGGGTTCGCGCTCGCGCCGACGGCGATGCACTCGGCGCGCACCACGGGTTTCGGCGGCATCGACGTCACGCTCGAGGCGGCCTACACCAAGATCAGCAACGACGAGCGCTACTGGAAGCTCGGCACCCAGGGCGAGCGCGACCCGAGCACCGACCGGCCCGCCTCCAGCAACGATAACCCCTCGGGTATACTATCGCTCTACTCCGTGCGGCTCCGTAAGGGCTTCGGCTTCGGCTTCGAGGTCGCGGGCTCGGTCGGCTTCCTCACCAAGACCAGCATCTTGAGCGGCGGCGCGGACATGCGGTTCTCACTGCTCGAGGGCTTTCGCACGGGGCTTCCGGGCTACGTGCCCGATCTCGCGGCCGGCGGCGGCGTGCGCACGATCACCGGCACTCCCGAGCTCCAGCTCACGGTGGCCTCGTTCGACATCCAGATCTCGAAGCCGATTCCGATCCAGGGTTTTTCGGTGCTAACCCCGTGGATCGGCCTGCAGCAGCTGTGGATCTTCGGCAACTCCGGCAACATCGATCTGACGCCGGCGACGGACGCGCAGGCGTACTGCGGCTACGCGGGCCCGAACGTCCCCGGCAACCCCGACCCGAACAAGAATTACTTCGACGGACAACCCGTCTGCACCAACCCGAGCCCGGGCGCGGCCCGCGACTTCAACAACACGGTCGTGTTCGACGACGTCACCCTCGAGCGCAAGCGCCTGCTACTCGGCGTGGGCTACCGCTGGGAAATGATCAAAGCGGGCGTCCAGCTCATCACCGATTTGAGCTCCCCCGCCTCCGCCCAGAGCGACAGCGAAGACGAACAGGACCTCGAAGGCGAAGCCCGCCAATGGGCGCTGGTCCTCGAGCTGGGCGCCGCGTTCTAACGACCCCACCCCAGTGAACGGCTCCGGAGAAACCGCCAGGGGCGCCAGGCAGAGCGCCACGGGCGCCAAAGGGGATTTTTGGGGGTCGCAGTGCTCGGCGGATCCAGTCACTGATCCAACGCTCGACTCCGTCGGCGGCTCCGGAGAGCGACTCGCAGTGACTTCGCTTCGACTCGTTGTGCTCGCCGCGCTGATCAAAAAAAATCTGGCGCCCGTGGCCCTCCCTGGCGCCCGTGGCGGTAAATCCCAAGCTCTTCAGTGCAGGACTCCGCCGTCGCAGTGCTCGGCGGATCCAGTCACTGATCCAACGCTCGACTCCGTCGGCGGCTCCGGAGAGCGACTCGTAGTGACTTCGCTTCGACTCGTTGTGCTCGCCGCGCTGATCAAAAAAATCTGGCGCCCGTGGCCCTCCCTGGCGCCCCGTGGCGGTAAATCCCCAGCTCTTCAGTGCAGGACTCCGCCGTCGCAGTGCTCGGCGGATCCAGTCACTGATCCAACGCTCGACTCCGTCAACGGCTCCGGAGAGCGACTCGCAGTGACTTCGCTTCGACTCGTTGTGCTCGCCGCGCTGATCAAAAAAAATCTGGCGCCCGTGGCCCTCCCTGGCGCCCGTGGC